>CBCTZJ010000005.1:0-80955 GCA_965151385.1 uncultured Collinsella sp. | reverse complement strand
GGTAGGCCGAGACCTTGGATACGTTGGCGTCGACCTGCGGGGTGCGGATGGCGGCTGAGGCGTCCTTGCCGTCGATGGTCAGGCGCGTGTCCTCGCCGGTGCCATTGGTAAAGCGAATCTCAATCTGCTCGGCGAGCCCGTTGATGGCTGCCTCGTCGTCCAAGTCGATGCCGCGATCGAGCGCGGCGAAGGTAACGGCACGATACATGGCGCCCGTGTCGAGCTTGTTAAAGCCCAACTGGCGGGCGATCTCCTTGGCGATGGTGGACTTGCCGGACCCGGCGGGGCCGTCGATGGCGACGATCATGCAATGCTTCCTTTCGGTGGTTGACGTACTGGTATGGGACGCAGTCGCTGGGGCGTGGCGGACTGACTAGCCCGTGTATCGCTCGCGGTAGGTGTTGCGCTTGGGCGCGGAACCGTGGCTGCCGTGGTGACGCGTGCGGCTCGCTGTGTTGGTCGCCGGCGCGGCGCCCCGCTTGGAGCTGGCCTGCTTGGGCGGGATGCCGCCGGCCTTGAGAATCTGCACCTCGCGGTCGGTGAGCTCGCGCCACGAGCCCTTAGCCACGTCCTTGAGCTCCAGACCGGCAAAGTTACAGCGGTGCAGGCGGATCACGGGGTGGTGGATCTTGCTCAGCATGCGCTTGACCTGGTTTTTGCGGCCTTCGCGGATGATGACCTCCAGGGCGGTGGTGCCGGGCTTGATGCCCTGTGGGGCCACCGCCTCGGCCTCGCGAGCGTTAATGACGCGGCAGATTGCCGGCTGGCACAGGCCATCGTCGAGCTCGATGCCGCGACGGAGTGGTTCTAAGTCGCGATCGGTCAGGTGGCCGTCCACCAGCGCCTGGTAGGTCTTGTAAACGTGCTTGCTGGGGTGCAGCAGGTCCTGCGACAGGTCGCCGTCGGTGGTAAAGAGCAAAAGGCCCGTGGTGTCGCGGTCTAGGCGACCCACCGGGAAGAGCCCCGGAAAGCGGTCGCGCGGGACCAGATCGGCCACACAAGGGCGCTCCTGCGGATCGCTCATGGTGGTGAGGTAGCCAGTCGGCTTGTAGAGCATCAGGTACACGGCACCCTGGTCGAGCTTGACGGGCATGCCGTCGACCTCGATATGGTCGCGGTCGACGTCGACCTTGGTGCCTAGCTCGGTCGCGGCCTGGCCGTTGACGGTCACGCGTCCGGCGGTCATCAGGTCCTCCGAGCCACGGCGGCTCGCCACGCCCGCGCGAGCCAAAAAGCGCTGCAGGCGCATGGTGTGCGGGTAGACGGGCTGGGTGTCGCTCACGGGCGTTGTGACGCCCGCGGCACGTGAGGTGCGCGTCTCCCCTGCTTCGTTAGTCCTCGTCATGCAAATCCTCCGAGGTCTCGTCGACGACCAGGGTCTCCAAGTCCTCGACTGCCTCAACATCTTCAACATCGGTATCGATCAGTTCGCGCTCTTCGTCCAGGTCCTCGGCCTGCTCCTCGAGGGTGGACTGAATGCTGCGGCCGCTCAGGCGCTCGCGGATAAACTGGCGCGACTGCTCGTCGGGGGCAAACTGCTCCAGATCGGGCAGGTCTCGGGTGGAACGCAGGCCGAACTTTTCCAAGAAGGCGTTGGTCGTGCCGTAGATGATGGCCTGACCGCGCTCGGGGTCGCGGCCGAGCTCACGCACCAGGCCCTTGTCCACGAGCGACGCGATGACGCCGTCAGAGTTGACGCCGCGGATGCCCTTGACCACCTCGCGCGTGACGGGCTGGTGGTAGGCGATGACGGCCAGGGTCTCGAGCGCCGCTTGCGACAGCTTTTGCGTGTCCCAGCTCAGCACGTAGGCCTCGACCACGTCGTGATAGGCGGGATGCGTAAACAGGCGCCAGCCACCGGCGACCTCGCGGAGCTGAAAACCGCGGTTGGCCTCCTCGTACTCTACCTTGAGCTCGGCCAAAAGCGACGCGCACTCGCCCGGGGCGATATCCAGCGCTCCTGCCAGCGCGGGTGCGCTCACGGGGTCGCTCGACACCAGCAGCAGCGCCTCGAGGGCGCCTTTGAGGCTGTTTGCCTCCAGCGTGGAAAGGGTTGACATGGTTGGTCGCTCCTATTCGGTGAGCTCGGGGCCCTCGCCGGGCACGTATGCCTCGGCGCCCTCGACGCGGTTGATTTGAATGGTTCCAAAGATCTCGTCCTGGCTCAGCGTAAGCGAGCCGCGTTTGGCGAGCTCGAGCATGGCCAGGAAGGTAACGACGAGCTGCTCGGTGGTGGCGTCGCCGTCCAACAGCTCGCGGAAGGTGCAGGTTTGGTGCGCCATGGTAAAGCGATCGACCGAGGCCACGGTCAGGTCGAGCGGCACACGATGCGGTGCCACGTGCTCGGCCTCCAGCAGGAAGGTCTGGCGCTTGCCATCCAGGTCGGCGCAGATGACGGCGAGGCCACGCAGGGTGATGCCGGCCAGGTAGTCGGGCATAAGGCCTAGGAACTCGGGGTCGGGGCCGGCTACGCGCGGATGCATGCGGCTTTCGGCCTGCATGCGCGCGCCAAGGGCTGCCGCCGCACCCTTAAACTGCTTGTAGGCGATTAGGCGCTGAATCAGGACCTCGCGCAGGGCATCGCCGTCGAGCGCGCTAAGCTCCTCGAGGTCTTCATCGTCCTCGTCATCGTCGTCGGACTTGCGCGGGGTTTCCTGGGGCACCAGCGAGGCAGCCTTGATGTCCAAAAGGGTTGCCGCAACCAGTAAAAAGTCGCTCGCCACGTCCAGGTCCAGCGCCTCGATGCGCTCGGCCTCGGCCAGATATTGCTCGGCCACCTCGCTGATCGAGATGGCGCCGATATCAACTTTTTGGCGGGTTACCAGCTGCAGCAGCAGGTCGAACGGTCCGCTGTAGATCTGCGTCGACACGCGATACGACATCTTCGACCTCCTTTGACGGCGCCTTCGCGGCGCGGTTTGGGTGCATGTTGGGACCGATTTGCACGGTCGACCTGTAAGTTTACCCTAGATACCGACGATTGCGAAGTTGAGCAGCCACTCGGCCAGCGGATACACGGTAACGTCGAAATACCGCCCGATCACGTCGATGCCGGTCCACATGGGCAGCAGGTACAGCACGATGATAAGTATGGGCATGGCGTATTGCTGCAAGTGGTAGTAGTTGGCGAGTGCCTTGCCCTTGAGGAAGGGCACGATGATCGATGAGCCGTCGAGCGGCGGGATCGGGATGAGGTTAAAGAACGCGAGCGACAGATTGACCACGATAAACGTGGCACCGAAGTTCATGATTTGGGAGGCTACGGCAAAGGACATGCTGGTGTAGAGGTTGCCGTATGTCGCGTGCATGAGGGCGGCTGCGAGACACGCGAGCGCGATGTTCGATGCAGGACCGGCCGCGCTCACCAGGACCTCGTCGCGCTTGGGGTGCTTGAGGTTGTTGAGGTAGACGGGCACGGGCTTGGCAAAGGCGAACACCGGGCCACCGGCCGCGAGCATAAGCAGCGGCAGGAGGACGGTGCCAAACGGGTCGATGTGATTGAGCGGGTTGAGCGAGACGCGACCGCGCGAGCGTGCCGTTTTGTCGCCGAGCGCCCAGGCTGCGGCGGCGTGCGCGCTCTCGTGGATGACGATACCCACGATGACGGCGACGGCACTGGCGAGCAGGTTCATGAAGTAGTTGCTGGACATGTCGCTCCCCTAGCGGACGCGGCGCGAGGCGCGCGTGAGCAGGTAATCGGCCACAAACAGGATGACGGCGACGATGGCGTAATCCAGACGGAACACGCCGCCAAAAGGCGATGTGATGACGCCGTAGCCGGCGATGGCACCCGGCAGCGCGCGAGAAAGCTCAACGACAAAGCCAACGATTTGCAACTTGGCGGTGAGGCCGCTAAAGCACAGCAGCACGGTCATCGCGCTCATAAAGATGCCGCAGATGCGACAGGCGATGGCGATGATGGTCATCGCCACGGCAGCGGCCTTACGAGAGTTCACGCGCGGTCTCCTCTTCGATCTGGGTGGAAAGCTCCAGCCATTCGTCCTCGAGCTTGGGCAGCTCTTGCTTAAGGCCGTTATATTCCCCCAGCGCGGCGTTGAACTTGTCCTGATCGGCATAAAGCTCTTCGCTTGCCATCAATTCCATAAGCTCGTCATAGCGGGCACGCTTTTTGTCCAGCTCTGCCTCGATCTTTTTGAGCTGGTTGCGCACGCCCTTGAGCTTTTTGTTGAGCGCGGCACGGGCCTGGGCCTCGGCGCGCTTTTGCTCCTTGGTCTTTTTGCCCTCGGCAGGCTTGGGAGCCGCGGCGGGGCTGCTGGCCTGGACGGCGGCGGCTTTGGTGGACTTGTCCGCAGCCGGCGCGCTCTCCCCTGCCGTCTCGGCGGCGCGGGCTGCAAGGTCTTCGCGCTTGTAGAGGTAGTAGTCGTAGTCACCGTCATAGACCGTGACCTTGCCGTCACGGATGTCGATGATGCGGTTGGCCACGGCACGCACCAGGTGCTCGTCGTGGCTGATCAGCACGATGGTGCCGGGGAAGTTTTGTAGGGCGTTTTCGAGCATGTCCACCGAGTCGATATCCAGGTGGTTGGTGGGCTCGTCCAGGCACAGGAGCGCCTCGGGGGCCACGAGCATCTTGGCCAGGGCCAAACGCGCCTTTTCGCCGCCGGAGAGCACGCGGACCTGCTTTTCGATTGCGTCGTTGTCACTAAACAGGAAGGCGCCCAGCAGGCTACGCTGCTGCGGCACGGTCCACTTGGGCGTGACGGTGTCGATCTCTTGCAGGACGGTGTTCGATTCGGTCATGCCCTCGAGCGCGTGCTGGGCATAGTAGGCGACGCCGACGTTGGTGCCCAGGTCGCGGGTGCCGGTGGTAGGCAGCTCCAGACCGGCGATGATCTTCATCAGGGTGGACTTGCCGGCGCCGTTGGGGCCGACGAGCGCCACATGCTCGCCGCGGTAGAGTTTGAGGTCGATGTCGCTGTAGATGTGCTTGTCGCCGTAGGACTTGGAGACGCCCTCCAGGCTCACGACCATATCGCCGGAGCGCGGCGGGTCGGGGAACTTAAAGTCGATGTGCTTGTGGCCCTCGGGCAGGATGACGAGCTCCTTTTTGATTTGCTCGATCTTGCGGATGCGTTCCTGCGCCTGGGCGGCCTTGGTGGGCTTGTAGCGGAACTTGTCGACGAAGACCTGCATGTGGGCGATGTCGCGCTCCTGGGCGGCGCGCTTGGCGCGCATCTGCTCCAGATTGTCCTCGCGCTGCTTGAGGTAACTGCTGTAGTTGCCGGTGTAGGTGGTCACGCGGCGGTTCTCGAGCGCGGCGACGTGGTCGACGCAGGCGTCCATGAAGGCGCGGTCGTGGCTGACGATGAGCACGGCGCCGTCGTAGTTGGCAATAAAGCCGCGCAGCCACTGGACGCTCTCGAGGTCCAGGTGGTTAGTGGGCTCGTCGAGCAGCAGCAGGTCTGGGTGGCGCAGGAAGAGCTTAGCCAGCGCGATACGCATCTGCCAGCCGCCCGAGAACTCGGAGCACGGGCGCTCAAAGTCGGTAACCTTAAAGCCCAGGCCGGACAGGATCTTGCGGGCGTTGCTCTCGATCTCGTAGCCGCCCAGGTGCTCAAAGCGGTCCTGGACCTGGCCGTACTCGTTAAGGAGTGCGTCGACGTCCTTGCCTTGCTCGGAAAGCTCGGTGATCTGGGCCTGCAGCTCGTTGGCGCGCTCGCCCATGCGGCGGATTTCCTTGGCGGCGGCCATGACCTCGGCGAGGATGGTGGTGTCCTTGTGCTCCAGGTTGGTTTCCTGCTCTAGGTAGCCTACCTGGCAGTCCTTGGCGTACTGGACCTGGCCGGCGTCGGGGCTGTCGATGCCCATGATGATCTTGAGCATGGTGGTTTTGCCGGCGCCGTTGGGGCCCACGAGCGCAAAGCGTTCGCCGGGGTTGATCTGGAAAGACGCGCCGCTAAAGAGGACGCGAGCGCCGAAGCTTTTTTCGATCTTGTCGACCAGGAGGATCATGGTGCCGCCTTTGACCTTGTGTGCCTATATGAAAAAAGGCCCCAACTTGCGTTGGAGCCTCATTCAATGCTCGGGTGGAGACGAGGGGGATCGAACCCCTGACCTCTTGACTGCCAGTCAAGCGCTCTCCCAGCTGAGCTACGCCCCCGTGCGAAGAAGTACTATACGGGAACTCGGACGCTGATGCAAGGACAATTTTGGAAAAACTTTCGCGGGCTCCGGCGCGGGGGCGCGGGCCCGATCAGGGCCGAGGGGCGCGCGATGCCCGCGGGGACAGCGGCCCACGCACGGTCCGTGCGCCGGCCGACTTGGCGCGCGGAACACGACCCGCCCCTCCTTTACGCCTCAGAACTATGCCAGTTTACTACGATAAATCAGGAACGTTCGACCACGCACGCCTTTTCGCACAACCGTCGGGCTCTCTACCTGCTGTTTTGCAAACTGAGAACGCGCGGTGCTCGGGAGTCGCCGATCCGTCGTAGTAAACCGGCATGGTTTTGAAATACATCGGGTTGATTTCACAGTTAAATGTGTTGGAGCACTGAATTAATGGCCTTAACTTTTTCTAAAACACGTCTTTTCTGCGATGCGCCTAGATTGGTTGTTGTTTAGCATTGGACTTGATCTTGCGTTGTGCGACTTGCTCGTGCATGATAGTATTTCACGACGTGAAGCGAAGAAATTAGGCCTGAGTTGCCTTTGTTAGAATTGCATTCACCGTTCAAAAGGGCTCTTGGCGCAACGGTTAGCGCAGGGGACTCATAATCCCTGGGTTCTGGGTTCGAATCCCGGAGGGCCCACCAGAGTATTTCGAGGCCGGGCATTACGTCCGGCCTCTTTGTTATTGGCGCTGCAGATTAGCTTTGTCATCCAGAGACGTAAAGTTATCAACATTCATATTCGTAATTAACAATGGGTATGTCGCCAAGTTGCTACCCAGCCAACACATGGCATAAATCGATAGATATGAAAAAAGGCCCCAACTTACGTTGGAGCCTCGTTCAATGCTCGGGTGGAGACGAGGGGGATCGAACCCCTGACCTCTTGACTGCCAGTCAAGCGCTCTCCCAGCTGAGCTACGCCCCCGTGCGAAGAAGTACTATACGGGAACTCGGACGCTGATGCAAGGACAATTTTGGAAAATATTTTGCGGCACGTGGATCGGGCATGGGGCCGAGAGGACCCACGATGCCCGACATAGCCCGCGGGGCGAGCCCCGCGGGCGGCGGCGAGGCCGCCGCCCTCCATCCCGGCACCCGCCCGGCCGCCCCCGGGGGGCCTCCCGTCACGGAACCGGCCCATCTACTACGTTTGGGCGGCATCCCCCGACCATGGCGTCTCGGGCAAAAATAAAACCGCAGGTAGACGGCTTGCGGTTTTCGCGAAATACGGGGTATGGTCGAGGGATCGGGGTCAAACGTAGTAGATGGGCCGGTTCCGCGGCGGCGGCATCGCGCGCAGCCGACCGAGGGCGCCCGGAAGTGAGCAGGGCACCCATTTAATGACCAATTTCCAGCCAATTGCACAGTACGTTGGCCCTTAGCTCCGTTTCCGCTGCCCTTTGAGCCTTTATTTTGCACCTATAGCGCAAACCCAAGCGCGAGCAAAGACTTCGCACGATCGCATCAAGCTGTTCGGCCTCGTTAAGCATATCGTGTGTAACCAGGAAGACGTCATACCCCATACTTTGCAGCGCCGTCATGCGTTTGGCATCGTGGTCGAGCACGGCGCCTGATCCGTGGATGACCTCTCCCTGAATCTCCACGATGCCTGCCTTCATTATGGTTGGATTCACGATTACGATATCCCCGTAGCAGACTTTTTGCCCCGCAATGCTCTGCGCCGATGCGGTAAGCGGCGTAAGGTCGTTGACGTAAACGTTTCGAAAGCCGGCACCGCCGCGAGAGCGAGGAAGCGATAGCAACAAAATTCCTGCAACTTCGAGCGGAGAAGCTGCTATACCCGTCACCAGCTGTGCGGCGTTGTAAAACTTCGTACCCCACTTTCTTTTTTTCATCTTGCTGGCGTACTCATGAAGCTCGTGTAATTCGATGAGCGGCTTTCTCATCCAAAGCGAAGTGCCCTTTAGCTTTGTGACCTCATTCATTTTCTTTTGTCCGTTGGGCCCCTTCGTATTTACCTGTTCCTTGTCTTTTACGCGCGCATAAACGCGTTTCCATTGCGCCTCGTCTTGGCTTTCATCAAGGTCAAAGAGGGATTCGGTGGTTGCATTCTCGGCAGCGTCTTTGGCTTTGTCTAGTTCCGCTTCTGCTGCGGCGGTGGGCTCAAAGACTGAGAACCATCCGCAGAATTCGTACATGGCAAGGACAAGATCGGTTGGAGACACAAAGCGCGCCATGGTAAATAGCGTCGCAAGTGGATTGGTAACCCTAAAGCCCATCGCGGTTTCCAGTGTGCTGTCCACTCCAGAAGCATCATCACAGTGGATTGTTGTTCTTAATCCCGAATGGTAGTTTACGCCACCGGGCACTGTTGTGATAATAATCGGGGTCTTGAGGACGTCGGTTACGAAAGGGGCTTGGGATAGGGCTCGCCAGCCGTCTTCGGAGCTCGGCAGGCGTGGGTAAAGGTCGCGCACTTGCGGTGGGCAGCGCCAGTAGCGGAATGCGGTGTTTGCGCAGACGATTTCGTCCATGAGGGCCTCCCCTGGTATCGGTCCCAGGCCGTGTGGATTGCGGACATGGCCGATTATCTACCGGGGCATCATGCGGGTAAGTACCGGAAGCAAACCAAAAGCTTGACGAGTTCCGCCGAAAAACCGCCGTGTGATAGAAATCCGCTGGAAGGCGCTCTGGGCATGTGGTCCATGTCTCCATATTTGCGCTCGCATCACATGGGGAATTCAATGAAAATACGCATGCGTTTTATACAAAATGAGCAATGGCGTCAGCAAAAAGGGTTCGATAAAAAAATGACGCCTTAGACGACTACGGTTTATTTTTGGTGTCACCCTTGGTGTTAAAAGAAGAAAGGCCAGAGGCTTAACGCCTCTGACCTGTGCTTTAGATGGTGGGCGATACAAGATTCGAACTTGTGACCCCATCCGTGTGAAGGATATGCTCTACCCCTGAGCCAATCGCCCGTCGCCTTTCGGCAAAAGAGATACTATCATAGCCGCGCGTGGTTTACCAAGAACTTTTTGCCCCCGATTTTAAATTCGTGGGCGCAAGCCGTGTCAACGCACGTAAGGCAGCCGACAAACCAGCAGCTAAACCGCCCTTTACCGCTTGATCCACGAGGTCTCGGGGCGGCAGATAAGTCGCGCGTTGTTGTAGGCCATGTCGAGCGTGAGACAGGTGCGCGCGGCGTAAAAGCCGTCCTCGCGCTGGATAGTCAGCGCCAACTCGGGCTTGTCGCCGGTTAGGCACAGCGGTAGCAGCAGTTGGATCCGGCCGCCGTAGAACTGCGGCACGGCGAGCGTGTAGTTGGCGGCGGCGCGGCGGGCGGCCTCGACGACGGCGCCCTCAAAGGCGCGGCGCAGCAGCAGCGAGTTGCCCTCCCCCATCAGGCTGGCGGGGATGCGCGTGAGGTTCTCCTCGTCGCCCAGAATGTGGTCGATGTTGGAGCGGATGGGCAGGCGGTAGTCAAAGACCAGCTCGGAGGGGTCCTCGGCAAAGCGCACACGGCACGGCAGGTACTCAAACGAGACCAGCATGGGGTCGCTTTCCTTAAAGAAGCCCTTCAAAAACCAGCGCTGGCGCGCATCGGGCTTGGTGTTGGGCTCAAATAGACCGTAGATGGTCTCGTAGCGGCGTGTGTACAGGCCGGTGTTAAACAGGCAGCGGTCGTCGTCGAACACCAGCGGCAGGTTGGACGGCGCGGTCTGGTCCGCGTCGCGCTCAGTCAGGAACACCGCGCGGCTAAACGAAAACGACAGGTAGTTTTTGAGGATGCGGTTGCTAGGACCCCAGTCCTCGGGATCGGCGAGGTCGACCAGGCGGTCGTAACAGGGCTCGGGGCAAAACGCAAAGTCGTAGACATTGCTGCACAGGGTGCTGGGGATTTCCATGTGGTGTCCAATCCATTCAATAACTGGCGTGCGGATGCTTAGATTCTATACGCGCGACGGGTCGCCCGAGCCTACAACACAACCGCGGCGCAGCTCTTCGGCTAGCTCGCTGGTCGTGCGGCGACTGGAAACAAGGTCCTGGATCCAGGCATAGTATTGATTGTCTTTGGGCTCGGGGCTGTCGGACAGCACGACCGGAGTGCCGGCGAACCTTAAGACGGACAACGCAAAGACAAGGCTGGTGCGTTTGTTGCCGTCCTCAAAGATGTGGTCCTTGACCATGTGCTCGGCCACGTAGGTGACCTGGTCAAAGATGTCTGCGAAGCGATCGGCCGGCGATTGGCCGAATATCGTACAGAATGAACCTGCAAGTACGGACTCGACGCGTCCAAGCTCAAGTGCGGCACGGTCGCCCGCGGCGTCGGTCGTATAGCAGCGCCCGACGGTCATCAGCGTGCTGTGTAGACGCATCACGGCCGCGGCCATAGCTTCGAGCGAACCGGCATCGTCGAGCACGAGCGGCGCGAACGGATGCGTGCCCCGCTTCGTGTTCGCCATCATGAGTTCTCCAAGAGTCTGAGCGCGTTGGGCATGACCGCAATAGTCAGCCGAATAGCATCGTCGATAGACGTGACGCCGTCGAGCGAAATCGGTAATGTTGAATTTGCCTCGTGCGCTATTGAATGATCTTCTTGAACAGCTATGCCAGCGCCGTCATCATTTTGAACATTGCCCCAAAGCATGTCTGCCTCCTTTATAGCTCTATGGATGGAATAACCCGCGAGTCGTACTCCAGGGCAACCGGTTGCCAGACGAGGTCTTCGATGGCGCAGTTTAGGGTTTTTGCGAGCGCCAATGCCGAGTAGACCGAGGCACGGCGTAGGTCAAGCTGATTCTGCTCGTAGAGTTGTATGGCGCGAAGCTTAACCCCCGATTGGGCGGCGAGCTGTTTTTGCGTTAGTCCGGCCGCCTTTCGTGCCGCTTTGAGGCCCTTTTTGTCTGCCTGGGCGTTGTTCCATTTATCAATGACAATCTGGGCGAATTTGTCTTCGGAGGCCTCGTGAAGCGGATCGTACGAGCCGATGATCCAATCGAGCGGGGTGACTTCGAGTAGCTCATTAAAGCCCAAGCCGCACCTCCATTGCGTATAGGCCAAAACCCAGCCCGCCCAATACTGAGGCGAACGGTCGAACGGATAGATCTCCCTGCATTCGGCGGGGCTTAGTCCCGCATGGGCGATAATATCGCGCGCGAGCTCGTCGCCCGCCATGCCGCAGACGACGCGAGGCATACCGCGCTCAAACTGTTTCATCTCTAAAGCGTTCGACAGGATCGCCGTCAACTCGGCTGGAGTCAGCCCTTGGTCACAGAGGGCAAAATCGACCGCCTCGCCCAGCGTTCTCATGGCATCCTCGAGATACATCTCACTGTAAGCGTGGGTCATTGCCCGTCATCCCCTCTCGAATGATATCGACGATACGAATTCCCTCAAATGGATTTTCGGCAAGTGGCTGCCGATATTCAATACTGGCTTCTAAGACTCTCCGAGTTCGGAAGTGCGGGGAAAGACCGAGTTCCGCCAAGCAGACCCCGGTTATACCCTTTCGTGAGCTGCGGTTTTGACGCCAAAATTTGGTTTGTGCTCGGCTGGTTGCGATTTTTCCCCGCACTTCCGGAAATGGGCGTTATGGCTGTGTTGTGCACGGCAAGAAAAGCGCCGAGAAAAGGGCAATCAAGCGGCAGCCGGTAGTCTTGGGAAGCGTTATGGGTATTGCGGTGGCTGCAAGCCTTTACCGGATGAGGTCTGCCAGGCACAACTCGCCCTTGGGGATCTTCGAAAGTCGCTTGTATTCCCTGGCGGCTGCCGTAAGCGAATCGGCATCCCAATAACTTTTGAGGAAGCCTTCCCTCTTTACCTCGTGCATGTCGAGCTCCTGTTTGCAGAAGTCGCTCGGTTTCATGCGTCCGCCGTGCCAGCGTCTCCACGAGCCCTCTCGAATAATGGCCAGCACCTCTATCTCGGGATGGGTCACGTAGCTAACCACCGGGAAGCGGCCGGCGTACAGGTTGCCGAGTTTGAAGCGTTCTTTCCTCGAGTCCAGCACCCTGACGATGCAGACTGGCCAGTCATAGTCTAAGTTGAGGTAGTTATCTTGGATATCGGAGGCCTTGCGCAGGCGGGTGACGTCCACGACGTCGGCCTCTGGAAAGACGAGCGCGTCCGCCTCGAGCAGAATGTCCACGGTCACCTTTTCCGCGGTGCCCTCGCAGGAGATTACCGGATGGTACCCCGAAAAGCAAAAGCCGCCATCACCGCTCATCGGACACCTCCTCTGCGACGAGCTCCTTAAGCGCGCGCACGTCGGCGTAGCGCGGAGCGGTCCCCTTCACAAAGTTCGAGGCGAATACCTCCGATTTCTTGTTCTCGATGCGTTTCACGCGGTCGGCGTACTTCACCACGCGCGCACCGCTGTTGCGTCGGGCGAGAAAGAACACGTTGTCCTTGCGGTGCACGTGATCGAGGAGCTGCGGGTAGTGAGTCGTGAAAACCAGCGTCGCGCCGTTGGGGTTGGTCCCGCGGGCGGCAAACAGATCAAGCACGACGTTAACCAGTTGGCGGTTAAGGTGGTTCTCCACCTCGTCGACTAAAAGGTAGCCGCCGGAGCGCAGGACCCTCATTGCGCGCTGCACCAGCCCTAGGCCACGTACAGTGCCGGAGGAGAGCACCTCGGTGAGCCCCCGCTCGGAGATCGTGATGGGCTCGCGACCTGTAAACGTCAGTACGAAGGCGCGACCGGAGTCCCGGACCTCGAGGTGCTCGATGCCAGAGTCGAAAACACGAAGCACGTCGTCGAGACCGTTGAATTGCTCAGTGAGGCGGAAGCCACCGTCGCGCAATGCTATCGCTCGGATGCGATGGCCGAAGTCCTTGGCGAGCACAGCGGCTGCGACGGAAACGTCAGGCGGCGTAAGCGCCGCCCAAGAGTCCGGCATCTGAGCACGGTCGCACAGCGGGGACGCGAGTTTCTCGATTTCGGCCCAGGATGCCAGGGTCGAGCGCTTGAGGGCCTTGGCTGGCAGCGAAGAAATCACCTCATCGGAGAACGTCAGCTCGGGACCGTCGTCGCCTCCTTCGACAGTCTGCAGCACCGACTCGAGCAAGTAAAGACGATCTGCGTGCCATATGACGCACTTGAGCTTGGACGGGCCGTCGAACGCGGCGGGGAACGTTGATGGGAGCCCGCCGCCGCGCGCCGGAGAGCCGTCAACAATGCGGCAGGCGAGCTCCAGCAGGTTCAGTGCTGTCGTCTTGCCCGTAGCGTTAATGCCCGCCAGCGCAACGACGCTATTCACGTAGAGATGGTCCGCCAGTTCGAAAGCCGACTCATCGGAGGCCGTCACGCGGTCGGAGGCGAACAAATCGATATCGAATAACCCGTCTTCGAACATCGTGAGATGGTCGAAGCAAACCTTTAACAACTTCATCTCAAGCCTTTCGAATACTTGAAACAGAATTTATGGCTCAAGTATAACACATGAAGGATATCGCGAATTAGGCCTGCCGCTAGGCAGAAAAAGGCTTATCCGCATTGCCGACCTCGTCGATATGCAGGTTCAAATGCTTAGACATTTGATTCAAATCGTACAAAAATGGCGAGGTACGTACCTCGCCGATCTGGCACCTCCAAGACGACCGTCTCTTCGGTGGTTAAACTCTTTCACACTTCAGGAGCTTTTAGAGCTGCATCGATAAGATCAGCGCCGTTGTCGAAGCGACCGGACCCCCCTGCCGCAAAGTATGCATCACCTTCGCGAATGGCCTCGAGGGTCTCCGGGTTGGGTTCTTTGAAAGGGAAAGGCCTCGGGCTGGTATTCGCAAGCTGCTCGTCCTGCTTACAGCACTTCATAGATGCGCACCTCTTCCTGCTCGATGCTTTTGCGGAAGGGCGGGCGCATGTGCTCTGGTGGGTTGGTGACGATATCGACCTTTCGCCCAAGTTCCTTCTCGAGTTCATGAGAGAGTTCGTAAAGCGTGCCGAACGTCATGGTGCTGCCGCAGACTAGGCGCAAGTCAATATCGCTATCGGGCGTTTGCTCGCCTCGGGCAAACGAGCCAAATAAATACGCTTCGCTGACGTCGTATTGAGTCAGCACGCGGGAGACCGCGGTGGATATGTCGGTAGTCGAAATCATGTCTCAATCGGGCGCTCGACGGCTACGCGAACGGTTCCGTCTTCTCTTGTCTCTGAGTAGGCAAACTGGGTGCCATCATCAAGCTGAACATAGCTCCAAAGCACGGCTGCCTCCTTAGTGTTGATATCCGAGTATAAAGAGCAGACTGGATGTAACGCGGCGTGAATTGAATTATTCCTATAAGACACGAACTCTGACAGCTGGCCCTGTTTGTTGCCCTATTCAAAGAAAGTGAGGGTATTGGCGTAAGCCAATACCCTCACTCAGGAGCAATTGATCGTACCTTAGGTCAAGTCTCCCACGACTTGAGCCGCCCTACTTACTGAAATGCAAGAACCACTGCCACGACAATACAAACGATACCTAATGCAAGAGGCAACCTCGCCTTCTTTTCTTTGTCCTTAACAAGGAAGGCCTCGATTGCGGACGCTAGGACCAGAAAACCGCCAATAATCAGCAGGTCGAGTGCAACAAAGTTGACGGTTGTTATATTGGAGGACAGACCTCCGGCGTTGACGTTTACGAGCGTAAAGATCGCAGCGAAAATGGCGAAGAGGGCCAGGACGTTGCCATAGATACGGGACTCGATATTGATGATTTCTTCCTTCTTGTCCTCGACCTTTTTAAGTTCCCCGGCATAGACGTCGGAATAATCTGCAAGTCCTTTAAAGTTGAGCTCATCAGAGAAAGCGCCGTGGTAAGGATGGGCCACCATGCCATCAACGCGCTGGAATGCAACCTGCGCTATACCCTTTGACTTATCGAGCGTAATAGTGTTGCCGCTTACGTTTGTAACACGGTAAAACAGCCGTGTTCCATGTCCGGGGAAATATAGCGGCGCATCCAAAGAAAGCCCCTGGCGAATGCGCGAATTACGCAGAAGTACGCTAGCGGTCAAATCGTTTGGCAACGCAACACATTCAACGCAAGAGACGAATGTCGAATCACCAGGACCGAGTTCGACCTCGGACTGCTTGTTCTCGTTAATGTAGAAGCCGTCGGTGCGCAAGTCATACGTAACCTGTCCGATGTTCGAAGCATCGGCATGGAGCAGAACCTCGCTGTCGATTAGCTCCTGAATCTTAGTATCGCTCAAGTACATATGAACCACTTCCTTAGGGCTCCGAGTATAGCACCAAGGTATGGCACGGTGGTTACCCCCAAAGGTGGTACAGAGAAGTAATAAGAAAGCGTTGCCCTTAAAGCTCCTACAGAGCTCTTGTATTGCTGCCAGGTGCGTCGTACCGCATTAGCGGCGATATGCGGCGCTCAGAAGCACTGTCCCCAGCAGGAATAGCGTTAAAGAGGCAGCTATCCAGTGGCTGTCGCTGGTCTTGGGAAGTGCCGGTGTTGTTGCCATAGCGGATTTGGGCTTGGTCGTTTTGGTGACTGTGGTCTTGGTGACCGTTGTCTTGAGCGACGTTGCTGCGGGTTTCACCGCAGGATCCGTCGCCGGCCCCGCACCGGGTTGCCTCGCAGCGGGGTCGGCGCCACCAGTAGTCTCGCCCGTGTCATCCCCCGGCACCTCGCCGCCGGGTGTAACGGTCTCCCCCGCCGGGGCGGTGGCACCATCGGGCTCAATGACCACGTGCGGTGCCACGGCCCCGTCAGCATCCACCACGCCGGCAGCGCCAAAGGCTCCGCCTGCAGGAGTCACAAAGTGCGCAGCCACGAGCGACCCGCGATTGCAGGCAACGCCGGCATCCGTACCGGTCGCATCCAGCCAGGAGGCATCCACGACAAGCGTCTCGCTCGCAACGTCAGCACCAAACCCCTCGTCGAGCAAACGCACACCATAAAAGCGCAAGCCAGTATCGGATCCCGCGCCCGCGGCAACAACGCGCCCGCCGCCACGTACTGTCAAGCTGCCTGCGGCAACGCCGGCAACAGCCTGGTCAAGAACGCCTGCTCCGTCGGCCCTGGCATCGACCGTGCAGCCGTCCACCACCAGCGCCTGGGCCACATGGATCCCGCATTGCGAACCCGTCGCCGTGAGCGAGCCGGGGCCGCAAAGCGTAAGGTTTCCCCACACCTCCATGCCGCTCATGGAAATGTCCGCATCGGGCGCATACGTCTCGACCACAGAGTTTTGCCCCACAAGCGTCACCACCAGGTCGCCGTCGGCGCCGATGGCCTCGCCCGCATAGCCGTTAAGCTCAAGATGATCTTTATCTGTCCAAGTCCATCCGGGACCCGACACGCCCGGTTCGCAGTACGTGTCGCCCGCAATGAACAGGCTATCCGCGCCCGCGGCATAAGAAGGCCCGCCCAGCAAAACGCATAGGCAGGCCATGACGGTAAGCAGAATGTAGTGTCGGCTGGTGTAGAACGCGGTGGCAAACATAACCGCTCCGATCTTCGCAAGAGCCAATGAAAGATGTACCAGGAAATGTCCTGGTAGCAGTAGGTATTAGTGTAGCGAGATCAAGGCACGGGCAGGCTAAAAGCCTGTAATCGATTCGCAAAATTAGGTGTAAATCGTTTTGCCAATCGGTGAAAGGATGAATCGCCTCGAGTCGATTGGCGTTCATAAAATCCTAAGTCTGTAACAAAGGACCCTTACAGGTGGAAATCGTAAGAATAGCCTACTTTGACAATTGCTTTAAACCTCCAGCTGATGATTCGGCAGCTTCAACCATTGTTAACCAGTCGTCTACTTTTGGAGGACGAACGGTCCATAAAGTATCTCGGTCCTTCAGTACATCTTCATTTGGTGAAACCATTACACATATAGCTTTGTTACCGTACTGATCATCTGGGTTTAAGACTAGCTTACGTTCAGAATCATTTATTTGGTCTGTTGAGCACTCTGAAGAACCAATTACTAGAGTAGTCTGCGCAAAACCGCAGAATGCCTCTTTGCTTCCAAGCTTAACAGCTAAAGGCTTAATCCAGCGCGCTAAAGAGGGGTATTCAAAGTTTTGGACTTCATCCCCTTCTAGATTAAACCCATGTGATTCCCAGCTATATACAACTGCTTCGCCATCGAGCAGCCTTGCTGCAACTCTTAGATTTGCAATTTCTCCTCTAGTAGCTTCACAAAGGTCAGGAAATGGCATCTCGCTGTCCGCGGCCCCGTTAACGGTTTCTAACGCAACCGCCAGACTGTATATATCATTAACTGTCACAACCAGATCTTCCCTAATGCCGAGATTAAAATAGAGAGCGCTCATGCCATTGATTCGGAGCTCAACTTTTTTATCAGTGGCTTCGCTTAAGAATCGATAGGTTCTTGCAACGTCTCGAGAGCGTTTATTGGCTAAATTGCTAAATGAAAACTCGTAGTTAATGGTGCCGCCGGGCTGACTTGCATTCCACTTAAAGTTCAATCTGAATGTTTCCGTCGCATCGTGGGCAGAAAAGAATACCCCTTTAGTTCCATGGGTGGCTTTGTCAACTATTAACCGCAGTTCACCGCATCCTTCCCAGAATAAAGAGGCCGTTCTTATGCAATTTGATACGGGCAGGTCAAGGGCCTTAATGATTCCCTTTCGAATACCATCGCAGGAACGTCCAACAGGTAATTGGCAATTTTGATCAATTACTTCCGCTGGCAACGAAGAGAAGGGCACGCCATATTCAATAAAATTCTGGGCTTGCTCTTTTTCATCGTCGGTCCCTGCAATGATTTTCACTGAAAAGGTTAATGGATGCAGCATTGAAGCAATTGGCGTTTTTTCAATTACGTCGATTGCGATTCGGCCCGCTCCAGGGGTTACTAGAATTTGGGACATAACAACACCAGGGACACGTGGGCAAAGATCATCGCGTTTGTCGTATTCTGAGAGCACGTGAACTGAATATGCATAGTATGGATCCAGTTTATCTAGATTGGAACAAAGATCGCGCAGCCTACTCTCGAGAATGGCTGGATCGCTGCAGTCTGGAAGATTGGCCAAGGAGAGCAGCTTCGCAGCATACTCAGAGACCTCTTCTTTTCCATTTGAAAAGTAATAATTTATTACTTCTGGGTGTTTGGACGCCCAGCCATCAACTCTTGAAAGGCCATCCCAGATGAATTTAGTACCAGAAGGTTCAACCAGTTCCTTAGCCCATCTTAGATTCTCGTTTGTGGGATCTAATGGCATCACAAGATGCCAGTTATTGATTTTTAAATGCAAATCAGCAGTAGTTGTCAATAATTCTTTCCACGAATTCTCAATCTGAGCCTTCTGACTGCTCTTTAGGTTTTCAGCAAATTTCTTAATTTGATATACATTGACCGTTTCGGTATCAGGGTAAACGATAAGATCAATTCCACCATCGCCCCTAGAAGGTCGAATTTTAATGGCGTCACGCTCTTCAAGAGAAATTAACGTCGCTAGAACCGATTCTATATCTTCACCTGAATATCGCGTCCAAGGAATACGCCCAGTCATAGTTGCACCTCTGCAGACGAAAATAATTACATCCAGTCATTATTTTAAATATTCGGGTTTAATGAACTTGATTCCCCTCTTTTTAATGGCCTTCCACTCATCAGACGGTAAGCACTCTTTTGATCGTATATGGTAGAGAAAAAGCCACATCTCTTCAAATTCGCGACCTTCTTCAGGAAATTCCTCTGCAAGATCGTTTAGCCGATCAAGCAAAGCTTTATTTTTAAAGTGCTTGGCGTATAAATAGACGAATAAATACAGCAGGCAGTCATTGGACTTTTCGATATCCTCAAATTCGGGTACATCAATTTCAAAGTCATATTTAATTGCGTAGTAAAGTCCGTAGCAAACCGAAAGATAGTCGCCACGATTAAGGCACTCATAGATGATGCTGTTTGAGAGGCACTCGATATATTCCTCGCTCATGTTCAACGGCTCAATTACCGTTTCCTCAAATGTCGGCAGAAGGTATGGATATACGATTGCGAGGTGTATAGCAAAATCTCGAAAATAGGCTTTTGCCGAAGGGTTCAACGAATGCGATGTGAGCATTTTAAATGCATACAACAATATTGAGGCATTATTTTGATAAGAGGGAAGTAGGCTGATCGCGTATTCCAAAAAGGATGACACGTCCTTGTATCCAAGCGGATCCGACTTAATTGGCTCATTACGCCTTAAAGAATTCACCCAGCTTTGTGAGAGCGCCATGGGTAATTCCAGTACCTCAGTTTTCTTTTGATTCAGTCTCAGGCGAAACTTGGACAGTTCTTCTTGTAACGAGAGGATAAAACCCTCGCCCTCTTGTTGTGAAGCGACGTAACAGTTGTAATCATCAATATTACGAATAAATCGATAGCCTTTATTGTATAAATTGGCATCGATGACTGTAAGAATTAGTTCTGAGACTACATTCGAAGAATGTGGTCCAATCAATAGCCCGTGGGTCTCACCGTCGGACACATTTTGAAGCAATTTGTCAATTTTATTCGCCCAGTTATCTGGACGAACTGTCCTGTCTTGTTTCGCCCTATCCCTACCCATAATCGCCCACGACAAAGAATGCGTATATATACTTGGAAAACAGGTGGATATGTCGCATTTGACAACATATTGCTTCCCAATAAGAATGGCAGGTTCTGGACTAGGGTCGTTCATCCAGTTTGAATAGTTCATTTGGAAAATAGCCTGCGAATCAGGAATCAAGCGAGGATGAATTCTGCTAACCGAATAAGACTGCAATAAAGTTTGTTTTTGAACGTGACAAACTATTTCGTTCCAGCTATCGGCTATACCGCGTGCCAAGCGCTCATATGTAAAGGGGGTCGGAATGCCAAACTCTCGATATTGACCATTGCAACGTATGTAATTAAATCTAATCCAATCTGAGGGCGAATTGTTACTTGCCATTTTGCGATTATTGCAATAAGAAAGAAATTTTTCAGCCGTAAAAATAGGAGGTAGTTTGTCGGCAAACCATCCTTCAATAATTAGTCCGTTGTAGACAGCATCCTCCGTAAGCTCTTGCCAATAAGCCCAGTAGGCCTTGGAAGGAGCGAAAAGCTTGTCATAGGATTGGAGCACCATTACTGACCTTAAATAATTAGCTTCATTTCACACTATTAGTTTAATCAAACGGCTTCTATATAGGGATGATTAATTCCTGCCATTAGCAGTATATGTTTCCGCGTAGAACACGGGGCCAACGGTCCCAATGCGTTATCAACACCCGCATTCCAATAAATGATGGCCTACGCTCGCTCGAATTAGGCGAATTTTAATTGCAAAGAACAACGAAGGGCGGGGTGTATCGGTATTAGCCGATACACCCCGCCCTCGACGCGGTTAAGCTAGCGAATGATTGAAGCCGTTCAGCCTGGTTCTGCTCTCTCCCCTAGTCCCTAGTCCCGCTTAAACAGATCCCTCGTGTACACCTTGTCCGCCACGTCCGCGAGCTCGTCGCTCCAGCGGTTGGCGACGATCACGTCGCAGCCGGCCTTGAAGGCCTCCAGGTCGTGGGTCACCTCGGAGCCGAAGAACTCCGGCGCGTCCAGCGTGGGCTCGTAGACCACCACGGGCACGCCTTTGGCCTTCACGCGCTTCATGACGCCCTGGATGGAGCTCGCGCGGAAGTTGTCGGAATTGGACTTCAAGTGGTGTACGCTGACGAGCACCTCGGGGTCTTTGATTGCAGCAACCTTATCGGCGGGGCTCGCTTTGGCCAACAACGCGCAGCTCACCGAATCTGACGTCATAACGGAAGAAGCGGGGTACCGCAGAGGCCTCAAGGTCCACCCGCTTTACATCGGAACCCCGCTAGGCGCCTTCGTTGACCACCGACGAGGTCGAACACGCGTTATTCTTGTGCTTACGGCGAGCCCCGTCTTTCGCGAGTCACTTTTTACCTATGCCAAGGTCCTTTTTATCAAGTCCGTCAGTCGTGCGAAGAGGCATCAATGTCTGTATAGATTCGCCTCCCAAGGAAATACAGTTCTGGTTACACTCGAAGGATACCGTGCTAAAAGGCCCAAACGATTGTCAAATCAATGGATCTGGACGAACAGCAAGAGATTTATCGGACAAAAGCTCAAAACCGGATAAGTCTTGGCAACATCAGAAAAACTAAAGCAAGACGCTATGAGCAGGACATGAAAAGCCGGAAAACCCTCCTGCATGCTTATCCGCGGATTAGGCCGACAATAATGGCGTTCAAACAACCAGCGCCTACACCGCATTCATGGAAGGGGCATTCGATGAACAATGTTAACACTTTCACAGGGCTCGACGTTCACGCCCGTTCGATAAAGGCCAGCCGCCGACCGCGGCCGTAAGATGGGCTGTCGCGACGCGCATATCCTAGCTGCGTACAGCACCAATGCAAACGCAGGCGAACGGTAAGGAGGGTTTAGGGCAGCGCATCAAGGCTCAACTTTTGGGTTATGTTTCAAAAAGTGTGGCCTTTTTGAAACATAAGGGGGTGAGCCCCAAGCGTCAGAGCTCTTCAGGCCAGACAAGGCCCGGTCCGAGAATGATTTTCTCCCTGCCGACGGTCTTCACGTTGGCCGTGTAGCTAATCTCAAGGTCCCCGCGCTCGTAATTGCCGTAGATGTCGTCGATGAGCTTGTCGGCATCGTAGGTCACGACCCACTTGCTCCTGGCATCGCCGACCTTTCGGGCGAGCGACCTATGCTTCGCCTCGTCGAACGCGCTGCGATACAGACCGGGGCCCTTCTGCACATACGGCGGGTCGAGGTAGGCAAACAGTTCAGAGTCGCCCATCCTATCGTCGATGAAGTCCTCCGCGTCGAGTCTCGTCACCTCAATGTCGTCCCTTCGCGCCGCGATGTCCATGACCTTTTTCTTCAAGGTCCTGCGGTTGAAGCGAACGTCCATCTTGTAGTTGCCGGTCTGCTCGAGCCCGCCTATGACGCCGCCACTCAAGATACCCGACACGTTCGTCCTGTTGAGGTAGAAAGCCGCTTTGCCGAGCTCAAAATCACCCACCCCGTCATGATTCTGGTACATGTCGCGCATCTTCTTCCAGGTCTCGATGTTCAAGACGGCGGAGTCGATGAACTCGCACATCTCTTCGGCGTGATTGACGATGGCACCCCACATGCAGTACACGGCGCGGTCGTAATCATTAATCACGATCGAGGACACGTCGCCCTTCAGGAGAAGTTTGATGGCCAGCCCCGCACCGCCGGCGAACAGCTCGGCGTAGGGATGCCCAAGCAAGTCGTTCATCTCGAGGATCGCCCTGATCTCGGGGTACAGCTTCGTCTTCCCGCCAGGATACCTGATGGGCGTGTACGTAGTCGCCATCTTCTCACCTCCTCAATGTGTCGAACAAGCGGCCTCTCTATTGTTCCCGTTCATACTGCTGCCGTTTTATGATTGCGTCAACTCTTCGCTCGAGTTTCTCGTTAAAGTCCCTAATCTCCGATTCATACCTCTCTTTCCAGATGGCGGCGACAGCCAAGCCGTTTTCGCCCCACAGCCCTTCGGCCTTTTCTCTCCTGAACCATTTCTTGTAGTGCTTGCGCTCCTTATCCCCGCCGTTGTGCTCGAAGTCGCGCTTTGAGTCGGCAAATCGGCTGAGCATGACCTGCTTGGTGTAATGCCTGCCATTGCTCCAAAAGTCGTCTTCGTCCGAGAGGCCGCAAAGCAAATCGTATATGGACTGCTCAGGCGACTTGTCGCCTCCAGGTAGCACGAATCTTCTGGCGCAATCCTTTATCTTCTTTGCCGCACCCCTGTTTGAATCGGCGTCCACAACGAAGCACACGCCTCGCAGCGAGGCTATGTCCCTAACGGCGAGCTCTCCCAGCTCGCCGCAGCTGAGCTTCGCGGAGACAATATCGCATTTCCGCTTCAGCCGCGAAGGCATTATCTGCCCGAGCACCCACTTCGCCTCGTCGTCCTCGCACCAGATTTCGACCTTGGGGCCCTTTTTCGGCCTCAGCGGCTCAACCATGAGGTCGGCTTGAATCTCGTCTATCGGCGGATTTATCGTCAGCCTGATCCCGGACTCCCTCTTCTTGAGATACAGGACCTTAACCGCATCGTTTTTGCCCTGCGTCTCCTTGACGGCCTTCTCAAGGAGCGTCATCGAGTGGGTGGTGAAAACAACCTGCACCCTCTGAGCAGCGGCCCGCTCCTTCAGCAAATCGAAAAGTCTCACCTGGGAGGAGGGGAACAGAGTCACGTCGAGCTCGTCGATCAGGAGAAGGCCACCCCTGTACTCCTCGCCCATGACGTCGGCGAGCCGCTCAAAGGAGATGAGGGCGCCCAATATCTGTCCAAGGTTGTCCTGCCCGGCGGAGTTGGCGAGGTAGTCGTAGGTGGCGGTGTTGACGAGAAGGGTCTCCTTCTGGCCGTGCTTCGACATCCTGACAACATCGGTGGTTTTTTCCTGGTCGACCATAACGCGAGCGTACCACTGGTTAAAGCGCTCGATCTCGCTTTCCGAAAAGTCCGTCTGCTCGGCCTGCGGGTTAAGGAACTCGCCGACCGGGTTGGTCCTTTTCAGGCCGAGGTAGATTACGGGGTAGTCAATGTTACCCTCGCCCTTGGCTCGGGAGGAGCCGGTCACGATACGAATGGAAGATTTGTCTTTTGCGGGACGCTTAAACGATTTGACCTGGACGTGCTGCCCCTGGGATCCGGAAATGGCCTCGTCCCTGAAATCGACGTAATAGAGATGCTCGCCCGGGATATCGTGCTCGGGCGACATGTTGAATATGTCGGTGAACTTGGTGCTGAACGGCCTACCGAAGATGGTCCTCCTGTCCCTGAGCCCGAACGGTTGCCCCAGCATGCCCAATATGGTGGACTTGCTCGTCCCATTCTGTCCCGCTATCACGGTAACGAGCTGCCCGAGCCCAATCTCGAGATCGTGCATGGCACGGAACCTGGAGACTTCAATCCCCTTGATGCCGAACGGTTCGAGACGCTTAGGTTTGCGCGACATGCCAGTGCTCCTGCTTCCTCAATCGAGCCTTTGGTACATCGGCCATTTTCCCACTTTGTAGCTTTTAGCGAAAGCGGACGACAGCGGCCACTCGGCAAAAAGAACGCCCGTTTCGGCAAAAGGTGCGGCCACACTGCCCGAGGTAGCTAAGCAGCGAGGCCCAGCGCCATCGTCGCGACGTTGACCGCGAACGTAGCCCTCGTCAGAAGAATCGTGGCTATGTCCTTTGAGCTGACCCGCCTGCCGATGCCGAGGGCTTTTCACAGCTCTCGAGAGAACAGATCCTCCCTCACAGCGACAGGGCAGCCCGCTCCCCGTCCTGCGCCCACGCCCGCTCGCTCTCGGTCAAAGCGTTATGGCGCCAGCGGGCGACGAGCCTGTCGATGAATATCTTGAAACAGACAAACAGCACGGCGAAGGCAATGTAGCCGATGGCCAGAATGGCGAGCAATGTGAACGTAAACAGCGAATCGCCCGCAGCATCTCCGCGGATGTCGACGCAGGTCGATTAGTTTCTATCAAACGCACAGACTATGAACCAATCTTAGTAATTTTTCTTCTCCGGATATCAACAACAGTTGCAGCTAGAAGCTCTAAGCACAAACGCCAAGTAGGCTAGAAACTAACCAACAATGGCATCCGCAATCATTAGTACGTTGCCGTTTAAATGGCCCTCATCTACATTTTCTATAGCTTTGAATTCAATCCATTCGGCACCAGAAATATCTAAGTTCTCAAGCTGAATTGGAGAGGTCGATTTATTAATGTTTTTTTCAGTATGAATGCATCTGAAATCGGAATCGCCTTTGTATTTAACAAGAATTTCGAATGAAGTAGAGTTGCCCTTTCCATCAATATTTGTGCTGGAAGGGGCGATGGTAATGGACAGCTTGGAATAGTTTCCGCCCAAATAATAGTCGGCAAAGCCACTGCAAGCTGAGCAAGATCCAATAATTCCCCAGTGGTTGGGGTCATAGAGATTTCCCGCAGTATCTTTCGCGTTCGTATCGCCTGACTGTGAATAATTGGATGACGAGCCGGGCTTATCTTTCAATAATGCCCGGCTCGATACGCCAGAAGCAGCGCTGTTTCCAGTGCTGCTGTTCTCGTTCGAGTTCACAGGCCTCAGTTCATTAAGCTCTTCTTCGAGCTCTTGAATCCTGTCTACCGCTTTTTCATAATCGTCTGTAGATATAACAACATTATTGTTAACTATTATCGGATTTTGTACCTGTGGCACCAAATAGGCTGCAGCCACTTCGGCGCCAATAGTAAACAGGCCGGTTATAACCGAAATTGCTAAATTCTTGGCAAAACTATCGGATTCTTTTGCCATCCAGCGACTCCATAGTTCAAACCCCGTCGATTACAGGTTCTTCCTCCACACCATCTTGTCCACCACGCCGGTGTAGCTCTGGATGATCTTGACGACCTTGGTGGACACGGTCTCGCCGGCGTAGTCGGGAACGGGGGCCTCGGGGAGCGACCCCTCCGCGTCGAGCTCGACGGCGGTGTGGACGGCCTGGAGCAGGCCCCTCTCGGAGATGCCGGCCAGCGTGAAGCAGGCCTTGTCCAGCGCCTCGGGGCGCTCGGTGGAGGTGCGGATGCACACCGCCGGGAAAGGATGCCCGACACTCGCGAAGAAGCTCGACTCCTCGGGCAGCGTGCCCGAATCGGAGACCACCGCGAAGGCGTTCATCTGCAGGCAGTTGTAGTCGTGGAAGCCCATGGGCTCGTGCATGCGCACGCGCGGGTTGAGCTCGAAGCCGGTGGCCTCCAGGCGCTTGCGGGAGCGCGGGTGGCAGGAGTACAGGATCGGCATGTCGTATTTCTCCGCAAGCGCGTTGATGGCGGTGAACAGGCTCGTGAAGTTCGCCTCGGTGTCGATGTTCTCCTCGCGGTGGGCGGACAGCAGCATGTAGCGCTTGGGCTCAAGGCCGAGCTCGGTCAGGACGTCGGAGGCCTCGATCTTGCCCAGGTTGGCGCGCAGGACCTCGGCCATGGGCGAGCCCGTGACGTAGGTGCGCTCGGGGGCGCAGCCGGTGTCCTTGAGGTAGCGGCGGGCGTGCTCGGAGTAGGCCAGGTTGACGTCGGAGATCACGTCGACGATGCGGCGGTTGGTCTCCTCGGGCAGGCACTCGTCCTTGCAGCGGTTGCCCGCCTCCATGTGGAAGATGGGGATGTGGAGCCTCTTGGCCGCGATGGCGGACAGGCAGCTGTTGGTGTCGCCCAGGATCAGCAGCGCGTCGGGCTTGACCTCGACCATGAGCTTGTAGCTCGAGGCGATGATGTTGCCCACGGTCTCGCCCAGGTCCGCGCCCACGGCGTCCAGGTAGACGTCCGGGTCGGCGAGCTCCAGGTCGCGGAAGAAGATGCCGTTGAGCGTGTAGTCGTAGTTCTGCCCGGTGTGAGCCAGCAGGCAGTCGAAGTGGCGGCGGCACTTCTTGATGACCTCGGACAGGCGGATGACCTCGGGGCGGGTGCCCACGATGATCAGCAGTTTCAGACGGCCATCATTTTTGAACTGAATATTCTTTTCCATTATCGCCTTTCAGCTAATCGCGTTTAAATAAGTCCCTTGTATAAACCTTCTCTGAAACATCTGCAAGCTCGTCACTCCAGCGGTTGGCGACGATAACGTCGCAGCCGGCCTTGAAGGCCTCCAGGTCGTGCGTGACCTCGGAGCCGAAGAACTCCGGCGCGTCCAGCGTGGGCTCGTAGACCACCACGGGCACGCCTTTGGCCTTCACGCGCTTCATGACGCCCTGGATGGAGCTCGCGCGGAAGTTGTCGGAGTTCGACTTCATCGTCAGGCGGTACACGCCCACGACCGGCTTCTCCTTGCCGGCGTACACGCGGTCCCACACCATCTGCAGCACCTCGTCGGCCACGAAGTCCTTGCGGGTGCGGTTGGCGTCCACGATGGCCTCGATCAGGTTCTGGGGCACGTCCTTGTAGTTGGCCAGCAGCTGCTTGGTGTCCTTGGGCAGGACGCGCTCAGCTACGCCTAATGTTTGACAAACTAGGTGATTTTAATCCGATTGCTTCTTAAACAATTGAATCTAAAACTTAACGTATGTCAAAAAAATTTAAGAGTTTAGCTGCATTTCGACATCATTGTTTTCGCTATACAAGAAAAGATAGTGGGTCGTCTGCTAATGAAGGTATCCCTCGGGTCTTGTGATTGTTTTTACAGTCCCCGAACAGCCCGTCATTCTAGGAGCGTCGGCTTTTGCCGAGAAGTTAGTCCAGCAGAAGGCCAGTTTTCATTAACGTGTGAAAACCTGGCCGGAATGCCTACATAAGTCCCGGATACATCTATATCGCGCACAACGACGGCTCCTGCACCTACCATACAGTCCGAACAGATGGACACATTGTTGGTCACGCAGCTCCCGATTCCGAGCCACGTGCGCTCATGGATATCCACAGTGCCCGCAACATGTGCCCCCACGGATACATGAACGTAATTGGCTATTCGACAGTCGTGATCAACCGAAGCACAAGTGTTCACAATCACACCCTTGCCGATAACGGTATCGGAATTAACCACGGCACCAGCCATTACGACGGTGCCCTCACCAATTTCTACGCATCGCCCAATTGTGGCATTAGGATGAACAAGGGTCACCAGTTTGCCATCGATGCTTTCCTGAATCCGTTCTCGCGCCATGGGGTTGCCGATCGCGACAACGTAATCACAGCGGCCTCCGAGCTTTCCGGCCATTGAGGACGTTCCTACAACCGGGAATCCGGCGCATTGCGAAACTGCAGGGTTGTCATCAAGAAAGAGAATGTCCGCGTATCCGCACATCAGCGCGATGTCGGCGATAACCTTTCCATGCCCACTTGCTCCGATTATTACAAGCTTACGTGTGGGGCTGCAGATCGAATGTGAAAAAGACACTTCCTAATCCCTCTTAAACAGATCTCTTGTGTACACCTTGTCCGCCACGTCCGCGAGCTCGTCGCTCCAGCGGTTGGCGACGATCACGTCGCAGCCGGCCTTGAAGGCCTCCAGGTCGTGGGTCACCTCGGAGCCGAAGAACTCCGGCGCGTCCAGCGTGGGCTCGTAGACCACCACGGGCACGCCTTTGGCCTTCACGCGCTTCATGACGCCCTGGATGGAGCTCGCGCGGAAGTTGTCGGAGTTCGACTTCATCGTCAGGCGGTACACGCCCACGACCGGCTTCTCCTTGCCGGCGTACACGCGGTCCCACACCATCTGCAGCACCTCGTCGGCCACGAAGTCCTTGCGGGTGCGGTTGGCGTCCACGATGGCCTCGATCAGGTTCTGGGGCACGTCCTTGTAGTTGGCCAGCAGCTGCTTGGTGTCCTTGGGCAGGCAGTAGCCGCCGTAGCCGAAGCTGGGGTTGTTGTAGTGCGACCCGATGCGCGGCTCCAGGCAGACGCCGTCGATGACGTCGCGGGTGTTGAGGCCGCGGACCTCGCAGTAGGTGTCGAGCTCGTTAAAGTAGGCCACGCGCAGAGCCAGATAGGTGTTGGCGAAGAGCTTCACGGCCTCGGCCTCGGTGGTGCCCAGCACGAGCTCGGGGATGCCCCTTGAGCCGTCCGCGTTGACACGCTCGAGCTCGACTGGATCGGCGCCCTGAGCGAGCAGGCCGGCGAAACGCTCGGCCGCCGCGACGGCCTCGGCGTCCTCCTTGGGCGCGCCCACCACGATGCGGCTGGGGTGCAGATTGTCGTAGAGCGCCTTGCTCTCACGCAGGAACTCCGGGCTGAAGAAGATCTTGCTGTCGCCCAGCCTCTCGCGCAGGCCCGCCGTGTAGCCGACGGGGATGGTCGACTTGATGACGATCCAGGCGTCCGGGTTAACCGAGCGCACGGCGGCGATGGCGGCCTCGACGGAGCTGGTGTCGAAGAAGTTCCTGTCGGAGTCGTAGTTGGTGGGCGTGGCGATGACGGCGTAGTCGGCGCCCGCGTAGGCCTCGGCCACGTCCACGGTGGCGTGCAGGTCGAGCTGGCGCTCCCCCGCCTTGGCCTCCGCCAGGAAGCGCTCGATCTCGTCGTCCTGGATGGGCGACATATAGTTGTTGATCTTCTCGACCTTCTCGGGAACGATGTCCAGCGCGTGAACCTCGTTGTGCTGCGAGAGCAGGACGGCGAGGGACAGACCGACGTAACCGGTGCCTGCGACAGCAATCTTCATGTCATTCTCCAATTGTCAAAGAGCAATAATCAGCAAGAAAAATGGCCCCTGTTACAGGGCCATGATTTCCTAAATGTTGTAGTAGCGCTTATACCACTTGGCAAAGGCCCTCAGGCCGTCCTCAAGCGGCGTCGCGGGCTTGTAGTCCAGGTCACGTTGGAGCGCCGTGGTGTCGGCGTAGGTGACGGGCACGTCGCCGGGCTGCATGGGCACGAGCTGCTTGTGGGCCTCGAAGTCGTAGTCGGCCGGGAGCACGCCCTCCTCCACCAGCACGCGCTGCAGCGTGTCGACGAAGTCGAGCAGGTTCTCGGGGTGCGAGTTGCCGATGTTGTAGACGCGGTGCGCGGCGAGCGGCAGGCCGTCCTCGCCCATCTTCACCTCGGGCGCGGCGTCCATGACGCGCCTCACGCCCTCGACGATGTCGTCGACGTAGGTGAAGTCGCGGCGGCAGTCGCCCATGTTGAAGATCTTGATGGTGTCGCCTCGGCGCAGCTTCTCGGTGAAGCCGAAGTAGGCCATGTCGGGCCTGCCCATGGGGCCGTACACGGTGAAGAAGCGCAGGCCGGTGGCCGGGATGGAGTAGAGCTTGGAGTAGGCGGCGGCCATCAGCTCGTTGGACTTCTTGGTGGCGGCGTAGAGCGACACCGGCGAGTCGACGCGGTCCTCCTCGGAGAACGGCACCTTCTTGTTGCCGCCGTAAACCGAGCTGGAGCTGGCGTAGACCAGGTGCTTGACCGGATGGTGGCGACATGCCTCGAGGATGTTAAAGAAGCCGACGAGGTTGCTCTCGAGGTAGGCGCGCGGGTTCTCGATGGAGTAGCGGACGCCCGCCTGGGCGGCGAGGTTCACAACGACGTCGAAGCCGTTCTCCGCGAACAGGTGCTCGATGAGGGCGGCGTCGCACAGGTCGCCGCGCACGAAGGTGAAGCGGCCGTCGGCATCGGCCTCGGCGAGCATGCGAAGGCGCGCGTCCTTGATGCCGGGGTCGTAGTAGCTGTTGAGGTTGTCGAGGCCGACGATTGTGTCATCGGTTTCCTCGAGTAGCTTCCTGACGAGGAATGCGCCGATGAAGCCAGCGGCTCCCGTCACGAGTACTTTTTGATTAGTCATAGTTTCTCTTTCATTAATCAAAATAATTCTCCAGGTACTCCCCTAGCTCTTCCTCCCAGTCGGGCATATGGAACCCAGCCGACTCGAGCCTGGAAAGGTCGAGCGCGGAGTGGACCGGGCGCGGGGCGACGGGGCCGGCGGCGCCGGCGTAGTAGTCGGCGGTCGAAACCGGCACGACCTTGTCCCCGTTGCCGTTGGCTGCCTCGAAGACGGCGCGGGCGATATCGGCCCAGCTCTTCACGGCGCCGGAGCCGGTGCAGTCGTAGGTGCCGTAGGGGGCCTTCGAGTCCAACACGTGGAAGATGGCCTCGGCCATGTCGCGCGTGAAGGTCAGGCGGCCCAGCTGGTCGTCGACGACCGTGACCTGCGTGAGCCCGTCCTCGGGGTCGGCGACGCGGTCGGACAGGCACTTCATCGTCTTGACGAAGTTGTGCCCCTCGCCGATGACCCAGCTGGAGCGCATGATGTAGTGGCGCGGGCAGCCGGCCACGGCGATGTCGCCGGCGGCCTTGGTCTGGCCGTAGACGGACAGCGGGCTGAGGGGCTCCTCCTCGTCATGGACCTCCGCCGTGCCGTCGAAGACGTAGTCGCTGGACACGTGGACGAGCGTGATCCCGCGCTCGGCGCAGGTGCGGGCGAGCAGCGCCGGGCCGGTGGCGTTGGCCTTCCAGGCGGTCACGCGGCCCTCGGGGGTCTCCGCCTTATCTACCGCCGTGTAGGCGCCGCAGTTGATGACCGTGCCGTAGAGCGACCAGTCGTACTGCGAATAGGCCGCCGGGTCTGACATGTCGAAGGTGTCGATGTCGCAGAAGTCGAAGTCCTTCGCCACGCCGCGCTCCTCCGCGAGCGCGCGCACGGCATGCCCCAGCTGCCCGTTGCAGCCGGTGACGAGGGTCCTCCTTGGCGCCATCGGGACGACGTCGGCGAGCATCGGGTGGTTGAGGTCGGCCTCGGAGACGGTGGCCTGGTCCAGCGGGATGGGCCACTCGATGGCGAGCTCCGGGTCGGCGAGGTTCACGAAGGTGTAGGTCCTCTTCAGCTCCAGCGACCAGTGGGCGTCCACCAGGTAGGTGTAGGCGGTGCCGTCCTCCAGGGCCTGGAAGGAGTTGCCCACGCCGCGCGGGACGTAGATGGCCTTGCTTGGGTCCAGGGTGCAGGTGAAGACTTTCCCGTAGGTGGCGCTGCCCTCGCGCAGGTCCACCCAGGCGCCGAAGACGCTGCCGCGGGCGACGGAGATGAACTTGTCCCAGGGCTCGGCGTGGATGCCGCGGGTGACGCCCCTCTTCTCGTTGTAGGAGACGTTGTTCTGGACGACGCGGAGGTCGGGGATGCCCAGGGCGGTCATCTTGGCGCGCTGCCAGTTCTCCTTGAACCAGCCGCGCGAGTCGCCGTGCACGGCGAGGTCGACGACCTTGAGGCCCCCGATGCCGGTCTCGGCGACGGTCAGGTCCTTCTCGAATGCGATGTCTGCCATCTGTCTCTCCCCTCCTACTGCCCCTGCGCCCTGTACCTGGCCTCGGTGGCCTCCTTGGCCGGGCGCCACCAGGACTCGTTCTCGACGTACCAGTCGATGGTGGCCTTCAGACCCACGCCGAAGTCGGTGTGCGCCGGCCTCCAGCCGAGCTCGCGCTGGAGCTTCGTGCTGTCGATGGCGTAGCGGCGGTCGTGGCCGGGGCGGTCGGCGACCCAGTCGAAGTCCTCGGGGTCGCGGCCCATGGCCTCCAGGATCATGCGCAGCACGGTGATGTTGTTCTTCTCGCCATTTGCGCCGATGAGGTAGGTCTCCCCCATGCGGCCCTTCGCGAGGATGTCCCAGACGGCCGAGCTGTGGTCCTCGGTGTGGATCCAGTCGCGGACGTTCTCGCCGCGTCCGTAGAGCTTCGGCTTGACCCCGTCGATGATGTTGGTTATCTGCCTGGGGATGAACTTCTCCACGTGCTGGTAGGGGCCGTAGTTGTTGGAGCAGTTCGAGATCGTGGTGCGCAGGCCGTAGGTGCGGGTCCAGGCGCGCACGAGCATGTCGGAGCTGGCCTTGGTGCTCGAGTACGGCGAGGACGGGCGGTACGGAGTCTCCTCGGTGAACTTGGCCGGGTCGTCGAGAGCCAGGTCGCCGTAGACCTCGTCGGTGGAGACGTAGTGGTAGCGGACGCCGTACTTGCGGACGGCCTCCAGCAGGCGGAAGGTGCCCTCGACGTTCGTGCGCAGGAACGGCTCGGGGTCCGCGATGGAGTTGTCGTTGTGGCTCTCGGCGGCGTAGTGCACGATCGCGTCGTGGCCGGGGACCAGCCTGTCCAGCAGCCCGGCGTCGCAGATGTCACCCACGACGAGCTCCACGCGGTCGGCGGGGAGCCCCGCGATGTTCTCGGGGTTGCCGGCGTAGGTCAGCTTGTCCAGGACGGTCACGTGCACCCCGGGGTGGTTGTCCACGACATAGTGCACGAAGTTGCTGCCGATGAAGCCGCAGCCGCCCGTGACGATGATGTTCCTGGGGGAGAAGGTCTCCACTGCCATGTTCGAATCTCCTCGGTTCCTAGTACTCGCGCGGGCTGTTGACGATCTCGCCGGCGGCGACCTTCCTCAGGTGCTGCCCGTAGACCGACTTGCCGTAGGCCTTCGCGGCCTCCTCCAGCTCGGCGGTGGAGATCCAGCCGTTCTCCCAGGCGATCTCCTCGGGCACGGACACGGGCAGGTCCTGGGAGTGCTCCACGGCGCGGACGAACTCCGCCGCCTCGTGCAGGCTCTCCATGGTGCCGGTGTCCAGCCACGCGTAGCCGCGGCCCAGGGTCACCACGGACAGCGTCCCCTCCCCCAGGTACATCCGGTTGAGGTCGGTGATCTCGAGCTCGCCGCGCGCGGAGGGCTCCACCCTGTGCGCCTTGGCGGCCACGTCGCCCGGGTAGAAGTACAGGCCGGTGACGGCGTAGGAGCTCTTGGGCTCGGCGGGCTTCTCCTCGATGGAGACGGCCCTCCCCTCGCGGTCGAACTCGACGACGCCGAAGCGCTCGGGGTCGTCCACGTGGTAGCCGAAGACCGTGGCGCGGCCCGACTCGGCGTTCTGGACGGCGCGCGTCAGGTGGCGCGACAGGCCGTTGCCGTAGAAGATGTTGTCGCCGAGCACGAGCGCGCACGGCTCGCCGGCGATGAAGTCCTCGCCGATGGTGAAGGCCTGCGCCAGGCCGTCGGGGCTCGGCTGCTCGGCGTAGGAGAGGTTCACGCCGTAGCGCGAGCCGTCCCCGAGCAGGCGCTCGAAGTTGGGGAGGTCCGTCGGCGTCGAGATAATGAGGATGTCACGGATGCCCGCCAGCATGAGGGTGGACAGCGGGTAGTAGATCATGGGCTTGTCGTAGACCGGCAGAAGCTGCTTGGAGGTCACGAGCGTGAGCGGGTACAGGCGCGTGCCGGACCCGCCGGCGAGGATAATGCCTTTCATTGTGCTATTCCTTTCTAAGTTGAGTAATTGAGTATCTATTCCAGACCAGCCGCGCTATGCATCCGTTCATTTCCCTCGCGTAAACACGCGCTTGGTCAAGGCAAGCATGTCTCGCGCCGAATGCCTGTTCAGTACCAAATAAGCTGCGTAAAGCGCCAAATACCCCAGGACGGCAACAAACGCGGGCGCGCAAAGCGCTAGCGCCACAAACACAGCGGTGAGCACGACCTCTTCGATGGGGGCGGGTGTTGTGGAAACCCCAATTTTCGCGTTCAAGTGCCGTTCCGACCAAAGGGAACGGCAAACGATGCATGCGACGGTGCCAAGCAAGACGGCATCGAGCGATCCGATCACGTAAACGCCAATGGTGCAAAGCGCTATGCTGCCCGCTAGCGTGCAAAGGTTCACCTTGAGGAGCGTCCGTTCCTCCCTCAGCACCTTAAAATACGTGGTGCAGCACAGGTTCATCTTCGTATCGAACACGCAGACGGGCAACAGAATCGCGAAATAGTGCATGGTGTCGGCGTATTGCGGAAGCCAGAGAGACAGCACCCATGCCATCGGGAAATACAGGAGATAGACCACAGGAAACGTCACCTCCATCATGTCGCGAACGAAGCGGTAGAAAGCTCTTCGTTCTCCCTCGGTGCCCTGCCTAAGCGCCGGGAACAGCACCATGCTCGCCTGCGACACGAAGGTGATGAAGAAGTTCACCATCGAGAGCCAGAACGACACGCGCCCGAAGGCCTCAATTCCCCAGGCTTTGTCTACCAGCGCGCGCGCAACACCCAGGACGAGCATCGAGGCAACGTTCGATATCATCAGTGCGAAGCCGACCTTCATGCTCGAAAGGCTCAGCTTGACGGCCTCCGTCAAGGCCAGTGCTCCGGCTGCGAAGAAATCACGGGAGCGAACGATGCAATAGGCCAATGAACAGGCTTTCGAAATTAGATAGGCGAAAACATAGGGCTCGAAATCAGGGACCCGGATAAATACCATCACGAGGATGATGGCCAGGAACACCAGGCGGTCGATCATGGTGGAATACGAGAAAAGCTTGGTCTCGTTCATCGACTGGAAGATATAGCCAAGGAATCCGGCAAGGTTATAGAGCACGGTGTAGAGGGCGAACGCCAGTAGGACGAACGAGCGCTGCGCCTCGGGCGCCCAAACAACGGCGATGATGGCGATGACGGCGGCCACGACGAGCTGGAATGCCATGCCGAAGCGGAACTGCGAGTTCACAGCTCGCTTGTCTATCTCGCCCCTCGTGTTACCGCCCTCGATGAGGTAGATACCGTCGTTGAGACCGAGCATGAAGAAGCCTGAGTAGCTCGCGTAAAAAATAAACAGCTGCCAATAGCCGTACGTCTCGACGCCGAGCACCTTCGGCACGAGAAGTGACATAGCGACGCTCGCCAAGAACGAGATACCCTGGGCCGCGAACGCGACAACCATGTTGCCCGCCAAAGACCTATAGTTCATGCCTGTCCCCTGGCTCATCTAGCAGCTCCCCAATGGAGCGCTCGTCCAGCGGACGATAGAGCTGTTCGATATGCGTCTCCACGAAACGCCTGTCCACCTTCGAGTAGTCGAGCGCAAGGAGCCGGTCGATGACGTCCTGGCTGAAGCGTTTCTTGACAGGTTTTGCCGGCACACCCCCAACGATCGTGTAAGGCTCCACGTCCTTGGTGACGACTGCTCCTGCTGCGACGACCCCCCCCCGGCCTATATGGACGCCGTCCAAGATGGTCGCGCCGTAACCAATCCAAACGTCTTCTTCGACGACGATACCGCCGTTCCCGCAAGCCTCATCGTAAGTCTCTCCCAGGACAAAGCGGCGCAGAGGAAACGTCGTGAAATGGTCGATGGGATGGTTGTTGTGAATAACGAAAGTCACATTTGGCGCAATCGAGCATAATTCGCCTATGGCAAGCTTGGGTTGCTTGGACGCCGTAAGAACGTTGATTTCCCCGTAGGAGTAATCGCCAATTGTGACATTGTCGAGCCCGATTGTCCAACGCCCGAGTTGTGTTCTGTTGTGCTCATTGGCTTTGGCCCACTTTAAAGAAGCGGATACATGCCTAATTTTCGTTCGGATTCCTAGCATTTTAACTCCTGAGAAGAATTGACTTGCTCAGCATCAACGCGATGCAAAACAAGCTTGGTTCTAAACACAATAAGCCCCACAAAAAGAAGTTGCAGCCAAGTAGAAGCAAGCGAAAAATACTGATCTTGGAAGAACTGCATAAAGGCCGGATATAGAAGCAGACAGCTTAGGTATCCAAACAGTGCATCAACATTCTCTCGCTTGTAACAAAAACCAGACATCAAGCCCAAAATCGCACTCATAATAATGCTGTATACGACGCCAAAATCATCGCAGTAATACTGGAACATGGTGTATACATTGCTGGATACGCCATTGGCGATATATATAAATTGCTGGACAAGTTCGTTCGCGCCATCGCCCAGGCCAAGGGCCACGTTAAACGCCGAAAAGAATCGAAGCGTGTTAGAGAACGTTCCACTCGGCTGATAAGAATCGAAAAATAGCTGGAAACAAACAAGGGGAGATGCAAGGTAGCTAATGAACTGATCAGAGAATAATTCACCGAAATTGAACGTGGAGTATCTATATCCATATTTAAGCCAGGCGAAACCGAAAAATATCACAAGGAAGGCAACCGAGCCAACAAGCAGCACATATACGCACTGCCTAAACGAAAGTTTTTTGCCTTTTACAAACACAGCCACCAACGGCAGTAGGTACCACAAAAAACCATTTCTGCTTAATTTTAAAAAACAACATGCAAGTCCTAAAATCACCTGCAATACAATAAGCTTTGAATTTTGCCTTCTGATCGTCTCATCGCACTTGAAGTACGAAAACAGGATAGCAATCGAGAATCCTTCGATAATATTTTCCGCATATCCCATCCAAGACGGCATCTTCAACGCATTGTCCGAATCTCCCGATTTCATAGTAGTAAGCAGAGTCGTTATTTGTTCGACCTGTGGCACTTGTGTCAAAAAGCAAGCGAATACAACCGCAACGACCAATACCTCAATCACAAGTATTTTCTTCAAGTTCTCATTGTCCAAAGAGAATAGTGCCTCGTGTCCGTTGGCCTCATGTTCTTTTCTGGAACCAGCTGAGAATAAAAAGAAGAATTGAAACGCAAGTATCCCTATAACTAAAACAAGATAGGCCGGACTGTTTTCATCAATCCTATATCCGCAATTTACTAGAGAGAAAAACGCCATCACCCATGCTAAGAGAGACAACGCGTTATGTGCAAATAAATCTCGCGTAATCAAAATCACGAGGCCAAGCATTATGAGCAGTGTTAAAGAATATAGATATAGCACGGCAACCTTCCGATACGTCGCTCTAGTTCGCTTTACGCGATAGTCCGTCATGAACTCCACGAATGATTGCGACAACTTTCGACATACGGTTTTGTTCAAATATGATCTTAATAGCTTCCTGCACTTCCTCTTTGAGACATACAGGAAGAGCAATCTCGCTTTTTCTAAAGAGAAGAATTTTATTTCTGGCTATGTAGTACTTGCGAAAACTGCTGTGGTTGGTGACGTGAATTACCTTGCCGAGAATCCGGACGCAGCGCATGTCTCCAAGTTCATGGGACAGTGAAGTCGCAGGGTCAATGACCACGCGATAGCCGGCTCTACGGAGTCGAATGCAGAAATCGCGATCAACGCTGTCGATGAACAATGCCTCGTCAAAACCGCCGATCTTCCTCCAGGCGCCAAGGCTCGTCAACGACGCGCTGGTTATCGTCCATTCGACCTCGTAGGGCCCATCTTGCGGCAAATCGTAATATTCCTCATTGCCCGCGTAAGAAATCCAAGGTGCAGCGATCCCAACGTCTTTAGCCAAATGCGCCGCCAGCTTCTCCACCAAGCCATCTTCACATACCGAGTCCTGGTCGAGCGTCAATACGGCGGTGCAGCGCTTCTCGTCTGCGGCAGCACATCCCATGTTGAGGGCGGCAGCAATGCCTTTGTTCTCCCCCAGGGGAACGAAAATTGCATTGTCATATTCACGGCAGAGCGCTTCCACCCCACCCGTCTCGTTTGAGCCGTTGTCCACGACAAAAACGTGTTCCACCTGTTCGGCTACAGCGGACAGACATTCCGAAAAGCGCGCAAGCTCCGGGTTGTAGGTAACGATGCAGGCCGCAATGCCCCTCATCAATGCCTCCTTAGGGCGACAATGAGGTTCACAATGCTAATTTTCTCGTTGGCCATCGGCCCCTTCTTAATCAATTGCGCTATAAGCGGTAGCGGCTTTCGCTCCTCCATGGCTTTGACGGCAACCTCGCGTGCCGCAATCTCCTCATCAAGTCGGTCGAGCGTACTGGAATCCAGCTCGTTGGCGCAGTACTTTCTACATGCCTTAATATGCTTAAGCTGATGCCTTCTGCCTTTAATGTGCTGTTCGGGGTTTGACAGTCTCGACTTCAGAGAATAGGTGGGCGCGGATGCGTTGCTCCTGTGAACCCTGTGCAGGACAAGTGCCTCTCCGCCGACGCGGTAGAATCCGCCCTTGGCCGCCGCGAAGAGCCCGAGCGGCGAATCGTACACGAGGTCCTCGCGCTCGATGATGGGAGTCATCTCATCCATAAAGGAGTGCTTCACGCCAAGCGTCAGGCCGCTACTGAGCATAGATGAGACCTGCTGGTCGAAGTCAACCTTCCATACTCCCTCCCCCGTGCGCCTAAGCGAGGTCTGGAATGTGTTGTCGGGCCTGTCGTCCTGGTCGATGATCGTCGTGTCGCACGACACTACGAGCGCGTCCTCGTGCCTCTCAAACACGGACATCATCTTGGAAATCTTGCCATCCGCCCAAACGTCGTCTTGGTCGGAGAAAAAGACGACATCACCCTTCGCGAGCGAGCATCCCTTGAGGTAGTTGCCAACGAACCCGAGGTTCTTCTCGTTGCGATAGATCCTCCATGTGTCCGTCAGGCCGTGCTCATCAATGTACGCATCGATGTACTCCGGCGTGCCATCGCTCGAACAGTCGTCGACGATCACCACCTCGTCAGCCTGTCGCCCCTGCGAAACAATCGAGTCAAGCTGCTCCCGAAGGAACTGCCTTCCGTTGTACGTCGCCATGACGATGGTGGCCGTCATTCCCCTATGGATGACGCCATCCATATTAGCCATCAGCAGCCCCGAACTTCTGTGGTGCGCCGATGCAAGATCAAGGAATCGCTGGAAAACTCGCCTTTCACGATGCTTCCCGCCGAGACCACCGAGTTCGCCTCGATTTTCATTCCTCGAAGGATTATCGTTCCCGCGCCTAGCCAACAGTTCTCTCCAATCTCCACCGGTACGCATACGAAGAAGCCCTCTTTGAGGACCCCTCCATGAAGGTATGGTCATGTTCGTAAACGAGGACATTTGGTCCGAACTCTGTGCCTGCGCCGATAGTTACCGCGTCATGACAGATGTCCATGCGGTTATAGTTGATGCGGACGTTGCCGTCGATTGTAGAGTTCGAGCCTTTTCTCTCCTTAATCTTGCTTCCGCTGAGGATTCGGACGGTGCACCCGATATTGACTTTCGAGCCCTCATTGAAATTACAAACCTCATTGTGTGAAATCCTTTGGATCGCGCCTTTGAGGTGAAGGCTTCCCATCAGCCCAATTTTCCAAACGGACATCCTTAAAAATGTCCATGTAGCGCTGATAACGTTGTTCACCGCCCCCCTCAACGGCGCGCCTCCTTCGCTTCTTCTATAACCGCCATTTCCTTCAGGTAGCGCTCGACAATTATCTGCCTGTCGAACTCCCTCTCGACCTTTCTCCTGCCGTTCAGGCCCATCTCCCTTTTCTCGGCATAGGACAGGGCAAGAAAATTCTCGATTTTTGAGATAAGGTCTTCCGCGTCTCTCTGCTTTACGACGAAGCCATTAACGCCGTCATCCACGACCTCCCTGCACCCAGGCCGGTTCGTCGTAATGATCGGTCTGCCGCAGGCGCAGCTCTCCAGCAGGACATTCGACATACCCTCCGGATAGAAAGTGGGATGCACCGTGCAGCTTGACAGGGCATGCATCTACCGCACGTCTTTGACGCTTCCGTGGTAGATGACGACGCCGTCCTTCTCGCAAGCCTCGAGGGAACCTCTGTATTCTTCCTCACAGCTGCCGCAGACATGAAACTCTGTATTTGGGTGCCTTCCTCGAATCTGCCTAGCAGCTTCGAGGAATTCTTCGATGCCTTTTTCACGCATTACTCGAGCGAAGAAGAAGAAACGAATAACCCCATCGTCTTTTGGATAGTCCAAAAGACGAAATCGCTGAAGATTAACTCCGGAGCCAGGCAACAGATCGCAACGATTCCCTACGATCCCCCTGGATAGCATAAAATCCCTGTTCGCCTCGTTTTGGAAAAAAACGACCTGTGCCCTCTTCAGCCCTAGCTTATAAAGCCCGAGTGTTAACTTCTGAAGCGGTCCATCATTCTCGACCGCAGTACCCAATCCTGTAATATTAACAAGGTAGGGAATACCGAACTTACCGCAGAGAATACCACCATACACGTTTGGTTTAATTGTATATGTAAACACAATGTCGGGTTGGATCCTTTTGAGCACCTTTCGATAAAAACGAATCAGTTGGATATCGTCTACTGGATTCGTGCCACGCCTAATTAGAAATGGATTATCAATGAAGGAAGCCCCGAGTTTTTCAATCTCAGGAACCAGCTCGCCGCTTGGTATGCAGAAATTAACCTCATGCCCAGCTTTAACGAGTTCCGCGATCAGTTCACCCCTAAAATGAAGCAAGCCTCCATCATTATTGGCAAGGATCAGCACCTTCATCGAGTCTCAACCTTTCCATCTGATGGCGTACCTGTGAACGCTTCCATAGTCACCGAGGTGCCACTGCTAATTCCACTTCGGCTGAAAATTACCTTGAACGTTGTTAAGAACACTTTTAGGTCCATAGTGAAGGTGCAATTGCGAGCGTATTCCACGTCATAGGCGAACTTCTGCTCCCAGCTAAGAGCGTTGCGCCCGTTCACCTGCGCCCAACCCGTCATACCTGGCCGCACATCATGGCGGTGGCGCTGTTCCTCGTTGTAGAGGGGCAGGTACTGTACCAGAAGCGGCCTAGGTCCAATCAGGCTCATGTCGCCCTTTAAGATGTTGAACACTTCGGGCAACTCGTCCAAGCTTGTGGAACGCAAGGCGCTGCCGAATTTAGTCAGGCGCACCTCGTCAGGCAGCAGTTCGCCGTTCGCATCGCACTCGTCGGTCATTGTGCGGAACTTATACATCTTGAAGATGTTTTCACCCTTGCCAGGTCGCTCCTGAGTAAACAGCACAGGAGTACCCAACTTGATCTTAACCAAGATGGCCAGGATAGCGTACATCCACCAGAACAGCACTATAAAAGCAAGAGCGATGATAAAATCGAGCGCTCGCTTCACGCAGCGCTCGTAAAAGTTAGCTTTGTGGACGGCTTGCGCCATTACGCGAAGCACCCCTTGATGACCTCGATAATGCGGTCCTGCTGTTCGGGCGTCATCTTATTATCAGAGGGCAGACATAAACCACGCTGGAAGATGTCGGCGCCTACATCCAAAGGCAAGCCATCTGCACCCGTTGCACCGCCAGAGATATAGGCGTTTGTCTTAGCCCTACCATTTCCTTCGCGTGTCACAAATGCGTTCATGCGATAGATTGGCTGCATGTGCATAGGCTTCCAAATGGGACGGCCTTCTGCATTGATGGCGGCGATAGCCTCAAGAATTTCGGTGGGGCAGCTCTTACCAGACTCGCTTACGTAAAGAGCCTCACTCTCACCGCGAACCTGTTTACACATGGCATCAGAATCAATAAGCATGCAGGAAAGCCAGAAATTCGGCTCGCAAACGCTGGAGTCATAGGGGTTCATGCTCACCGGCAGCCCCTTGAAGCCCTCCTTGTAACGCATGTAAATAGCCTTCTTTTGGGCAATATGCTCCTCCAGATAGGGAATCTGGCCACGCACTACGCCTGCAATCACGTTGCTCATGCGATAGTTGTAACCCAGCTCTTCGTGCTGGTACCACGGAGCAGCTTCGCGCGACTGAGTTGACCATTTGCGCGCTTTATCGGCTGCTTCTTTGCTGTCCGTTAATAGCATGCCACCAGCGGAACCGGTGATGATCTTATTGCCGTTAAAGCTGATTGCGCTGACATCGCCGAAGGTGCCCGTTTGAACGCCCTTATAGGTGGCACCCAACGACTCGGCGGCATCTTCAACAAGAATAGCTCCATGTGCATCGCAAACGGCCCTAAGCTCATCGACCTTACCGGGCGTACCGTAAAGATGTGCCGCCACAACGACCTTAGCAGTCGGGTGCAGCTCAAATGCCTTCTCCAAGGCAACGGGGTCCATGTTCCAGGTATCGCGCTCAGTATCGATAAATACAGGGACGCCACCCTCATATACAACTGGGTTCACCGTAGCGTCGAACGTCATATCGCTGCAAAGGACCTCATCACCGGGCTTAATTCCAGCGAGTTTCATGGCAAGATGCAGCGCAGAAGTACCGCAAGAAAGGGCAACGGCATAGCCGCAACCAATCTTTTCGGCCATTTGGCGCTCGACCTCATTTATGTTCTCGCCTACCGTCGACATCCAGTTAGTCTCGTAGGCTTCGGTGATGTATTTAAGCTCATCACCATGCATGGTCGGCGAACTAAGCCAAACCTTATTCTCGAAGGGTTTAATGTCCATCTTGGCTCCTTATCCCTAATCGTTAAACTGCGGATGATATGTAGGTACAACCTCAGCAAGAACGGACTTAACAGTGTCGTTATCCTTGTCGAGGCAGTCATGAAGCTTCTCGAGCTTGTCTTTGATCTCTTCCATCTTGTCGGCCTCGGCTGTGGAAATGCGAATCTCGGAGTGCTCGGTCGGCAGGAGCTGCTCGTTGTCCATTAGGAGCTCCTCGTACATCTTTTCGCCAGGACGCAGTCCGACTTCTTTGATCTGGATATCCTTGCCAGGCTTAAGTCCGCTCAGCGTAATAAGGTTGATGGCAAGGTCGTAGATCTTGACCGGCTCGCCCATGTCCAGTACAAAAATCTCGCCGCCATGCGCCAAAGCTCCGGCAGTAATGACAAGCTTGCTGGCCTCGGGGATGGTCATGAAGTAACGCGTGATATCCTTGTCCGTAATGGTGATAGGGCCACCCTCGCGAAGCTGGCGCTTAAACAGCGGGATGACCGATCCATGACTACCCAGAACATTGCCAAAGCGAACAGCCGTAAAGATGGTCTTACTGTTTGCCGCATAATACTGAACTATCATCTCATCCATACGCTTGGTGGCACCCATGACGTTGGTGGGATTAACGGCCTTATCGGTAGAAATCTGCACGTAGTGGCTGCACTGGTACTTGTCGGCAAGGCGCACGACGTTGAGCGTGCCAAAAACGTTATTCTCGATTGCCTCGCGGGCGTTGTGTTCCATAAGAGGAACGTGCTTATGGGCTGCAGCGTGGAAAACAACTTGAGGATGGTACTTTTCAAAGACCTTGGTAATCGCTGGGAGATGTGTAATGGAGCCGATATAGACTTGAATATCAGTGCCTTGATCATGAGCGGTCTTGATGATGTCGTGATACAGCTCATAGGTAGTGTTCTCGTAAATGTCGAACAACACGATTTGCGCAGGTTTTGCCGGAAGCAGCTGACGTACAAGCTCTGAGCCAATAGATCCGCCGCCGCCCGTGACCAAAATGCGCTTACCGGTAACGTAGCCCATCTGGTTAAGATCAAGCGATTTTTCCTCACGAGAAAGTAAGTCGCTGATTTCGACCTCACGAAGGGCAACCCTGCCTACACCATTCTGTGGAATATCACGGACATTGGGGAGCGTGAGGACCCTAAGACCTGTTTTCATGCACAGGTCATAGATACGCTGACGCTCTTCATGCGTGGCACTCGGAATTGCTACGACGATCTGTTCCGCTTCACAATCGTGCGCAATAGTAGGGATATCGGCGCAAGTACCGCAGACCTTAACGTCATGAATACGCTGTTTTTGCTTATTAGGATCATCGTCGACAACGGCAACCGGATCACCGATCATATCGGGGTCTCCGTTGAGCATACGTTTGATGGAAAGAGAGCCGGTCTCCCCTGCTCCTACGATGAGCGTACGCGGGAGATGCGCATCGGAATTGCTTTTAAAACGCCAGAGCTGACTGCCGTACATAGCGCGGATAGCAAAACGGCCACCACCGCAGATGATGACCAAAATGGCCCAAGCCATGACATCCTCGCGAAGTGACATGCCCTTGCCAAAGAAAGCATTAAAGATAACGTCGCCGATAACAGAGCTAACAGTTACTGCGGCAACGATGCGGCCAGCTTCGGAAATACTCGCATAACGCCACAGGCTACTATACATATGGAAGAGCCAAAAAACGATGACGTTGATAACCGCGAGAACGGCAATTGCCGGGCATGCGACGGCAGCCCCACTAAAGGTAGCCCAATGCTGCGTTCCCCACGATGCAACAAACACGGCAATAAAAGTCGCCACAATGTCATATGCCATCAACGCATACGGTTCAAATGCGCTCAGTTTCCCCTTTTGCTTTGCGCTCTTAGATTCGGTGTTCAAGATTTGTTCTCTTCCCTATTGATCCCGTTATCCCCGCCCCGGGGATTCCCTTGCTCCTTTAAACAGACGCCAGCAGCTAGGCGATCGCCTTTTTAAGGTTTCGCATTACGCGCTGCTCGGCCGAAAGCACGGCAAGACCAACGCGCGTAGTTACGCGTCGGCCGCACAGGTCAAGCTCCAAATAAGCAGTGCTCTTGCGTCTGTTAATGGTTTTGATAAGTCCCTCATGGCCCAGCAGCGGACCAGCCGTCACTACGACCTGATCACCGTCTTTTAGGGCCTCGCTCATAGGCACTACGCGGTCTCCCGCATGAGTAAAGCTGCCAATAAGCTGGACCTCTTCTTTTGCCAGCGGCACAAACTGACCGTCCTGAGATAACACCCGAACAAAGTCGTCCATGCGCAGCAGATACTGTTGCACGGTACGGGGATCTGCCGTATCGCAGATAAGGTAACCGGGAAAGAGCGGCTTGGTCGTGTTTACCCATTCGCCGTGTACTTTGATCTCGGTTTGAAATTGGGGATAAAAGAGCTCCTGCATGACGCCGGCCGGCACCATACGCTCGATGCGCTCGCGCATTACGTCTTCGCGACCGTTAATGACCTGGATCACATACCACACGAGCACCACCCCCTTGCTGTCTTACGTGTGGCTCACGGGGTTTGGGTATGGCTTCGCCAGGGCGCTTGTGCGCGAAGGCGCTCCATATTCAAACCCTGAGCCCAGTTAGACAAGCACGTGGCTCTGCCCCACCGCGAACGGTATGTATAAGCGCAGTGGCTAGAGTCGCGAACGTGTATCGCAAAAATGAACGCGACTCCAGCTGGCTGCGCGCGATCCAGTCAAGCGGGAACAAAACTAGACCACGCGCAAACAGCTGTAGGACTGCTACGCTTTGTCATAAAATAACGAATCGAAAGAACAGCCTGCACATAGACAAGAACAGATACATTCGATGCGATACGCATGACGACGCTATTTGAGCTCGTGGTTTTTCTGGCACCGCCGTTACGGCCGGATGCTGATCTGCCCCGTGCTTCGCGACCGGTTAAGCCGTGAGCGCAGTTGAACCCATGTAACGATAGATATCCTAGCACAAGGCGGCTAGAAACCGATTTAGGCCGCGCGCGGCAACATATCGTTTATTTGCAGTGCTTAAGGGGGTTATTTTGCAAACTTGTTCACATTGACGCAGGTTTATGCAGGTGCGGCTGTTGACACGCACCGCCCGAGCCACAACGCTGACGACGTGAAATTCAAAAAGGAATTATGTTGGGTTAACAAACTATGTACAGAAATGGGAAATAAATTGCGCAACTTTTTTGGGTATGGGTGTTGGTGTGGCGTCACTTTGATTTGCGCGGTGATTGTATATGAAAAAAGCCTCCGGTTTCCCGGAGGCTTTGCATTCACGGTGGTGGAGACGAGGGGGATCGAACCCCTGACCTCTTGACTGCCAGTCAAGCGCTCTCCCAGCTGAGCTACGCCCCCGTGACGAGGAGATACTATAGGGGAAGATTCTTGGTTGTGCAAGAAGTATTTTGCAATTGCTTCTCACACTTACGGGTTTTCCTACTCGCCCACCGTCCTGATAGAACCCCGATGCAGCAAATACGCTATTGCAGTGCCAGTATGGACTTCGATCTCTGCGGTGGATCGGACTATGTTGCTAATGCCCGTATCGGCTAACAGGCCCAGGGGGCTGTGATCTAGCTCCCACTCTAGGCCGTGTTCGCTTACATTGGTGTTGGGGGCTATGGCGATGATGGAAAACGTCTTGCCTTCGGCGCCTTCGATAGCCCACGACTCGCCAGCGTGGAGGATGCGGGCGACCACCTTGTCCTCGGCGATCCAGATGGGAGCATCCTCGTAGCTCGCGAGCAGCCCCAGTACGGAAAGGGCCATATCCGGGCGGCCGCCGGTGGCGCAGGTCGCAACTACTTCGGCACCCGGCCAGCGACGACGAACGGAATCGAGCGCCAGTGCCAGATCGGTATAGTCCTTGTACGGGTCGTGGCGCTCTACCTCAAAGGCCTCGGCAGCATCGACCAACGCGCAGCCGGCGTCGCTCACCGTGTCGGCATCTCCCACATATACGTCGCAGCCCAGCCCTGCGACCAGCAGCGCGTCGAGCCCGCGGTCCACGGCGACAACGTGGTCGCACTCCCCCGCCAGCTGACGCAGCAAATCCGCGCTCGCCACCACGGGCGAGCCACAGACCACTAACACCTTACAAGCCACAGCTCTCGCCTATCCCTCAAACGTAAGAACGCGGGCCAGATCCAGGTCCTCATAGCTATCGATAAAGATGTCGCAGTTGTCGCGAACCTTGTCGCGCTCCATGCGACCGTGCGGGTCGTAGATGCCCACTCGCTTAAAGCCTGCGGTGCCAGAGCTCTTTAGGCCAAAAACAGCATCCTCAAACACCCACGCGCGCTCAAACTTATGCCCATGGCGCTCCTCCAGACGGCGCAACGCTAGCTCGTACACATCGGGAAACTGCTTGGAGCGCCCCGCCTCGCCCGTGGTGGTCACAAACTCCATGTAGGTATCGAGCCCGGCACCCCCAAGCGCAGACGTAACCAGCTCGGCCGGCGTGGACGTGGCAACGCACAGGGCAATACCGGCCTCCTGCGCCTGCTTTAAAAATGCAAGCAGGCCCTCGCGCGGCGGCACCTTGGAGTAGCCATCAATCAGGATGTCGCTCAGCTCACGGTAGAGCTCTTCGCCATTTGCACCAATGCCCCAGATGTCGTGGTAGGCCTGGCACTCGTCTTCGAGCGACAAATGCTCAAACTGGGCAAAATCGTCGACCGTCACGTCAACCCCGTGGCGGTGCAATAACCCGGGCTGGGCATAGGCCCAAACGGGGGTGCTATTAACCAGCGTGCCGTCGCAATCGAAAATAAAAGCAACACTTGGGGCAGCGATGCGGTCCATAAACGAGCCTTTCAATGTCAAATGGTAAACAACCTGCTAAAAACGTTTTACCAAACGTCAACCTAACAATCTAGAAACCCTAATTGGTAAAGCTGTCAAGAGTTTTACCATCGCAATTCTGCCAGTGGTATAAACGTGGCGCTTACCGATTAAACGCCACCGCAAATCCACTTTCGTTCATAAAACTAACGTACAGGTGTTATCGTAGTTTTTGCCGAAAGTTCCACCGAGCACGCGAGGTGGAACGAATCATAGAACTATCGCCGTCCCTTCGATTCGTGCAGCCTTGGACCTTTCGCATGTAGTCACCAAGGCAACACGCTGCCGCGTCATGATGGGATCAAACGTGAGCGATACAAAGCTAAAGCCAGCAACCAAAAAGCCTGCTACCCGTAAAGCCGCCCCGCATGCGCCGGAGCTCACCAAAGACGATGTCTATCTGTTTGGCATCGGTACGTGGGAGCGCAGCTGGGAAAAGATGGGCGCGCACCCCGACACGCAGAACCGTACGCGCGGCTGGCGTTTTTGCGTTTGGGCGCCCGACGTAAAGAGCGTCCATGTCATTGGCGAATTTAACGACTGGGACGAGGAAGCCAACCCGCTGGTGCCCATGCATACGAGCGCTATTTGGGAAGGCTTTATTCCTGGCGCCAAGCAAGGTCAGCTCTATAAATACCTTATCGAGACCAACGAGGGCGAAAAGCTCTACAAGGCCGATCCGTACGCCTTTAAGGCTGAGTGCCCTCCGGGAACGGCGAGCGTGCTGTGGACCCTCGATGGCTACCAGTGGAACGATGCTGCATGGCTCAAGCGCCGCGCCAGCCACAACCACATGTCTCAGCCCCTTAACATCTACGAGGTGCATATTGGCTCGTGGAAGCGGCACGGCGACGCGCCGCAGGGCGAGCCCGACGAGTACGGCAACTACCCCGGTCCCATGGACCCCTTCCCCGCGCAGCGCGGTGAGTTTTACACCTACGACGACCTGTCGGTTGAGCTCGTGGACTACGTGCGCGACATGGGCTACACGCATATCGAGGTCATGCCGCTTATGGAGCATCCCTTCGATGGCTCCTGGGGCTACCAGACGACCGGTTACTACGCCGCCACGTCGCGCTACGGCAACCCCCAGCAGCTCATGCACTTTATCGACGCGTGCCACGAGGCAGGCATCGGCGTGATCATGGACTGGGTACCCGGCGGTTTTTGCGCCGACTCCCACGGCCTTGCCACCTTTAACGGCCACATGCTGTTTGAACACGAGATTCACCCCAACTGGGGCACGCACAAGTTTGACTTCGCCCGCGGCGAGGTCCGCTCCTTCCTGGTCTCCAACGTGCTGTACTGGCTCGAGAACTTCCACGTGGACGGCATTCGCATGGACGGCGTGTCCAGTATGCTGTACCTCAACTTTGGCATTGACGATCCCAGCCAAAAGAAGTTCAACAAGTACGGTACCGAGGAGGACCTGGACGCCAGCGCGTTTATCCGTCAGGTCAACTGCGCTGTTGAGGCACACTACCCCGACGTGATGATGATGGCCGAGGAGTCCACCGCGTGGCCGCTCGTGACCTATCCGCCGCAGGACGGCGGCCTGGGCTTCCACTACAAGTGGGACATGGGCTGGATGAACGACACCCTGCACTACATGCAGACCGATTTTCCGTGGCGCCCCGGCAACCACGGCCTGCTCACGTTCTCCATCATGTACGCCTTTACCGAGAACTTCATCTGCCCGCTGAGCCACGACGAGGTCGTGCACGGCAAGTGCTCGCTCATCGGCCGCATGCCGGGCGACTGGTGGCGCCAGTTTGCCGGCCTGCGCACGCTGGCCTTCTACCAGATGACACACCCCGGTGCCAAGCTCAACTTTATGGGCAACGAGATCGGTCAGTTTATTGAATGGCGCTACTACGAGTCCATCCAGTGGTTCCTGACCGAGGAGTACGAGACTCACCGTCATCATCAGGCGTTTATCAAGGCGCTCAACCACCTGTACACCGCCGAGCCCGCACTGTACGAGCGCGGCTACACCGACGACGGCTTTACCTGGATCGACGCGGACAACTCCAAGCAGTCCATTGTGAGCTTTGTGCGTCAGGGCGAGGACGTCGATGACGACCTGGTGATCCTGATCAACTTTGATCCGGCGAGCTATGAGAGCTTCCGTGTGGGCGTGCCGCGCGAGGGTGACTGGGAGGTCATCTTCGATTCCGACCGTCCCGAATTTGGCGGCAGCGGATACGCCGGTGAGGAGCCCTACACCTGCTCGAGCGAGCCTTATCCCTGGAACGGGCAGATGGACTCCATCGAGATGAAGGTGCCCGGCCTGGCAGGCGTGGTGCTTAAACGCCGCGGTCCCAGCAGCTATAAGCCGCCTGTGGTCGAGAAGCCCAAGAAGGCGACGCGCAAGCGTGCGTCCTCGGTAAAGCCCAAGGCCGCGGCTGCTAAGAAGGCTCCGGCCAAGGCGAAGGCTGCCAAGCCAGCCGCTAAGACCGCTTCCAAGACCACGGCCAAGAAGGCGGTCACCAAAAAGACTGCTCCCAAGGCCAAGACAGCTGCTGTTAAGGCTCCTGCCAAGAAAGCGTAACAAAAGCGTTACGGGTGCAATTACCCGTCCCGTGGGGGCGTAGGATACAAGTCATAACCGTTCCGGGAGAAACATCCCCGGGGGAAAGGAACGTATGAATAAGATCTTCGACAACAAGCAGGAGTTTACCGAGCTCTATCGCGATGCCGTCATGAGCATTAGCGGCAAGAGCGTCGAGGCCGCCAGCGATCTGGACCGCTTTAACGCCCTGGCCAAGCTCGTGGCCGAGAAGGCCCGCACCGTTGCCACCAAGAGCGACGCCCGTGCCACCGCCGAGGGCAAGAAGCGCGTGTACTACTTCTCGATCGAGTTTTTGATCGGTCGCCTGCTCGATAACTACCTGCTCAACTTTGGCGTGCGCGACATGGTCGCCGAGGCGCTCGACGACATGGGCTTCGACCTTTCCGTCATCGAGAACCAGGAACCCGATCCGGCGCTGGGCAACGGTGGCCTGGGCCGTCTGGCCGCATGCTTCCTGGATTCCATGGCAGCCGAGGGCATCGCCGGCTACGGCAACGGCATGCGCTACCGCTACGGCCTGTTTAAGCAGGAGATCGTCAACGGCAGCCAGGTCGAGGCCACGGACGAGTGGCTCACCCACGGCTATCCCTGGGAGGTCCGACGTCAGGACAAGGCCGTGACCATTAAGTTTGGCGGCCACGTCGAGGGCTTTGAGGAGAACGGACGCACGTTCTACCGCACGGTGGACACGCAGGACATTCTGGCCGTCCCTTATGACATCCCCGTGGTGGGCTATGCCGGTGAGACCGTCAACAAGCTGCGCGTCTGGGCCGCCGAGCCGGTCGAGGAGCACTTTGACCTTGAGGCCTTCAACCGCGGCGACTATGCCCTGGCCGATGCCGAGCGCGCCGAGGCCGAGGCCATCAGCGCCATCCTCTACCCCAACGACGCCGGCGAGCACGGCCGTCTGCTGCGTCTGAAGCAGGAGTACCTGTTTGTCTCGGCCGGCATCTACAGCCTGCTCGACACCTTTGAGAAGGAGCACGGCGAGAACTGGGAGCTGCTGCCGCAGTTTGTGGCCATCCACACCAACGACACGCATCCCGCCATGTGCGGTCCCGAGCTCATGCGTATCCTCATCGACGAGAAAAAGCTCGAGTGGGATGACGCTTGGAGCATCGTGACGCAGGTCGTGAGCTACACCAACCACACCATCCTGCCCGAGGCCCTGGAGAAGTGGCCCATCGGCATGTTCTCCAAGCTCCTCCCCCGTGTGTACCAGATCATCGACGAGATCAGCCGTCGTTGGCACGAGTCGTTCGACACCACGCAGGAGGGCTGGCAGGAGCGTCTGCGCCAGACCGCCATCCTGTGGGACGGCGAGATTCGCATGGCCAACCTGTCCGTGATCTGCAGCCACAGCGTCAACGGCGTGGCCAAGATCCACTCCGACATCATCAAGAACATCGTGCTCAAGGACTTCTACGCCCTGACGCCCGAGAAGTTCAACAACAAGACCAACGGCATCTCGCACCGTCGCTTCTTTGCCGAGGCCAACCCCACCTATGCCAAGCTCGTAACCGAGGCCATTGGCGACGGCTGGCTGAAGGACGCCTTTGAGCTGGAGAAGCTCAAGGAGTTTAAGGACGACACCGAGTTCCTGAAGGCCGTGGGTGCCTCCAAGCGCGCCAACAAGGAGCGCCTGGCCGCCTATGTCAAGTCCGAAACCGGTCTGATCATTGACCCCAACACCGTCTTCGATGTCCAGGTGAAGCGCTTCCATGCCTACAAGCGCCAGCTCATGAACATCATGAAGGTGATGGACATCTACAACCGTCGCATCGCCGATCCCAACTTCCACGTGACGCCGACGACCTTCATCTTTAGCGGCAAGGCTGCCTCGAGCTACACCTTTGCCAAGGAGACCATCCGCCTCATTAACTCCGTGGCCGACGTCATCAACAACGATCCGCGCGTCAACGAGGTCATGAAGGTCTGCTTTATCCCCAACTTCCGCGTGAGCAACGCCCAGCTCATCTACCCCGCCGCCGAGATTTCGGAGCAGATCTCCACGGCCGGCAAGGAGGCCTCGGGCACGTCCAACATGAAGCTCATGATGAACGGTGCCATTACGCTGGGCACCCTCGACGGCGCTAACATCGAGATCGCCGACCTGGCCGGTCGCGAGAACGAGGCCATCTTTGGTCTGACCGCCCCCGAGGTCGAGCAGCTCTGGGCATCGAACAGCTACTTTGCGTGGGATACCCTCAACGGCGACCGTGAGCGTCTGGGCCGCGTGATGGACGAGCTCAAGGACAACACCTTTGCGGGTCTTTCGGGCAACTTTGAGAGCATCTACAACGAGCTCATGAACAACAACGACCCCGACCTGGTCATGGCCGATTTCCGCAGCTACGTGGATGCGTGGGAGAAGCTCACGGGCAGCTACGGCGACCAGGAGACCTGGAACCGCAAGGCACTGCTCAACACCGCCTCGAGCGGCTGGTTCTCGAGCGACCGCACCATTCGCGAGTACCGCGACGAGATCTGGCACGCGTAAAGGCGCACGAGCTCCCCTATGCCAGCACGGCATTACTCGACGGGCGTGACGTTGCGCCGCGCCCGTCGCTAATGGGTTTAGGAACATCGATGACAGAAGGAGAAATCGATGAGTAAGAAAGAATGCATCGCGATGCTCCTCGCAGGAGGACAGGGCAGCCGATTGGGGGCACTCACCCAAAAGATCGCTAAGCCGGCGGTTAGCTTTGGTGGCAAGTTCCGCATTATCGACTTTTCGCTGTCCAACTGCTCCAACTCGGGCATCGACACGGTGGGCGTTCTGACGCAGTACCGTCCCTACCTGCTGCATGCCTATGTGGGCTCCGGCGAGGCCTGGGATCTGGACAGCCGTGACGGCGGCGTATCGATCCTGCCGCCGTACGAGACGCAGACCGGCGGCGCATGGTATGCGGGCACGGCCGACGCCATTACGCAGAACCTCGACTACATCAAGGCCAACGACCCCAAGTACGTCCTGATTCTTTCGGGCGATCACCTGTATCGCATGGACTACCGTAAGATGCTCAAGACGCACATTGAGAACAACGCCGACCTCACGGTGAGCGTCATGCCCGTGCCGTGGGAAGAGGCCAGCCGCTTTGGCATCCTGACCACCGACCCCGAGGACGGCCGCATCACCAAGTTCACCGAGAAGCCCGATAAGCCCGATTCGAACCTCGCGTCCATGGGCATCTACATCTTCTCGGCCGACGTGCTGATCGAGGCACTCGAAGAGGACGCTCTGGACCAGCGCTCGAGCCACGACTTTGGCAAGGACATCATCCCCAAGCTGCTCGGCGAGGGCAAGCGCCTGTACAGCTACGAGTTCCACGGCTTTTGGAAGGACGTCGGCACCATCGCCAGCTTCCACGAGACCTCGATGGACCTGCTGGGCAACAACCCCGAGTTCGATTTGTTCGACAAGCACTTCCCCATCATGTCCAACATCACCACGCGTCCGCCGCACTACATTGGCCCGGACGGCCGCCTGGACGACTGCCTGGTCTCCAACGGCTGCAAGATCTACGGCACCGCACGCCACTCGATCCTTTCGACCGATGTCATCATCGAGGAGCGCGCCGTGGTCGAGGACTCCGTGCTGCTGCCGGGTGCGCACGTTAAGAGCGGCGCGCACATCTGCCGCGCTATTTTGGGCGAGAACTCCACGGTCGAAGAGGGCGTGAAGCTCGGCTCTGTCGATACCACCAAGGATACGGCCGTCGTTGGAAATGACGTCGTTATCGGGAAGGGGGAATGATCCGATGATCAATCGCAAGGCCATCGGTTATATCACCGCTAACTACTCTTCGAGCTACGGTAGCGTGCTGCTCAAGGACCGCCCCATCGCGTCCGTTCCCTTTTTGGGCCGCTACCGCCTGATCGACTTTCCGCTGTCCAACATGATGAATGCCGGCATTAAGACCGTCGGCGTCGTCATGCCGGGCAACTACCGCTCGCTGATCGACCACGTTGGCTCGGGCAAGGACTGGGGCCTGGACCGCAAGAAGGGCGGCCTGTTCATGGTGCCCGGCAACGCGTATGGCACCACCAAGGGCGGCATGCGCTTCCTGCTGCGCGACATCATCTCCAACAAGACGCTGTTCCAGCGCTCGGACAAGCCCTATGTTGTGATGATGGGCACCAACATCATCTTTAACATGGATCTCAACACCATCATCGACGCGCACGAGAACTCCGGTGCCCAGATGACCGTGGTGTACTGCAAGGCCACGCGCAACGTCGATGACGAGACCAAACTCGAGATTAACGAGAACGGTCGCCTGACGGGCGTGAGCGCTGGCGTCGCGTACGGCGACAACGCCTCTATGGACTGCTGCATCGTCAACCGCGAGACGCTGCTCGAGATTATCGACCACTACCAGGCCGCCGACTATCTGGACCTGCTCGAGGCACTCCAGGGCGACTTTGGCAACATCGACGTGTGCAGCTACGAATACAAGGGCGAGGTCGTGGGCGTGTTTAGCGAGAAGTCGCTGTATCGTCGCAGCATGGACCTGCTCGACCAGACCGTGGCCGACCAGCTCTTCGATCCCGAGCGCCCGATCCTGACCAAGGCCCACGACGTGCCGCCTTCGCGCTATGCGACCGGCAGCCACGCGTGCAACTCGATCATCTCTGCCGGCTGCATCATCAAGGGTACCGTGCGCAACTCGATCCTGTCGCGCGGCGTCGTGGTTGAGGAGGGCGCCTCGGTGACCAACTCGATCATCAACCAGAGCTGCATCATCAAGAGCGGCGCTCGCGTTGAGAATGCCATCCTGGACAAGAACAATGTGGTTCCCACCAACACCGAGCTTCGCGGCACGCCCGAGAACATCCTGGTGCTGGGCAAGGCTCCGTTAACTTCCGACACCACCATCGTACGTTAACGTTGGCACCGCAACATCGCTCGTAACATGTAGAATAGCCGCCCGGTTAGCGCCAGGCGGCTATTCTCGAATTGCAACATGGGAGACAATATGGCAGATTCCAGCAAAAAGATGCAGATCGTGTTTGCCTCGGCCGAGTGCGCACCGTTTGTTAAGACCGGTGGCCTGGGTGACGTGGCGGGCTCGCTGCCTGCGGCACTCGTGCGCGCCGGTGCCGAAGTCATTGTGATGGTGCCCAAGTACGCAACCATCAAGGACGAGTACAAGGCGCAGATGGAGCACTTTGCCGACTTTTACGTGAGCCTGGGCTGGCGCAACGAGTACTGCGGGCTGGAGAAGCTCGAGCGCGACGGCGTCACCTATATGTTCGTGGACAACGAGCGCTACTTTGCGCGCGACTATCCGTACGGCTTCTTTGATGACGGCGAGCGCTTCGCGTTCTTCTCCAAGGCCATCACCGAGAGCCTGCAGCACCTGCCCGAGGGCTTTGAGTGCGACATCCTACACTGCAACGACTGGCAGACGGCACTTGCGCCCGTGTTCCTGCGCGAGTTCTACCAGGGCCTGCCGCTGTACGACCGCGTCAAGACCGTGTTCTCGATCCACAATGTGGCGTTCCAGGGCCAGTTTAGCGACTCCGTGATGGAAGACATCCTGGGTGTGGCGCATATTCCGGCGGCAGCTACGCAGCTGCGCTGCGACGTCTGCAGCATCAACTACATGCTGGGCGCGCTGCACTATGCCGATGCCATCACCACGGTGAGCCCCACCTATGCGGGCGAGATCCAGACGCCCGAGTTTGGCGAGGGCCTGGACGGCGTGCTGCGCGAGCGCTCCTACGCGCTGCAGGGCATCCTCAACGGCATTGACGTGGCGGCCTTTGACCCGGCAACCGACAAGCGCATTGCCGCCAACTACACGGTTGACGACCGTTCCGGCAAGGCCGTGTGCAAGGCCAAGCTGCAGGAGGAGCTGGGCCTCGAGGTTCGCGACGACCGCCCGCTTATGGTGATGGTCACGCGCCTGACGCGCCAGAAGGGCATGGACCTGGTCATGTACGCACTCGACCGCATCCTGTCCGGCGGCGTTCAGGTGGCCGTGCTGGGTACCGGCGACCGCGACTACGAGGACGGCCTGCGCTACTTCCAGGACAAGTACCCCGGCACCATGGCCGCGCGCATCGAATTTGACCCGGCGCTGTCGCAGCGTATGTACGCCGCCGCCGACATGTTCCTGATGCCTTCGAAGTTTGAGCCCTGCGGTCTGTCGCAGATCATCGCCATGCGCTACGGCACCCTGCCAATCGTGCGCGAGACCGGTGGCTTGAAGGACACCGTTATCCCGTATAACGAGTTTACCGGCGAGGGTACGGGCTTCTCGTTTAGCAACTTTAATGGCGACGAGATGGGCGACGCGGTCTTCCGCGCGGCGCGCCTGTTCTGGGATAACCGCGACGCTTGGAACCAGCTGGTCACGCAGGCCATGAGCCAGGACTTTAGCTGGACGCGCTCGGCCGACAAGTATCTGGACCTGTACTTCTTTATGCATCCGGAGATTGAGAGGCCGGCGGGTGTGGAGACTGCGACGACTGTCGAGGAGCCGGTTGCTGCTGAGGTCGTTAAGGCCGATCCTGAGGTGAAGGTCGAGGCTACTCACGAGCCCGAGCCTGAGGTTAAGCCCGCTGCGAAGCCTGCCGCCAAGAAGACGACGGCCCGCAAGACGACGGCTAAAAAGGCCACGACCACGAAGACCACCGCCACCAAGGCAACCACTACCAAGGCATCGACCACGCGCAAGCGCACGACCGCCGCTGCCAAGAAGGCCACCGAGGCCGAGGTCGCTCCCGAGGTAAAGGACGAGGCCGCCGCCGAGACTAAGCCGGCGGCAAAGGCTCCGGCCAAGACCGCTGCCAAGAAGACGGCTGCAACCAAGGCCACGACTGCCAAGAAGGCCACGGCAGCCAAAAAGACCACGGCAACGAAGTCGACGACCACGAAGACTGTCACGACGAAGGCCGCCGCAAAGCCGGCCGCCGAAGTGGTGGAGACGACCGCCGAGTCCAAGGCCGAGGTAACTGTCGAGGCAAAGCCGGCCGCCAAGACCACCACGCGCAAGCGCACTACGACGACGGCCAAAAAGGCCACAACCAAGGCTGCAGCTCCCAAGGCAAAGGCTAAGGCCGAGGAAAAGCCGTCAGTAAAGGCCAAGCCGGCGCCGAAGGCCGCAGAGGTCAAGACCGCTCCAAAGGCTACGGCAAAGGCCGAGCCCGCCAAGAAGGCCCCGGTCTCCCCCGCCGCTCCAGCCGAGGAAAAGGCTCCGACCAAGAAGACCTCCGTCCGCAAGGCAACGGCCACCCGCAAGCGTCACTAGTCTGGACGATTAAAACTTAATCCAACGCAAAAGAGGGCGCCCCAACCAGGCGCCCTCTTCTTGGTTGAACTTCTCTATTAAAAAGAGGACCGGTTTACTACGACAAAATAGCTCTGGCCGACCACGGAGAGTATTCTATGAAATTGGCAACGCTTCTACCTGCGGATTTAATATCACCAAATTGACCGTGGTTGAGATCATTCAATTCGTCGTAGTAAACCGATGTACTTTTGTTTGACTACAAATAGTATCCGCCTGGGCGTTTTCGAATATCGCGATAATTTGGATGGTAAAACGATTTTCTAGGACAACCGTTCGCCGATGGTAAACGGATGTTGTTTATACAGCCTGTGTACAACAGATATACTTATATCCTGTGCGTAAAGCCCATGGCCCGCAGGCCGTGATTCTATTGAACTGGACCGTATTATGAGATTGATTCACAACAGCCGTCTGCCGCAGTTTCGTACTCCGTTTGGCGCTGTGACCACTGGAACTTCCGTTTCGCTCTCGGTGATTTTGGAGGATGCCGACCCCAACCAGGCGACGCTCACCCTGCGCACCTGGGTCGATGAGATCGGTGAGTCTCTGTATCCCATGACGCACGAGGGCGACGGCATATTTACCGTAGAGCTTGAGTGCACTGAGCCCTGTCTTATCTGGTACAGCTTTATCTGCAATATCGAGGGCCAGCCCGAGGTCCGCCTGGGTGCGCCACAAGGCCGCACCGGTGGCGAGGGCGTAACCTACAACTACGCCGAGGTCCCGTCGTTCCAGATTACCGTTTACAAGCACCGCGAAGTGCGTCCCGAGTGGTACGAGCGCGGCATGGTCTACCAGATCTTCCCCGATCGCTATGCCCGCGACGAAAACTGGCACGAGCGCACGCTGGCCGAGGTCCAAAAACCGCGCAACGGAATCCAGCGCCGCATGGTCGAGGACTGGAACGAACCGCCCGAGTACGAGCGTGCCGAAGACGGCTCCATCAAGACCTGGGATTTTTACGGCGGCTCGCTCAAGGGTATCCAAAATGACCTGCCCCGCATTGCCGAGCTGGGCTTTACGGCCATCTACCTCAACCCGATCTTTGAGGCCGCGAGCAACCACCGCTACGACACGGCCGATTACACCAAGATCGACCCGATCCTGGGCACCGAGCAGGACTTTACGGAGCTGTGCGAGGCAGCCGAGAAGCTCGGCATTTCCATCATCCTGGATGGCGTCTTCAACCATACGGGCGACGACTCGATCTACTTTAACCGCTACGGCAATTACCCCGGCGTCGGTGCGTGGCAGAGCGAGGACTCGCCGTGGCGCGATGCGTTTTACTTCCATGAGGACGGTTCGTATGACTGCTGGTGGGGCGTGGGCAACATGCCAGCCATCAACGAGAATTCCGAGCTTGTGCGCGAAAAGCTGCTGGGCAAGGACGGCGTGATTCGTAAGTGGCTGCGCGCCGGCGCCCATGGCTGGCGTCTGGACGTGGCCGACGAGCTTTCCGATGACTTCCTGGCCGAGATCAAAAAGGCCGTGCTCGCCGAGAAGCCCGACGCGCTGCTGCTCGGCGAGGTCTGGGAAGACGCCTCCAACAAGATCAGCTATGGCCATCTGCGCCGCTATCTGCAGGGCTCCGAGCTCGACTCTGCCATGGACTACCCCTTCCGCGACATGGTCATCGGCTTTTTGATGGGCTACAAGAACGCCTATCAGGCTGCCGAGGACATCGAAACCCTGCGCGAGAACTACCCGCGCGAGGCCCTGTCCTGCGCACTCAATCTGCTTTCGAGCCACGACCGTCCGCGCATTATCTCGGTACTCGGCGGCGGCCCCGACGAGTCGCAGCTGCCCGAGAGCGAGCGCAGCAAGTGGCGCCTGGACGAGAATTCCATGGGCCTGGCCAAGAGCCGCTTTTGGTTGGCGACGCTCATGCAGATGACCTTCCCGGGTGTGCCCTCGATCTATTACGGCGACGAATACGGCTTGGAGGGCCTCACCGATCCGGGCAACCGCCGCACCCTGCCGACCAAGGACCAGCTCCACGATTTCGATACGCTGGCCATTGTTAAGAACGCGTCTGCCGTTCGCCGCGCGCTGCCCTTTATGGTCAATGGCGAGATCAAGGCCTTCGCGCTCAACGACGACGTCTTGGCCTACACCCGCACGGGCAAAGACGGCGAGGCCGCGACGGTTATCATCAACCGCAGTCTGCGCAATTCGCACTGCGTGACGATCCCGGCGCTCGGCGAATGCGCAAGCGACGTGATCAGCGGCCACGAGTGCGAGATCCACAACGGCACGGTTACGCTCGACCTGTACCCGTTGGGCTCTTCGATCATCTATCACCATGCCGAGAAGCGCCTGCAGGAGCCGCTCGATCATGGCGCAGGCGTCGTGTGCCATATCACCTCGGTGCCGACCGATGACGGCAAGCCCGGCACAATCGGTGCGCCCACGCGTCGTTTTATCGACCACCTGGCCGCCATGGGCATGCGTTACTGGCAGGTCCTGCCCGTCAATCCCACGGACTTCTTCCGCTCCCCCTATGCCGGCCCCTCGGCCTTTGCAGGCAATATCGACCTGCTGCCCGAGAGCCACGAGGAGCTGGCCGCCGACTTCGTCACCTGGAAGGCCCGCGGCGGCGAGGATGCCGACCCGCTGTACACGGCGTTTAAACATCGCAACGCCGACTGGCTCGAGAAGTACTGCGTCTACATGGCGGTAAAGAAGCACTTTGAGGGACTGTCGCGCCACGATTGGCCGGCGGATGTCGCGCGCTACAACGAGCACCTGATCGATGACAAGCGCTTCCACGACGAGGCCGAGCTGCAGGCGTACATGCAGTATCGCTTTGACCTTGCCTGGTGCGAGCTCATGAACTATGCACACAAGAAGGGCATCGAGGTCATCGGCGACATCCCCATGTATGTCTCGGATGATTCGGCCGACGCATGGAGCGAGCCTGAGAACTTCTGGCTGTCCGACACCGGCAAGGCAATTGAGATTTCGGGTGCGCCGCCCGACAACTTTGCGCCCGAGGGCCAGGTGTGGGGAAACCCCACCTTCCGCTGGGATCACATGAAGGAAAACGGCTATAGCTGGTGGATGGATCGCCTGCGTCGTGCGTTCGCGCTCTACGACCGTGTGCGCCTGGACCACTTCCTGGGCTTCCACAGCTACTTTAGCATCCCTGCCGGCAAGGCCTGTGCCGACGGCCGCTGGCTGGCGAGACCGGGCAAAGACCTGTTCCAGACGGCCTACGACGAACTGGGTCCGCTCAACTTTATCGCCGAGGATCTGGGCTATCTGACGCCTGGCGTTCGTGCGATGGCTTCGACCTGCGGCTTCCCCGGCATGGACGTGCTGGAGTTTAGCGATTACGACGTTCGCTGCGGAATTCATCCCACACCGGGCAAGATCCTGTACACCTCGACGCACGACACCTCGACGCTCGCCGGCTGGTGCACGCATTCATTTGCGGGCGGCGACGAGCCGAGCGGCATTGCATTGGCAAGCGAGCTCATGGGCGATGCCCTGGCAAGCGATGCTCCGCTCGTTATGATGCCGCTGCAGGACATACTGGGGCTGGGCGACGATGCACGTATGAACGTGCCGGGTGTGGCCACAGGCAACTGGACATGGCAGGCGCAGGAAACCGACGTTGCGGCAGCCGAGGAGAAAACTGCGAAGCTCCTGCGCAACACTCATAGATTCTGGGGCGAAGCGTGATAAAACCCCCGATATAGGGTACAGTTACAGCTGTTTGAATTTTTGCGGGCAGAGCGATCTGCCCGCTTTGTGCTGAAAAGGAAGTATTATGGCGCGCTACGATTACAAGTGCACGAGCTGCGGCAACGTGTTTGAGGTAGAACACCCCATGTCCGAGACGCCCGAGGTCGTATGCCCCAGCTGCGGTGCCCCGGCATCCAAGACGTTCTCGGCCAGCGGAATTAAGTTCGAAGGCAGCGGTTTCTACAACACCGACCAGCGAAGCGGCGGCTCCAGCACCAACGCCACCAGCGGCTGCTGCGCCAACTGCCCGCATAGCCACTAGTGACAAGCGGCCCCGCGATCAACTCCGATCGCGGGGCCGCTTCTTTGCGCTATGGGTCGATAATTATTTTTAAAAATTAGTATATTTTAAAATCCGCCCATACCGGCAGAATAGGGATCGTCACAGGTACCATCGCTATACCAATGAGTAGACCCGATATAGTTACCAGCTGCATCATATTGATCTAATTGACGAATGACATACTTACCACCACTATTATTGGAAGAAGAAATACTGCTAGAAGATCCACCAGAATTATTATTAGAATAGTTACTACCGCTAGAATAACTATTCTGCTGAGAAGTCTGCTGTTGAGCTTGTGCTGTTACTTCCTCTTGAGCCTTCGCTTCAGCTTCAGCTTCAGCTTTTGCCTTGTTTAAATCATCAATACGAGTTTGATAACGACTAATCTGTTCATTGATTTGATCGATGAATTTTTTAGAATCCTTTTTGGCATCTTCAAAAATCAGCTTCTGATTATCTTTGTTAGAAATATCATTAAGAAGACCATTGAGGCTATTAATATGCTGCTGGAGAGAGTCAGTATCTTCAGTAGAATTCACATCAAAATTAGCATGATCAACTAGAGAAGTATTCCACTCATTATTTTGAGCCTTACGGCAGCCTTTAATAATGGAATCATACTTATTAAGCAGCTTAGTCCAATCAGGGGAAGTGCCATCCGCATACTTAAAACTGTCATTAGAGATTTCTTTATTCAAAATCTCTTTATTATTTTGAGCATTTTTAATGGTATCAAGACGTTGCTCAAAAGTTAGTAACCCAGGATCAGCCTTAAAGGCAGCAACACTATCGCTAGCCTTTGAATACAAAACTTCAACCTGCTGATTATGTTCACTACATGCTTGTTTGTAATTGTAACCAGCATAACCACCGACACAACCAGCAAGGAGCAGAGCAACAATACCGGCACCAATAATTACCCGCTTTTTAATCGAAGAATTCTCAACCTCTTCATTTTCCTGAGTATTATCTTCAGGATTGTCAATCTTGTCACTATTAAGATCGATCATTTTAACCCCTCAATATTAAATCTGCGAGCGGTTCATGCATCCAGAAACTTACCAAACCCAACCGCTTACTTTCATACCCGATTTATTAGTCCCATTCCCAGAAAAATCTTCCTTATGAGTTGCGGTGAAATAAGGACTGTTTGGCGGGTAGAAGCCGCTTTTCAATCCCTATTTCACCGCAACTTAGTAGTTACTTGCGGACCAGTCTGGCGCAGAAGTGGCCGTCGTAGGAGTCGGCGTTTACGGGGACGCTCTGGAAAAGCCCGCGGTCGTTTTGGCGTACGGAGACGAGCTTCTTGGCTTGTTCAAACTCGGGAAGCTGCAGTATCTGGGCTTCGGAGAGCGGCGCCACGGTAAAGCCGGCGCCCTCGGGAGAGGCCAGGAAGGCATCCACGACCTGCGCGTTCTCCTCATCAAAGACCGAGCACGTCGCATAGATGAGCTCGCCATTCTTGGCAACGCGCTCGGCGGCCTCTTTGAGCATCGTCAGCTGCAGCTTGGGTAACTCGCACGTCACGTCGCTTTCGGCAAGGCGCCAGGGAATCTCGGGATGACGGCGCATGGTGCCGGTGCCCGAACACGGGGCATCGATAAACACCGTATCGAACAGGACAGGTTTACCAAGCATGGCATCGAACGACGTGAGCACCGCATCGAGCTCGCACGCATCGCCCGAGACGGTGCGAACACCCTTGATGCCAGCCTTATGCAGACGCGCGAGATTCAGGTCGCACTTGCGGTCGTGCAAATCGAGTGCAGTGTGCTGGCGGTCGTAGCCGGCACGCTTTGCCTGGCACATCATCACATAGGTCTTGGTGCCGCGACCGGCGCCGATCTCCAGGCAACGCCCAGGACGGGTTGCCGCGGTAGCGATGAGCTGGGCGTTAAGGTCCGAGGCCACGGCAGCCGCGCGTTCAAGCACGCCCGACGCAACGGTGGCCTGCGCATCGACCGGCGCATGGCAGCCCGGGAACACCGGCGCAACAAGCTGTGAAATGTACGGATCTGGTTTGGTTGCAAAGGCGTTCTCGTGCAGAGCGAGCGGCGCAGGTGCCAAGTTACCGGCAAAGTTCAGCACGCCCTCGGACGTGTCGAACGATGCCATAATGCGAGCGCAGAGCCAGCGCGGCAGACCCATCAAGCGAGACAGACGCACCAGGCGGCGCTCGGAATCATCGGCATCCGCGGCGGTGGCAAAATCCTCGACGTTGTCCGCAACCTTATGCAGCACCGCATTAGCCAGGCCCGCGGCAGACTTAGCGCCGCTGCGAACCAGCTCAACGCCCTGACTCACGGCAACGCGACCTGGGGTATGCAGGTAGAGCATCTCGAAGGCCGAGATACGAAGTGCCATGCGAACACGCGGCGCAACCTTTTTAGGCTTATCGAGAAACTGATCGAGCAGCTCGTCCAAAATACCCTGCGTAGCGGCCACACCCAGCGCCAAGCGGGCGGCAAACGCGGAATCGCGCTGGTCGATGGCCTTGGCCGTAGCGCGGGCAGAGAGCACGTCGCGCGCATACATGCCGCGGCGATCGGCCTCCATCAGCACGTCGAGCGCAAGCTTGCGCGCGGGAGACAGCTTACTCATGACAAAACACCCCACGTCAGATCGGCACCTTGCAGGCCGGCAGCCCAGGCAGAAGCAGCCATGGCACGCTTACCGTCGGGCTTAACCTCGAGCAGCTCAACCGCACCATCGGAAAGGCCAAGGTAGACGCGCTTGGCCTGAACGGCGACGAGCCCCTCGCAAAGCGACACATCTGCCGGTGCGGCATCGAGCACGCGCACGGTCTTGCCGGCAATCACGCAACGGGCGGGAGCGGTGTCGGACGAGGCAAGCACATGACGCACGCAATCAAGCGCCGCCATCTGAGGATCCAGACGCATCTCCTGCTTAGAAATCTTGGCAGCATGCGTGACAAGCGACTCATCCTGCTCAGTCCAAACAGCCGAGCCATCGGCAAGCGAGGGAAGCGTATCGGCAAGCAGCTTACCGCCAAGCTCACCAAGCTCCATAGTCAAAGCCTCGGCATGCTTACCGGCAACCGACGTAGACGCCTGGGCGCAATAAGCGCCCGTATCTACGCCATGTCCAATACGCATAATGGAAACGCCAGCAACATCATCACCAGCAAGAATGGCACGCTGAATGGGAGCAGCGCCACGCCAGCGAGGCAGCAAGGACGCATGAACATTCACAATACCAAGCGGCGCCATATGCAAAACCTCATTAGGCAAAATGCAGCCATAGGCAGCCACGCAGAAAATGTCAGCCTGGGCAGTCTGGAGCGCCTCAACAACCTCAGGCGTCATACGATTAGCCTCAACAACCGGCAGACCAAGCTCAAGCGCCTTGGCCTTAACGGGAGAAGGCTCAAGCTTCTTACCACGCCCACGAACAGCATCAGGACGAGTAATGACAAGCGCAATCTTGTTCCCAGCCTCAACAAGCGAAGTCAACGAAGGCACAGCAAAATCAGGCGTACCCATAAACACAATTCGCATAAAGGACGTCTCCCCTCAACCAAAGCCGAGACGGCTACAAACAACAGCGGAAAGCCAAGTACCCAGCCCATCCGCAATAACAATTCAGCACGTTCAAATATACCCAAAAACAAAGAAAGAGCCGCATAAAAGCAGCCCTCCCAACAAAGCACCTATCAGCGAAGACGCCCCTCCCTGGCCCGACGGCACCCGGGCGAAACGAAGAGCGACAACGTAGTCCCTGGGATGGGGCCCACACATATCGTCCCGCGCGCAGTTTCGCAGCGCAGCGAGAATGTTTGAGCACGGGATGATATGTGTGGGCCCCATCCCAGGGACGGACAATTAACCTATTCGGTCTCGCCCGGTCGAGCGCCGCGGGCCAGGGCGTCCTGGTACTCCTTGACGGCCTTGAGCCTCTGCATTGGCTTCAGTCGCTCGAACATGGTGTTGCCGTGCAGGTGATCGATCTCGTGCTGTAGGCACACGCAGAACAGATCGCCCGAGGCCTCATAGCGAATCAGGTTGGCATCCAGGTCGTACGCCTCGACGACGACATGGTCGGGACGCTCGATCTCGCAGCTAATGCCGGGGATGGACAGGCAGCCCTCGCTAAACGGCACCAGATGGTCGCTCTGCTCAACAATGACGGGATTGATGAGCACGTACGGATCATAGTCGTTCTTGTCGCTGTAGTCACAGTCAATGGTGACGAGCTGGATGAGCTCGCCGATTTGCGGGGCAGCCAGGCCGCAGCCGCCGTTCTCGAACATCATCTTCTTCATCTTCTCGGCAAGCGCCTCGATCGCCGGGGTGATCTCCTCGATGACGGCGCACTCCTGACGCAGACGAGGGTCGGGCGACAGTACGATTCCGTTGGCTTCCATGGCCATCCTTTCGGGTTGCTACATCAAATCATAGGCGTCGACGTCAACGCTCACGCTCACGCCTCGCACGGAGCCCACCTCTTTGAGGCAGGCGTCGATATCATCAGAGACATGGTACCCTACGGGCGACTTCACAAGCAGGTGGAAGCGATAACGGTCCTTAGCTCTCTCGATTACACATGAAGCCGGGCCCAGCACCTGCGGCACCGCGCTGCCCGCCCGCAAAAAGTCGGGAGCGGCGGCATGCCAACGACGCTTGAGCAGCCTTGCGATGCGCCCGATATAGTCCTGCGCATTAGCACGATTCGCCGACCACACCAAAATGTTGACCAGGCGAACGAACGGCGGATACAGGGCGTCGCGGCGCTGGTTCAGGTCATAGTCGGTAAAGATCGAACGGTCGTGCTCGGCAACGGCGCGAATGACCGGGTCCTCGGGCAGATAGGTCTGGATGATAACCTCGCCAGGGCGATCGCCGCGTCCGGCACGGCCCGCGACCTGCTCAAGCAAATCGTAGGCGCGCTCCCCCGCTCTAAAATCGGGCAGCTTTAACGCAAAGTCGGCATTGACTACACCCACAAGCGTGACCTCGGGAAAGTCGAGGCCCTTGGCGATCATCTGGGTGCCCAGCAGCACCGCGCAATCGGCGGCATCGAACTGCTCGAGCAACTTCTTATGCGCGTCCTTGCCACGCGTGGAATCGGCATCCATGCGAATGATGGCGACATCCTCGGGAAGCATCTGGTGCAGCGCGTCCTCGATCTGCTGCGAGCCCAGACCCATTTTTGCCAGGTAACGGCTGCCGCACTTGGGGCAACGACTCGTGGGCGCGGGATACGGCTGCACGCGCCAGGACGAACCACAGGTGTGGCACTGCAGCGTATGGGTGCGCTCGTGGTACGTAAGCGCCGTAGAGCAGTGGTTGCAGGTGGGAACGCAACCGCACTCGCGGCACATCAAAAACGGCGCAAAGCCGCGGCGGTTATGCAGCAGCACAGCCTTCTCGCGGCGCTCTACAACGCGCTCCAAACCTTCCATCAGCGGTTTAGAGAACATGGAGCGGCTGCCGTGCGAAAACTCGCGGCGCAGGTCGGCAATGCGGACCGTGGGTAGCACGGCGTGTCCCGGGCGCTCGGGCATCTCGACGCGCGTCCAGGTGACACCGTTGTACGTGCCGCGGCGGCAGCGGTCGAGGGCCTCGGCAGAAGGCGTAGCCGAGCCCAGTACGAGCGGGCAGCGATAGCGACGCGCCATCTCGGCCGCCACCTCGCGCGCGTGGTAGCGCGGGCTGGAGCCCTGCTTGTAGCTGGTCTCGTGCTCCTCGTCGATGATGATGAGACCCAAGTCGCTAAGCGGGCAAAAGAGCGCCGAGCGGGCGCCCACGACCACGCGTGCAGCACCGCTGGCGACCATGTCCCACTGGTCCAGGCGCTCGCCGGCCGAAAGACGCGAGTGGAAGACCGCGACCGTCTCGCCAAAGCGCGAGCGGAAGCGGCCGACGGTCTGGGCCGTCAGCGAGATCTCGGGCACGAGCACGCAGGCCGAACGGCCAGCCGCGAGCACGCGCTCGATGGCGGAAAGGTAGACCTCAGTTTTACCGGATCCGGTGACGCCGTCGACAAGGACCACGTCGCCGTGGGCGTCAAGACGGGCGCGCTCAATCTGCGCGAGTGCTTGCTGCTGCCCGTCCGTGAGCGCGACCGGCGCCTTGCCGCTTGCCGAGGACAGCGTAGTCTGCTCGCTGCAGCCACGCCAGGCTCGGCGCTCCTCCACCACGACGACACCACGTTTTTCGAGCGCCTTAATGGTCGCCGACATGTTGTTGTAGAGCAAGTTAAGATCGCGCGTCGTGACTGGGCCGCACTGAAGCGCCTCGATGAGCTGGCGCTGACGAACGGCGGTCTTGGGCGGCGTATAGTCGAAACCCTCAGGCGTGAGCATGACCCAGCGGTTTTGAATAGGCTTGACGGCTGGGCGCTCAACCGTCCACGCCCCGTCATCGCCCTTGACCACGCGCGGGCTGCCGCCCGGGGGCAAGAACAGGCGCAGGCACTCGGAAAGCGTTGCAACGTACTCGCGGCTCATCCAGCGTGCGATACGGGCGGCCTCGGCGGTAAAGAGCGGTTTGCTGAGGATAGCCTCGATGGCTTTAATGCGCGCGGGGTCGAGGGCGTTGTTGCCCTGCAGGTCGCCCAGCTCGGGCGCGATGTCGACGATATAGCCCGCGGCGGCACGGTTACCAAAGTGGACCAGGACCGTAGACCCAATCTGAGCCTCGTTGGCAAGGGACCGGGGGATGCCGTAGGCGAATGGCTCGGACAGCGCACGCGTCGGGATGTCGAGGACCACGCTCGCGTAGGCGGCAATGGGCTCGCGCGCAGGCTTAGGCTGAGCCGAGGCAGCGGCAGGCACTGGCTTCACCGGAACCTCCTCCGGTTCCGGCGAACCAAACAGCGAATGTTGCTCGACCATGGTCCCTGTACCTCCCATCCCATACGTCTACAGAAACAAGAGCCCCGCTCGGGTGAACGGGGCTCGGATACATACGTTTACGCGGCTACTACAGCGCCATCGTGCGGGCGCGGTCGATGCGCGCCAGGCAGTCGTCGCGGCCGACGAGCGCCATGGTCTCGCCCAGCGGAGGGCTCACCATGTTGCCGCAAACGGCGACGCGCACGGCCTGGAACACCACGCGCTTCTTAAGGTCCATCTGCTCGGGCAGCGGCTCAAGCGCGGCGTCGATGTTGGCAGCCGTCCACTCGGTAACACCCTCGAGCGCGACCTTGGCGGCATCCAGGATGGCACTCATGCCTTCCTTGGCCAGGCCCTTGTTGACGGACTTCTCATCATACTCGAGCGTATCGGCCGTAGCGAAGATGGGAGCGGCGACGGTCACGGCGTCGGCCGGCATCTTGGTGCGCGGCTTGACGATGGCAGCGAGCGCGTCGATCCAGTCCTCGCCGTACTCGACGTTGCCCTCGATGAGGCCTGCCTCGTGCAGCTCGGGGACCATGATCTCGTCGGCAAACTGGGCATCGGTCATGCCGTTGATGTACTCAGCATTGACCCAGTCGAGCTTCTTGGGATCGAAGGTCGCCGGGTTCTTGGAGATGCGGTCGAGCGAGAACTTGCTGGCCAGGACATCACGCGGGATGATCGTGGTCTCGCCGTCGAGCGACCAGCCCAGCAGAGCCAGATAGTTGACGAAGGCATCGGACAGGTAACCGGCGTCGCGGTACTCCTCCACCGAGGTGGCGCCGTGGCGCTTGGAGAGCTTTTTGCCGTCGGCACCCAAGATCATGGAGATGTGGGCGAACGTAGGCACGGGCACGCCGAGGGCCTCATAGACCATGACCTGACGCGGGGTGTTGGACAGGTGGTCGTCGCCGCGGATGACATGGGTGATCTTCATCATGGCGTCGTCGACGACGGTCGCGAAGTTGTACGTGGGCGTGCCATCGGAGCGGAAGATGACAAAGTCGTCGAGCTCCTTGGCGTCGAAGGTCACCTCACCGTGGACGGCGTCGTGGATGACGACGTCGCCGCGGTCCTCGGGCACCTTGATGCGCAGGACGTAGGACTCGCCGGCCTCGATGCGGCGGCGGGCCTCCTCGGGATCCAGATCGCGGCAACGGCGCTGATAGCCCTGGAAGGGGTCCTTGCGCTCCTGAGCGGCCTTGCGATCGGCCTCGAGCTGCTCCTTGGTGCAGAAGCAGGGATAGGCCTTGCCCTCGTCCCAGAGCTTCTGGGCGGCCTGCTTGTACAGGTCCAGGCGCTCGGTCTGTGCGTAGGGACCAAAGTCGCCGCCCACCTCGGGGCCCTCGTCCCAGTCAAGACCCAGCCAACGCATGGCGCGCAGGATGATCTGCGTGTTCTCGTCGGTGGAACGGGTGGGGTCGGTGTCGTCGATGCGCAGGATGAACGTGCCGCCGTTTGCGCGGGCAAAAGCCCAGTTATAGATAGCGGTGCGGGCACCGCCGATGTGCAACTTGCCCGTCGGTGAGGGTGCAAAGCGGACGCGAACGTCTGATGCCATGGAAATCTCCTCGATTGCAGGATGGATGTCTAACCGCACCAGTATAAAGCAACAATGCCCACCTCCGCACAAAGGGCATTGACCTACTCATTGGGGACAGACTTAAATGACTACCCAATGAGCACCCGACTGGTCATTTAAGTCTGTCCCCAATGAGTAGGTGCGGAAAGGGTGTGAATGTTGGATTTACGCGCTATGATGTGCCCTTGCATACAGAGCCCGGCGGAATGGTAACGGTCGCCGGGACGCGTTTTTGAAAGGACAATCATGTCAGAAGAACTTCGTTCCATCCCACCCCAACACGGGTCCTTTGTGTTTACGTCGGAGTCGGTGACCGAAGGTCATCCCGATAAGATCGCTGACCAGATCAGCGACGCCGTCCTCGACGCAATCCTCGCTAAAGAAATAGAGTTGCAGGAGCAGGGCTACATTGCGCCCAACGGCGTGCCCGCCAACGTGGAAAACGTCCGCTGCGCCTGCGAGACCCTCGTGACCACCGGCACCGTCATCGTCGCCGGCGAGATCCGCACCCAGGCCTACGTCGATGTGCAGGAGATTGCCCGTGGCGTTATCCGCCGCATTGGCTACAACCGCGCAAAGTTCGGTTTTGACTGCGATACCTGCGGCGTTATGAGCCTCATCCATGAGCAGTCGCCCGATATCGCCCAGGGCGTCGACGAGTCCTTCGAGACCCAGACCGGCGCCACCACCGACCCGATCGACCTGATCGGCGCCGGCGACCAGGGCATGATGTTTGGTTATGCATCCAACGAGACCAAGACCCTCATGCCCATGCCGCACTACCTGGCGAGCCGCCTGGCAGAGCGCCTGGCCGCCGTGCGCCACGACGGCACCCTGCCCTACCTGCGCCCCGATGGCAAGACCCAGGTCACGGTGCGCTACGAGAACGGCAAGCCCGTCGAGGTCACGACCATCGTCATCTCCACGCAGCACGCAGCCGAGATCGAAGACATGGGCAAGATCAAGGACGACCTCATCGAGCATGTCATCTCGCCTGTCATGGCTGCCGAGAACATGCCGTGGGACAACGCCGATATCTACGTGAACCCCACCGGTCGCTTTGTCGTGGGCGGCCCCATGGGCGACACGGGCCTGACCGGCCGCAAGATCATCGTCGACACCTATGGCGGCTACGGTCGTCACGGCGGCGGCGCCTTTAGCGGCAAGGACTGCACCAAGGTCGACCGCTCCGCCGCGTACGCCGCTCGCTGGGTCGCCAAGAACGTGGTCGCAGCCGGCCTTGCCGACCGCTGCGAAGTCGAGCTGGCCTACGCCATCGGCGTGTCCAAGCCGCTTTCGATCATGGTCGACACCTTTGGCACCGCACATGTTGCCGAAGACAAGATCGTCGAGGCCGTGGAGAAGACCTTCGACCTGCGCCCGGGCGCCATCATCCGCGACCTGGACCTGCGCCGCCCCATCTACGAAAAGACGGCAGCCTACGGTCACTTTGGGCGCGAAGACCCTGACTTCACCTGGGAGAAAACCGACCGAGTCGAAGAACTCAAAGCAGCCTGCGGCCTGTAATTAGGAACCACCAAGGTCACAACACGCACACGCTTTCAAAAGAAGTACCGCCCCCAAGCGGTACTTCTTTTTTATTAAACTGGCAGTGAAGATGTTTCGATATGAGCCTACGCTGCGTCGCCAGCTAATGAATTTTGCAGCACGCGCACTTCTACCATGTATCCTTAGTCCCGAGGGGCGGGGCATAAGGTCGATCGCGAGTTCCACACGAGCCGGAGAGCACTTAATGTGCTCTCCGTGCGAGCAGGACTGTCCGAGCAGGCGACCTTATGCCCCGCCCCTCGGGACGACGAGCCACGTAAAGGAGCAGCCATGGCAGGCAAGCCGCAAACACTAGCTACGACCTCGGCATTCGAGATCCTGGGGCCCGTCATGGTCGGCCCCAGCTCATCTCACACCGCCGGCGCCCTGCGCTGCGCCCAGGTTGCCGCCAGCCTGCTGGAAGGCCGCATCACCAAGGTCGCCTTTGGCCTGTGGAACTCCTTTGCCCACACCTACCGCGGTCACGGCACCGATCGCGCGCTCGTCGCGGGCATCCTGGGGCTCGATACCGACGACGAGAACATCAAGCAAGCCTTTGACCTTGCGCGCGAGCAGGGCCTCGACTATCACTTTGAAATTAAGGGCGACGACGCCTCCATCCACCCCAACACCGTCGATATCGAGATGGTCGACGACACGGGCTCTACGGCGCAGGTCCGCGGTGAGAGTCTGGGCGGCGGCAAGATGCGCATCAGCCGCATCAACGGCGTCGGCGTCGACATCTCGGGCATGTATTCCACGCTCTTCGTGGCGCACCAGGACGTTCCCGGCGTGCTCGCAGCACTCACGAACCTGCTCGCCTACGCACACGTCAACATCGCCTTCTGCCGCACCTACCGCACCGAGGTGGGCGGCCAGGCCTATTCCGTCTTTGAGACCGACGGCGCTCCCGACGACACCGTCGTCCCCATGCTGCGCAAGCTCGACAATGTCGATTACGCCACGTTTATCGAGCTCCCGGGCTCGGCCTCGTCGCTCTCCCCCGGTGTCTCGGCCAAGGAGATCTTCGACGACGGCGAGCAGTTGCTCGATGCGTGCGCCGAGCTCGGCCTGAATATCGGCGCCGTCATGGCCGTGCGCGAGGCGCGTCTGACCGGCGAGGCCCATGCTATCGCAGCCATGCGCCGCGTGCTCGACGTCATGCGCGAGGAGACCACGGCCCCCATCGCCAATCCGCAGCGATCGCTCGGCGGGCTTATCGGCGGAGAGGCCAAGCTCGTCGATGCCACCTACCGCAACGATTTAAGCGCAAGCCTGATGGGCCCCGTTCAGACCGATGCCGTGGCCCGCGCGATGGCCGTGCTCGAGCGCTCCGCCACCATGGGCGTGATCGTTGCCGCCCCCACGGCCGGCTCCGCGGGCGTCGTCCCCGGCTGCGTGCTGGCGCTCGCCGATCACCTCCAGCTCGACGATGAACAGGTCATGGATGCCCTCTACTGCGCCGCCGCCATCGGCCTCAACCTCACCACGAGCGCCTGCGTCGCCGGCGCCGAGGGCGGCTGCCAGGCCGAGGTTGGAAGCGCTGCCGCCATGGCCGCCGCCGCGCTGGTCCAGATGATGGGCGGCACGCCCGAGCAGGCGCTCGACGCCAGCTCCATCGCACTGAGCAACCTGTTGGGACTCGTTTGCGACCCCGTCGGCGGCCTTGTCGAGGTGCCCTGCCAAAACCGCAACGCCATCGGCGTGGCCGCGGCCTTCAGCTCGGCGCAGCTCGCCCTTGCCGGCATCAAGAGCCTGGTGCCGTTTGACCAGATGGCACACGTCATGCTCTCGGTGGGCCACGCCCTGCCCGCCACGTTGCGCGAGACGGCCAAGGGCGGCGTCGCGCAGGCTCCGGCAGCGCTTTCGGCGTGCGCGAAATGCGGAATATGCGGATAGCGAGCAAAAGCGAACGATAGGTGGGACATATGTCCCACCTATCCTTTATCGCCACTGTTTTCGTAACACAAGCAACTGCGTAATCGCTATAATTCAAGCCCAGTTAAAACACGATGAGCCGTAAAGCGAAACTCGAAGGAAATATATACGATGTCGCAAATCGACCGCAGCCAACTGATCCCCGATCCGCAACAGCCCAGCAGGCAGCCCGGAGGCATCCAATCGCCGCGTCCCGTAGCGCCAGCTCATGGCCAACAGCACGGCGCGGCAAATACCTCCCCGCGCCCCAATCAGGGCCAGCATCAGCAGCGTCAGCAGCGTTCCGCACATGGCGCCGGTCACAACCAGGGCCCTTCGCACACTCGAGTTTCTAACAACCGCGGCCCCGCCGACAACCGCTCCGCAAAGGGCAATAAGACGGGCGGCAAGACGGCGTTCTTCGTCGTCCTCGGCCTTGTCGCTATCGTCTATATCGTGGGCGTCGTGGCGTTTTCGCAGATTGCCTACCCCAACACCACCGTCGCCGGCGTCGATATCTCGTTTTCCAACGCCTCATCCGCCGCTACCAAGGTAGACTCCGCCTGGAAGCACTACAAGCTCACCGTTTCGGGAGATGACTTTAGCTGGACCTATCAGCCCGAATCCGACGAGCCCATCGTCGACGGCGAGGCAGCTGCCCACGAGATTATCGGCAGCAACGAGCCACTGCTGTGGCCTTCGCGCCTGATTGCCTCGCTCGGCGGCAAGAACATTAGCGCAACCAAAAACGGTACCATCGACCTGGAACAGGACGTCGACCTGTCCATGCTCTCGGACGCCTTTGACCAAAAGCAGTTCGAAGGGGATCTGGGCGCCGCCATCGACGCTTTCAACGAAGGCCGCTCGGGCACCTTTGAGGCATCGAGCTCCTACGACGAGAAGGCGGGCAAGTTCACGGTCGAGAAGGCCCGCTCCAACGAAAAGCTCAACCGCGAGCATGTCATTAAGTATGCAGAGATCGAGCTCGCGTCGTTGGCCGAGACCGTCGATCTTACGAAGCTCGGCAACGATGCCTACGAGCCGCTCAACGGCACGCTCACCAACGACCAGATCCAGGCCGCATGCGATGCCGCCAACAACTTCCTGGGCGTTAACGTGACCCTTAAGCTCAACGGAAACGATGCCGGCAAGGTCGACGGCAGCTCGGTGCTGCAGTGGATCAGTTTTGCCGACCCTGCAAACCCCACACTCGACACCTCCCAGATCAGCAACTGGGCAGCAGACCTCGCCAATGGCTTTAACACCGTGGGCTCCACTCGTTGGTGGACGCGCGCCGATGGCAAGGAATGTGCCGTCGAAGGCGGTGACTTTGGTTGGTCAATCGATAGCAGCACGCTTGCCAAGCAGGTCGAGGATGCTATTAACAACAAGCAGGCCGGCGAGATTGAGATCAATTACTCCCAGAAGGCCGACACCTTTACCGCCAAGGGCGAGCCCGATTGGAAGGCGTATATCGACGTCGACCTGTCCGAGCAGCACGCGCGCTACTATGACGAGAGCGGAAATATCGTTTGGGAGGCCAACTTTATTTCCGGCAAACCGGGCGAAGACGCCACCCCCGAGGGCGTGTGGCAGATCAACAGCAATGACGGCGCCACCAAGCTCATCGGCGCCAAGGACCCCAAGACCGGTAAACCCAAATACGAGAGCCCGGTGAGCTATTGGATGCCGTTTGAGGGCAACATGGTTGGATTCCACGACGCAACGTGGCAAAACGATTCGAGTTTCGATAGTGCCGAATCGTACAAGTGGTGCGGTAGCCACGGCTGCATCAATCTGCGCCTGGCCGATGCCAAGGCACTCCATGACTGCATCAGCGTCGGTCTGTGCGTGGTCGTGCACTCCTAGCACATCTCGCGTGTCACAACAAAGCCCAGCGTTACCTACCTTTCGATGCTGAAAGAATCGCGCCTGTGCGCCCGCCCCAACCGGCGGGCGCATATACTTATCGAGGTATGTTCTATAAAGGAGACGCTATGTCGAATGTCCCCACCATCACCCCAGGCCCCGATGATTCCGGGCACGCGCCGGAAAGCGCAACTGAAACGCTACCGCTTATCACCAGCGCCCCCACGGCACAGCAAAACGACAACGAGCAAGCTTGCTTTGGGATATCCGACGATGAGGCCTACGCAAAGCTCAAGGCCAAGCGCGCGGAGCGGCGCCGCAAAAAGCTCGTCCGCCGCGGCATCGCTGCCGGCATCGTGGGCGGCATTATCCTAATAGCCATTATTGTAAGCGTTGTCCTCAATTCGCAGTCGCAATCTGCAGGTGAACCTGTTACCGACATGGTCATGGAAGGCACCTTTACCACGACTGTCGAGGCAAAAGGACAGCTCAAGCCAATTTCTGCCTCAGTGGTCTCCCCTTCTGTTGACGGCACGGTAGCATCGATCAACGTGCAAGCCGGTCAGAGCGTCAACGAGGGCGACGTGCTCATGACCATTAAAAACGATGAGCTCGATAATGCCGTTGCCGAGGCGCAGCGCGCGGTCGCGGCCGCCCAGGAAGACCTGAAAAACGCACAGGCGACACTTGCTGCCGCACAGGCAGCACCGACGCTGGATGCCGACGGAGCGACCACCCCGACGGATGCAACCGCCAACGCCAGCGCCGTCTCGAGCGCTCAGCGCAATCTCGCCTCGGCCCAGGCAACCCTGGACCAGGCAAACGCCAAGGCGACCGAACGCACCGTAAAGGCCCCCAGCTCGGGTAGCATCGTCGAGCTCAACGCCAAAGTGGGCGCCACGGTGACCGGAGGCATGGTCATGGGCGAAGGCGACACGAGCGGCGGCAAGCAGTGCATGCAAATCGCCGACCTCTCTAAGATGAAGGTGACGGTTCAGGTGGGCGAAAAGGACATCGCCAAGATCGCCGTGGGCCAGAGCGCCAACGTTACCTATCCCGCGTTTCCCGATATCGTGAGCCAGGGCACCGTCACGGCTATCGCATCGGTTGCAAACTCCGACGCAGCCAACGGTGGTGGCGGAAGCGTGACCTTTAACGTCGACATCCTCATCGAAGCACCCGACAGCCGCCTTAAGCCCGGTATGACTGCCGAGGTCTCGGTGGTGACCGAGCAGCTTGACGACGTAGTCATGGTGCCCACCATGGCGCTCATGACCGAGGATGGCGAGCACTATTACGTCAATCTGGCCACCGATGACGAAGGCAAGGAAACGCGCCGCGTGAAGGTAACTGTCGTGACGCAAAACGACAACGAAGCTGTGGTCGGTAAGACGCAGGTCAAGCGCGACGAGCAAGGCAACGAGATCAACCCCGACGTGCCGGTTACCAAGCTGCGCGATGGAGACACCATCGTGGTGGATACCGGCGCGGGCATGACGGCAGACGGCGGCGACAGTATGCCTGCCGATGAGGGCATGTAATGCGCCCCGTCATCGACATCCGCAACGTGCACCGCATCTTTGAGAGCGAGGCCGGTTGCGCTCACATCCTGCACAATGTGAGCCTGGCGGTGGACCCCGGTGAGTTCGTCGCCATCACCGGCCCCTCGGGCTCGGGCAAGTCGACGCTCATGAACATCCTGGGTTGCTTGGACAAACCGACGGCGGGCGACTATTACCTGCAGGGCCTCAATGTCGCCGAACTCGACGATGATGAGCTCACCGAGGTGCGTGCGCTGAGCATCGGCTTTGTCTTTCAGAGCTTCAACCTGCTGCCGCGCCTTTCAGTTATCGAAAACGTCATGTTGCCGCTGTCCTACACCAATGTGCCGCGAAGTCAGCGCGAGATGCGCGCCGTACACGCGCTGCAAGCTGTCACGCTTCCGGTCGACCATTGGGACCACCGCATATCGGAACTCTCGGGTGGACAGATGCAGCGCGTCGCCATCGCGCGCGCCCTCGTCAACGATCCGCCCATCATCCTGGCCGACGAGCCCACGGGAAACCTGGACTCGGCAACCGGGGCGCTCGTCATGGAAACCTTCCACAAGCTCCAGGAGCGCGGCAAGACCATCGTACTCATCACGCACGACCCGGGCATTGCCGCCGAGGCCGACCGTGCCGTGACCATTCGCGACGGGCGAATCCATGACGGCGCATATATCGCGCATGCGCCGAATACGCTACGCGGCGCCATCAGCAACCTACCCGCGACTTGTACATCTTCCACGTGGCCGAAAGGAGCGAAGGCATGAGCACCCGAGATCTTATCCAAGAAGCCCTGCACTCGCTCGAGGCCAACAAGGGTCGCAGCCTGCTCACCATCCTAGGCATCGTCATTGGCATCGCCTCGGTCATAGCCATGACCTCGCTCATCGGCGGCATCCAAAACAGCCTGGTCAACAGCTTGGGCCTCAACGCGGCCCGCATGGTGCAGATCTACTCGTCCCAAGAGCTCACCGATTCGGACGTCGAGAAGCTGCGCAAGATGGTGCCGCAAATTGAGCAGATCGGCATCGTCGACAGCGCCTATTCCGAGTACAAAGTTGGAGATAAAAGCTATACCGTCATGGCACAGGGCGTCGATAGTGACATGCTCGATGCCGTGGGCGCCAGCAAGATCGTTGCCGGTCGCACCTATAGCGACATCGAGTCCAAATCCGGCGCTCGGGTGGCGCTCATCGGCCGCGGCGGCGCCGAGCAGCTGTACGGCAACGAGCAGGACGCGATCGGCAAGACCATCAAGGTCTCGAGCGGAGACGTGCAGATCATTGGCGTTATCGACGGCGGCAACGACTCCATGGGCTCGCTGAGCCTGTACATGCCCCGAGCAACGATCGCCGAGCTCTACGGCGATGACAATCCGTCGTTTCCCAGTGTGATGGCACTCGCCGCCGAGGGCGCCGATATGGACGAGCTCTGCAAGACGATCGAGTCCAAGGTGCGCAGCATGAAGGGCATCTCGGAGGACGACGAGTACGACAGCGTGTCGGCAAGCTCCATGAAGAGCGCTATCGATGCCCTCAACTCCTTTATGGGCGCCTTCTCGCTCATCATGGGCGCGGTTGCCGGCATATCGCTGCTTGTGGGCGGAATCGGCATTATGAACATGATGCTCACCAACGTGACCGAGCGCATCCGCGAAATTGGCATTCGCCGCGCTCTGGGCGCAAGCCGACGCGATATCACGGCCCAGTTTTTGGCCGAATCCTCGGCGCTGTGCATCACCGGCGGCATTTTAGGTGTCGTGATTGGCTATCTGCTGGCCTGGGGGCTCACGTTCTTTGCAGCGAGCTCGGGCATTATGAACGAGTTAGGGGCCACTGGGACGATTACGCCGAGCTTCTCCATTACGACCGTGCTGATCGCGTTTGCCGTATCGGTCGGCATCGGCGTGATCTTTGGCTTCTACCCAGCCCGCCGCGCCGCGAAACTCGACCCCGTGGAGTGCCTGCGCTACCAGTAGAACCTCAACCCTAAGTTGCGGTGAAATAGGGACTGTTTAGGCCGCTAGAAGACCAATTCAGTCCTTATTTCACCGCAACTCAGGGGGGATAAGGCGCTAGTGCTATTCGAAGCGAGACTCCAGGCTGGATAGGCCGTTGAGAGTCAGGTCGTTGGCGACCGCCGAGACGCGCTCAATGGGAACAGAGCCGTCCGACAACGCCCACGTGCGATAGATGCCGATAATGCCGGACAGCAAAAACGCTAGGTAGTAATCGAACATCTCATCCTTTAGGCCCACGGGCAGCAGATCGCGCTCAGCGATCTCGCGCTCGAGCGGCACGCGCAGGCGAGCCATAAAGTCATCGAGCGGAATGTTTTCAATCAGCTGGCGATTAAGCACCAGGTTGTTGCACAGTGCCTCGTTAACAGTCTTGAAAAAGGACGCCGCAGCGCCAAGTGCGCGCTCGTTGGTGTCGCCACTCATGGAGGAAAGCGTCTTCTCGACCGAATCGACGATCATCTCGACCACATCGACGGCAATGGCATCGAGCAAGCCATCGACCGTGCCAAAGTGCACATAGAAGGTCTTGCGGTCCACATTTGCCTCGCGCGCGATGGCGCTCACCGTAATATCGGCTAGGGGCTTTTCCATGAGCAGTCGCTCAAACGCCGAAAGAATCGCATTACGACTGCGGACGATACGGCGGTCAAGGCGCGGTTTGGTAGTGGCCATAGACGTGTCCCCCTTCATATCAACTGCCCACCTGTAAGTCCTCTACATGTGGGAGATAATCAACGTAAGAGGATTATCCTACATCTCACATCGCAATGACGAGCATCATCAAGAACGCACGACTCGCACGCTGAATCCTAGAGCCGCTTCTTTTTATTGAGCGCCGCCGGGGACACACGGATGCCGTCGCCAGTCTGACGAACGTAGGTCTTGTGTGCAGGCTTAGGGGTCACAGTAGCCTTTTGAGCACGCTGATTGGGGTCCACGGTAACCTGGCACGCAGGATGTGCCTTAACGGGCGTAGAGGGCGTCTGAGGCGCACGTCCGAGCTTTCGCATCACACGGTCCCAGCGTGCATGAATACTCTCGTTGTGAGCACTCTTAAGGCCCAGCAGCGGGGCGGCCAAAATGGTCGGCGCGATAAAGGTGATCAGACGCCACAGCAGATAGCCGGCAGTCGAGGCCGTGCCAAAAAAGTGACCCAAAAACAGTGCGAAGCCGCCCTCGGCGCCACCGGTGCCGCCGGGTAGCGGAACGGCGGAGCTCAGCAGCTGGACAAAGGCACTCGCGGCCATGACCGAGAAAAAGTCGACTTCGTGGTGGCCAAAGGAGAGCATCAAAAAGTACGGAACCAGGTAGAAAAATGCCAGCTGCAGCATAGTGATGACAACTGTGAGCAGCATGGAAGAAAAATGGCCGGCAGAAAGTTTGAATTTCTCGGAAAACGAGTAGATCTCGCCATCGACAAAGGTGCGCCAGCCCTCGATCTTTGTGGCCGAGACGCCCACGCGCTCGAGCCAATTGATGATGCAATGAGCGACGCGCGTGACGGTCTTGGGCATCAACGCCACGGCAAAGATGCCGAGCAGGATGCAGCAGTGGCCGCCAAAGCTAAAGACGCACAGCAACGTCATGTCGCCATAACGCTCGGCGAAAAACGGCATGCGGGCGAGCAGCAGAATGGCACCCCATGCCACCAGGCCAAATTGGTACACAATAAAGCGCGTGAACTGCGTGGCACCCGCCTCGCCCACGTTTTGGCCGGCTTTGGTCAGGCGGTAAATCTGGGCAGGCGTAGAGCCCATCATCATGGGCGTCAGGTTGCCAAAGAAGATGCCGCTCGCCTCGACCGAAATGAGGTCGCGGATGCCGACGGGCGAATCGGGGTCGAGCCAAACGGCGATCGCGTACGCCACGATGCCAAAAACGAGATACAGAAACATGCAAAAGCATGCAGCAAAGAGCCAGGGCATCTGAACGCTGGACATAGCGGCCCAAAACTGTCCCATCTGCCCGGTCACGACCAGATAGACGATATAGCCGATCAGCACAACGCCGATGAAGATGGCGCCGCGACGCGCGCTCTTGTTGTCATCGCCGCCAGAAACCTCGACCTGGGGCTTTGGGCTATGCTGAGAGGACTCCGTCATGAGGCTCCTTCTGACCGTCAAATTATCTGGCCTATTGTACCCGTATGGGAGATGAGCAAAACGTAAAGCTATGGGGCAAATTGGATTAACAGACCAGCCCGTATGCAATAAAAAACCCGACCTTCTTGCGAAAGGCCGGGTATCTAAAACATGGTAGCCCGTACCAGATTCGAACTGGTGATCTCCGCCTTGAGAGGGCGGCGTCC
>CBCTZJ010000004.1:0-93604 GCA_965151385.1 uncultured Collinsella sp. | reverse complement strand
CTGTCCCCTTTGTGGTGGTTTTGCTCGTTAAAAGCGAGATATCGCTACTTGGACAGCTCGTCAGCAAGGGCCTCGATCTGAGCGCGCGAGGCTTCGTTGAGCGAACCCAGCACGGTCACCTTGTTCTGCGCCAGGGTGATGTCCTTCATGCCCTCGAGCTCCTTGGTCATAACCTTGGCGGCAGTGGGCGCCCAGGAGCCAGCCTCGACGAGCGCCACCGTACGGTTCTGGTAGGCGTGCTCGGAAAGCGTGTGAATAAAGGTGCTCACGAACGGGAAGATCTCGCCCTGATAGGTGATGGAGGCGAGCACCAGACGGTCATAGCGGAACGCATCCTCAACGGCCTCGGCCATGTCGTCACGAGCCAGGTCAAAGACGGATACCTTCTGGCCGCGAGCCTCGAGCGCTGCGGCAAGCTCCTCGACGGCGGCCTTCAGGTGGCCGTAGACGCTCGCGTAGGCAATGGTGATGCCCTCGTCCTCGGGCTGGTAGCTCGACCAGGTGTTGTAGGTGTCGAGGTAATAACCCAGGTTCTCGGTCAGCACGGGGCCGTGGAGCGGGCAGATGATCTGGATGTCCAGGTCGGCGGCCTTCTTGAGCACGGCCTGCACGAACTTGCCGAACTTACCGACGATGCCAAAGTAATAGCGGCGAGCCTCGCAAGCCCAGCCCTCGGGATCCTCGATGTCGTTGGCGCCAAACTTGCCAAAGCCGTCGGCACTAAAGAGCACCTTGTCGGTGGACTCGTAGGAGAAGAGCACCTCGGGCCAGTGAACGTTGGGGGCGCCGACAAACGTCAGGCTGTGGCCGCCCAGGTCGAGCACGTCGCCATCTTTGACGACCATCTTGCGCTCGGGGAAGTCGGTGCCAAAGTAGTTGACCATCATGCGGAAAGCACCCACGCTGGCCACAATCTGCGCCTGGGGATAGCGCTCCATAAAGGCGGCGATACCGGCGGAGTGATCGGGCTCCATGTGATGGACAACCAGGTAGTCGGGCGTACGGCCATCGAGCACGGCCTCGAGGTTGCCAAGCCACTCGTCGACAAAGCCAGCGTCGACCGAATCGGCGACAGCGATTTTATCGCCCAAGATAACGTAGCTGTTGTATGCCATACCGTTCTCGGACACGTCGTACTGGCCCTCAAACAGGTCAATGTCGTGATCGTTGACGCCAATGTAGCGGATATCCTTGGTGATCTCCATCAGGCAAAGCCTCCTAGATAGACAAAAAACCCGTCTATCATAACACTCGTCTTCATAGCCACGGCTATCTGCCAGCATCCTTATCGATTGTTATTGAGACGGAATATACCGCTGTTGACCTACAAAAACTTTATGCGCGGCGCTGCCGTGCTATGTCGAATGATGAGCTGGCCGGGAATACGAATGGCAACGGTTTTGCCCGCCGTACCAGCCTCGGGAACCGCATGCTCGAATACCTCGCGTCCGCGCTGATGTAGATCGAATCGCACGGTCGTGAGCTCGTTGTGTGCTACAAAATCATCGAGCGAATCGTCGACGCCCACCACGCTTACGTCCTCGGGCACGCGCAGGCCGCTATCACGCAGCGCGGCAATCGCGCCATTTGCCATCTGATCGTTTGCCGCATAGATTGCCGTCATGGTGCGGTCGTGCTCGGCCAGATACCTGCCGGCTTCGTAACCGCTGTTGGCAGACCAGTCACCCTCGAGCGGCTCTACCGGCTCGATGTGTTTACGCTCGAGTGCATCCTGCCAACCGGCGCGACGAAATTGCTCGTCGACCGAGAACGACGGGCCGCCGATATAGCGAATCTGCTCGTGCCCCAGCTCAAACAGGTGATCCATAAGCAAGAGCGAGCAGCCGTAATGATCGGAGTCGACCGTGGTCACCCGCGGGTGCGCGTACATGGTAACGATGACCGTGCCAATGCCCGGCAGTGGATCAAACGCCTCAAAATCGGGCGCCATGCGGCTCATGCCGATGATGATGCCGTCCACCGGCAATGCGGCCATACGACGCGTGGCCTCGGCAAGCGAGAATTCCTCGGTCTTGGACATCTCGACCAGCGTGATGGCGCAATTATGCTCGCGAGCAGCGCTGGCGATGCCGTCGATCATTGAGAGGTTGCCAAACTTGGTGACATCGTTGATGCATAGGCCGACCGAGTGGTAACGGCCGTCGCGCAGCGAGCGACCGGCATAACTCGGACGAAAGCCGAGCTCTTGCATAGCGGCCTGCACGCGCTGGCGCGTCTGCTCGTTAACGTTGGGCAAGCCGTTGGCGACGCGCGAAACCGTCTGCTGCGAAACGCCAGCGGCGCGGGCGACGTCGGCCATGGAGACCGGACGCGAACTGGTATCGTTGGACGGGCGCCTTGCCACAGGATCACCTTCACCCTTGCGAGATCTGAATAGCGTGAATGCTGGCCCGGGCAGAAATACATCCCGCGCCGAGGCCCGCTATCGTCGGACGCATGTTAACGTACTCTACTTTTTCTATCTGCATCTCTTCTGCTTTATAAGTCCATACGGCAGTACCGTTCACGGCTGAATTTCTACCGATTACCAGATTCTCAAAAAGTGACAAGCGATGTGTTATGAGTACGTTAACATAGCCCGTAACGTGCGGTATCGTGAACACTTGGTTCATGCCGCTTCAAGTTGTTAACGTACTCATAACGACGCAAAACCAACCCGTGCGCGCCAAGGAAAGGACTCCCATGACCACCCCCGACGAAAAGACATTCGCCACGCTCACCAAGCTGTTTGAGGAGGAGCTTGGCCCCATCGGCGACCGCCAGGTGCTCTATGTGCACGCGCCCGGCCGTTCCGAGATCAGTGGCAACCACACCGACCACGAGGGCGGCCACGTCATCGCCGGCTCGCTCGATGTCGCCGTTGACGGCATTGCCGTAGCGACCGACACCAACAAGGTTCGCGTCGCCGATGAGGGCTACCCCACGTTTGAGATCACGCTCGACACGCTGGATATTCAAGAGTCCGAGAAGGGCACGTCCGCGAGCCTCGTCCGCGGTATGGCCCACGAGATTGCAGCTCTGGGCGTTGAGCCCCAGGGCTTCGACTTCGCCTTCACCTGCTCCGTCCCCTCGGGTGGCGGTCTTTCCAGCTCTGCCGCCGTCGAGGCCGCATACGGTCGTGCCATGGAAACCCTCTGGGGCGCACCCGCCATCGAGCCCGTCGCGCTCGCCCAGATGAGCCAGCGCACCGAGAACAACTATTACGGCAAGCCCTGCGGTCTGATGGACCAGGCCGCTGTGTGTCTGGGCGGCCTTGCCTACATGGACTTTGAGGACCAGGCTCAGCCTAAAACCCAGAAGCTCGAGCTCAACTTTGAGGATCACGGCTATGCGCTTGTGCTCGTTAAAGTAGGCGCCGACCACGTGGCCGCCACCGACGACTACGCCGCCGTTCCGCGCGAGATGCAGGACGTCGCCGCCGAGTTTGGCAAGGCACGCCTGTGCGAGGTAAACGTTGCCGACTTTGACGCCAAGCTCCCCGAGCTGCGCGCCAAGCTGGGCGACCGCGCCTGCCTGCGCGCCGTTCACTACTGGTACGAAAACGGCCTGGTCGACAAGCGCTGGGCTGCCCTGAACGCCGGCGACATCGACCAGTTCCTGGTCCTGACGCGCGAGTCCGGCGCCAGCTCTGCCATGTACCTGCAGAATGTCGTTGCCAAGCTGGGCTCCGAGCAGCCCTCGATGTATGCCCTGGCACTGGCCGAGCACGTGCTCGACGGCCGCGGCGCCGTCCGTATCCACGGCGGCGGCTTTGGTGGCACCATCCAGGCCTTCGTGCCGCTCGACCTGGTCGACACCTTCATCGCCAAGATGAACGGCTGGCTGGGCGAGGGCTCTGCCCGCCACTACGCAATTTCTGACAAGGGGGCTTACGCGGCATGGCTGTAATGACTGACGTGCGCGAGGCTGCGCAGAACCTGATCGAGTACGCTATCCACCGATCGATGATCGGACAGGACGACCGCATCTGGGCCTACAACACCATTCTGGAGTGCATCGGCGCCACGGGCCCCGCGCTCGACATGGCCTGGGCGCTCCAGGTTGAGAAACTCTCGCTCTTGCACCCCGATACCCTGCCCGACTTTGACCTTGAAGGCACGCTCGCCGCGCTTGCCGAGGCCGCCGTTGCCAACGGCGCCGCCGAGGACACGGCGTCGGGCCGCGACCGTATCGCCATGCGCATCATGGGTGAGCTCATGCCTCGTCCGTCTGCCGTGATTGACGAGTTTACCGGCCGTATGGGCGTCAACGAACCCCGCGCCGCGACCGACTGGTTCTACGGCCTGTGCTGCGACGCCGGCTACGTGCGCCGTGCCGCCATCGCGCGCAACATCAAATGGAGCACCCCCACCAACTGGGGCGATCTTGAAATCACTATCAACCTGTCCAAACCCGAGAAGGACCCGCGCGATATCGCCGCGGCAGGTGCAGCCAAGAACTTGGGCGAGAAGTATCCCGCCTGCCAGCTCTGCATCGAGAACGAGGGCTACCCCGGACGCTCCGCCGCAGCCGACGGCGGCGCTCACCCCGCCCGCCAGAATCTGCGCGTTATCCCCATTGAGCTCGACGGCGAGCGCTGGGGCTTCCAGTACAGCCCGTACGCGTACTTTAACGAGCACTGCATTGCCATGAGCTCCGAGCATCGTCCGATGCACGTCGACCGCAAGGGGCTGACCTGCCTGCTCGACTTTGTCGACCTGTTCCCGCACTACTTCATTGGCTCCAACGCCGACCTGCCCATCGTGGGCGGCTCGATTCTGTCGCACGACCACTTCCAGGGCGGCGCACACGAGTTCCCCATGATGCATGCCACCGAAGTCTCGCAGTTTTGCGTGCCCGGTTTTGACCAGGTCAACGGCACCGTTTTGCAGTGGCCGCTTTCGGTGCTGCGACTGCGCTCGCACGACCGCGTTCAGCTGCTCGACGCTGCCGAGAAGATTATCCTCGCTTGGCGCGAGTGGACCGATGAGTCGGTGGGCGTCATCGCGCACACAGCCGATGGCGTGGCGCACAACACCGTAACGCCCGTCATCCGCCGCGTCGACTCTCGCGGCAACGCCGGCGGCGAGATCTACGAGGCCTACCTGGCGCTTCGCTGCAATATCACGACCGACGAGCATCCGCTGGGCGTATTCCACCCGCATGCCGAGTACCACCACATTAAAAAGGAGAACATCGGCCTGATCGAGGTCATGGGCCTGGCCATTTTGCCGCCGCGCTTGGTTCCCGAGCTCGGCGCTGTCCGCGAGCACCTGCTGGCGGCCAAGGCAGATGCCAGCTACGACCTTGCCGGCGCGCTCGAGGGCGACGACCTTTGCCGCAGCCACGCCGCATGGGCTGAGGACGTCTTTGCCCGCCGCGCCGACGAGCTTACGGCCGACAACGCCATCGACATCCTGCACGAGGAGGTGGGCGTGGTGTTTGGCCACGTGCTCGACAACGCCGGCGTCTTTAAATGGGACGAGGCAGGACGCGCCGCCCATCAGCGCTTTATCGACTCGCTATAGAGCGCAGGACCGGGCGTTCAACCGCAGCCCGCACGACATAACCGCCCACACGACAACGGCGCCCGCTGGCAACATCGCCGGCGGGCGCCGTTTTTTGAGTGTAGTCATCGGGGACGTTCTTAAACGACTAGTCATTAAAGAACGTCCCCAATGACTACCCCAAGGAATGTCCCAGACTGCCGGCAGAAAAGGAACGTCCCTAACTGCCGCATCCGGAGCAAGACAACGCCGCAGGTAGAGGACGGACAGCGAGCGGGCCGCATTTGAGACAAGGTGACGTGAAACGAAAGGGCGCTGACCTTCTGGTCGCGCCCTTGAAGTTGAACGTCAGATTGTCCAAATGCGGCCCGCGCAGCGTCGAGCCGTTACGCGGTTTGGTAAAACAGCGTAACTCTAAAGCTCCGTTACTTCAACGTTGTTGAAGATCTCATCCCAGCGGTCCATGACCAGGTGGCCGGTCTTGGGATCCATGGCGTTGAGCTTGCCGCAGGTATTGGCGGTCTTGAGCACCGTGACGTCGTCGGCGCCAGCAGCAATGGCATGTGCAAAGCCGGCGATGGTCGAGTCACCGGAACCCGTCGCGTTCACAGCCGCAATCGCAGGCGTCTTCGCGCGGAACGCGCGACCCTCATGGAAGCCCACCGAACCGGCAGCGCCCATCGAAACGACAACCCAGGGAATACCGGTAAAACGGTCATCGGCGGCAAGCGCCTCGCGCAGGGCATCGACATCATCGGTCGTAAAGGACGTACCCAGCAGGCCGTTAATCTCGGTCAGGTTGGGCTTTACGAGCTCAGGCTTAGCGTCGGACTCCAGCGCGGCCTCCAGCGATGCACCCGAGGTATCGAGCAGCACCTTGGCGCCCGCCTCCTCGGCGATCTTGACGAGCTCGGCATAGTAGCCGGCATCGACGCCACGCGGCAGCGAGCCCGAAAGCGTCACGACGTCCGCCTTCGCTGCAAGCTCGGCAAACTTGGCCGTAAAGGCCTCGAGCTCGGCCGGGGCGATCTGCGGGCCGCTCTCCAGCAGCTCGGTCTGATTACCCTCGTGCAGGATATTCAGGCAGATGCGCGTCTCACCAGCAATAGGCACAAAGTCGTTCTTGACGCCGTCGGCATCCATAAGCTCGGCCATATAGGCACCCATGTGGCCGCCGAGCAGGCCGGTCGCGAGCACGTCGTCACCCAGCTGCAGCAGCACGCGACTCACGTTGAGGCCCTTGCCGCCAGCGGTCTTTTCGGGTGTCACACGGTTAACATCGTCGATGATCAGCTTGTCGAGCTGATAGCGCGTATCAATCGACGGGTTCATGGTAACGGTCAGAATCATGTTGAACTCCTGTTCCGGGGCGGCATAACCCGCCCCAAACATACGATAGCTCGTTAAAGGATCTCGATCTCAAAGCCGCGGGTGACGGTCTCTCCCGGCTTGGCCACCAGGCAGCCGCGCTTGTGCTCCAGAATATCGTCCTCGTCGGAGCAGGTGGACAGGCCGCCCCACGGTTCCACGGCCACAAAGTCGCCCTCGGGCTTGCTCCACACAATCAGGTATGGCATATCGGGGAACGTCAGGCGCACGCCCTTGTCCTCGGTTTTCTTGGTAAGCGTAACCACGCGGCTCTCGAGCACGTCAAAGATGGTCTCTGCGAAGTCAAAGAGTTCGTGGGTCAGCGGCAGGTCATGGCCAACCATCGGGTTCTTGCTGCGATGCTCAACATCAATCAGGCCCGTCGAGGGAACGGCAGTACAGAGCTCGGCGGCCTCGCGCTGCTCAAAACGGAGCTCGTAGTCGTCGTAGGACTCGCCCTCGTCAAGCGGGCACTTAAAGCCAGGGTGACCGCCCACAAAGAACGGCATGTCCTCGGTGCCCTCATTGGTCACCTCGTACGACACGGCCACCTTCTCCGCATCGATCGTGTAACGAGCAACGATCTTAAACGGATACGGGTACTGCTCGAGCAACTCGGCATGGTCGGCAGAGCTTAAGCTCAGCACAACCATGTTGTCGCTCTGCTCCTCGAGCTTCCACTCCTGCTTGCGAGCAAAGCCGTGGCGGGCGAGCTTGACCTCGCGGCCGCCCATGGTCATTGCGCGACCGTCACGAAGGCCGCCGCAGATCGGGAAACAAATGGGTGCCTGGCCCGACCACACCGCCGGGTCGCCCTGCCACAGGTACTCACGGCCGTTGGCTTTAATCGAAGTGAACGATCCGCCAGCCGTGCTCAGTGCCACACGAATAGAACCGTTATCAAGAACAAACTCCATGGGAATCTTCTCCTTCACATATCATCTTGCACGATCCATTGCGAACGCCGTGCCTTTAGCACAAAGGTAATGAGGCAGCGCCGCACGCAAAAGAACAATGCACGCCAAGCCCGCCAAGCCAATTGGGCTGATAGAAAACTGGCCCGCGCCCCATTACAGAAACGCGAGCCGTCAATTGAAAAGCTGCAGAATGCCGAGTACCGCCAAGAGCGAAGCACACAAGCTCAGCAAGCAAACGTGTTATCGGAGCAGCTTACTGAACCAGAAAGCTTCGCAACAACAGCGGCGACCCCACAGGTACCCCCAACGTCAGCGAGAAGTCAGCTGGCGAGGCAAGGTGCCGTGAAGCGAGGCGGCATTGACCTTCTGGTCATGCCGCCGAAGCTGAACGGCAGATTGCCCGCCAGATGGCTTCGCAGCGTCGGCCGGTCCGGCGTTCGGTAGAACGCCGGAACCCCTTAGTCGTGATACTCGCCGCGGTCCCACTTCTCGAGGAACTCGTCAAAGAAGTGCGGGTCGGCCTGAGTCTCGGCGTCGGCCTTGTTGCAGGCATCGATCTTGGCGATCAGGGCATCGTGCTCGGGAGTCTTCTCGTAGGGCTCCTCCAGGAAGGCCAGCATAATGTCGGCCATCAGGAACTCGCCGGTGATCTTGCCGCCAAAGCCCACGATGTTGGCGTTGAGCTCGCGACGGGCATAGAGGGCAGAGGTCATGTCGCGGACCAGGGCGCAGCGGGCGCCGGGAACCTTGTTGACGGCATTGGTGATGCCGATGCCGGTGCCGCACAGGGCCACACCAAAGTCGGCCTTGCCGCTGGCAACAGTCTCGCCCACGGCCTTACCGTAGATGGGATAGTGCGTACGGGTGTGGCTGTAGGTGCCGCAGTCGAGCACCTTGTAGCCAGCCTGCTCCAGGCGGTCGGCCAGATAGATCTTCTCGTCCGTAACGATATGGTCGCAACCGATTGCGATGGTCTTCTTCATCAGAACGTCCTTTCGTCTGAATTCACAAGTTGAGGTAGAAGTTCGAGTTCTCGGTGGCTCTCGTTAGGCCATCTTGTTGAGCATGTCGACACGGATCTGGTGACGGCCGCCGGCGTACTGGGCGCGCAGGAACTCGCGGGCAATCTTCTTGGCGACCTCGGTGCCCACAACGCCCGGACCCATGGTGACCATGCGCGAGCCGTTGTGCTCGCGGGTCATGTAGGCGGAACGCTCGTCGGAAATGTTGGCGACGACCATGCCCTTGATCTTGACGGCGGCCATATAGGAGCCGACGCCGTACTTATCGAATGCGAAGCCCTGGGAATCCTTGTGCTCCAGCAGGTCCTTGGCAACGGCGGTCGCGGAATCGACAAAGTCCACGGCAGGGGTCTCGGAATAGTCGACGACCTCGTGACCGTCGGCGATGAGCATCTCCTTGATGGACTCCTTCATCGACATACCGTCGGCATCGGAAGCGATTACAACCCTCATGACATCCTCCTTGAGAGATACGCAGGTGCGTAGTTTCTGTTTGGAAGTGTTGAATCGCGTTCAGGTCCGGGCATCTGAATGTGCGGTTCTTCACTGTTCATGTTTATTTGAACACATTCGAACAGTAACTGCAACAACTATTTGTTTATCTTTGTTCTTTTTTGAACAAATACCGTTCACAGATGATTGCTGACCGTTTGGACTGGGCACGGACGTAGCGACCATGTGTTCAACAAACAAAAGGGCGGCCGAGAACGTGTCTCGTCCGCCCTTCTCACGGTTGATCTTCCAAAGATCGCTTTGCCGCCTACTCAGACTGCCCGCTCTTCTTGGCGTGTCTGGACGGAGCGCTCAAGAAACGACCCGTCAGATAGTTCGCGGGACCGGAGATATCGATCCCCAGCAGCACGTGTCCTAGCCATAGGAACGCCACGAGCACCAGTAGAGGAATCACACACGAGGTCACGATCATTACGATGACGCCTTCGATGAGGTCGGTCACCTGCTGCACGATCTCGTCGGTCATCTGCTTGGCACCACTGGTTACCGACGTAACAAGGCTCGATGCCCCATCGGTCAACTGCTCGAGCACATTTTTGGACTCCGTGGCCTCGGATTTTTTCTTGTTCGATTTTGAGCTGGTCTCGGCTGACTTGTCCGTGGTGTCGGCTGCGTCCGCAGCCTTTTGCTCAGCTTGCTCGATACTTACGCGATACGTTTCATCGACCTTCTGCGACACCCATACGCTCGCGGGTACGAGCGCCATGCCGATCACGGCAACCACCAGCACGCGTGTCGCCACACGGCGCAGGACGGCGCTCGTACTCCAGCGCCCGTGAATGCCGAGCGACACCGCAAAGAGCACCAACGCAAACGGGATTAAGATGCCCAAGCCAACCGACCACAAAATCGTGAGCAAATATTTCTCTAGGTATAGCACGGCAAGCACGATACCAAGGTTGCCTGAAAGCTGCGCGAGCTGCTCGGCAACCGGCGTTCCCGTATCACCCGGCAGCGCCGTAATACCCGCAGATAGAGCAACGCATGAAGCCGTGAGCGCCAGTACGTTACCTTTCTTTTGATCGATGACCTCGATGGTGGAGTCCCAAGTTTTGGTATCGGCGAAATGCGGACGAGCTACAAAGCCCGACAGCAACGCCAGCACCACGAGCGCAACGATAATACCGATCTGCAGCTTTTTGTTTGCGCACACGACATCGGACAGGCTGGGCTGCAGCTCGGTTACCGTCGTGTGCTCGGTTATCTGGACAGGACGCCCATGAGCCATCTCGTGCGCGTCTCTTTTTTGTATTGACCCGTTATCCGGCATTTGGATACCTCCTCAGTCCGGCGTTTAATGCGAAAGGAAGTATACCCACCGAGCAAAAATCGAACGGGAGGACGAACGGAGCGCAACAAGACTGTCCCCAATGACTATCTCCGGATGAGTTGCGGTGGAATAGGGATTGTTTTGTGCCCGCCGGCCCCTATTCAGTCCCTATTTCACCGCAACTTGGATGAGGACGGAAAAGCCCTGTCGCGGGTAGCGGCAGGGCTTTTGGAAGGGGACTTGATTGTGCGGACTCGTTAGGCGAGCTTGGCCTCGAGCTCGGCGATGCGCTTGTAGGCATCGATGGTAAAGCGGGCCTGCTTCTCCAGGATCATAGTGGTCATGAGAGTGTCCTGAGCGTGAGCCATGATGAAGGTCATCTCCATCTCGCCACCGCCAGCCTCCTGCGAAAGCAGCTTGGTCTGCGTGTCGTGGGCGCCGATGAGTGCATCGCTGGCATCCTTGTGCAGCTGCTCGGCCTTCTCAAAGTCACCCTCGCGAGCAGCATCGAGCGCTGCAAGCAGATCGGTCTGGGCGTCACCCGCGTATGCGACGATCTCGAATCCAACCATCGAGATTTCTTCTTTGGTTGCCATGTTGCGTTCCTTTCACATATGAACCAATGGAGAGCATCGCGTCCGGGCATACGCGCTGCGCTGTGTACGACAGAAACAATAACATTCAAACAAAAAGGAACAATGCAAACCGTTATTTCGCGCCGTGAACGGTCTTTTTTCGTCCGTGAACGGTTTTTAAACCAATCCGAACAATATCAAACACAATTATCGGCAACCCAAACAGGTCCGCACCCTAGCGTACATCACGCACCGTATCGCCCTCGACGAGCACGCCCGGAAACAGCATGTGCTCCACACCGGGTGCAGCGCCCTCGGCGCCGGCAATCTTGTCGACCGCCCACATGCCGACGCGCTTGTTGTCAAAGCGCACCGTGGTCAGGCGACGATCGGGCACGATATCGCCCAAACTATCGTCAACACCCACCACGCTTACGTCCTGGGGCACGCGCTTTCCGCGCGACTCGAGCCCGCGAATGCAGCCGTAGGCCATGGCATCGTTGGAGGCATAAATGGCCGTGCAGGTCGGATCATCCGCAAGCACCTGGCCGGCGGCATATCCACTCTGCGCCGTCCAGTCGCCACGGACGAGCTGCGGTGGCTCAATGCCATGCGCACGCAATGTCTCACGCCAGCCTTCCTCGCGCCGCATGCCCGAAAGCGAGCGCTCGGGGCACGAGATAAAGTGCACGGTCTTGTGCCCCTGTTCCAGCAAGTACTCGACCACCTGGCGCGAGCAATCGAACTGGTCGTTATCGACCGTCGAGCACAGCGGGTGCTCCAACATCGTAACGAGCACCGTCTGCATACCGGGCAGCGGCTCGAAGGTGCCAAAGTCCGCCGGCATGCGGTTCATAATCACGACCATACCGTCCACCGGCAGTGCGCTCATACGCGACGATGCGCTCTCGAGGGTATACGGATGCCCATCTACTTTAGTGAGGGTGATGGCGTAGCCGTGTTTGTCGGCGGCGGCGGCAAAGCCCTCCATACGGTCGAGGTTGCCGGTGCCGGTAATGTTGAACATAGCGACGCCGACGGTCTTAAACTTACCGCGGCGCAGCGATCGACCGGCAAAATTGGGGCGATACCCCAGCTCGCGCATGGCGGCACGCACGCGCTCCTTGGTCTCGGGGCGCACGCTGGGCGAATCGTGCACCGTACGCGAGACTGTCTGCTCCGAGACGCCCGCGAGACGCGCCACATCCTTAACGGAAACCGATTTTTTAACAGCGGCCATAGGTCGATCTTTCTATGTCGACGATGCCATTGGTGGCACCCTACGCAGTCATTTTTAACGCCTTCAAGTATATCCAACGCCTCCCCCACCATACGCTCACCACCCAAAACCTACCGTTCACCGACATTTTTGCTTCCCCAAACGGCTTTTGGCTCCCAAATGTTAACGTTGCCATTACGCAAACACAGAGCCACCGGGCGGCTCAAACGTTTACGCATAAGGAATCGACGGTTCGCAGGCACAGGAACCACCGGTTCGCGTCTTTTTTTGTGTCGCAAAATGGCAACGTCAACATTTTGGCAACCGAACGCCAAAAGCTACCATCGTTGCTAACCCACCGACTCTTAGGAGCATTGCATGGAGCAACTCATCGCCACCATCGAAAAGGGCCAGCCCTTTTTCAACGCGATCGCCCGCAACAAGTACCTCAAGGCGATCCGCGACGGCTTTATCTCCGTCATCCCCATCATCATCTTCTCGTCCATCTTCTGCCTGGTAGCCTCGGTCCCCAACATCTGGGGTTTCTACTGGCCCGATGACATCAACAACGCCCTGTGGAAATGCTACAACTACTCCATGGGTATCCTGGCCATCGCCTGCGCTGCCACCACGGCCAAGCACTTCGCCGACGCTCAGAACCGCGATCTGCCCAAGAACAACCAGATCAACTTCATCTCGTGCATGTGCGCGGCCATCATCGGTTTCTTGCTCCTTTCGAGCGACACGATCGCCACGGACGCTGCCAGCGGCTTCAACACCACCTACCTTGGTTCCAAAGGCCTGCTGACCGCCTTTATCGCTGCGTTTGTGACCGGCATCATCTACAAGTTCTTCATTAAGCGCAACATCACCGTCAAGATGCCCGAGCAGGTTCCGCCCAACATCTCGCAGACCTTTAAGGACATCATCCCCTTCTCTGTCTGCATCACCGTCTTTTGGGTCTTTGACATCGCCTTCCGCGCTGCTTTTGGCTTCTGCTTTGCCCAGGGCGTCATCCAGGTGTTCCAGCCCCTGTTCACCGCTGCCGACGGCTACATCGGCCTCGCTGTGATCTACGGCGCCATGAGCCTGTTCTGGTTCGTCGGCGTCCACGGCCCCTCGATCGTCGAGCCCGCCATCGCCGCCGCCCTCGTTGCCAACATGACCGACAACCTGGCTGCGTTCCAGGCTGGCCAGCACGCTTCCGCTGTCCTGACCCAGGGTGCCCAGTACTTCGTCGTCTGCATGGGCGGCACCGGCGCCACGCTCGTTCTGGTCTTTATGTTCTGCTTCCTGGCCAAGTCTCAGGAGATGCGCGCCGTCGGTAAGGCCGCCATCGTCCCGGTCTGCTTTGCCGTCAACGAGCCGCTGCTGTTCGCCGCGCCCATCGTGCTCAACCCCGTCTTCTTTGTCCCGTTTGTCTTTGCCCCGATCGCCAACATCTGGATCCTCAAGATCTTTATCGACTTCTTGGGCATGAACGGCTTTATGTACACCTTGCCTTGGACCGTCCCCGGCCCCATCGGCACTATCATGGGCCTGGGCTTCCAGCCGCTCGCCTTTGTGATGCTCGCCCTTATTCTGGTCGTCGACTTTGTCCTGTACTACCCGTTCTTCCGTGCCTATGACGCCCAGAAGTGCGCCGAGGAGGCCGAGATTTCCCAGGAGGAGCTCGCCGCCAAGAACGCCGAGAAGGCCGCCAAGCTCAACGATGCCTTCCAGGGCAAGGCTGACGCCAAGAGCGTTGCCGCCGGCGCTGCTGCCGAGGCCGTGAAGGCCGACGCCCCCACCGCCTCCGCAGCACCCGCTGCCGAGGCAACGACCGCCAGCGACCTCAACGGCAAGCGCGTGCTCGTGCTCTGCCAGGGCGGCGGTACCTCGGGCCTGCTCGCCAACGCACTGGCCAAGGCTGCCAAGGAGCGCGGCATCGATCTTGAAACCGCTGCCGAGGCATATGGCAACCACGTGGACATGCTCCCCGACTTTGACCTGGTCGTCCTGGCCCCGCAGGCCGCCAGCTACCTGGCCGACCTGCAGAAGGACTGCGAGCGCGTGGGCAACAAGTGCGTCGCCTGCCGCGGCAAGCAATACATCGAGCTCTCCCAGAACGGCGACAAATCTCTCGCCTTCGTCTCCGAGCAGCTTTCGAAGTAAGTAACGCTCAGGGCCAGCCGACCATCAACAGCCGGCTGGCCCTCCGATTTAGACGATTGGATATTTCATCATGTCCGTTAACCCTGCTAGCGTCACCAACCCGCCCGCGCAGTTTCCCGAGGACTTTGTCTTTGGCGGCGCCACTGCTGCCTACCAGGTAGAGGGCGAGACCCGCACTCACGGTAAGGGCAAGGTTGCCTGGGACGACTTCCTGGAGGCCCAGGGGCGCTTCTCCCCCGATCCCGCTTCGGACTTCTACAACCAGTACCCCGTCGACTTGGAGCTGTGCGAGGAGTTTGGCATCAACGGCATTCGCCTCTCCATCGCCTGGAGCCGCATCTTCCCCAGCGGTACCGGCGAAATCAACCCCGAGGGCGTGCAGTTCTATCACGATCTTTTCGCCGAGTGCCATAAGCACCATGTTGAGCCGTTTGTCACGCTGCATCACTTTGACACGCCGCTGCCCCTCTTTGAGAAGGGCGACTTCCTCAACCGCGAAACCATCGACGCCTTTGTGGACTTTGCCACCTTCTGCTTTAAGGAGTACGCCGACCAGGTGACCTACTGGTTCACCTTTAACGAAATCTGGGCCGACGCCTCCAACACCTACATCGAGGGCACCTTCCCCGGTGGCGTCAAGGCGCATCTGGCCGAGGCCTTCCAGTGCGAGCACAACATGATGCTCGCCCACGCCAAGGCCGTGCTGGCCTTCCACAACGGCGGCTTTAAGGGCAAGATCGGCGTCATTCAGTCGTTGGAGTTTAAGTACCCGCTCAACGAGAACAACCCCGCCGACATCAAAGCCGCCAACAACGAGCACGTGCTGCAAAACCAGTTCTTGCTCGACGCGACGTTCCGCGGCGACTACGCGCCCGACACCATCGAGTGCGCCAACCGCCTGGCTGCCGTCTCGGGCGGCACCATCGAGATCCTAGACGAGGACCTCGAGATTATGCGCGAGGCCGCGCTCTACAACGACTACCTGGGCGTTAACAACTACCAGTGCCGCTTCTTGAAGGCTTACGACGGCGAGAACGACCTGCACCACAATGGTACGGGCGAGAAGGGCACCGGCCGCTGGCGCGTCAAGGGTATTGGCGAGCATGTGAACAAGCCTGGCATCCCCACCACCGACTGGGACTGGATCATCTATCCCGAGGGCCTGTTCGATCTGCTCGTCTACATTAAGCAGCGCTACCCCAACTACAAGCAGATCTTCATCACCGAAAACGGCATGGGCTACAAGGACCCCTACAAGGACGGTTTTGTGGACGACCAGCCGCGCATCGACTACATCGAGCAGCACCTGCGCTGGCTGCTCAAGGCCATGGAGGTGGGTGTCAACGTGGGCGGCTACTTCCTGTGGAGCCTGCAGGATCAGTTCTCCTGGACCAATGGCTACAACAAGCGTTATGGCTTCTTCTACGTTGACTTTGAAACCCAGAAGCGCACGCCCAAGGCAAGCGCATACTGGTATAAGCACGTGGCGCAGACCCGTCGTCTGGACTAGCGGCTGACGGGGTTGCCCACGCACATAACCTGTCCCCATTTCTCAGCCGGGGGCGGCACGTCACACGGCGCGCCGCCCCCGGTCTTTTTGTTTTTGGGCTGGTCGGGAGCCGTTTGTCTCGATCTGTAACATCTAGCCGAGTTTTTTGGTCCTAGCTGTTACAGATTGAGACGAACAGGATTGCTCTTTCCGAAGAATCTAAATCTGTAACACGTAGCCCGCTTTTGACCGTCTACCTGTTACAAATCGAGACAAACGGAGTAGGACCTAACCCCGTATGTCCCTAACAGTCGAGCGTTCGACCAGCGTACTCGGCACATGAATCGCCTCGATAGACGAGCTCTCTCCAATCGCCGCCTCAAACGCAAGCTTACCGACACCGCGCAAATCAAATCGCAGCGTCGTCAGCCGATTGTGAGGAACAAGTCCCTCGAGTGCGTCGTCGATACCAACCACGCTCACGTCGTCGGGCACGGACAGGCCCGCGTTCTCGAGCGCGGCGATAACGCCCAGCGCCATCTGGTCATTTGCCGCAAGCACGGCAGTCGGCGCCTGCGACCCGCCGGCAAGCACCTCGGCCGCAATCCGCTCGCCCATGGCGTACCCACTGTCCGCACTCCAATCGCCACGCAGCATCGGAGCGGCATCGACATGAGCACGACCCAGCGTATCGCGCCAACCGGCCTCACGAAAACGCGAGGAAATCGAGTTTTCCGGACCCGCCACAAACCGCATATTCGAGTGACCATGTTCCAGCAGATAATTGGTCAACAGCTCGCACGAACCATACTGGTCGGAGTCGATCGTCGTGCAGCGCGGATGCGCATACATGGACAGGATGACCGTTCGCACTCCCGGCTGGGGAACAAACTCCTCAAAATCGGGAGCCATGCGGTTCATGTTGAGAATCATGCCGTCGACGGGTCGCTCGACCATGCGGCGCGAGGCATCGGCAAGTGTATAGGGCTTGTCGCCGCCCATCTCGATCATAGTGACGGCAAAATCGTGCTCGCGCGCCGCTTGCATGATACCCTCGAGCGTCGCCAGGTTACCGACACGTGTGATGTTGTACATGCACAGGCCAATAGAACGATACGACCCGCCGCGCAACGCCGCTCCAGCAAAATTGGGACGAAAGCCCAGCTCTTCCATGGCGGCCAGCACACGCTTGCGCGTCTTTTCCGTCACGTTGGGCATACCGTTGACCACGCGAGACACAGTCTGGCGGCTCACGCCAGCGAGCGCCGCAACCTCTGCCGCGCTCGCCGAATGACCATTCCTTGTCTGCTGAGCCATGCCTTCCACGCTAACCTGCTTCCCAACTATTCCCCGCGCCCATGGCGCATCGTACATACATTGATAACGTGCTCATGATACCCGAGCCATATACCACAACATGAAAACTTCTGTCAATCAAAACCGCTTACCGAACAAATACAACCGTTCGCGGCTGTTTGAAGTTGTTTTGTTTCTATACATCCCAGCCGGATGTTAACGTGCTCATTGTCAAATGTTCACGTGCTCATTTTGGTTCTAATCATTTTAAGATAGTGTTTATCGGGCTTTTTCACCGCTGAACGCTAACCAGGGAGCCTCCTGAGCGCAAACGCACAATATCGAACAGCGAGACGAGAGGGTGTATGCATATGTCTTTGCTAAACCGCGTACAGCAGCTGCCGAAGGGCTTTGTTTGGGGCGCCGCAACCGCCGCGTACCAAACGGAAGGTTCCACGAAGGTGGCAGGCAAGGGTAAGACCATGTGGGACGATTACCTTGTCGACCAGGGTCGCTTTTTGCCCGACCCGGCCAGTGATTTCTACAACCGCTACGAGGAGGATATCCGCCTTTCTGCCGAGCATGGGCTCAACGCCATCCGTGTGTCCATCGCCTGGACCCGCATCTTCCCCAACGGCGACGATGCCGAGCCCCTCGCCGAGGGCGTTAAGCACTACCACGAGCTGTTCGCCTGCTGCAAAAAGTATGGCGTCGAGCCCTATGTGTCCCTGCATCACTTTGACTCCCCCGCAGCCCTGTTCAACCAGGGCGACTGGCTCAACCGCAAGACCGTCGACGCCTATGTGCGCTATGCCGAGTTCTGCTTCCGCGAGTTCCGCGAGGTCAAGAATTGGTTCACCATCAACGAGCTCATCAGCCTCTCGCACTCCCAATACATCCAAGGCAACTTCCCGCCCAACCATCACTTTGATGTGACGAGCGGCATCCAGAGCCAGCACAACGAGCTCGTTGCCCACGCCCGCGCCGTCAACCTGTATAAGGATCTTGACGAGATCGAGCACCTGGGCGGACGCATTGGCATGGTCAACGTCCTGACGCCCGCATATCCTGCCACCGACTCGCCCGCCGACCAGCACGCCGCCGACCTGTACAACGCCTTCTACACCGACTTCATCATGGACGGCGCCTTCCTGGGTCACTACTCCGCGCGCACCCTCTCACTCATCAACGAGATTCTGCGTGCCAACAACGCCACACTTACGGTTGAGGACAGCGACATGGAGGAGCTCGCCAAGGCGGCGCCCCGCAACGATATGTTCGGCCTCAACTACTATCAGTCGGCGTTTATCGCCGCCTACGATGGCGAGTCCACCAACAGCTTTAACGGCACCGGAGACAAGGGCACCTCGTGCTTTAAGTTTAAGGGCGTCGGGCAGCAGGTCGATATGCCGGGTATCCCCACCACCGACTGGGATTGGCTCATCTACCCGCAAGGCCTCTACGACACACTCAAGCACATCAGCGCCACCTATCCCAACCTCCCCGTCATCTATATCACCGAAAACGGCCTGGGCCACAAGGACCCCGAGCCCGACGCAAACGGCATCGTCGCCGATCCCGAGCGCATCGACTTTGTCGACCAGCACATGGAGAAGGTGCTCCAGGCGCGCGCCGAGGGCGTCGACGTCCAGGGCTACTTTATCTGGAGCCTGCAGGACCAGTTCTCGTGGGCCAATGGCTATAACAAGCGCTACGGCCTGTTCTACATCGACTTCGACACGCAAAAACGCTACATCAAGCAGTCGGCACTCTGGTACAAGGAGCTCGCCGACACTATGGCGGACGCGCAGTAGCGCATCGCCTCGCTTTCCCCCGAGAGGGGAGCGGCCCTATGCGATACAAACCCAGCCGCTCCCCTCTCTCCCCCTGGGACCGACCCCGCCTGCACCCGGGCTGTTAGCAAGCGGGAGACCATATAGGTTTTCAACGTCCATGCCATTAAGATTTCATGCAAAGAGGAGCGTGAACTATGGAATCGATCGTTAAGTTCTTGGAGAAAGGTCAGCCGTACTTCGACAAGGTCTCTAAGAACATCTACCTTCAGGCCATTAAAGACGGCTTTTTGGCAGCAATGCCCATCATCCTGTCTTCTTCTGTCTTCCTGCTTATTTCGACCCTGCCGGGCGTTGTCGCCACGGTCGGCGGCTTTACGCTGCCCGACTGGTGGAACGTCGACGTCGTGAACTTCTGCAACAAGGTTTACAACTTCACGATGGGCGTCGTGGGCATCATGGTCGCCGGCACCACCGCAAGCGCGCTGACCGGCTCCAAGAACCGCCGCATGCCTGCCGGCAAGGCTATCAACGCCACGAGCACCATGGTCGCCGCCATGTGCGCTATGCTCATCTTGGCCGTTACCCAGACGAGCGCCAAGATCGACGGCGCCGATGTCTCGGTGTTCTTTACCGACAACATGGGCACCAAGGGCCTGCTGAGCTCCTTTGTCGCCGCATTTGCCACGGTCAACATCTATGCCTTCTGCATTAAGCGAGACATCACCATCAAGCTGCCCAAAGAAGTCCCCGGCGCCATCGCCCAGAACTTCCGCGACATCTTCGCCTTCAGCTTCTCCATCCTGTTTGTCGCCGTCATCGACGTTATCTGCCGCACCTGCTTGGCCGTCCCGTTTGCCAACGTCATCTCCACGCTGGTGAGCCCGCTGTTCGCCGCTGCCGATTCCTACGCCGGCCTCGCCCTCATCTGGTTCATGATCCCGCTGTTCTGGTTCATGGGCATCCACGGCCCCTCGGTCGTTAAGCCTGCCCTCAACGCCGCGCTGTTTGGCAACATCACCACCAACCTCGCCACGCTGCAGGCCGGCGGTCACCCCGCCCTCGCCCTGACCGAGAACTTCGGTAACTACATCGGCGAACTCGGCGGCACCGGCGCCACGTTCATTGTCCCGATCATCTTCCTGCTCTTTATGCGCTCCAAGCAGCTCAAGGCCGTCGGCAAAGCCTCTGTCGTACCCGTGATGTTCGCCGTCAACGAGCCGCTGCTGTTCGCCGCGCCCATCATCCTCAACCCGTACTTCCTGATCCCGTTCCTGTTTGCCCCCGTGGCCAACGTCCTCATTGGTAAGTTCTTCATCGACTTTTTGGGCATGAACGGCTTTATCTATGCCATGCCGTGGGCACTCCCCGGACCGATCGGCACCTTCATCGACACCAACTTCCAGCCGATCTCTCTGGTCCTGGTTGTCGTCCTGCTGGTCGTTGACTTCTTGATCTACTACCCGTTCTGCAAGGCCTACGACAACGTCCTGTGCAAGCAGGAGGCCGAGACCCTGGCCGAAGAAGAGGCCGAGGAGACCAAGGCCGTCAAGACCGCTGCCGCCCCCGCCGTTGAGGCTCCTGTTGTCGAGACCGCTTCTGCCACTGAGGCCTCCGCAGCTCCGTCCGCCCTTAAGGGCAAGGATCTGAGGGTTCTGGTTCTGTGCGCTGGCGCCGGCACCTCTGCACTGCTCGCCAACGCGCTTAAGGAAGGCGCCGACGAGCTGGGCATCGACATTACCGCCAACGCCGGTGCCTACGGCAGCCACTACGCCATCATGGACCAGTACAACGTCATCGTCCTGGCTCCGCAGGTTCGCACCTATTACAACGAGATGAAGGCCGACACCGACCGCCTGGGCATCACGCTGCTGTCGCCCAAGGGCAAACAGTACATCGACCTCACTAAGGACCCCAAGGGTGCCGTCGCCTGGATCGAGGAAAACCTCGAGGCATAAGACGCTGACGCCACCTGCCGCTCGCAGAAAAAAAATGGCCCGTGCATCGATGCGTGATGCGCGGGCCATTTTGTTTAGACCGCACCCGTCCTCCTGTTCATCTCAATCTGTAACATCTAGCCGAGTTTTCGGGTCCCACCTGTTACAGATTTAGACGAGCAGGCCGAGCACGTCTACGCCCGCAGATCCCGCACGCTCGCGCGCTCGACCAACACACCCGAGACGAGCGTACGGCTTCTGGAGCTCGGGGCTTCCAGACCTGCGACGACCTCGTTAAGCGCACGGATGCCCAGCTCGCGGTGGCGAAACTTCACCGACGTCAGAATCGAGTTGGGAATCGTCTTGTAGAGCTCATCGTCGAAACCGATCACGGACACGTCGTCGGGCACATTGAGCCCTTTGTCACGTAGAGCCATCATCACGCCGTTTGCCATGCAGTCGTTAGCAGCGAGGACCGCCGTGCAATCGGGTTTATCGGCAAGCACAAGGCCCGCGGCGTAGCCACTATCCGCATTCCAATCGCCTTGCAGAGGTTCAGGCGGCTCAATGCCACGTGCCTCGAGTGCCGCTCGCCAACCTTTCATACGGCACTGGCTCGACAGCGACTCTTTCTTACCAGAGATGAAGTACACGTTCTTGTGCCCGTGGTTCAAGAAGTACTCGCACGCCATGCGCGCGCCGCCCTCTTGGTCGTCACTGACGGTGGAGCAGGTAGGATGTTCCATCGGTGTGATAATCACCGTCTTGAGGTCTTTCGGCGCCTCAAAGGTATCAAAGTCATCGACCATCTGGCGCAGGTTGAAAATCATGCCGTCGACGGGAAGCTGCGACATCCTACGTGCCGCTTCGGCAAGGGTCATCTTCTCCCCCGCCCGCTTCTTAATCATCGTAAGAGCAAAGCCTCGCTCTTCGGCGGCATCGGCGATACCGTCGATCATGTCCACGGCACCGCCCGACAAGTGGAACAGCACGACGCCGATGCACCCGTAACGGCCCAACTTGAGCGAACGCGCGGCAAAGTTGGCTCGAAACCCGAGCGCCTCCATGGCCGCATGGACCTTATCGCGTGTCGACTCTCGCACGCTATCGGGCTCGTTAATCACGCGCGAAACCGTCTTGAGAGAAACACCAGCGGCAATCGCCACATCATTCATTGAGACATTTTTCTTGCCCATCGTTGCCACTGCTTCTCCAGTCGGTTTTACATCGCTTGTTTTTGCGTTCTAGCATACACTACCTGCCTGACTGATAAATCAACCGTTTACCGAACAATATCGACCACTCACCCGTATATCCTTGTTGCTCTTCCAAAAATGTCTTACGTTGTCATTAACGAAATGACAACGTTGTCATTTCGCAATGCCTTCCTTAAGCAGGAAGGTTTCCGGGCAGTCCTGACCATCCATCGACGACCAGTTCCATCCACATGCATCGCGCATCAAGTAGCAAAGGAGCTCTATGGACGCCATCGTAAAGATGCTCGAAAAGCATCAACCGTTCTTTGAGAAGATCTCGAGGAACATATACCTCCAGGCCATCAAGGACGGATTCCTTGGGTGCATGCCCATTGTCCTCACCTCTTCGATCTTTCTGCTCATTGCCACCCTTCCCGGCGTAGTCGGCGTCACGCTGCCCCAGCCGCTCATCGACTGGTGCAACAAGCTCTACAACTTCACCATGGGCGTCATGGGCATCATGGTTGCCGGCACCACTGCCAAGAACTTCACGGCTTCCATGAACCGTCGCATGCCCGCCGGCAAGGTGCTCAACGACGGCTCCACCATGGTGGCCGCCCAGTGCAGTATGCTTTTGCTCGCCGTTACGCAGTTCACCACCAAGTTCAACGGCTCCGAGCTTTCGGTCTTCGACTGCACCAGCATGGGCACGCGCGGTCTGTTCTCGGCCTATATCGCCGCGTTCATCACCGTGTGGGTCTACATATTCTGCGTCTCGCGCGATCTGACCATTAAGCTGCCCAAGGAGGTCCCGGGCGCCATCGCTCAGAACTTCCGCGACATCATCCCCTTTGGCGGCGCCGTCATCATCTGCGGCATCATCGATGTCGTCGTGCGTAACCTCATGGGCGTTCCGTTCTCTGAGCTGCTTATTAAACTGCTTTCCCCGCTCTTTACCGCTGCAGAAACCTATCCTGGCCTCATCCTCATCCAGGCGGCCACCGCGTTCTTCTGGTTCATCGGCGTCCACGGCCCCTCGATTGTCCAGCCGGGCATCGACCCCATCCGTCTTGCCAACCAGGCCGAGAACCTGCAGGTTCTGCTGGCAGGCGGCCACCCCGCACACTCCCTCACCTTTAACATGTCGCTCGTGGGTGAGTTCGGCGGCACCGGCGCCACGTTCATCGTGCCGCTTCTGCTGATTCTCTTTATGAAGTCCAAGCAGCTCAAAGCCGTCGGTAAGGCCTCGATTGTTCCTGTTGCCTTCGCCGTCAACGAACCGCTGCTCTTTGGCGCGCCGATGATCCTTAACCCTTACATGCTCATCCCCTTTGTTGCCGCCGGCTGCGTCAACGTAAGCGTTGCCAAGTTCTTTATCGACAATGTGGGCATGAACGGCTTCTCCTTCGTGGTGCCTTGGGCCACCCCTGCCCCCATCGGCATCTTCATCACCACGAACTTCCAGCTTATCGCCCTGGTATTTGTTGCAATCATCATCTTGCTGGACGCCATCATCTACCTGCCGTTCTTGAAGGCATACGATAAGCTGCTCTGCGACCAGGAGGCCGAGCGCGCCGCCGAGCTGGGTCTCGAGTCCGATGGTGCCGCTGCCATCGCCGCCAACGCCCCTGCGCCCGCTGTCGAGCAGACCACCGCTTCCGTCGAGACGACCGCTGCCGCCGCCGGCAGCGAGCCTGTCGCCGATCAGCCCGAGCCCGCTGCCGATGCATCCGCCAAGAAGGATGTCGACGGCCTGAAGGTCCTCGTCCTGTGCGCCGGCGCCGGCACCTCTGCCATGCTTGCCAATGCCATCAAGGAAGGTGCCGCGCAGACCGGAGAGAACATCGCTTCCTCCGCAGGCGCCTATGGCCAGCACACTGCCATCATGGATCAGTACGATGTCATCGTGCTCGCCCCGCAGGTTCGTAGCTACTACAACGACATGAAGGCCGACACCGATCGTCTGGGCATTAAGCTGCTCGCTCCCCGCGGCAAGGAATATATCGACCTTACTCGCGACCCCGCTGGCGCCATCAAGTGGCTCCGCGAGAACCTCGACTAGTTCCTCCCTCTGTTGGTGCCCGGATCCCCAGTTCGGGCACCTCTCCCTATTCGTATCCCACAGAAAGGATGACTCATGACCAACCCCATGCAGTTCCCCGACGGCTTTGTGTTTGGCGGCGCCACCGCCGCTTACCAGGTTGAGGGCGAGACCCGCACGCACGGCAAGGGCAAAGTGCCCTGGGACGATTTCCTGGCTGCTCAGGGTCGCTTCTCCCCCGACCCCGCAAGCGATTTCTACAACAAGTACCCGGTCGATATTGACCTGTGCCAGCGCTTCGGCATTAACGGCATTCGTGTCTCCATCGCTTGGAGCCGTATCTTCCCCAGTGGCACCGGCGAGATTAACCCCGAAGGCGTTGCCTTCTATCACGAGCTTTTCGCCACCTGCAACAAAGCCGGCGTTATCCCCTATGTCACGCTCGATCACTTTGATACGCCCGAGGCCTTTTACCAGAACGGCGATGAGGGTTTCCTGACGCGCACGACGATCGACGCCTTTGTCGAGTACGCCAAGTTCTGCTTTGCCGAGTTCACCGAGGTCAAGCACTGGTTTACCTTTAACGAGATTCCCGCGACCGCCGAGGGCAGCTTTATCGTCGGCAACTGGCCGCACGGCGAGAAGTATCGCCTGGACAAGGCCTTCCAGCTCATGCACAACATGATGGTGGCCCACGCCAAGGCTGTCGTCGCCTTCCATGAGGGCGGCTTTGAGGGCGAGATCGGCATTGTCCAGAACCTGGAGCCCAAGTATCCCCTCGATCCCAACAGCGCTGCCGACTGCGAGGCCGCCCGCATGGCCGACGTCATCAACAACCGCTGGGTGCTCGACGCCACTTTCCGCGGCCACTATGCAGCCGACACCATGGAGGCTGCGACCAAGCTGGCCCATATCGCCGGCGGCGAGCTCGACGTCCGCGACGAGGACATCGCCGCGCTGACCGCCGCGCTCCCCTACAACGATTGCCTGGGCGTCAACACCTACAAGTGCCAGTTCCTGCGTGCCGCCGAGGGCGAAAACGACATCAACCACAATGGCACCGGCGACAAGGGCTCCTCGCGCTGGTTCCTCAAGGGCGTGGGCGAGTCATGCGTGCGTGAAGGCGTACCCACCACCGATTGGGACTGGATCATCTATCCCGAGGGCCTCTACGACCTGCTGCTCCGCATTAAGAACGATTACCCCAACTACAAGAAGATCTACATCACCGAGAACGGCATGGGCTATAAGGACGACTTCGAGGACGGCTTTATCGATGACGCCCCTCGTATCGACTATATGCGTCAGCATCTTGCGTGGATCCTCAAGGCGATCGACGGCGGCGTGAACGTCGACGGTTACTTTGTGTGGTCGCTGCAGGACCAGTTCTCCTGGACCAACGGCTATAACAAGCGCTATGGCCTGTTCTACATCGACTTTGAGACCCAGAAGCGCTATCCCAAGGCGAGCGCGTACTGGTACAAGAACGTCGCGGAGACCGGCCTGCTTATGGCCTAACTTTTGCCGCATACCCCCTGTCGGCCGCATACGAATCCCTCCATGGGTTCGCATGCGGCCGATTTTTTGGCTCGGCCCGAGCAGGCCGTTTGTCTCGATCTGTAACATCTAGCCGAGTATTTCGGCCCTAGTTGTTACAAATCGAGACAAACAGAACGCCCGAGCAGAAATATCTAAATCTGTAACACGTAGCCCACTTTCGACCGTCTACCTGTTACAGATCAAGACAATAAGATAGTCGAATCCGAACTTTCCAAGCAGTTATGAAGCACGGTTTCTAGTTTTCAGTATCACGAACATACTTTCGGTATCATTTGATACCGATATGATACCGAAAACATATTCGGTCCCGCTGGAGGACTTCGTACGTTACCCAACCAAGTTGCAGGTTCACGAACTCCGTCGATCTTCCGAGCGCCCACGAATTCCTATTTGCGTGTCAAATCGCATCTCGTTGACACGTAAAATGACGCGCAAAATGGCGTTTTAACTTTTATGTGTCATTCTGCACGTCAAATTGAAGCGATAATCCCCGCGTCGGCAGAGGGCAGAAGTATCGCCTGCAGCGCTAGCTAGCAAATGACCTGCGTGAGTTCCTCGATGGCGGCGCGATCCTCGGCGGCGATGCCCGGCTCGCACACCACGGCGTCCAGGCTGTCCAGACGGCAGAAGGTGTAGAAGTCGCGCTTGCCGATCTTACTGGAGTCGGCGATCAGATAGCGCGAGTCGGCCTTGCTAAAGGCGAGCTGCTGGATGCGGCCCTCTTCCATATTGGATGTAGACACGTCGCCGTCCAGAATGCCGTTGGCACCGATAAACGCCGCGTCGATGCCCAGCGCACGCAGGGTATCCTCGGCCGTTGGTCCCACAAAAGCGGCGGTGCGGCGACGGTACATGCCGCCCACCAGGCACAGGTCGCAGTCTTCGCGCGCCTCGAGCAGGTTAAACACCGAAAGCGAATTGGTCACAATGCGCAGGCGAAACGCCGGCAGCATCGAGGCCATCTGCTCAACCGTAGTGCCCGTGCCCAAAAAGATGGTCGAGCCTTCCTCGATAAGCTCCACAGAACGGCGCGCAATCTGCAACTTTTCCTCGGCATGCTTCGTGCGCTTTTCGCTGTGCGAATACTCATGGCGCAGCATAGCGTGTGGACGGCCCTGCGCACTGCGGGCTCCGCCGTGCACGCGCTCGATCTCGCCCAGGCTCGCAAGCTCCTCAAGGTCACGGCGGATCGTCATATCCGAAACACCTAACGCATCCGAAATCTCCTTGACCGAGACCGTTCCCTGTTCCTCGAGCAGCTGCCGAACCTTATCCTGTCGCTCCGCTTTAATCACGATGAGTCCTCGCTGTTCCACGCTCACGTCAATTCAAACAATAACGAACAAATTGTATCAGACTCGCGCGCGTCAGAAATGAACGCCCGCACAGCTCCAATCATCACTTTTTTGAGAAAAATACCCCCTGCTTTAGTGGGGTGTAGTGATAATCTCGCCTGTTCGCGCTACAGTTTGTCCGAAATACCTCGATGTTAGGAACCAAATGATCACTTCCGAGCTTTTCGGCACCGCGCCGTGCGGTACCCCCGTTCATTGTTACACCCTCAACGGGCCCGAGATCTGCGTTCGCATTATGGACTATGGCGCCACCGTGTTGGGCATCGACGTGCCCGACATCCCCGGCAACGCGCGCGATGTGGTGCTGGGCTTCGATAAGCTCGAGGATTACTTTGACAACCCCGCCTGCTTTGGCGCGACCATCGGACCTGTGGCCAACCGCACTGCAGGTGCCACGATCACCATCGCCGGCACGGACTGGCATATGCCCGCCAACGAGGGCACCAACAACCTGCACAGCGATCTTGAGCATGGTCTGCACAAGCGCGTATGGGACGTTGAGCTCGACGAGGTCCACAATGCCGTGCGCATGACCACCTCGCTTGAGGACGGTGAGCTGGGCCTTCCCGGCAACCGCACCTTTACGGCCGTGTTTACCGTGACGCGCACCGGCTGCTTCCGTATCGAATATGGCTGTGAGAGCGACCGCGCCACGTACGTGTCCATGACCAACCACACGTACTTTAACCTTGCCGGTCACAACGCCGGCATGGACTGTGAGCACTTCTTTGTTGCTAACGCTGCCCACTACCTGCCCATCAACGAGCAGAATATCCCCACCGGAGAGATCGCTCCGGTCGAGGGCACGCCGTTTGACTTCCGTGAGCTGCGCCCCGTCGCGCCCGGCATGGAAGCCGACGACCCGCAGATTAAGCAGGCCCGTGGCTACGACCACTGCCTGTGCATCGATGGCTATCAGTACGGCCGTAATCTGCGCCGCGCGATGCACGTCGAGGAGATGTGGACCGGCCGTGAGCTGGACTATTACACCACTGCCCCGGGCGTGCAGCTCTACACCGGCAACTGGCTGGGCGACGAACACGCCAAGGACGATGCCAACTACGGTTGGGGTGCCGGCTTTGCTCTCGAGGCCGAGATGTACCCCGACACGCCGCACCAGCCGCTGTTCCCGCAGGGCATCGTGGGCCCGGGTCACCCCTACAGCAATGTGATCGAGTACCACTTTATGAGGCACTAAACCCACAACGCGACATATCACACGGCAGCGCCCGCTGGCACCACCGCCGACGGGCGCTGCTTCATGCCTAAATCCTTCTTTTCGATGCCACCGAATTGGTGACATAACAAAACTATGCCGAATTACTACGATGAACCCACTATGTCCGACCACGCGCTGGTTTATAAAAAATTAGCAACTCGTCTACCTGCGGTTTTATTCTCTGCAAATTTGGCATGCTCGGCGATAAGCAATTCATCGTAGTAAACCGGCATAGTTTTGGCGGACAGCGCCACACAGATCCCCTACGAAGGCAAAATGATCCGTTTTCCTCCGTCCCCAAGGGATCAGTTGAACAGATTGCCGATGGGGTCGGGGGCGGAACTGGGGAGATAGCGGATTTCTAGTTCTATGCCGAGTTCTTGCAGCTCTTTGAAGGCGGCAATGTCCGTATCGTCTACGGCAACGGCAGGCGTTACAGAGCGCTTGCCCTCCCCTGCCTGCATATGGCCAATGCTGATCTTGGTTATCGGCACACCGCCCTTAACCAGCGCGAGTGCATCCGTGGGCGACGCCACCATGATGAGAATCCATTGGCGCGGCGTTGCGGTATGAATGATGTCGACAGTCCTTTGCACCGAGAAAAACCGCGTCCAGACACCCTCGGGTGCCGCCACCCTCATGGGTGCCCATTGGCGCGAATCCGCCGCGATCTCATCGTTGACGATTAGGACAAGGTTGGAACCCACGGCCTCGTTCCACAGCGCAACATCTTGCCCGTAAATGAAACGGTCATCGATACGCGTGAGAAGGATCTTGGGTTGAGCCATGGCTGCCCCATTCTGTTTGAGACCCATACGAGCGGGACGTCGGCCACCAACTCAACAGCAGGTCAAGCACCAAATGGGTACCGCAGACATCACGCCTCTAATATTAGTGCATTTAAAGTGAGAAAAGCCCTCAGAACACTTGCGCGGATGTGCGATGTCCCGTATCATAGACAGCCGTTGACGCCTCAGTTGCGTCAACACATGGCCGCCAGCGTAGCTCAGTTGGTAGAGCACCGCTCTCGTAAAGCGGGGGTCACCGGTTCGAGCCCGGTCGCTGGCTCCATTGCACAAGATAGCCGCCTTCGGGCGGCTTTTTTGTTGCTGATTTCGGGCGCGCATCCGCCAAACCGAGCACAACGCCGCCGGAAACTCTCCTACTCAACAAAAGCCCCGCCAACCGCAATCCCCAAAGGAACCGCGATCAGCGGGGCCCAAGCGCGTTCCTCCAAGGGATAACGCTCGCAAAACGAACAGCTCAGCCGAGCGGCTCGTTACTCCTCCCAGTAAGCGTCTGCAAGCAGCTTAAAGCAGATCTTCTTGACCGGCTGCGTGCCATCGCCCGGGAACTCGAGCGTGGGCATGTGAGGCTCGCCGGCAACAAACAGCGCAAACTTGTCGTCAGCAAGATCGCCGGCGATCGAGGCGTCGGAATCGACCAGATCGTAGTCGTCCTTCTCGTCAAACTCCTGAACCAGCATCAGGCTGCCCGTGGCAACCTTAAAGGCCTCGCGACCCTCGACGTCGATCTGCAGGTCGTGATAGCGCTGATGCGTCTCATAGTGAGCCTCGGCTTCGGGACGCGTCGTGGGAGCCATGACGTTCGCAAAGACCTTGTCGCCCAGAATCGGATGGCTGCCGACCTCGAGCTGCGCCGGATCATTCTCCTCGAGCCAATCGATCAGCACGTCGAGGCCCTTGAGCATTCCACGGTACTCCTCGATATCGCCCAATGCACCGTAAATCATCTAAATCCCCTCTCGGATCGTTTCTTTGGCGGCTACTCGGCAAACGCATTACCGACGCTGTTGCCACCCACATGCGTCTCGACCAGGGTAAGGTCGGGATTGAACACGACAACGTCGGCGTCGCGCCCCGACATAATGCTATCGCACTTGTCGTCGACATGAGCTAGCAACCGATGCCGGGGCCGCAGCACAAGCTCCTACAGCTCGGTCACGACAACGCCGTTGTAAACCTCGTCCCAACGATCCATAACCAAGTGGCCAGTCATGGGATCCATGGCATTGAGCTTGCCGCAGGTGTTGGCGGTACGCAGCACCGTCTCGTCGTCGGCGCCGGCAGCAATCGCATGTGCGAAGCCGGCAATGGTCGAATCGCCAGAGCCCGTAGCGTTAACGGCGGGGATATCGGGGGTCTTGGCGCGGAACGCACGGCCGTTATGGAAACCAACGGAGCCGGCAGCGCCCATGGATACGACGACCCAGGGGATATCGGAGAAGCGGGCGTCAGAGGCGAGCGCGGAACGGAGCTCGTCCACATCGTCGGTGGTAAAGCTCGTGCCCAGAAGGCCGTTAATTTCGGTCAGGTTAGGCTTAACCAGCTCAGGCTTGACCTCGGACTTGAGCGCAGCCTCGAGCGAAGCGCCCGAGGTATCGAGCAGCACCTTGGCGCCGGCGTTCTCTGCAATGCCCGTGATCTTGGCGTAGTAGTCCGCCTCGACGCCGCGGGGCAGCGAACCCGAGATGGTAACGACATCGGCCTTGCTCGCAAGCTCGGCGAACTTGGCGGTAAAGGCATCGAGCTCCTCGGGGGCAATCGTCGGGCCGCTCTCGAGCAACTCGGTCTGGTTGCCAGCATGAAGGATATTGAGGCAGATGCGGGTCTCGCCCTTGATGGGCACAAAATCATTCTTAATGCCGTTGGCATCCATGAGCTCGGCCATATAGGCGCCCATATGACCACCAAGCAAGCCGGTTGCCACAACGTCGTCGCCCAGCTGGCCCAGGACGCGGGCCACGTTGAGGCCCTTACCGCCGGCGGTCTTTTCGGGCGTCACGCGGTTGACGTCGTCGATAATGAGCTCATCGAGCTGATAGCGCGTATCGACGGACGGGTTCATCGTAACGGTGAGGATCATTTCTAGCTCCTTATCTCGCAGGCTCCTTATGCCTTGCAAAACGAATTGGCTACATGCGACTACAGAATCTCAATCGTGAACGAGCGAACGACGGTCTCCTTGGGCTTGGCGATAAGGCAGCCGCGCTTGTGCTCAAGCACGTCGTCCTCATCGGAGCAGGTCGAAAGGCCGCCCCAGGGTTCAACTGCCACAAAATCGCCCTCGGGCTTGCTCCACACAATGAGATATGGGAAGCCCTCAAAGCTCAGGCGGACGCCCTTGTCCTCGCCCTTTTTGGAAAGCGTGACCTGACGGCTCTCGAGCACGTCAAAGATGGTCTCCGCAAAATCGAAGAGCTCATGTGACAGAGGCAGCGTCTTTCCAACCATGGGGTTCTTGGAGCGCCTGTCCACATCAATCAAGCCAGTCGAAGGAACGGCGGTGCAGAGCTCCGCAGCCTCATCCTTCTCAAAGCGCAGCTCGTAGTCCGTATAGGACTCGCCCTCATCGAGCGGACACCTAAAGCCGGGATGACCGCCGATAAAGAACGGCATGTCCTCGGTTCCCTCGTTGGTCACCTCATAGGAGACGCGCACAGCAGCGTCCTCGAGCGTATAACGAGCGACAAGCTTAAACGGGTACGGATAATCGCTCAGCAGCGCGGCGTTATCCTCGGAAGCCAGGCACATCGCCAGCTCGTTCTCGCTCTGGCTCAGCAGCTTCCACTCCTGTTTGCGCGCAAACCCATGGCGGGCGAGCTTCACATGATGTCCGGCAAACGTCATGGCGCTGTTATCGCGCAAACCTCCGCAAATCGGGAAGCAAATCGGTGCCTGGCCGGACCACACGGCGGGATCGCCCTGCCACAAGTACTCGCGACCTCCAGCCTCAATCGAGGTAAACGAACCACCGGCCGTGGAGACCTTGATAGAAATCGAATCGTTGGAGAGAGCGTATTCCATTGTCCATCCTTTCGAACAACTGCTTTTTGCTCGCAAGAACCCGTCTCGGCCCTGACCAAAGGACAAACCCGCACGTTCATCGATGCGTCCGGTTTCCCAGCCATGCAACGGGGTACCATACAGACATTGATGCAATTACAGCTGAAAGGCCTTCTTATGCGAACCATCATCCTTTATGCCTCACACCACCACGGCAATACGAAAAAGCTCGTGGACGCCATCGTCGAGGCGCACCCCGAGATCGATACCCTCGACGTGAAGTCACTCGGTAAAAACGAGTACCCCGACCTGCACGAATACCATCTGATCGGTGTCGCCACGGGCATCTATTACTCCGAGATCGACAAGGACATGGCACGCGTGCTCACGAACGTGCTGCAGCCGCAGGACAAGGTGTTTGGCCTTATGACCTACGGTGGCAAAAACAAGTGGTACGGCAAGGATATCGATGGCATCTGCCGCATGAGGCAGGCCATCTTTATGGGCGTCTACGGCTGTCCCGGCTTTGATACGTGGGGGCCGTTCAAACTCACCGGCGGCGTCCAGAAGGGACACCCGACCGCTGAGGAAATTAAGGGCGCCGTCGACTTCTTCGACAAGATCGAAGACGAGTATGGCGACATCATCGTCGAAGAGTACGCCAAGCGCGAGAAGCGTCTAGCATACGAAAAGGAGCATCCCGCGGGGGGTCTTGTGGCCGGCGTCAAGCGCACGGCAAAGAAGATCGTTAACAAGCTGTAACTGTTAAGGTGCTTTTGAGCGTTTAACCCATACGGCGGGTCCGAGCAGATTCGGGCCCGCCGTCTTTTTCTATCGTTAATCGGTAAGGGCGTTGCCGACGCTCTGGCCGCCAACATACGTCTCGACGAGGGTGAGCTCATGGTCGAACACGACAAAGTCGGCGTCGCGACCCGGCATGATGCTGCCGCACTTATCCTCGATGTGCGCAGAGCGAGCCGGCACCTCGGTTGCCATGCGAATGGCGATATCAGCGCTGGCGATGCCCCAATCGACAATGTTCTTGACGCCCTGGGCAAGCGTGAGCACCGAGCCGGCAATGCTTTTGCCGTCGGCGAGCCAGCACAGGTTGTCCTTCATGATGACGTCCATGCCACCACTGGTGTAGCTGCCCTCGGGCATGCCGCCGCAGCCCAGGCAGTCGGTGATGAGCACCGTGTGCTGCCAGCCCTTTGCCTGCAGCAGTGCCTTGATGGCGGCAGGGTTTACGTGCTTGCCGTCACAGATGATCTCGGCGTAGGTCTCGGGCGTGGACATGGCAGCACCCACGACACCGGGCTCACGGTGATGCAGACCGCGCTGGCCGTTATAGGTATGCGTAAAGCAGCTGGCACCGGCATTGATAGCGGCGATGCACTCATCGTAGGTGGCGTCGGAGTGACCGATGCTGGTCACCACGCCCTTGGCGTTCAGAGCAGCCGCATAAGCAGCGGCACCGTCGCGCTCGGCGGCCATGGCGCTCTTAACGATGCGACCGCCCGCAGCCTCCTGCCACTGGTCGAAAACCTCCTCGGAGGGGTCAATCAGGTAAGCGGGGTTCTGCGCGCCCACGTGCTTCATGGTAAAGAAGGGGCCCTCCAGGTAGATGCCCTGAATGCGGGCACCGCAGAAGTCGGGTCCGCGGCCCTCGTCCGCCTTGGCGATAGCAGCGCAGGCGTCCTTGATCTGTTCGACGCCATCGGTGAACGTCGTGGGCAGCCAGCTGGTGGTACCGCGACGGGCGAGCTCGGTTGAGCTGATATCGATGCCCTCGGGATCGTTATCGGTAGTTGAGTGGTTGTAGAAGCCATGGATGTGAGTATCGACCATACCCGGTGCGATCCACGATCCCGTGTAGTCCTTAATCTCGCAAGAGGGCTCGTCGGCCTGCCAGGCGCCAAAAACGCCATCCTCGACCATAAGATAGCCGCCCAGTTGCGGGCCTGCCGGCAAGAAGAACTTGTCAGCCTTAATTGCGTACGTGCTCATATGCACTCCTCGCTTCTAAAGCAGTTGACTGTGGTAATGCTTATACCCAGCTCACGTAAAACAAAAAGCGCCCGCCCGCCGTTATGAGCGGACGGGCGCCCTTACAGGGGGACGCGATTAAGCGGTGAAGGGGTGAATCGTCACGCCCTTAACCACGCGGTTGACCGTGCCGGTGGGGCTCGGCGTATCGGGCGTGTTGCCCACGCGGACGGAGTTGAGCAGGCTGATAGCCTGGGCAAACATCACGAACGGCAGAGCAAGGTAACCCTCGGGAAGTGCCTCGTAGCCCTTAAAGGTGAAGGACTCACCCTCATAGACGGTGGCACCTTCCTGCTGAACGGCGATGGTGTGCTGAGCGATCTCGTCGCCACCGATCTCGTTGAGGATGTCGATGTCGTACTGACGGGTGTAGGCGTCGTTGTTGACGAACACGAAGACGAGCGTCTTATCGTCGACGAAGGACTTAGGTCCGTGACGATAGCCCATGGAGGTGTCGTAGGAAGTAGCGACCAGACCGTGAGCGAGCTCGAGGATCTTGAGCTGGCTCTCCTGAGCAAGGCCACCGAAGGAGCCAGAACCCAAGTAGGTCACGCGGTTGAAATCGCCAGCCAGGTAATCGGCGATCTCGGGCTCACGGGAGATGACCTCCTCGCCCATCTTGGCAATCGTCTCGACCCACTCGGCCTTCTGCTCGTCAGAGGCAGTGTCGAAAATAAGGGTGGAGAGCAGGGTCATGCAGGAATAAGAACCGGTCATGGCGAAGCCCTTGTCGTTGGCGCGCGGAATGAGCAGCGTCAGCGCATTGGGATCATCGGCAGACTCGACGGCAAGCTTGCCCTCGGGAGCGCAGGTGATGTTGAGGAACTTGACGTTGTGGACGAGCTCCTTGGCAACGGCAACGGCGGCAAGGCTCTCGGGGCTGTTGCCAGAGCGGGCAAAGGAAACCACGAGCGTGGGATCCTCGGCGCGCAGGAAGTCGCGCGGGGCGCTCACGATGTCGGTCGTGGCGATGGGCTTAAAGTCGTAGAGATCAGTGTTGCCAGCGTGACGCAGGTACGGGGCGCAGGTATCGCCAACGTAGTCGGACGTACCGGCACCGGTGAAGACAACGGACAGACGACCCTCGCCCATAGCGCGAGCCTCGGCCAGGAAGGCCTCGATGGCCTCCTTGTTCTCGCGATAGATGTTGAGCGTATCACGCCAAAGCTCGGGCTGCTGAGCAATCTCGGCCGTGGTGATCTGGGCGCCGAGCTCGGTGAGCTCCTCGACACTCTTCTCGAACATTTCTAATACCTCTCTCTAGAAGTAATCCTCTGACGTGCAATTATACACTTCGGTTGGTTATCTGGTAGTAACCAGTTAAATGCAAAGAATCACCATATGGAAACGATGCGAGCACTAGTTACTGCGCTGGTGGTAAACCTTGTATTTAAACTGATCGGCACGAGCAACCGAGAGTGTGTACTCCACTACCTCGTTTGACTCGTTATACGTAGTCCTGACCAAATCGAGCACAGGCGAGCCCTCGACAATTCCCAAAAGGTGGGCATCGGTGGGACGGGCTATGCTCGCATAGAACTCCTCTTCGGCCACGCGAATCTTTTGCTGAAAGTCCTGCTCAATCACATCGTAAAGCGGCTTACGCTCCAGCAGCGGTCGCTTTAGGGACAGAAATTGACGAACCGGTAGATAGCTGCGTTCGACCATCATGGGCATGTTGTCGGCAGAGCGAAGGCGCTTGAGCTTAAAAATGCGATCACCGATGCGCAATCCCATATGCTCGGCCAGATTCTTATCGGCCTCCATCTCGCAAAACTCGAGAATCGTGGTCTCGGGTTCTCGACCCATCGCGCGCATCTGCTCGGTAAAGCTGTAGGACTGCATAAGATTGGTTGCTTTTGCCGAACGGTCGGTCACAAAGGTACCGCGACCGTGCTGCCGAACCACCAGTCCTAAACGCTCCAGTTCCTGCAGAGCCAGGCGTACCGTAGTGCGCGAGAGACCATAGCGCTCCGAAAGTTCGCGCTCGGAAGGAATCATGTCACCGGCGCGATATTCATGGTCAATCTTTTCGGTCAGAATATCGACCAGCTGATCGTACAGCGGTTGCTTACGCGCTCCGATCGCCATCCTATCCTCCCTTTTGCTCGAATTCGGCTAACTACCTAGGGTGTTATGCATTATCTGTCTGCCACACCCGAATCATTAAGAAAACAAAAGCCGCGCGCTCTTTCGAGCACGCGGCTTTTAACATACACATGGCTTAAGGGGTCGGGGTGTGAGCCGCGTAGGGACACACCCCTCAAGCTAGAGCCTTACCAGATGCTCGGCCAGAGACCAAGCGGGCCAGCGCCCAGGATGCCAAGGACGAAGAGCAGGAGAATGCCCTTGGTCGGGGTCCAGCTGTGCTTAGCGAACATGTAGTAAAGCAGCAGCGTAAGCATAAGCGGGACGAGCTTCGGGACGATGGTGTTGAGGGTGTCGGCAACAGAGAAGTTGACCGGATCCTCGGTAACGGTGCCGTAGGTCACGGACTCCATGCCGTTACCCAGATCGGTGACGCCGCACTCGACAGCGTTGCCGTCGGCATCGGAAGCGGTAAGGGCGTTGCCGTCCTTATCGGTCATGGCGATGGTACCGGCCTCAGCGGTCTCGGTATCGATGCCCTCCATACCGGTGAAGTTCTCGGCCTCCTTCTCGGAGACGATCACGGTAGTAGCGGAGAGACCACGGGTGGTGCCGTTGGGGATCTGGAGGTTGATCTGGGTGCCACCCATGGTGACGACCAGGCAACCGACGACGAAGACGCCCATGATGGAAGCGGCACGCGTGAAGGCCTGCATGTTGGCGGTCAGAGCGTCAATAGCGCTGGTGCCAAGCTTGTAGGACCAGTTCATGAGCCAGAAGCGCAGAGCGAACTGGACGACGTTGAAGATCACCAGGAAGATGATCGGTGCAGCGGCGTTGCCGTTGATGGCCATGTTGGAGGTGATGCCGGCCGTGATAGGCACGAGCGTCAGCCAGAACAGGGCGTCACCGATACCACCGAGCGGGCCCATTGCGGCGACGCGGACGGCGCGGATCGTGGGGATGTCAACCTTGTTCTGCTCGAGCGAAAGCACGATGCCCATAACAAAGGTGACGAGGAACGGGTGGGTGTTGAAGAACTCCAGGTTGTGGCTCATGGAAGCCGCGAGGTCGTTCTTGTTGGTGTGGATCTTCTCCAGACCGGGGATGATGGAGTAAAGCCAGCCAGCGGCCTGCATGCGCTCGTAGTTGAACGATGCCTGCAGGAAGCAGGAGCGCCAAGCCATCTTGTTGAGGGTCTTCTGGTCGAGCTGCGGAGCAGGAGTGAGATCCTCGTAGTGCTCCGGGATCACATACTCATTAGATGCCATCTTCGAAGTCACCTCCGTCAGAAACAGCTGCACCCTTCAGCTCGGTCTGCTGCTGGAAGTCCCAGAAAGCGATGCCGAAGCCGATGAGAGCGAGGATGAGCAGAGCAGGGGTTGCCAGCGAATCGTTGGCAACGGTGATGAGCGCGAGGCCAAAGCCCATGAGGAAGAAGCCCCACATATCGCGGTTCATCATAACCTTGAGCAGGACGGCGAAGCCGACGAAGCGCATCATGCCGCCTGCAGCGGAGAGACCGGTCTGCAGCCAAGTCGGGATGGCAGAAGCGATGGTCTGACCGATGGTAGCGCCAGCGATGAAGAACAGGGTGACGACGACAGCGAAGATCAGGCCGAGCAGAGCCATGGCGAAGTAGTTCAGGCGCTCGATGCCCTTGGTGTCCGCGTTGTGAGCCATGTTATCGGCCGTGGACATAAGCGGGGACATAAGCGTGAAGACCAGGGTAACGCCAAGCTGGCCAAGCAGAGCGAACGGAATGGCGAGGCCGACTGCCGCGTTGGGCTCGAGGCCCGTGGCGATAGCGAGAATGGCTGCCATGATGCCGCCGATGACGGCGTTAGGCGGCTGAGCGCCTCCGATCGGCATGTTGCCGATCGTCATGAGCTGATAGGTACCACCCACGAGAAGACCGGTGTTGAGGTCGCCAAGGATAAGACCGATGACGGCGCCGGTGACGATGGGCTGATAGAGAGACTCGAGGAAGTCAAACTGGTCGATTGCCGCGATGAACGTGACGACGAAGACCAGAGCGATCTGGATGATCGAGTATTCCATCTTGCTCCTCCTTTCAAAATGTATGTACGCACTTTGGATTTCACGTACAGAACGTCAGGGTTTCACTCCTGACAACGTGGATCACGAGGATTACGAGAAGAGCTTGCTCGTGTCCTCAACAGGCGTGCTCGGAACGCGCCTGATCTCCAACTCCACCCCCAATTCCTGCAGCTCTTTAAACGCAGCGACATCCTCGTCGTTAACTGCGACGGAGGTGGCGACTTGGCGCTTTCCTTCCGACATGTGCATGTTGCCGATGTTTACCTTCTTTATAGGCACACCGCCCTTGACGAGCGTAAGCACGTCTTCCGGTGTTTCGGCCACGATGAAGATCTTCTGGCGCGGGCTCGCCTTGCCAATGACGTCGATGGTCTTCTGCAGAGAGAAGAAACGCGTAGCGACGCCGGCGGGAGCGGCCATCTTCATGAGGTTCTGGCGCATGGTGTTGGACGCCACGTCGTCGTTGGCGACGAGGATGAGGTTGGAGCCCAGGGTGGAGTTCCACTGGGTGGCAACCTGACCATGAACCAGTCGGTTATCGATGCGGGTAAGAAGAATGTTGGGTTCTGCCATGTTGATCAGCTTCCTTTCGTTATTTGCTGACGACAGTTACTTGATCTCCTGAATCGCGTAACGCGAAACATCTACGACGGCTCCGGATCGGACTTTGATCTGGACCTTCTCGCCTTCGATGCCTTTGACGGTTCCGTAGATACCGCCGGCGAAAAGAACCTCTTGACCCGGCTTGAGCTCGGTGTGCAGCTCCTTGAAGTACTTCTGCTTCTTCTTCATGTTGATTTGCGACCAGATGGTGTAAATCAAGCCCATGATGACAAGCAGGCCTAAAAGGGCGACCGAGGAGCTCAGGACGTTGGCTCCGAAATCGGCCATTAGATGCCGTCCTCGTCGCCGAAGATATCCTCTTCCTCGGAGCCGGCAACGGATGCGACCGTCTGGGCGGTGACGCCCGTCTGGCCAACGGTCACGGCCTGCTCGCCAAGCTCGGCGAGCGTGGCATTGCCGCGGAGGAACAGAAGCTCAATAACCATGGGAAGGTTGGTGCCAGTCAGAACCTCGACGTTGTCGACATCCTGGGCAATCATCATCGACTGGTTGAACGGGGTGCCGCCAAGCAGGTCGGTAAAGACGAGCACGCCATCGCACTCCTCGCGCATGGCGGTAATAGCGGCGCGGAGATCCTCACCGTAGGAAGCAGCCTGGTCGCCCTCAAAAGGAACGACGGTAAAAGCGGGCTGGTCGCCGGCAACCATAGCGATAGCGCTAGCTAGGCCGGGTGCGAACTGTCCATGACCGGTAAGAATAAAGCCAACCATTCAAATTTCCCTTCCGAAGGTGTGTACAATCTGAGTCCGATGATTTTCGGAAGCCAGCGGGCGCTCGCCCTTAAAGCTTCTTAGAAAGCGTTCTTTGAAGACCAGTGGTTTCTAAACTGGTAGTAACCACGTGACGTGTTGTTGTCACTATATCACCCCAGAAGAGGTCGCTTTCGTTGATTCATACGGTAAAACGTTTTTGCACCGCTCACGGTGATATTTCGACCGTTTACCGGTCGTTAACACTTCTACCTGCGGTTTTGAAACCGTTTCGAAATGCTTTGGCAAAAGATCGGAACTTTTCCTGTCCCTAAACAACGCAGGGCGGCTAAAAATAGCGTGTAGAAAAATTGCAGGTCATTGTGAAGATATGTGAATTGGTCTTTTTGACTTAATACCAGTTAGAACCAGTTTTGAGATTATCGGTGAACGGTAGTTTTCGACCGTTCACCGGTTACTTGCAATCGTTTGCAGTTGTTTTCCCATATGAATCGGGGAACCCGATGAAGCACTTGTGCGATCACGGAAAGTTTTGACATTTGTCCTCATCCCCCGCGCGCCAAACTCCGACACCCAAAATGAGCCATAGCTCTCGCTATTCGTCTCACAAACATTACTTACTCTAATCTGTAATTGTTTATCGTTTATCATTAAATATGATATAAGATACAAGTATCATCCAAGACATTGGTTGGAGGAGCTATGATCCGCTGGAACGTATCCAAATCGAATGAAGCCATCGACCGTGAACAGGCAATAGCCGATCTGAGGAAGCTCACTCGCATCTGCAAATGGGCCACAATCTGCACCACCGTGGCGCTCGCTCTGGGGCTCCTCGCAGTCATTGCGATTGACCTTCTACTCATATTGCCTGGCCTCTCCCAAGGCTCGTGTCTCCAATCCGTAGAACTTCAAGCCGGCGAAGGGCCGTGCCTTGCTATCGTCGGCACCGATGCGCAGGCCCCACTTATGCTCGTCGCACACGATGGTCACACTGCCATAGGGAGCCTCTTGATGACATGTCTCGCGCTTACCATCGCGCTAAGCGTGCGCAGGCTTTTCTTCAACATTGAAAAGGAAGGCAGGCCCTTTGACCTTGAATGTAACCAGACACTTCGTCGAGTAGGACATTTATTCCTTATCGGCGGCGTTGCCGTGAGGCTTCTTGGCGCCGTAATCACGGGAATGATACTCTCAGGATTTGGCGGCAGCTTTACGGATGCGTTCGTCGGCCAGTTATTCGAGCCCTCCATGCTCTTTGCAGGCCTGATTATTTGCCTGATTGCCAGCATCTTCCGCTACGGGTATATCCTGCAAAAACAAGATGACGAGTTGCTCTAGGGGGAATCCATGATTATTCTGCGGCTTGACCGCATGCTCGCCGAACGCAAGATTTCATCCAAAGAGCTTGCGGAACGTGTGGGCATCTCCCAGGTCAATATGTCACGCATTAAGACGGGCAAGGTTTCTGCCATACGTTTTTCAACTCTTGACGCGATATGCCGGGCACTCGACTGCCAACCGGGCGATGTACTGGAATATATATCCGACGATGAAGCCGATAGCCTTTTTGGGCTTAAAGATGAATAGCCATAATTAAACTGCCGATCACGCTCTCAACGCAAATAGCCCGCCAGAACGACTTCCGTACTGGCGGGCTATTTGCTGTCTATCGGCTAGATGCTCGATGAGCCGTGCAACTCTTTACGCAAACAGGCCGTAGATGCTGATGTTGGCCTTGGCGTAGAGGCCGTTAGCATACTCGGTCCACTTGGAGCTGGCGCTCGAAGCCTGCGAGGAATACTGCTGGTAGGCGGTGTAATAGGCGGTCATGGCCTGCTTATAGGTGGCGCTGTCGGCCGTAAAGGCATCATCGGCAAAGGCCTTGGCATAGGTGCCGTTCTCGTCCTTCCAGGTACCCTTCGAGCTATCCCACTCGTCGCCGGCAAGGTTGATGATGTAGTCGGCGTAATCCTTGCTCGCGGTGTCCTCATTGCCGTCAGAAGGCTCGGTCGGAGCGGTCGGCATGCTTGCGGAGCTATCGCCCACCTTCTTCTTGTAGAGCTTCTGCAGCGTCGCGGACTGGCGGACGATCTGCTTGGCCTGGTCCTTGGACACGCCATACTGCGTGGCCATGGTCTTGTAGTCCGAAGTGCCGATGGATTCCTCGGCGTACTGCTTCATCTCCTTAGAGGAGACGGTAATGCCCTCGTCCTCGGCAGCGTCGAGCAGGATCTTGTTGCGCACGTAGGACAGGATGACGTCGGCAGAAGGAGCGGTGTAGTTGCCATCGCTATCCTTGACGGTGTCGAGGCTGTACTGGCTCTCGATGGCCTCGCGCGCGGTGATGTCGCTCTTCTTGCCGTTGTAGCTATAGCTTGCCACGGTCGAATCGAGCTGGTCCTCGGTCAGGGTCGACGAGCCGACACCCTTGCCGCCAAAGCCGCCATTGCCAATAAAGAAGCCGACCACGGCGGCGATCACGACGGCAACCACAAAGGCGGCAATCATCGTCTTCTTGTGCCTGGATGCATGGTCGTCTTCATCGGAACCCAGAATATCGTCGTCCTCATCCTGGGCCTCGGGCATCAGATTCTCGTCAGCGGCATCCGCGGCAATCTGAGCCTCCAGTCGGGCGTCCTCCTCCTCGGCCGTCGTGCCGGCGGCAATGTGCTCGGCAGACGTACCGGCGACCAGATCGATCTTCTCGTCCTCGTCACCGTCGGGGCCTTCGCCGCGCTCGATGATCTGGATGCCGTCGATCTCGTCCTTCTCGTCCTTCTTTTGAATCAGACCCATATCAGTTACTCCTTGTTAGGAAACATAGTCTTCAATAGAATACGCCCGACAGAGTGCCGGGCGTATTGATTCTTAGGTTATACGCAAACACTTAAGTACTATTTAGGCGTTTGCAGCGTGCCTACCTTAGGCCAGGTGCGCGATAACGGCATCGGCAAAGGCCTGCGTGCCCACGGCGCCCTCGACGGAACCGGTCTGGGCACGGCGCACGTCGCCGGTAACCTGCTCGCCCTCGTCGAGCGTGGCAGATACGGCGGCGCGAATGCGATTGGCAGCGTCGTTCTCGCCCAGGTGATCGAGCATCATCGCAGCAGAGAGAATCTCGGCCGTGGGGTTGGCGATATCCCGGCCAGCGATATCGGGCGCGGAGCCATGCGTTGCCTCGAAGATGGCGCAGTCGGCACCGATGTTGGAGCCGGGGGCCATACCCAGGCCACCTACCAGGCCGGCGCACAGATCGCTGACGATATCGCCGTACAGGTTGGGCAGCACCAGGACATCGAAGTCGTTGGGGTTCTGGACCAGGCCCATGCAGGTGGCGTCGACGATCTTGTCGTTGAACTCAATATCGGGATAGTTGGCGGCCACCTCGCGCGCAACGCGCAGGAACAGGCCATCGGTCGCCTTCATAATGTTGGCCTTGTGCACGGCCGTCACCTTTTTACGGCCGCAGCGGCGGGCGTACTCAAAGGCGTACTCCACAATGCGGCGGCTCTTGGCGATGGAGATGGGCTTAATTGAGATGGCGGAATCGGCGGCGAAGGTCTTCTGACCCGAGCGCTCGACAAGCTGTGAGAGCTCCTCGACCTCGGCAGCGCCCTCATCGAACTCGATCCCGGCGTAGAGGTCCTCGGTGTTCTCACGCACGATGACCAGGTCGACGTCGCGGAAGCGCGAGCCGTCGCCCGGCTGCGACAGGCAGGGGCGCACGCAGGCGTACAGGTCGAAGTGCTTGCGCAGGGCCACGTTAACGCTGCGGAAACCCGTGCCGACCGGCGTGGTGATGGGGCCCTTGATGGCAACCTTGGTCTCGGCGACCGCATCGAGCACGTGCTGGGGCAGCGGCGTGCCAAACTCGTCCATGACGCCGGCACCTGCCTCCTGGACGTTCCAGTTGATCTGGACACCGGTGGCCTCGACCACGCGGCGCATGGCCTGCGTAATCTCGGGACCGATACCGTCACCGGGAATCAGGACTACATCGTGCGCCATAATCTGTTACTCCTCGTCTTCGGCGTCGTCAGATTTTTTAACGCTAGCACGCTTCTTCTTTTTGGAGAGATCCAGACCAAAACGTTTAACAAGCATTTCGCAAATCTCGCTCGAACGGGCCTTGAGATAGCTGCCCTTGCCGTTCTCGGCGTCGAACTTAAGGCGCAGCGCAAGCTTCTCGGCGACCTCGGCGTCGATCTCGCCCTGGCCAAACTCGTACAGGCAACCGAGCATATCGCGATACTCAAGGTCGCCGTGGTAGCACTGGATGGCCTCGTCTAGGATGGGCCAAGCCTCGCGTGAACGCTCAGCACTCGTGGCGCCCCACACGCACAGCAGGCGGAAGGCGGCATAGCGCAGCGTGGAGGAAATCTCGTCGAACAGTGCGGTCTCGGCGCCCTCAAAGGCATCGCCCAGCTGCTCGGGGCAGGTGGTGGCGAGCGCCGTCAGGGCATCGAGGGCCTCCCAGCGGGTCTGAGCCTCGGGGCGGTCGAGCGCCTCGATCAGCGCGGGCACGCAGGGCACCACGCGCTGCGGATCGCGCTCGGCAAGCAGGTGAAGCACGCGGGCGGCAAACTGGCGGATACGGCGCGTGGGGCAGCCGAGCTCCTGGACCAGGCGGTCGACGGCATTCTCGTTCTCCTCTGCCAGCTGAAGCTGTGCCAGCTCCTCGTCGGTGAGCTGTTCGTCTTTGTTTTCTGCCATAGTTACCTCTTTTTACTATTTCTTAGCGTGCTTGCCAGCACCCTTGCTGTCATCGGTGACCGAGATGAGCTGTCGGTCGGCAGCGCCATTACGACGCGCACGGCGGCGTTCCTCGGCATCGCCCGCGTCGGCGGCGGCGCGGTGTGCCTTGTTGACGTTAAAGACCTCGTCGTGCTTGCGCCACGGACCGACGGACTCGCCAAAGCTCATCTTAAGGCCGGCGATAAAGCCGCCGAGCCAGCCGATCGGCGCAAACTGCACCAGCGGGAACAGCGAGAACACCCAGGTCAGCAGGACGACTGCCGCAGCTCCCGCAAAGTTGGCAATCCAGTAGTCGCGCTTGGTGATGACGCGCTTTTCGCACGCCCACTGGCCGCACAAAAAGCCGATGTAGATCGCAAAGAGAAAGAGCACCAGCGCAAGCACCACGAACGTCAAGCTCATAGGCGCTACTCCCCGTGATGGTGGCCGCAGCAGCACTCGTGGCCGTCGTCATGACCGTGACCGCCGCAGCACTCGTGGTCCTCGCCATGGTGGTGTCCACAACCGCACTCGTGGTCGTCGCCACGCTCGCCGCAACCGCAGCCTTCCTCGTGAGCACCGTGCTCCTCGGGACGATACTGCGACCAGTCCAGACCGGCGGCGATGGCATCGGCCTCCTCCTTATAGAGGACCGTGACGGCCTGGGTGCCCAGCTTGGCGCCACCGATGGCATCGAGCATGTCGTAAAGCGTAAAGGCCACGTCGGCGCCGGGCAGCGCAAGCTCACGGTCGTCGGCATAGGCGAGCGCCAAGCGCAGGTCCTTAATGAAGTGCTCGACCATAAAGCCGGGCTTGTAGTCGCCGTCGAGCGCCTTGGGCGCCAGGCTCTCCATGGCGCCGGACTTGCCGGTGCCACCCAGGATCATCTGACGGGTCTTCTCAAGATCAAGGCCGCTCAGCTCGGCAAACGCCAGCGCGTCTGCCATGCCGACCATGCAGGCGCCCAGCGACACCTGGTTGGCGAGCTTGGCAGCCTGGCCCTTGCCGGCGCCATCGAAGCAGCAGATGGTTGCCGCAAAGGTGGAAAGGATGTCGCGGACCGGCGCGATGTCGTTCTCGGTGGCGCCCACGATAGCCGTGAGCGTGCCGGCGATGGCACCCGACTCGCCGCCGGTGACGGGGCAGTCAAACGCCATGCGACCGGAGACCTGGGCGGCCTCGGCAATATCGCGCGCCAGCTCGGGCGAGCTCGTGGTAAGGTCGATCAAGACCGCACCCGGCTTGGTGCACGCGAGCAGGCCGTCGCCCGCCAGGTAGAGTTCCTCGACCTCGGAGGGATAGCCCACCATGGTAAAGACGACATCGGCGTTCGCCGCGGCATCGGCCGGCGTATCTGCCCAGACGGCGCCGCGCTCGATAAGCGCCGCCGCCTTGGACTTGGTGCGGTTGTTGACCGTGACGGGATAGCCGGCGTCCAGAATGTGGCCGGCGATGGGGGCACCCATGATTCCGGTGCCAATGAATGCGACGGAGAGCTTGTTTGCCATGAAACCTTTCCTTTTGGGTTGGGTGTTGTTACCAGGTTGAATACTCGGTGCCAGCGTTTGGGCTGTGAGTCGAGGGCGATTACGGACGCAGCGCTTGCCTACTGACCGCGCACGCGGCGGGCGATACGGTCGGAAAGCGACGCCTTGTCGGCGCGGTTCTTACCCCAAAACGCGCAGCCCACCATGCCGGGGCCCACGTGCGAGCCGATGGTGGGACCCACGGAGCCGCGAATGATCGTGACGTCGGCGCAACCCTCCTCCTTGCGGATGGCGGCTTCGAGCCAGTCACCATCCTTTTCGGCATCGGCCGTCATGATGGCGATGGGCATGGTGCGATCGGGCACGTAGTTCTCGCGGAACGACTTGAGGATGGACTTGAGCGCCTTCTTGCGGCCGCGGTTGACGCCGATCAGCGACAGCGAGCCGGCCAGGTCGTAGGAGAGCTCGGGCTTGACGTCGAGCTTTGCCGTGAGCTGCGCCGCCGCGGGAGGAATGCGGCCGCCGGCAGCCAGTGCGTCGAAGCTCTCGAGCGTAAAGTAGCCGTGCACGTAGGTTTTTGCCTCGTTTGCCCAATCGACCAGCTGTTTGGCGGTCAGTCCCGCCGAACGCTGGCGCACGGCCTCGAGCGCCAAGAGCGCGCCGGTCGCGCAGGGCAGAGCGTTGTCGACCACGTAGAGCTCAAAGTTGGGATACTCGGCGCGCACGGCATCTGCCGCCTGGCACGCGGAGTTGTAGCTCGACGACAGCGCCGAGGTAAAGCACAGGTAGACCGTGGGCGTACCCTCTTTGGCGCACTCGGTAAAGAACTCGATATAGCGACCGAGCGACACAGCCGAGGTGGACACGCGGGCACCAGCGCGCATGCGGTCGTAGAACTCCTTAGGGCTCATGCTCGACCAGATGTCGTCTGTGCGCTCCTCGCCATCGATAATAAAGGGAAAACCCAGGATATCGACATCGAGGTTCGCGGCGACCTCGGGGCTAAAGTCGCAGCAGGTATCGACGACGATGCGGCAACGGTTCGAATGACCGGCGGATGCGGCCTTGTCCATCAAAGCGACTCCTTACGTAAAAAGGCGGCCACCCGCATGGGATGGCCGCCAACCGTTAACTCATGCAAGTTAACGTATTTTACTCGTCAAGTGTTTCGATGCGGGGCTTGATGATGCCATATCCACCATTCTTACGGTGATACACCACATTGATGAGACCGGTCGTCGCGTTCTCAAACACGTAGAAGTCGTGACCCAGCAGATCGGTCTGCACCAGCGCCTGTTCCTCGGTCATCGGGGTGACGTCAATAACCTTCTCGCGGACGAGCAGGTCGTCCTCCTCCTCGGGCAGCAGCAGGTCGGCCAGATCCTCGACGCGCTCGACCGGTGCGACATCCGCGGCGCTGGCACCACCCTGGCGGTTGTCCACGACCTTGGTCTTGAACTTGCGCAGCTGGCGGGTAACCTTATCGGCGGAGAGGTCGATGGCAGCATACATATCTGCGCCGTGCTCGGCAACGCGAATCACCGAACCGCGGGCACGAGCCGTGACCTCGACGATTGCCGGGTTGGGGTTCGAGGGGTTCTTCTCATAACGAAGCACGACGTCGACTGTCATGGGCTCGATGTCGAAAACCTTGAGCGCCTCGCCGATCTTCTCATCCACATGCGCACGCAGAGCATCGGTTACCGTCGTCTTGCGTCCAGAAACCTTGATATCCATACGTGGCTCCAATCTGCCTCGGGGACTTACTGTACTGGCTATGTACCCATTGCCGTGCATTTAATCACGCGGATTCCTAAAGACCCGAATAACGATTGCTTGATACCGCATACCGAAGTCTCGCACTTTTCTGTGGCAAAGTGCGCTATAGGAGGGAGCCAACAGCTTTGTATTTGGTCCCGAAAATTGGCTTTGACCTGCTTGTTTTATTGGGATGAAAAAGCCGGGCTCCCCCATCGGGGAAGCCCGGCAGTGCGTGTTGAAACCGTGAAGAGGTGTCCTTTCCAACGTATAGGAGACACCACCCCTAGCAATAACTAGCTATTGAGTTTGTTAATGTCGTCGTCGGTGATGGCGCCTTCCTGGCTGGACGATTTGTCCTCGGAGGATGCGGTCTCATTGTTGGAATCGGAGGACTCGCTGCCGGAGGACGTGGTCTCACTGGACTCAGAGTCGCCCGGCTGCACGTTAGCGCCCGAAACCGTCTTAGTGGTGAGGTCGTAGGGCATCCTGCCATACCAGACGCAGTGAACTGCCTCGAGCGTGCCGTCGACCGTGATGTCGTCGAGGGCATCGCTCACGGCACGGCACAGTTCGTCATTGGACGAGAGGCCCGCAACACCAAGCGTCGAGGGCGCCTCAAGCGCACCGACATAGGAGACCTCGCTCATCAGGCGTGCAAGGTAGCCGCCAGCCGTGGAGTCGCAGATCACATAGTCGACCTCGCCGGACTCGAGCGCCTCAAAGCACTCGTTGATGTTGGAGTAGGTCTTTTGGTTGGCGGTAATGCTCTGCTTGGCAAGCGCCTCCTGCGAGGCCGAGGACATCTGGACACCCAGGGTAGACGTGTTAAGGGTATCGGTGGAAACGCTTAGCGACCCACCATCGCTGGTTTTACCGAACACAGAAGCGGCATCGTACAGGCAGGTGCCGAGCGAGCTAACGTCCCCGTCTGTGGAGTTGATCTCGCCGATAAAGATATCAGCCTTTTTGTCGCCGAGCGCGGAACCTGCCGAGGACGCATCGACAAAGGCGACCTTAAGGCCCATGCGGCTTGCGAGGGCGCGGGCGGCGTCGACCGCATATCCCGTGAGCTCGCCGTCGGCGCCCTGCATTGCCTGCGGCGCATCGGAAGTATCGAGGGCGACCGTCAGGGTTCCGGGAGTGACCAGGGCATCGTCCGACACCGCCGGCGTGACGGTCTCGTACTCGATCTGGTCGATCGTGGGAGTCGTGAACGTAGACAGCGGGTTGAACGCGCATCCGCTCAGGCCCAAAACGGCGATGACCGCTGCGGTCCCAGCACCTAACCGAGCCGCGTGCATCAAGCTGCCCCTCACCATGTCCACTACCCTGCCTTCTGTGTCGTATACGATCCGTGCGTTGCGCGGAATATCAGGTTGTTCCCACCAGCTGACCTGGTATTTGACCCCACACTTGCGCACCGGGGTGTTTGCTCGGGAGGCCGCAGCCACCTTCACGACTGGCCCGCTCGCCCGCGAGGCGGTATTGCCCCAAAGAAAGTAGAACGGACGGTGCGGCTTACATCTAGGACGCGCCATGATCGCGCCGCGCGCACGCGGTCGCTTACGTGGATCCCTTTGACCGCGTCTGTCTTGGACTAGGACGGGCATTTCGTCCGTCCGCAACCACAGCCTGGTAGGAACGAAGCGCATTATAGCTAAGTTCAAGCTAAAGTTTAAGGTTAGGGGCGTTATTCGCATCGCGAGTACAGATTTCGCAGGTCAGGACGGGCCGCACGTGCTCTGATTGAGCCCGTCGCTCCCCTATGGAAAGCCCCAACACACCCGTCTTAGGGCGCCGTGGCCAAAAAATAGCAAATATGAGTACTGTTACCAATTTAGTAGCAGGAGTTTTTGGCTCTGCAAGCTGTTTTCACGCTCTATAACGTCAGATTGATGCCAGGATATTCCACATTTGTTTAATAGCTTTCTAATTTACCCCATCTTCCAGTCCCAAAATCCCTGATTTTGCTGTTACTGAATTTGTAGCAGTACTCATATTTGCTATATTTTGGCCAGAGCATATATCCAACCCCCTGTTTCAGAGCATTGTTAGGCGGGTTTAAGCCCAAAACACGCCCGCAGCGTGTTAAGCAGCGCCTCTTGCTTTTTCCTGCGGGCATCGACACGATTCCGGTACCGCTTTCGCATGCGCTGGTGGATGCGCCATGCGAGCGCCTCCATTGCCTCCATGTCGCAGAGCATCTCGTTATTGACCGTCGCGACCTCGATTCCCATAGTAATCAAGCCCGTGTTGCGTTTTTCATCATGGATACGTCCCCTCCGGGAGGAATGACCCAGCTCACCGTTGTATTCCAGGTCAAACCGGGCTGCTTCCTGATACGCATCGCAAACTGCATGCGGCATCCCCGAGATTGCCTGCGCGCGGTCATCGAACTCAATCTTGTAGTCGGTCTTAAAGGGACCGCAGGCAAATCCGCCACAGGAAAACCGAAGCGAAAACATGGCGAGCATGATGCATTCCATGGGCGAGCGCAGGTTTTCTGACAGATAGGGACACAGCCGCCGCAGCTGTTTGGCCGTGCTTCCTTTGCACGCCGCGAGGTAATCTGCCAGGCGATCGGGTGTCAGCACGGGCTCGACCTCAAAGTAACCGACATCTGGCGGCTGGTCTTTGTCCTTTGCCAATTTGTTTACGACAGGCGATGTGTAGGGAGGTAGATACTGCCCGCGATCGCTCAGTGAAATCTTGGAACACAGTTCCTGGGCCAGAGCAAACGCCTGGATACAGCCGACCTCGCGGGCAACGGCAACACAAAGGGCCTCAGGAGATAGGCTGTACACCCCCGGTTCTACCTCTAGAATCGAGCCGGCGGGCAACCCGGAGCATACGGACCAGCCCACGCCAGGCATGCGGCGGCGCTGCGCCGCAGATCCCACCAGCAAGCAAAGATCTTCTTGCACCTCGCCGCTTGCGGCCCCAATCCGCACCAAGTCGGGAAGATAGATGTCCTCAGTCGAGGGCGACGACGTGCGCAGCACACGGCGCTCTTCATCGGGATCGAGGTCCCTCCAGCTGATGTAACCCATTTGTCGGCGCTCGGCGCGCATCATGCGTAGCGCCGAGGCGCCGGTCAGAATTATGGAGGCCGCTAGCTGTTCGCCTGTCGGGTCGTCGCACCGCTCAATCTTCACTGCCACAAAACCACCCCTACCAAACGCGTGCGATAGCGAGGCCATCAACGGCCGCGGCACCGGCGCGCTTGAGTTCCGCCGAAGCCGCGGCCATCGTCGCGCCCGTGGTGATAACGTCATCGATAAGCAGCAGGCGGCGGCCGTGCACGTCCTCAACCGTCTCGTACATGCCTTGGGCACGCTCGCGGCGCTCCTCACGACCGAGTTCGCGCTGGTCGCCATGCCCGTACTTGACGAGAGCATCGAGCAGGGGAACACCCGACAGCTCGCAAAATGGGCGCGCAATAGCCTCCATATGATCAAAACCACGCCGCCGAAACGCTGCCGCCGTCGCAGGCACAAACACCACCGCATCCGCACCGGACAGCACACCTCCGTAGCGATCGGGCGCTACGACCTGGGCATGCAGGGCGGTGTCGTAGAGCAGCTCCGCCAGATACGGAGCCAGACGTTGCTCACCCGCATCCTTGTACGCTTTAATGATGCGCGGCAGCGGATGCGCATAGACGGCGCACGCCAGGCAGCGGTCGAGCGCCTCCGCCATTGCCGAGGACGTGCCCTCGACCGAACACTCAGTGCACAGCAAATCCCCAAACGGGGCGCCGCATCGGGTGCAGCTATGACACGGGTCGATGAGCGTGAGCGCAGCCAGACAGTCTTGGCAAATAAGCGCACCGGCGCGCTCGCAGCCGGCACATCGTGTTGGCAACAATGCCTCGAGCGCCTCGTGTGCCACCCGCTCGGCAAACGGTAGCAATTCGTCCGCAAACGGTAGGGCACCGGCACCCTGCAGACGGCTCAATATGTTCAGATGGCTCTTCAAGACACAACCCTCCCTACGCTCGGTCGCAGGGAGGGTTGTTGATTCGGCGCTATGATACCCCGATGCGCTCGGGGCAAGGCGGGCTAAATCCGCTCGCGGGCGTTATTCGCCGGCGGGCGGTTGTGGTGCGGGCGAAGACGGGGTCGAGCCCTCGCCACCATCCTGGCGCGGCTTGCGGGAACGGCGACGGCGACGGCGCTTTTGACCCTGGTCGGCCGAGCCCTCGCCACCGCGATCCTCGCGCGGCTCGCGCTCGTCACGAGCGGCGCCATGCGAAGCCTTGGCAGCCGCTCCCCCGCCATCTCCGGGACGACGGCGCGTGACCTTGACCTCGCCATCCGAGACCTGATCGGCCACGGAGGGCACTGAAGGCTTCTGCTGCGCGCCCGAGGAATGGCGACGGCGCGGACGCGGCGCGCGCTCCTCCTCGCCACGTGACTTGCCGCCCTTGTCGACAGGCGCATCGGAGGCCGAGGCGCCCTTGGAAGTGGCACCGACCTCGCGAGCAGCTGCGGCGCGGAAGGCGTCCTCGCGCTCCTCGCTCGACAGATGACGGCGGCGGCGACGTGTGGGGTTCATGCCGCCGCCGCGATTCTGCTGCTGGGGCTGCTGAACCTCGCGCTCGCGAGAGGCGTTCTTGCCCGCGGCTGCAACCTCGGTAGCATCGCCCGAGCCCGCGCGCTTGCGACGGCGACGGCCATCGGCCGCCCCCTCGGCCTCGGGTGTCTCGGCCTTACCGCGGCCTTTTCCGCGGCCACGGCCCTCGCCCTGACCCTGACCGGCGCGAGCATCGGATTCAGCATCGCGACGGCGGCGCTTGGGCATCGTCGTCCCCGCCAGACGGTCGGCGCTCGACAGGCCATCGCCCACGTCGACGCCGTTCTCGCGATCGAGTTCCATGAGCGCCAGGCGCATCTCGGGCGACTCGATGCGCTCGAGCACATCGCGCGTCACACAGTCGGGGCGGCAGTTGCAGCCCTGTTCGGCGGCCTTCTTTTTGCAGCCCTCCGAGCACGTCATATCGGCCAGGTTGACCTTAAAGACCTTGCCGTTCTCCAGGCGCAGCACCAGCTGCTCACGCGGCGTGTCATATTCCTGGATACGCGCCTTGCCAAGCGGCGTATCGATGAGCGTCTTCTTTTTGGGCGCACGGCTCTTAAAGTCCTTGTACGCCTCGAACTCATAGCGCAGGCAGCACATCAGGCGGCCGCAAACGCCACTGATCTTGGACGAGTTGAGCGGCAGGTCCTGCTCTTTTGCCATGCGAATCGAGACGGGCTCAAACTGTCCGCCAAAGCGCGTGCAGCAGAGTTCCTGTCCGCACTGGGCATAGCCGCCCACCAGGCGGGTCTCGTCGCGCACGCCGATCTGGCGCATGTCGACGCGAATGTGCAGCGTCGAGGACAGATCCTTGACGAGCTGGCGAAAATCGACGCGCTCCTCGGCCGCAAAGTAGAACACGGCCTTCTCGCCGCCAAACAGGTACTCGACGCCCACCGGCTTCATCTCGAGGTCGAGCTCCTTGACCAGGCGGCGGAAGTCGACCATGGCCTCGTCGCCCTGGATGGCCAGGTCGTCGGCAAGCTGGAGGTCGATGTCGCTCGCCACGCGCAGCACGGGCTTGAGCGGCTGACCGATCTCGTCTTGCGGCACCTCAAAGGGATCGGCCGTGACCAGGCCGATCTCGGTTCCGCGCTCGGTGGAGCAAATGGCATAATCGGCCTCGAGGATATCCAGATCCTGCGGATCGAACCACAGGTCGCGCGAGGCGTAGGTAAACTTAACGGGTACGACTAACGGCATTTCAGTGCCTTCCTGATATCGAACAGCATGACCTCGATGGCCAGCTGGGGAGTAACGTTTCTGGCGATGTTGCGCTCGGCGGTCGCGACCGCCTCGAGCGCCCGCGTGGCACCCGCAACATTCGTCGCGGCGGCAAGCCGCCCGATCGTGTCGCGCACGTCCTCGTTCACAACGTCTGCCGCCTCGTCCTGAAGCATCAGCAGCACGTCGCGCATGAGCGTCCGCGCGCTCGCCAGCGCTTCCATAATACCCGAACGCTCGCGCGCGTTGAGTTCGCGCTTGTTGCGGTCCTCAAGCTGCTTCAATGCTCCACGTGACAGGTAGTCGGCGTTTTGCTCAAGCACCTTTTCCTGCGTGGACTTGACCTCGGCGAGCGGCGCCTTAACGGCGACGATGAGCGACTTGGCGCGACTGAGCACATCGGCCTCGTCGGCGGCGATGAGCGAGTCGATGGCGCGAACCATCTGACGGCGGGCGTCCTGGCGCTCGGCGCTCTTGAGGAACTCGATGCCACGCGTGGGACTCCCCGCCACGGCGACGGCCATGCGGCAACGCGCAGGGTCCTGACCGGTGGCGCGGCTCACGGCCTGCGCGGCGACGGCGGGCGATACCAGCCGAAACGGCACGCACTGGCAACGACTCACGATAGTGGGCAGCATCACGTCTGCCGAGGTGCCCAGCAGGATGAACATAACGCCCTCGGGCGGCTCCTCGAGAGTTTTGAGCAATGCGTTGGCGGTGTTGGCGCGCAGCTGCTCGGCACGGTCAATGATGTAGACCTTGGCCTTGGCACGGATGGGCGCCAGGGGCACGTCGTCGAGCAGCTCGCGTGTCTGGGCGATAAGGTAGCCCGTGGCGCTCTCGGGCGTGTAATAGTGCACGTCGGGGTGCGTATGGCGGGCGACGCGCACGCAGCTATCGCATGAGCCGCAGCCATCCTGCTCGCACAGGAAGGCTTGGGCGAGCGCCCACGCGGCGTCGAGCTTGCCCGCGCCGGGCGCGCCCAAAAACAGGTAGGCGTGCGATGCGCGACCGCTGGCGACGGCATTGGTCAAAAAGTCGCGCACGCGCTGTTGGGTGTCAAGCTTGGCCAGCAGGCTTGCCTGAGCGGGGGCCATGTTACTCGGCCTCCTGGGCAAGCGCGGCGGTGACGGCATCCTGGGAAATGTCGAGGCCGTAGGCGCGAACCTGCTCGACCGTCTGTGCGAATACGTCCTCGATGGACGCGGTCGCGTCGATGAGCTTTACGCGGTTTGGCTCCTCGGCAGCAATAGCGCAGAATCCCTGGTAGACACGCTCCTGGAATGCCATGCCTTTGGCCTCCATGCGATCTGCCGCGCCACGGGCTGCCATGCGCAGCGCCGCCTGCTCGGGCGTGATGTGATAGACGAGCGTGAGCGCCGGGTGCGTTCCCGCAACGGCCAGGTTGTTGGCATCGCGCACCATCTGGCGATCAAGGCCGTCGGCAAATGCCTGATAGCAGGTTGTGGAATCGTAGAAGCGGTCACACAGGACCACCTTGCCGGCCGCGAGGGCGGGAGCTATGACCTCGTGCACCAACTGGGCGCGCGCTGCCTCGTAGAGCAGCAACTCACAGGTGTCGCCCATCGCTGTATTGGCGGGGTCGAGCAGCAGAGCGCGGATCTTTTCGCTAATGGCGGTACCGCCCGGCTCGCGCAGGCTCACAACCTGGTAGCCAGCGAGTTCGAGCGCGCGGGCAAGCAGACGCGCCTGCGTGGACTTGCCGGCGCCGTCGACGCCCTCGAGCGTGATAAAGCTATGTTGAGCGGGCTCAAAAGCCATGGGCGCAGCCCCTTCCTACAAGGCGCGTAAATGCAGATATATCAACCAAGCCATGATACCCCAGTGCTCGGCGCGTCCCCAATGGCTAATGGTGCCTTTCCAAAGTTGCGGTGAAATAGGGACTGGTTGAAGCCCTGAGACCGCCAAACAGTCCCTATTTCACCGCAACTTATGATGGGGAATTTTGGACGCTGGGTATAATCGTCGTATTGCATTGAAATGTGGCGAAAGGAGTGGCAATGTCTCGGTATTGCGCCTCGTGCGGCAAACTTCTTGCAGATGATGCCAAGTTCTGCACCTCATGCGGTGCACCCGTTGAGCAGACAACCGCAAGCAATGGCCAACCCGCGTTTGAGCAGACCGGCTTCCTCGATACGCCGCAAGCTAAGCCGGACGACCCCCTCGCCTATCGCCCCGACCCCGCCGCCAGCCCCGCAGCGGTCGAAACGACGCAGCGCATACCCGTCGCGGACACCCCGCCCCAACAGCAACCGGCATCTACGTACGCGCCTGATTCACCGCAGGCCCCCGCCGCCAAAAAGAGCAGCACCAAGGCGCTTATCGCCGTTATCGTTGTGCTCGTGGCAATTATCATCGCCTTGGTCATCTTTTTTGTGATCAAGCCTTTCGACAACGCCGCCACGCAAACGACTGCCGAGATTACTAAGCTGCACCATGATGTCGACTCCGACGACCTTAAGCCCCTTGGCAACCTCAATAGCCTTTACGACGATGACGACGATGATGATGACGGCGAAGCAACCCTCTCCGAGCAAAACCTCTACCGTCGCCTGAGCGAATACTACGACCTGCTCGAAGATCTCGATAGCCAGGTCCGTGCCTGCGCAGAGGCGTTCAATGGCGGTTATCTGGAAGAGGACCGTACCACCCGTCAAAATCTCGCTGATGTCGCCGAGCGCACGGAAGACACCATCGAACAGTACTACGATATCGTCGAGGACCTGGACGTCCCCATGAGCTCTAAGAACTACAGCTCCTGGAAAGACATCGTCGCCCTGTATGACGACCTGGACCACCGCATCGACGCGATCTGCGATGCCTGGGAGATCAGCCTAAAGTACGCAAAGCCCGCGGACCATAAGGACGAAATCGTGGCGCCGCTGTCGCGCGACAACGTGGCGGGCACCAATGACAACAAGTACCGTCAGGACTTTGAGGACCGCTATCCCGGCGCCAAGCCTGTCGAGGTGAACTAGTCGCATGCGACGTTCTTAAACAGCTAGTCATTAAAGAACGTCCCCAATGACTACGCAAAAAACGAGCGAGGATCATGGGACCCTCGCTCGATTTTGTTTTAGGCGATGTTTCGACCGTGCGGCTACTTGTCGGCAGCGGTCTTTTTGGTGGTCGACTTCTTCGCGGTCGTCTTCTTGGCGGCAGTGGCTTTCTTAGCCGTGGTCTTCTTTGCCGCCGTGGTCTTCTTTGCCGCGCTCGCCTTGGTCGCAGTCTTGCGGCCGCGGGCGGGCTTCTTCTCCTTGGTCGGGCAGTCCATGTTGACGCAGATACGCCACGGACCGCGCGCCGTGTTGACCACCACGATGGGAGCGCCGCACTCGGGACAGGTCTCGCCCGTCGCTTCGAGTTTGCCGCGCGCCGGCAGCGGATAGCTCACGCCGCAATCGTCATAGTTGGTGCAGCGGATAAAGCGCTTGCCGCTCTTCTCGCTCTTGTGTGCAATCAGATCGCCATGACGTCCGGCCTCGGCGCACACCTTGCACTCGCCCACCTTAAGGTCGGGCTCGTAGTTAGTGGGGCATGTGGGGTTCACGCAAATCTCGAAGGCCTTCTGGCGGAACGGCTGGCACTTAATGCGCGGCGCACCGCACTCGGGGCACACGGCGGCCTCGCCCTCGAGCGGGCTTACCTTGACGCCGCTCGGCACCGGATAGGTCACATCGCAGTCGGGCCAGCCCATGCAGCCGATAAAGCTGCCGCGGGTCTTGGCGCTCGTCTTCATAACCAAGTCCTTGCCGCACTTGGGGCAGGCACCCACGCGCGCATCGGCCGTGACGGCGTCGCTGATGGCGTCACCCAGCTCCTGCGTATGCTTGAGCAGCTCGTCGAGCACGCCAGCCAGCAGCGCGCGCGAGTGCGTCACGACATGCTCTTCGGTGTCCTCGCCGCGCTCCACACGGGTCATATCGCCATCAAGCTCGCTGGTCATATCGGGGCTCGTGATGCGCGGGGCAAATTGCGTCAGCGCATCGATGATGGCGATGCCCAGCTGGCTCGGCTCAACGGGATCATTTTTGAGATAGCGCACGGCATACAGGCGCTCGATGATGCTCGCGCGCGTGGACTTGGTACCCAGGCCGCGCTTTTCCATCTCCTGCACAAGCTTGCCCTGGCTGTAGCGCGCGGGCGGCTCGGTCTGCTTGGCCTCGAGCTTAATGTCGAACACGTCGACCGTATCGCCCTGCTCAAGCGGCGGCATCTGCTCGTCGCGCTTGAGTCCGTACGGGTATGCCTCGCGGAAACCCGGGGTCACGAGCACATCGCCCGAAGCCACGAACGGCTCACCGTTCACGTCGAGCTCGAGCTTGGTGTTCTCGATGGTCGCAGGCCCCATGAGCGTCGCCAGGAAGCGGCGGGCGATGAGGTCGTAGAGCTTGCGCTGACCGCCGTCGAGCGTGGACGGATCGCCCTCGCCCGTGGGATAGATAGGCGGGTGGTCGGTAGTCTCGACCTTGCCGCGCGTGGGCTTCATGGGGCCGGCGAGCACTTTTTTGCATACGGGCGCCAGCGCCGGGTTAATCTTTGCCAGGTCGCTCACCACGGCGCCCAGATCGAGCGTCGCAGGGTACACGGTGTTGTCGACACGCGGGTAGCTGATGAGGCCCGCCATGTAGAGGGACTCGGCGATGCGCATGGTACGCGCAGGCGAGATGCCCTCGGCCGCGGCGGCAGCCTGCAGCGAGGTGGTCGCAAACGGCGTGGGCGGTTGCTGCTTACGCGAGCGCTTGGTCACCGCGGCAACGGTCGCCGTCGTAGCGCCGTCGACGTGACCATACGCCGTCTCGGCAGCGTCCTTGTCGGTAAAGCGCGCCGTCTTGTGCGCAATCTTAAAGCGGTCGTCCTCGGCAGCACCCTGTGCGGCACCCATGCCGCGGATCTGCCAATAGTCCTCGGGCACAAACGCCATGCGCTCGCGCTCGCGCTCGACCACCAGGGCAAGCGTCGGCGTCTGCACGCGGCCGGCAGAACGCACGTTGCCAAAACCGCCAAACTTGGCGAGCGTCAGGTAGCGCGTGAGCACCGCACCCCAAATGAGGTCGATGTGCTGACGGCTCTCGCCGGCGTCGGCCAGGTTCTGGTCGAGCGAGACGAGATTATCGAAGGCCTGCGTGATCTCGGCCTTGGTAAACGAAGAATACTGGGCGCGGGCGACCGGCAGGTCGGGCGCAACCTCGCGCACCTTGTTGAGAGCGTCCGAACCGATCAGCTCGCCCTCGCGATCGAAGTCCGTAGCGATAATGACGCTGTCGGACTTCTTGGCAAGGTTCTTGAGCGAGCGAATGAGTTCTTTCTCGGCCGGCAACTTAATGACGGGCGCCCAGGTGAGATAGGGCAGGCTCTCGAGCTTCCAGCCCTTGATGGAGATGCCATCGGCAAGAAACGGCTTGCGCTTGGTGTCGTAGGGCGGACGTGCCAGGCCATCGGGTATGTCGGCCGGCAGCATCTCGCCGTCCTCGGTGACCGAATACCAGCCCAGCTTTTTATCGAACAGCACGCTGTCACAAAAATCGGGCGCGAGGATGTGACCGGCAAGGCCGATCGTCACGCACTCCTCGCCCTTCCACTCAAAACGGTAGATGGCGGTGTTGTACACCTTGTCCTTTTTGGGCTTACCCGTGGACAGACGCTCGGCGATCTGACGCGCGGCGTCGTTTTTCTCGGCGATGATGAGCTTCAAAAGAGGCTCCTATCTCGTATCTCTGCGGCTACGCCCGCCCGTATGGCGGCCGACTTACGCCCTTGCTTGCTCAATCTGCCCGATGAGCCAATCGCACCAGGCATCCATGCCCTCGCCCTTGCGCGCGCTCACGGCAAACCGCGGCGCCTGCGGATTGAGGTCATCGAGTGTCTTAGTATACCTATCCATGTCAAAATCGAAAGCCGGGGCCACATCGACCTTGTTGAGCAGCTGTGCGCCGGCGTGCTGGAAGATGCCCGGGTACTTGATGGGCTTGTCGTCGCCCTCGGGCACCGAGAGGATCATGATGGACAGGTTCTCGCCCAGGTCAAAGTCGACTGGGCAGACCAGGTTACCCACGTTTTCGATAAAGATGACATCGATGTTTTCCAGACCCACAGCCTGGTCGAAGGCGTCAACGGCCTCCATGATCATGTTGCCCTCGAGGTGGCACAGGCCGCCCGTGTTGATCTGGATGGCGGGCATGCCGGCTTCCTTCATGGTGATGGCGTCGACGTCCGAGGCGATATCGCCTTCGATGACGGCGCAGCGCAAGCCGGCCTTGTCGCGCAGGCGCTCGTTAGTGCCCAGAATCGTTGTTGTCTTACCCGAGCCGGGGCTCGACAGCACATTGATCACATAGGTGTTTGTCTCTTTAAATCGCTGACGCAGCTGATCTGCCAGGCGCTCATTGCGCGACAGAATCGGCGACGCGATATCAATCGTTTTCTCGGCCATACTTAGCGCTCCTTACTTTAGCCCCTTTGTACCCTGTCCCCAGGTGGCTGGCGGGTTAATCGTCGGGGGTTTCGATTTCGATACTGGCGATGTCGAGTTCGCGGCCGTGCAGCAGACGCACGTTGGCGCCGCCACACTGGGGACAGCGGCAATGGAAGCGGTCGTGCTCGAAGACCTCGCCGCAGTCCAGACACTCGCTTTGTGGATGGACCTCCTCCACGGCAAGCTCGCAGCCGCGCGTGAGCGGATCCTCGTCGCGAAACGTCTCCCAGGCAAAGTCGAGCGCCTCGCGCACGACCTCGGTCATATCCCCGATACGCAGCGTTACCAAAACGGCGCGCGAGGCCCCCGCCCCACGCGCCGCGCGAATCACTGTATCGAGTATGCCGTTGACAATGCCAACCTCGTGCATACCGATTTACTCCTCGTCGTCCTCGTCGTCCGAGAACAGGTCCAGACGACTCACGAACAAGCCCTCCTTGCCCTCGCGCGCGGTAATGACCACACGGGCGATGGCGAGCGAAATCTCGTAGAGCGAGAGCAGGGCGCCATACATGAGGCCCAGCGTAACGGGCGAGCCGTCGGGCGTGATCACAGCCGAACCCACGAGCAGGCCCACGTACACGTAGCGCCAGGCGCCGCGGAAGGCCGCGTAGGACACGATGTGGAAAACAGACAGGTAGAAGATGATGAGCGGCAGCTCAAACGCCACGCCAAAGCCGATCATAAAGAGCAGCTCCATGTTGACGTAGTTCTCCAGATCGGGCAGTGCCGTAGCGACGGCTGAGGTCTCGCCGATGAGCCACTCAAAGCCCGCAGGAATGATGATGAAGTAGCAAAAGATGGCGCCCAGGAAGAACAGCACCGTCGAGGCGAGCACCGTGGGCACGACCCACTTGCGCTCGTTGGGGCGAAGCGCCGGCAGGAAAAACGCCAGAATCTGCCAGATGATCATGGGCGTGCACATGACAACAGCCATCTTGATGGCCAGCGAAAAGCGCAAACCAAAGCCGCCGAGCGTGGTAGTGATGTAGAACTTACCGTCCGGCACAAAAGAGCGGATGGGGTCTTCCAGGATGTCGAGCACCACAGGCGTGGCGAAATACAGCACGATAGCGGCGGCAAACACCGACACGACCACGATGGTCAGGCGGCGACGGAGCTCTCCCAGGTGATCGAAGAGCGGCATTCGCGCAGGTCCGATAGGCATTACTCATCGCCTCCCTTCGGGGCGTCAGCGGCAGCGGCGTCGTCCTCGGCCTCGAGCTCGCGAGCGAGCTGGTCGACGACGGCCTTGCGCTTGCGGGGACGACGGGCGTAGAGGTCAGCCGTCGTGGGCTCTGCCGGCTCGGGCTCGGGCTCCGGCTCTGCAGCAGGCTCGGGCTCGGCTGCGGCAGCAGCAGCGGCGGCAGGCTCTGCACCCTTGGCCTCCTCGGCAATACCTTCGTCCTCGGTGGCACCCTCACTTGCGGCCTTCTCGGCGGCAAGGCGGGCGCGGCGCTCCGCAAAGGTCTCCTTCTTTGCGGGCGCGGCCGTCTCGACGGCATCCTCGTCCGCATCGGAATCGTCATCGACGGCAGCCTTCTTGGGCTTGACCGGAGCCGAAGCAGCCTCGCTTACCGGATCGATGATCTCGGACTGAACAACGGCCGTCATCTTTTCCTGCGTCTCGCGGAACTGACGAATGGCACGGCCGATCGTGCGGCCCATCTGTGGGAGCTTATCCGGGCCAAACAGCAAAAAGCCGAAGACCACGATGATCGCGAGCTCACCCTCTCCAATACCAAACACACATACCTCCAAGGCTCGATGTGAGTCGAGCCCGCACCGCGCCATTCGGCCGGAACTCGTCTATTCATTCGGTCAAGTATAGCGCCCGGACGCCAAAACGTCCGAGCGCATCACAAACATATGCCAAACGGCACGCCCTTTTTGGGGGCAAAGATTATGCCGCCGTGATCGAAATCTCCTGGTCGACGCCCAGCAGCTGAACCACGCGCATCACCTGGGGCTGCACATTAGTGCAGCTAAAGCGCTTACCGTGGTCGACCGCGTGGTGCGCGGCGCCCACGAGCACGCCAATGCCCGTCGAATCGATGTAGCTCACCTGGGCAAAATCGAGCTCAACGGCCTCAGTGGGCTGCTCGAGCGCCAGGTCAATGGCATTGCGCAGGCTATCGGCGTTAGAGATATCGATCTCGCCGGTCACCTTAATGGTGTAGATCTCCGGTGTGGGGTTGGTGGAAATACCCAAATCCATGTATACGCTCCTTTACGTATCGAAAGTGCGGATAGTACTGGGCGCGGACTTGCGGGGCCCTAGGCGTTAGGCGCGCTCGGCACGCGCAAGCTCGGCAGCGACAAGCTTAACGGCCAGCACCAGTACGTCGAGTGCTGCCTCCAGGTCCTCGACCGTGGGATAGCTCGGCGCGATGCGGATGTTGGTGTCGCGCGGATCCTTGCCATAAGGCCAGGTGGCACCAGCCGGCGTAAGCTTGACGCCCAGGTCGGCACAAAGCGCGGCGACCTTTTGGGCCGAGCCCTCGGGACCATCAAAGCTCACAAAGTAGCCGCCGCGGGGATGTGTCCAAGTGGCGCAACCCGTATCGCCCAGGCCCTCGGTGAGTTTGCGCTCAACGGCCTCAAAGCGCGGGCGCAAAAACTCGGCATGCTTTTTCATGTGCTCCTTGACCGCCTCGATGGTGGGAAGGAAGCGCACGTGACGCAGCTGGTTGAGCTTATCGGCGCTGATAAGGCCGGCCTTCAGGCGCTTGGAGAACTCCGCGATAACCGCGGGGCTCGCACCGATAAAGCCGATGCCGGCGCCCGGGAAGGTGATCTTGGACGTCGAGGCAAAGGCCACCACGCGATCCTCGGTGCCCGCCGCGCGAGCGAGGTCAAAGATGTTTGCGAGCTCGTCGGTCTCATCGTACAGGTCGTGCACGCAGTAGGCGTTGTCCCAGAAGATGCGAAAATCGGGTGCGGCCGTGGGCATCTCGACCAGGCGACGCACAGTGTCCTCGCTAAAGGTGATGCCCGTGGGGTTGGAATACTTGGGCACGCACCAGATGCCCTTGATGGAGTCGTCGGCGGCAACCAGGCGCTCGACCTCGTCCATGTCGGGGCCGTTGTCGGTCATCGCGACGGGAACGTTCTCGATACCCAGGTCGGCGGTGATGCCAAAGTGGCGGTCGTAGCCGGGAACAGGGCACAGGAACTTGACCCTCTTGCCGTCGTGCGCGGCCTCATAAGCCTCCCAGGGCTCGCTGCCGCACGAGCCGCAGCGCCAGAACATGCCAGCGATATCGTGCTCGATCAGCAGGCTCGACGAACCCAGTACAAGCGTCTGCTCGGCGGGGCAACCCAGGAACTCCCCCGCTAGCTTGCGTGCCGAGGGAATGCCCTCAAAGCAGCCGTAGTTGGAGCAGTCGACGTTGCCGTCGTGCAGATCGGCATCGGCATTGAGGATATCGAGCATGGGTCGAGAGATGTCCACCTGGGAGGGCGACGGCTTGCCGCGGGCCATGTCGAGCGCCAGGCCCTTGGCCTTGACCTCGGCAACCTCGGCTTTGAGTGCCTCGATGGCGGCATCGAGTTCGGTGGTTTCCATCTTCTGGTAGATCGTCTGCATGGGGTGCGACCTTTCGCGAAGCGGTACGTTGCAGTTCGTCTAAGTATAGACCGCCACCGCCGCAACGGTATGAAGCCGTGATAGATTAAGTTCATCGCAATGAATTATGAATCGCCGCGCATGCCGGCGTGGGGCGCCCAAGGAGGCACTATGGAATACGGATCGTTCCAGGCCGAGGAATTCGGCGACCTGCAGCGCCTGGTCGACGGGCTGTTTTACGACCGCCGCGCCATCGACCGCCTGGATCTCATCGTACAGGCCGAGATCTTGGACCTGGCGCCCGATCTCATGGAAATCGTGAACCTTTTGCCGCCCGGTTACTACGACCGCCAGTCACTTTGCGACCAGCTCAACTCCGCCTTGGCCGCCCACGGCTGGGGCGCCGTCTACGGAACGGTGGAATAAACCTAGTCGTTTAAGAACGTCCCCAATGACTAAAACGCCGCTTGTGATGGTGTTCACAGGCGGCGTTTTCAAACTTGTATGTGCTCTTACTCGTCCTTGGGCGCGGGGTGTTTGCAGACCACGCTCATGTAGATCATACCGAGCACGGCAGCGGTGACCGAACCGGCAAGGATGGCGGCCTTGGCAGCCAGAACCTCAAACTGGGCCGTCGGGAAGGCAAGGCCGCTGATGAGGATCGACATGGTGAAGCCGATGCCGCCCAGAATGCCCACACCGGCAATCATGTGCCAGTTAACGTTATGCGGCAGCTCGCAGACCCTAAACTTAACCAGGGCAAACGTCATGCCAAAGATGCCGATCGGCTTGCCCAGCAGCATGCCAAAGTACACGCCGAGCGTCACCGGGTCGGTGAGCAGCGTGCTCATATCCACACCCACTAGGCGAACCTGTGCGTTCACGAACGCAAAGATCGGCAGAATCACAAAGTTGACCGGCGTGGAGATCAGACGCTCCATGCGGATGAGCGGCGGGGTCACGCGGTGCATGACGCGCTCGACCCTGGTGGTCGAGACGGTAAAGTCATGCTGGCCCAGGATGTGTGCCTCGTCGTCGTAGCGGTCATCAAGCAGCGGCAGGCACTCGCCCAACCAATCGGTGAGGCTATCGAGCTTGACGCCGCACTTGGCCGGAATGGTAAAGGCCAGGATGACGCCGGCGAGCGTGGCATGTACACCGCTCTTGAACATGCAGAACCACAACAGCAGGCCCAGTACCGAATACGGGGCGAGGCGGTAATGCTGCGTCTTGTTGAGCCACACGAGCGCGCAGGTCACCAGCGCGGCGGCGCCCAACCAAAACGGATTGGGGCTCTGACCGTAGAAGATGGCGATGGCGGCGATGGAGATGAGGTCATCGGCGATGGCGAGCGTCGAGAAGAACACGCGCACGCCGTTGGGCACGCGGTTGCCCAAAAGCGACAGCACGCCCAGCGCAAAGGCAATATCGGTTGCCATGGGGATGGCCCAACCGTTGCGGGCGCCGGCATGGTTAAAGATCAGGTAGATGCAGGCAGGAACGACGACGCCGCCCACGGCCGCCAGCATGGGAAGCATGGCCTGACGCGGATTCTTGAGCTCGCCGACCGTCATCTCGTACTTAAGCTCAATGCCCACCAACAAAAAGAAAATCGCCATGAGGAAGTCGTTGACGAAAAGCTCAACGGTAAGACCGGCCGTAAGGTTGCCCAGACCCACATACAGCGGGGTCTCCAAAAAGTGATGGATGGCCTCGTAGGCATCGGTATTGGCGCAAATGACGGCGGCGATGGCGGCGATCACCATGACGGCGGCGGAAATCGTGCCGTTCTCGGCAATGCGCTCCCAAATGTCGTGACGCTCAAAACGCTTGCGCTCACGGACGTTGAACAGCTGCTCAGTTGCTGCCATGGGCGGCTCCTTTCACGGGATGGATCCCGTCTTAAAAAAGCACGGCCCGCCCAAGTGGCGGCGCCGCGCTCCAACGTATTACGCTTGCATCTAGCCTACCCTGCGCGACAAGCGCACAAGCGCGGCCGAAAAGCGGAACCATAGGTTGAACATTATTTGCTCAACGGCACGGGCACGCCTGTCCAATAGACAACACGGCCCCGCGCACAAAAAACGACCGGAGCGCGGGACGTCCGCGGTCCGGTCGTCGGTGTTAGGTCAAAAGAACCTAGCAGGCGGCCATGATGGGGGCAGCGACCTGCTTCTTACGGGAGAGGACACCCGGCATCCAGACGCCGTCGTGCTCGTCGGCAATGCCCAGGCCCTTCTGAGCAGCCTCGGTCTCGCCCTCGAGCAGGACCTGCGAGCCCTCCTCCATGATGTCGGTGATGCACAGGACGATGCCGTCGGCACCCTTCTCGGCGGCGTAGGCGCGCATGGCCTCGCGGATCTCGTCGATCATGCCGAGCGCACGGCTCTTGTCAACGGTCTCGTACTGGCCGATGAGCAGCTTCTTGCCGGCGGGCTCGAACATCTTGATGTCGTTGCCGACCATCTCGGCTGCGGTGAAAGAGCCGGACGGACGGGTGAGGAAGACCTCCATGCCAAACTTAACCGGGTCGACGCCCACCTGCTCGCCGAGCTTGGCGGCGACGGCGCGGTCGACATCGGTGGTGGTGGGGCTCTTGAGCATGAGCGTGTCGGTCATCATGGCCGAGAGCAGCAGCTTAGCCTGGACGTCGGAAAGCTCAACGCCGAGCACGCCGGCGAGCTTGGTGACGATGGTGCAGCTGGAGCCCCAGGGCAGGCAGATGTAGTGCAGCGGGCCGGCGGTCTCGAAGTCGCCAATGCGGTGATGATCGACAACGCCAAAGACCGTGGCATCCTTAAGGCCGGCGACGGACTGGGCAGACTCGTTGTGGTCGGTGAGGACGACGAGCTGACCGGCCTCGACGGACTCGATCACGCGGGGCTCGGCGATGCCGGCGTCGGCGAGCAGCTTGGCGGACTCGGCCGGAAGCTGGCCCAGAGCGCAAGCCTCGTAGGTGTTGCCGGCATACTCAACCTGGTTAAGCAGCTGGGACAGGACGACGGCGCTCATGATGGCGTCGTTATCGGGGTTCTGGTGACCAAAGACAAGAACGTTTGCCATGGATATCCTCCACTTGATATGTGTACTTGGACGTAGCTATGGTAGCACGCCGATGCCGAGCCTTCGCAGACGGAAGGGCCACGGCATATTTTGTGGCAGGTATGGGGGCCAAGGCTGTCCCTTTTGCACCATGTTGGTGCAAAGTAACCTGACCCCCTTGCACCAGCTATTTACCGGCGGCGCGCAGGGCTACGTAGGCGGCACCGATGATGCCGGCGTCGTTTCCGAGCGAAGCGACCTTAATGGGCGTCTCGCGCGAGGCGGAAAGCGCGTAGCGCTGGAAGTGCTCGCGAACCTTATCGAGGTAGACATCGGCCGAAGCGGACGCGCCGCCACCGATCAGGAACATCTCGGGGTCGACCACGTTGGCGATAAGTGCCAGAGCACGGCCGAGATAGTCAGCCATGGTATCGGCAGCTGCCAGCGCGAGTTTGTCGCCCTCGCGGCAGGCCTGGAACACGTCCTTGGAATCGGAGGGGCCGGTGAGCTCAATGGGCTCGACGCCCGCCTTCTTGCACTCGGCAAGGTAGTTGCTCACCACGCCGGTGGCGCTGGAATACTGCTCCAGATGGCCATGGCCGCCACAGCCGCAGGTGCGCTCCTCAGCCGGGTTCAGGCACATGTGGCCAATCTCGCCGCCGGCGCCCACAACACCCGATACCACGTCGCCGTTAACGATAACGCCGCCGCCCACGCCGGTACCGATGGTGACCATCACCACGTTCTGTACGCCCTTGGCAGAGCCGAGCCAGGCCTCGCCCATGGCGGCGGCGTTGGCATCGTTCTCGTATTTAACGACCGCGTCGGGGCAGTGCTTCTGAATGGCGATCCTCAGCTCGGGCAGGTTAATGGCAATGTTGGCCTTGACCTTGGCATCGCCCGACGCCGGGATGGGGCACGGAACGGCCAGGCCAATGCCCGCCACAAAGGCACGCGGAATCTGGGCCTTGGCGACCACCTGGTCGATAGCCTCGGTCACCGCGGCAAAGCCCGCAGCGTCAACGATGGGAGGCGTGGGCACGCTGGCCTTGGCAAGCAGGTTGCCGTCCTCGTCGAACAGGCCCTCCTTAACCGAAGTGCCGCCGACGTCGATGCCGATGTAATACTGCTTAGGTTCCATGGGAGCCCACCTTTCTCGTTTAAACATTGCCTGTATGGTACCGCTCCCAAGGCAAAAACCTACCAAAAAGGGACAGGTTTGTTTTGGCAGGCTTTATCTGGGGAAACGCGAATGGTCGCTTAATAGGTCGCGCAAGACCCTCCCCAAATATAAAGGCGCCGGGAGGCGGAGACTCCCGGCGCCCGTCAAAGGGACTGTGTTGTCTGTTGGACCGCACGGCCCATCGCGGCGATAACGCCGACTAGGCCTGAAGTACCTGCAGCTGCTTGTGAATCTCGATGAGCTCCGTCGCCATGACGCGCATGGTCTCGGTACCGGCCATCTGGTCCTCGGCATGCAGCAGAATCAACGGGGCCTCGCCGTTACGCTCGCCGTTGGCCTCCTTCTTCAGAAGCCCCATGTGAACATCGTGGCCACCGTTATAGGCCTCGTCGCCCTGCTTGATAAGCTCCTCGGCGGCGTCAAAATCGCCCTCCTTGGCCTTTTGCACGGCATTGATGTACATGCTCTTGGCGGTACCGACGTAGCTGATGATCTCGAAGCAGGTCATCTGCAGTTCGTTCATATCCTCCATGCGGAGCACCTAGCCCATCACGCTGACGCAGTGGTCGATGATGCCGGCAGCGTTCATGCGGCCGTAGTCGACCATGTTGATGACCTCGACCGGAAAACGACCGGCGGCCTCCTTCTCAAAATCGCCCTTGGTGTAGCCGATCTGCGGACCAAGCAGCAACATGTCGCACTCGTCCAGGTGATCGTGGGCCTCGTTCATGGGACGAGCCTCGACCTCAATATCCAGACCACGGTTTGCAACCTCGGCCTGCATCTTCTGGACCAGCAGGCTCGTGGACATGCCGGCATTGCAGCAGAGCATGATCTTCTTCATGGTTTCCTCCTTATAACTGCGCGGCGCGCAGACGACAACTGGTTGTATTCCTTGCGGCTATTGTGCCCGCTCCCCTGTATCTTTACGCAAGGGAGAGAGCCGCGGGCACCGGCACCGCGTACCGGCGCCCGCAAAGGTGAAAGGGACGAACGTTAGGCGTTCTACTCGGCGAGAGCCTCCTGCTTGGCGATTGCCTTCTCGGAAATCTTCATAAAGGGCAGGTAGACGGCCATGCCAATGACAATCTCGAGAGCCTGCCACACGCCGGCGCGCCAGTCAAAGCCCGTAGCGAGCAGGGCATTGATGACGGGAGGCATGGTCCAGGGCACCTGGGCGATGCAGGGGCTGATGATGCCTGCGCAGGTAAGGCCATAGGTGATGCCGATGAACAGATCGGGAAGAAGGACGAACGGGATCATGAGCGGCAGGTTGTACACGATGGGGTAACCGTAGATAACCGGCTCGTTGATGTTGAACAGACCAGGCAGGATAGCCATCTTGGAAACGGTCTCGGAAGCCTTGTTCTTGGAGAACAGGAGCGTGTCGAGCAGAAGCATGAGGGTGCAGCCCGAGCCGCCGATGAGGGCGAAGCTGTTAACGATCTGCATGTTCATGTAGTGATCGGGCTGGATGGTGCCACCGGCGGCAAAGGTAGCCATGTTGTCGACGATGAGCATGGTCAGGATCGGCTCGACGGTAGCGCCAGAGATGGTGGACTGGTGAATACCGACGCAGAACAGCAGGTTAGCAAGGGTGTAGATGAGGATAACAGCCCACGGACCGGCGTTCATGATGCTCTTGAGCGGGTTGGAGATGCACGTGGAGATGATGGTGCACAGATCGGTGCCGGCGCACACGGCGAGCAGGGCTGCGGCAAGAGCGAAGATCGCGAGGTTGAGCAGCATCGGGATCATGACGTTGAAGGAGTTGGAGACCGCGGGAGGCACGCCCTCGCCCAGCTTAACCTTGAGCTTCTCGACGCCAGAAATCTTGATGAAGAGCGAGACGGAAAGCAGGGCGATGATAATAGCCGAGAACAGACCGTTGGTGCCGGTGTTGGCAGTCGAAAGGGCGCCCGTGACCTCGGCGGAGGTGATCTTGTCGGTGAGCAGCGGGCTCGTGGCGGCAAGCGAGGCGGTGATCTGCTGCGGCATCATGATGACGAAAGCAGAGATAGCGACGACCACGCAAGCGAGCGGGTTATCGAAACGCTTGTTCTTAGCGAGGCTGTAGCCAATCAATCCGGCCAAGATAATGGCAGAGACGTTGAGGGTGCCCAGCGTAATTGCCGAACCCCACGTCTGAAGGTTGGCAAGGCCCGCCGCATCGAGCGGGAACAGAGGGAACACGACGTTGTTAATAAGAACCGCGATACCCGCAAGGATATAGAGCGGCGTGATGGTCGCGAAGGCGTCACGCAGGGAACGCAGGTGAACCTGGTTTCCCACCTTCGCAGAGACCTCGGCAAACTTGTCGAGGAAGCTCTTTCCGTTGTCACTGGCCATGATTGCTCCTAACTTTCAAATCCGGCCTTTTCCTATGCGCACGGTGGTCTGTCGCCCTCTGCCACCAGATGTGCCATGTGTTGCGCGCAGCGGCGCGCGCTCTGGGCGTTCGCCCGTTCGCTAATCAACCACGTGAGTCGTGGCGACCTGCTTGAGCCAAGCTGCCGACTTCTTAAGGCGGCGCTTGTAGCCGTCCATAAGGTCGACCTCGACAAAACCGTAACGGTTCTTAAAGGCATTCGCCCAAGACCAGTTATCGATGACGGCCCAATAATGGTATCCACGGCACTTGGCGCCCTCGGCAATTGCCTTGGCAACCCACTCCAGGTGCTGGCGTACAAAGTCGACGCGGTAGTCATCCTGGATGGTTCCTTCGGCGTCTCGGTTCTTGTATTCGTCCATGATGCCGATGCCGTTCTCGGAAACGAACCACTCAAGATCGGGGTAGTTCTTAGCGCAGTCCATGCCAAAGTCGTAGAGGCCCTGCGGGTAGATCTCCCAGCCGCGGCTCTCGTTCATAACGGCGTCGGGCCACACGTACTCGTCGGCAAAGTGCGGCAGACCGTACTGGTCGATCTTGCTCGCCGGCGCCTGAACGCGCGTGGGGTGGTAGTAGTTGCAACCGAGCCAGTCGACAACACCCTGCTTAAGAATCTCTTGGTCGCCGGCACGGAACGGAAGCTTAACGCCGCCCTCGGCCAGGCTGTCGAGCACGTCGGCGGGAAGCTCGCCCTTGGTAATGAGGTCGAGCCACCAGCGGTTGTTGATGCCGCTGGTCATACGCACGGCCTCGAGGTCCGCCTCGCTGGGGTTCTCCTTGGTGTAGACCGGGGTAAAGCAGTTGATCATGCCGATCTTGGCATCGCTGCGAACGGCGCCCTCGTCATAGGCGCGACGGTAGTTGGCCACGGCCAGCGCATGTGCCAGCGAGATGTGATACTGCACGGTGCGAGCGCGGCTAAAGTCGTGGAGCTGCGGGAACCACACGCCCTCCTGATAGCGCTGCTCGGGCTCGACGATGGGCTCGTTAAAGGTGAACCAGTACTTGATCTCCTGGCCAAACTCGTGGAAGGCGACGTCGGCGTAATGTGCGTAAGCCTCGACAACCTCATGGCTCTCCCAGCCGCCACGGTTAAAAAGGTAGGTGGGCATGTCAAAGTGGTACAAGTTGACAAACGGCTCCAGGCCGGCTTCGCGAGAGGCGCGGAACAACTCGTGATACCACGCGGCGCCTTCCTCGTTGAGGTTGCCGTCGGCATCGAGCAGACGGCTCCACTGGATGGAAGTGCGATAGGTATCCAGGCCCAAGTCCTTCAAAATGCGAAGGTCTTCCTGGTACTTGGCCATAAAGTCATTGCCGGCGTAAGAGCCAACGCAGTTGTAGAACGAGCCCAGATCCTGGATGGACCAGGTGTCCCACAGGTTCTCGAGCTTGCCGCCCTGGTTCCACTGACCCTCAGTCTGCGGGCCGGACATAGCAGCGCCAAAGAAGAAGTCGTTGGGCAGCTGATACTGTGCCATCAAAGTCCTCGCTTTCGTGTTCTAGAGCTTCCGGTTGGAGACGGGTTTGCTTTGGCAGGTTATCCGGCGCGGGCGCGCACCGGTCATACCGATATCCAACCCGCCAAAACAAAACCGTCCCCAAACGGTCGATCCTGTTCTGCGGAAAGATTCCGTTCGTTGCTTAAACTATAGCGCTCTAATTCTAAAAGTAAAGCGTCTTTTTCTTTTTTCTTTCTCGAGCTTCTTAGATAAAGGTTATATGGGTGCCTTGTTAAGGGTTATACTTACTTGCGTATTGATATATGTCGGAAAGGAGGTTCAATGATTCCCAAATACGAGGCGATAGCTGCAGATATTCGTCGAAGTATCGAGGATGGCGCTCTTAAACCGGGCGACAAGCTTCCCACCGTCGTTGAGTTCTGCGAGCTCTATAGCGTTTCCAAAATCACCGTCAAACGAGCTATCGAGCAAATCACCGAGGAAGGTCTTATTACCAGCCGTCGTGGATCGGGTACCTACGTTAAGGACACGGCGGGGCTTCCCGGCCAGGCGTTTTTCCAGGGCAAAAACGACCGTGCCCAGGGTTTTTCGTATGAGCACCGCGGGGAGAAGGTGACCTCGGTGGTCTACGATTTCTCGATTGTTAATCCACCAGCGGACATCGCAGCCCAGCTGGGAATTGCCGAGGATGACTTTGCCTATCACATCGTGCGCGTGCGTCAGGCCGATGAGAAGCCCATCGTTATCGAGTACACCTACATGCCGCTCGAGCTGATTCCAGGCCTTAAAAAGAAGGACCTGTACGGATCGGTCTACCGCTTTATCCGCGAGCAATGCGGGCTGAAGATTTCGAGCTTCCACCGCACCATTCGCGCCGTGGCAGCAACCGAGGAAGAAGCCGATCGCCTGGACACCAAACCTGGCTCTCCCCTGCTCGAGCTCACCCAGATTGGCTTTTTGGACAGCGGCGCGGCCTTTGAGTATTCGGTCTCGCGCAACGTTGGCGACCGCTTTGAGTTGCACAACGTAACGTTGGCATAGGTTTTTGTAGTCATCCGGGCGCTCGCTTTGAACAGTTTTACGCAGCGCCCGCGCAACACAATGGGGGTATGAACATGTCCGATTTGATTAAGCTGACGCCGATCTTCCACGAGAAGATCTGGGGCGGACGCCAGCTCGAAACCGTATTTGGCTACGACATTCCCGATGGCCCCATCGGTGAGTGCTGGGCCATCTCGGCCCACCCCAACGGCGACTGCCAGATTGCGGAGGGCCCGTATGCCGGCCACACGCTGTCGTGGCTGTGGGCCGAGCATCGCGAGCTCTTTGGCAACTGCGAGGGCAAGGAGTTCCCGCTGCTCATTAAGATTCTGGACGCCAAGGACGACCTTTCGATCCAGATTCATCCCAACGACGAGTACGCTGCCGAGCACGAGAACGGTAGCCTGGGCAAAACCGAGTGTTGGTATGTGCTGGACTGCGAGCCCGACGCCACGATCATCGTCGGCCAGCGTGCCAAGGACCGCGCCGAGGCCGCACAAATGATCGAGGAAGGACGTTGGGACGACATGCTCAACGTGTTGCCGATTCACAAGGGCGACTTTTTCCAGATTGATTCCGGTACCGTGCACGCCATCAAGACCGGCACGCTCATTTTGGAGACGCAGCAGTCGAGCGACGTGACGTATCGTCTGTACGACTACGACCGTCCCGGCACTGACGGCAACCTGCGCCCGCTGCACATTGAGCAGAGCCTCGACTGCATCGACTTTGATGCTCAGGCTCCGACCGACGGCACGGTGACCGCGCCCGAGGTGGACGGCGTGACCGAGCTCGAGTCCAACCCCTGCTACACCGTCGATCGCGTGCGCGTCAACGGCAGCAAGACCCTCGACCAGCGCTGGCCCTTCATGTGCCTGTCGGTCATCGACGGCGAAGGCACCGTCTGCGGCGACCCCGTCCACAAGGGAAGCCACCTGCTGGCCCCGAGCACCGTCAGCTCCATCGACCTCGAAGGCAAGATGGAACTGATCATCAGCCACCTATAGGTCACCGGTCCCCAAGCGCTCGCCGGGACGGGGCGCGGGGTTTGGTCGCCTGCTCGGACAGTCCTGCTCGCACGGAGAGCACATTAAGTGCTCTCCGGCTCGTGCGGAACTCGCGATCGACCAAACCCCGCGTCCCATCCCGGCGAGCCTCTGGCTAGTTACGACAATCAAAAAGCAACAAGGGGCTCCCCCGCTCATCAAACGGGAGAGCCCCTCGCCATACATAACGAATCAAGGTGCCTATAGGTAGACCTTTTCGAGAAACGATAATGTGTCCTGAAGACGCGCTCTCTCTTTACGATCGGTCTGCCGATTTACATAAGAAGAAAAGTCCGCAAAGAAGTCTCCGGCATCAGCCCTCATTTGCTCTATTAGCTCCAAGCGAGCCGAAGGCGGCAACAAACCCGCAAGTCGAACAATATCCGAGCGATGCTTTCGTCGATCTTTATCGTTGCAATGGCGCCCTTCTTCATAGCTCCTATTGATATCAATGTGTGCACGCATCTTGAGGGGAATGATATGGAGCGCATCGAGCAACGTAATGCCCTCTACGTTCGTTGCGTTGTCGCGAATAAATTCGTAGTAGCCATCGTCGAGAATAATTGCCGAAAGACTTGATACGGCCCCGTCAAAGGAAAGAGGTGCCACTTCGCTCGTTTCATCTTCGAGCACAAAATCAGGATGTCGGGCAAATAGCTCAATTTGGCCGGGATAGTCTAGGACTTGCCTTGATCCTTCGGGCAAACAGAACCGATAGTAAGTGCACCTTCCATCGCCGACCTTTCCAGTCTCATATCCGGCAGCTTTGATAAATGCCCACAATGCAGTGGCGAATTCAACGCCTTTCCCATCAACAATTACGACGACATCCAAGTCTTCAGTAGCTCTAAACGAATCGCCCTCATTGTCAAATAGAACGCTGCAGGCCCCTCCACCAATAAGGACGTAACCGCCTTTACAGCCGCTCATGGCATCGGCAAATCGCTCTATTCCCCTCACTTTTGACATATCGTCCTCCTGAGCTGTTCGACCGCGTCGAGCAGACGATCTTCTTTGTAATCTGCTTTTGCGCAAGCAACGTATAAGGAAAACGGGTCGACACACTGCAAACCAGTCGCGTCAAAACTAATATCGGACGGCGCGTCCACGGGATACGACCAGACCTCAATCACAACTGCCGCCGGTTCGTACCACTGAGCCTCCAGCCATCTGTCGCCCATATGCTCTTTCAAAGCCTCTAGCTGATATTTTTCGAGAGCAATGGTTGGAGCAGAGTCTTCATGGGCAAGGTCGGACATATAGCTAAGGGCAGACACACCGGAAAGCAGCGCATCAACGGCACGTAGCTCTGTTCTCTCGATAACCTTCTTGAGCCGGATTCGCTCTAAAACTGGCGTGCGAAGATAGTCCTCAAACCCATCTAGCAACGTCTCGGTCGACAGCCCGGCGTCACACAATATACGCTTTTTGCCGTCCCGCATAATCAACCCAGGAGCTATAGCGGCGATTTCCGAAAGATAGCCGCTGACGCTTGCCGCGCTTTTGCCACACAGACGCGCTAGGTCGCCGGCGGAGCAGTCAACCCATCGTCCCGCAATGAGATTTAGGACGATTCGTTGAGATTGGGGCGAAAGCGGAGCAGCGGGAGAAGCACCCAGCACCTCATCGGAAATAACGGCTCCGATAAACGGCAGGAACGCATTTCGCTCATCTCGGATATATGCGATTCCCTCCGAAGAAAGCGCGCGCATAAAACCTAAATCCATAGCATCCCAGCAAATTACCACCGGGTGAACATCTAACTTGCGCACCGCACTGACGAGATTTCGCGCCGAAATGACACTGGGCGGTTCCTTTGGTTCCGCAACAATAAAACGGCCCTGTTTAGACATGCCGAGCCGTGCCAAGCGAAGCGAATACCGCTCAAGATACATGCGAGGAATCTGCATCTCAACTGGCTCCGGGTCGATAGCGAGCTCTAAAGAGAAGAGTCTTTTTGGGAGGCAGTTTATCAGCATGTACAATCACCGTTTTCATTTCGGTTACATTTTAGCGTCTATCTGAAATTATACTGAATCGTATAAAATCATCAATCATCAAAGCCAAGCGCACCATTCAAAACGCAACAAGGGGCTCCCCCGTTCTTTAACGGGGGAGCCCCTTGCCATGTCTAAGTATTCAGCCCACCCGGCCCTCCAGACCAAAAAGCGAACGGGCAAAGCGACGTTCGCAAGCAACGTTATCTAAGGACCTGGGCGGGCGTATGGGGCAACATCGATCGCGAGTTCCGCACGAGCCGGAGAGCACTTAATGTGCTCTCCGTGCGAGCAGGACTGCCCGAGCAGGCGATGTTGCCCCATACGCCCGCCCAGGTCCGCCGGGATTATGACAGCTTGACGATCGGAGCGAATCCCTTCATGAGCTTTTTGGTCTGGCCGGTCTTTTCGAACTGGACCTCGATCATGTCTCCGGCGACCGAGATCACGGTACCCGTGCCAAAGGTCTTATGGCTCACGGTATCGCCCGCGGCAAAGTCCTGCGATGCGCTGGCGCGATCGACCTTGCGCTCCACCGTCGGGGACACCTTGGACGACGGCTTTTTGGCTCGCGGCGCGCCCGAGCCAAAGGTCGAGGCAACACGGCCGGCGTCGGGCGAGACCCCACGATAGCGCTCGGTCCCGTAGCTGCTGCCGCCAAAGAAATCGTCAAAGCTCGATCCACCGCGCGAACCGGAACCGCCGGTCGAGCGCGTATGCGAGCCAAACACCTTGCCGCCATACATATCCGAACCCATGCCCGAGCCAAAGGTGCCGTGACGGTCGCCGCGCTTCTCCCAGCCCGTGCCTTCAAAACCGGCAGAACCGATACCGCTAAACTCGATATCCTCAAACGGAATCTCATTGAGGAAGCGCGAGCGCGGGTTGGCAGAGGTCGAGCCGTAGGTGCGACGCGTGGCCGCATAGGTCAGGAACAGGCGCTTGCGGGCGCGCGTGATGGCGACGTAGGCCAGGCGACGCTCCTCCTCAAGCTTACCCGGGTCATCGCTGCCGCCAAAGTCGTGCACGTGCGGGAAGATGCCCTCCTCCATGCCGGCCACGAACACCGCCGGGAACTCCAGGCCCTTGGCGGAGTGGATGGTCATCATGGTGATGGCATGCGTCTCGCCGGCCAGGGAATCCAAGTCGGAGCGCAGGGCCAGCCACTCCATGAGTGCCGGCAGCGCCTTACAGGTGAGCGGACCGTAGGTGCGCTCAATCTCGTCGGCATGCACGGCACCCGCCGGCATCTCCGTCGGCGCGGCATACGCGTTGCCCGCGATGGCAGCAGCCAGGGCATCCTGCGGAGACAGCGCCGGAGCAGCCAGACTATCGAGCGGATTGGAGCCCGCGGCATCGCGCGCGCCGACGAGTGCCTCAAACGAGGATGCCGGGGCAGATGGCCCCGGTTCGGGCGCAGGCGCGCTCACCACGACGGGCTCGGGCTCGGCGCCGGCAGGCACGTCGGCAACACCGGCTGCGCGCAGCTCTTCCAAGCTCTCGAGCGTACCCTCGATGTCCTCGTGCGTCTCCTCAAATTCGGCAGCGACGCCCAGGAATTCCTGGATGTTCTCGGCGCGGCTCTCGGACTCCATGGTGCCCTCGGCGCGGAAAGCCTGCAGTAGGCCCGTCTTATCGACAATCATCTCGACAACGTCCTTGAGCTCGCCGTCCATGCGGCGACCCTCGCGCACCAGCGACACAAAGCTCGACAGGCCGTTGCGCACCTTGGCGCTAAACATGCCGGTTTCGGCACACGCGATCTCGCAAGCCTGGAAGAACGAGCAGCGGTTGTCGCGCGCCAGCTGCTCGATCTTTTGGATCGAGGTGGAACCGATGCCGCGGCGCGGTGTGTTGATGACGCGCTTGACGCTCATCTCGTCGGCCGGGTTCACGATCATCTTAAGGTAGGCCATGACGTCGCGGATCTCGGCACGGTCGAAGAATCGCGTGCCGCCCACGATCTTGTAGGGCACGCCCGCGCGCAGGAACATATCTTCGAGGATACGCGACTGGGCGTTGGTGCGATAGAACACGGCGATGTCGTCGTAGCTCGTGCCTTTGGCATGCAGTTTCTCGATCTCGCCGGCAATCCAGCGACCCTCGTCGCGTTCGTCGCTCGCCTGGAAGGCCTGGATCTTCTCGCCATCGCCCTCGGCCGTAAACAGGCGCTTGTCCTTGCGCTGCGAGTTGTGGCGCACCACGGCGTTGGCGGCGCTCAGGATGTGACCCGTAGAGCGATAGTTCTGCTCCAGCTTGACGGTCTTGCAGTTTTTAAAGTCCTTCTCAAAGTCCAGGATGTTGGTGATGTCGGCGCCACGCCAGCTATAAATGGACTGGTCATCGTCGCCCACGACCATGAGGTTTTGGTACTTAGCGGCCAGCAGGTTGGCGATTTCGTACTGGACGTGGTTGGTGTCCTGATACTCGTCGACGCTAATGTAGCGGAAGCGCTCTTGGTACTTATCGAGCACCTCGGGACGGGTGCGCAGCAGCTCGAGCGCGCGCACGAGCAGGTCGTCAAAGTCCATCGCATTGGCGGCGCGCAGGCGGCGCTCCAGCTCTAGGTAGACCTGCGCGGCCTTTTTGTCGTTGGGGCTATCGGCGCTCTTGAGCATGTCCTCGGGGCCGATCATGGCGTTTTTGGCCGAGCTAATCTTGCTGCGGATCATGTTGATGGGGAACTGCTTTTGCTCGATGCCGAGCGCCTGCATAATGTCGCGCACCATGCGCTTTGAGTCATCGTCATCGTAGATGGTGAACTGGCCGGTGTAGCCCAACAGGTCGGCGTCCTCGCGCAGCATGCGCACGCACATAGCATGGAAGGTGCACACCCACATGCCACGGGTGCCGCTGGGAATGAGTGCCGCCAGACGCTCGCGCATCTCTGCCGCGGCCTTGTTGGTAAACGTAATGGCAAGAACCTGCCAAGGCTTAACACCCAGGTCGCCGAGCATATGTGCGATGCGGAAGGTCAAGACGCGGGTCTTGCCCGAGCCGGCGCCGGCGAGCACCAGCAACGGGCCCTCGGTGGACAGGACCGCCTCGCGCTGGGCGGGATTAAGGCTGTCGATGTCGACGAGCGGTTTGGCGGGCTTGGGCGCCGGCGCGGGAGCGTCGTAGATGTCGAGCGGAACGAGCTCGGGCTCCGGCGCAGCGGGGGCGGTGTATGCATCGAGCGGCACGGGTTCCGGCGCGGGCGGTACGGGTACCGCGGCGTTCTTTTCCCAGGGCAGGGGCTGGGTCATGGGCGACTCCTCATCTGACGGACGGCGCGCCTGCGGGCGGCGCCATAGTTTGAGCCGTACCAGTATACCGAGCCGCGCGGACACCGACGCAAATCACACCACGACTCCGTGCGCCACCGTCAGGCCCGCCCCAGCGGATTTGGTGCATTGGGGGCCACCGATGTCATGGCAGCAGCGAGCGGCGGCCAGAGCGAACAAATTGGCATGAAAAGGGGGCGGCATAGACCTTTTGGTCATGCCACCCCCTTTGAATGACAAGTTGTCGCTCTGGTCGCCGCGCAGCGTCAACCAAGTTACAGGCCGAGCATAGGCTCCAGGACAAAGAAGTACGCGAGCACCACGATGCCCAGGATGATGCGGTAGACGCCGAAGCACTTGAAGTCGTGACGGCGCACGAAGCCCATAAGCCACTTGATGGCAATGAGCGACACCACAAAGGCGACGACGCAGCCCACGCCCAGGATGGCGATTTCGTTGGTGCCGAACGTGCCGCCCTTAATAAAGTACTTGACCAGCTTGAGCGCACTCGCGCCAAACATGACGGGAATGGCCAGGAAGAACGTAAACTTGGACGCCACCGAACGCGTGCAGCCCAAAAGCAGGCCGCCGATGATCGTGGAGCCGGAGCGCGATGTGCCCGGAATCAGCGAAAGCACCTGGAAGCAACCGATACCCAGCGCGGTCTTCCAGCTCAGATCCTCGAGCGTAGTGATGGAGCCAAAGTCCAAGCTATCGTCATCGTCTGCGGCGGCAGTCGCAGCGGGCGCGGCAAAATGCGCACCGGCGGGACGTCCGCCCGCCACCACAGCACGCGAACCAAACGAACCGGCAAGAGCAGCCTGGTCGCGCTTGTTCGCGCGCCAGTTCTCGATCACGATAAACAGCACGCCGTACACAATGAGCGCCAACGCCACGACGGGAGCATTGTAGAAATGCTCCTCCATCCAGTCGTTAAGCGGCAGACCGATCGCCGCGGCGGGAATGCAGCCGAGCACAATCTTGCCCCATAGCACCCAGGTGTCGCGACGGCCCTCCTTGCCCTTGCTGGGAGAAAACGGGTTGAGGTCGTAGAAGAACAAAACGCAGACGGCCAAAATGGCGCCAAGCTGAATCACGACCAGGAACATATTCCAGAACGTCTCGCTCACGTTCATCTTGACGAACTCGTCCACCAAGATCATGTGACCGGTCGACGAAACAGGCAGCCATTCGGTGATGCCCTCGACCAGGCCCATGAAGGCAGATTTTAGAAGCTCAATGATATCCAAAGGGACCCCCTCGTTAGACACCCGCCGATATTGTTCTGCGGACGGTGCGGGCGATGTCCCATTATCAACCGTTGGCGGCGCGCCTGCGCCTACCCTTACCAAAAAACTCGCCCGTTCACAGAATTGCGAGCGGTCAAACCCAAATCCTTGGGTATAACTGCAACAAGATAAAGTGTCCGGCGGCCACGCATCCGCGCCCGCCCGACGCACGAGCCCCGCGCCCGTGCGATAGACCAAGGAGGAAACCATGAACGAGGGCTATACCAAGGTATTTGTTTCGCTCGACGGTACTGAGCAGCAGGATTTTGTGCTCGCACGCGCCATCAAGGTCGCCGCGAACAACGGCGCCAAGCTGATTATCGGCCACGTTATCGATTCCACGGCACTCGAGAGCGCCGGTTCATATCCAGTCGATCTGGTCAACGGCCTAGAGGAGGCATTTAAGAACTCCATCGCCAAGCAGCTCGAAGAGGCTAAAGCCAATCCCGACATTCCCGAGGTCGAGGTCATGATTCGCGCCGGCCGTATTCGCGAGACGCTCAAGGACGAGATGCTCGACGTGGTCAAGCCCGACCTGGTGCTCTGCGGCGCTCGTGGCCTGTCCTCGATCAAGTATGCGCTCCTGGGTTCGATTTCGACGTTCCTGCTGCGCAACACCGACTGCGACATCTTGGTCGTGAAGTAGGTTCCTTCCCGCCGGCGCAAGGCCTGCGGGGTTATCACGCCGACGTCCTCGCCGCTTCGCGGCTGCGGGATGTCGGCTTAGATAACCCCTCCCGGCCTTGCGCCTTCGTCACCGTACTTCAGCGAGTTATCTGATAGAAAAATGGCGTGCCGCCCCGTTTGGGGCGGCACGTTTTGTTTGGGCGGACGTCTGCCGCGTGCACTACTCGAAATATTGGAATTTGTTGGTCGAGAAGGCGAATGTTACGACAAAGCCTTCGCCGGGCTCGGATGCCGCGGTGACGTCGATGCCCATCTTGGAGCACAGGCGCGCCACCAGGTAGAGGCCGATGCCCGTTGCGCGCTTGGTGGTGCGGCCGTTGTCGCCGGTAAAACCTTTCTCGAACACGCGCGGCAGGTCTGCCGCGCACACGCCGCAGCCGTTATCGGCAACGGTGAGCTCGATGCGCTCGCTCGCCAGGCCCTCGTCCAGCAACGCGCCAGAAAACACGATCTTTGCGCCGTCCTCGCGCGCGTATTTAATGCTGTTCTGGATGAGCTGGCCCAGAATAAACTCAAGCCACTTCTCGTCGGTAAAGACCTCAAAGTCGAGGTTCTCGCACACCGGCGCCACGTGCGCCGCGATGAGCTCACGCGCGTTGGCTTTAATCGCGCCCGTCACCAAGGTCTTGAGATCCCAGCGACGAATCAGGTAGTCGCGCTCTACGACTTCCGAGCGCGCGTAGTACAGCGCCTGGTCGATATAGCGCTCCACGCGGGCAAGCTCGCGTGCCAGGTCATCCACACGCGACAGGTCGTCTTCGCTGCCGTCCAGGTTTTCCAAGATCAGGTGGGCCGCCGCCAAGGGCAGTTTGGCCTCGTGGACCCAGCTCTCGATATAGTCGCGGTAGTCATCGGTCTGACGGCGGCCTTCTGCCACCTCGTCGCAGGCGGCTTTGCCCACCCGGCGCAAAACCTCGTACTCGAGTTCGCCCTCGGCATACGTCGGGCACTGGACCATCTCCTGCACCCATGCGGGGCTTTCCAGCTCCTCGGCCGCGCGTTCCAGCTGACGCAGAAAACGACGACGGCGCGCATACTCGATCACAATGCCGAGCATGCCAAAGACAAAGGACACGCCGACTGCCACGACCACGATGGAGACGGGAGCACCGGCGACCGTCAGCACAAAGCAGCTCAGCAGCACGCCGCACGTCCACACGGCGACGGGAAGCAGCGCATCTTTAAAGAACTTGGCAAACGACATAACCGGCACCTAGACCGAATAGCCTTGGCCGCGATGCGTGGTCAAATACCCCTTGACGCCGATTTCTTCGAGCGTGGTGCGCAGACGGTTGATGTTGACGGTGAGCGTGTTGTCGTCCACGAAGGCATCGGAGTCCCACAGGTCCTGCATGATGGCCGAGCGCGAAACGATCTTGCCCGCGCGGCTCAGAAGCAGCGAGAGGATACGCAGCTCGTTTTTGGTGAGCTCGGTGCTAGCGCCGGTTTGCGTGTTGGTGACCATGGAGCGGGCGAGGTCGAGCTCCAGTCCCTTGTGGACGAGCGTGCTGCGCTCACCGGTAGCCATGGTGCGACGCAGCAAGGCATTGATGCGCGCCACGAGCACACGGGCGCTGTAGGGCTTGGGCACAAAGTCGTCCGCGCCGAGTGTCATGGCCATGACCTCGTCGATCTCAGTCGAGCGCGAGGTAAGCACGATGATGGGAACCTCAGATTCGCGACGGACCTCGTGGCAGATGTGCTGGCCGTCTTTGACAGGAAGCGTCAGGTCGAGCAGCACCAGGTCGGGCGCGGCGGCAAGAATATCGCGCGAGACATGCTCGAACGACTCGCAGGCCTCGACCTCAAAACCGGCACGGGCAAGGATATCGGCGAGCTCGCGACGAATGGGCTCGTCGTCCTCAACGACATAGATCAGCGCCATGTGTCCTCCCATTTCGCGTAACTTGCACCTTCCACACCATTATGCCCACGGCGTCGCGGCGATACGACCCCGTGGGAACCTAATATGACAAAAGTGTTCGGTAGCCTTGAGAGAAAATAGGGGCCCTCGGTCCTAAACCGATCGACCCCATCACTTCGCCCTCGAGCCTCTACTCGAGCGTACGCATGTACGCGGAGATGGCATCCAGACCCTTCTGCAGGTCGTCGGTGTTATCGGAATATGCATAGCCGATGCGCATGCTCTTGGGCTCCTCGAAGCAATCGCCCGGGGTGACGAGCGCGCCGGACTTCTTAATCATGTCGATGCAGAACGTCCTGGAGTCGATGTCGTAGTCGTAATACACGAGCGCGGTGGTACCCGCCTCGGGCTTGACAAACGACAGGTGCGGCTCGCTCTCGACCCACTTCTCCAGAACAGCAAGGTTCTGACGGACGATGCGACGGCTGCGCTCAAGGATCACGGAAGCGTTGCTCAGAATCAGCTCCGCCACCGTCTCGCTGAATATGCCGGCGGAAATCAGGTTGTAGTCGCGATGCGAGAGCAGCGCGCGACGAAGTTCCGGGCTCTTGGTGACCGCCCAGCCCAGACGCAGGCCAGCGAACGACCAGACCTTGGACATGGATGCGGTGACGACGGCCTTGTCGTACAGGTCGATCACGGACTCGCAGTATTCATCCGTCTGAGCAAGCAGACGGTAGACCTCGTCGCAGAGCAGCCATGCGTCGTGTTTGCGCGCAACCTCGACAATCGCCTTGAGCGTATCGGTGTCGAGCAGGGCGCCCGTGGGGTTGTCCGGGTTATTGATGCAGATGAGCTTGGTATCGTCGGTCACCAGGGCATCGAGCGCGTCGACGTCGACGTGGTAGCCGTTCTTGCGATCGAGCTGAAGGATATCGACCTTCGCACCGCACATCTCGGGAATCGAATAAAGCTGCTGGTAGGTGGGCTTGACGGAGACTACATGATCGCCCGGTTCGACGAGCGTGGAAATAACCAGGGAGTTGGCACCGGTCGCGCCGTGCGTGGGCACGATATGCCCGGGCTCGACCGTCTTATAGAGACGCGCGACCCCCTCGAGGAAGCCGGGCTGCCCCTCGATGTCTCCGTAGGTGAATCGGCGCGAGCACAGACTGTCGAGCCACGCCTTCTTGTCGGTGTTCGTAAGCTCGAACAGCTGGTCGAGCGTGAGGGAGTAGACGCACGTCTCCGCAACGTTGTGGGTGCACTTGGTCTCCCACTCGTTCATCCACTGCTCGACGGCGAAATCCTTAATCTGCATTGTCGTTTCCTTTCCCTGACTTTCCTACAGTTCCACCACGGTGCCCAGCCCCGCCTCGACGGCGCGGTCGTAGGCGATTTTCGATGCCGAAAGGTCCTGAACGGCGATGCCCGACGTATCGAACACCGTCACCTGTTCGTCATCCGAACGCCCCGCAGCCGCGCCGGCGATGACTTCGCCGAGCTCCGCTTTGATGTCCTCGGGCGTGATGGCACCCTCGGCAACCGGAATCTCCAGCTCACCGGACGCGACCGATTGCTCGCGGTCGTCGACGTAAACAGCGGCACGGGCGACAAGTGCCGAGGCGAGCTCCTGCTTGCCAGGCATGTCGGCACCGACGCAGGAGATATGCGTACCGGGGCGCACCCATGCATCGGGGATGATGGGCTTGGTCGCCGGCGTGATCGTCACGATGATGTCGGCCTCTGCCGCGGCACCCCGGCCGTCAGCCGTCGCTTCGATGGAATAGGTGGATGCCTCGCGAGCATGCTCGCAGTCGCCCAAGATATGGGCGACCTCGTCTCGCATGCGCTCGGCGCGGGCCTCGGGCGCGGCATCGGAAACCGGCTCCCACACCTTGACCTCGCTCACTTTGGGACAGGCGGCGAGCACGCCCGCCACCATGTAGGTGCTCATGTGGCCGGCACCCGCAACAAGCAGTTTGGATGCGTCCGCCCGAGCCAGCCACTTGGCACCGAGCGCAGCGGCGGCACCAGTGCGAAGTCCGGTGACGGCGGAGGCATTGAGCAGCGCCAACGGCTCGCCCGTCGCGTTGTCGCACAGCAGCGTGGTGCCAAAGATCTCAGGCAGCCCCTTTTTGGGATTCTGGGAGAACCAGGCGGTGAGTTTGAGACCGAAGAGGCCGCTTCCCGCCAACTCGCCCGAGCGGATATCCATATCGGCCACGCCGGGTTCGAATTGCTCATATACCATCGGCCACGCAAGGCCCTTGCCCGTTGCCTTCTGGCGATATGCCTCCTCCACGGCAGCGATCGCATCCTCGATCGTCAGCACCTTGGAAACTTCCTCGGCCGATAGCACCACCATCTGCCCCATCATCGCTCCTCTCAGCGAAAGCTTTACGTTGCTTCACTGTACGGTTTAGTAACGATGCCGCCAAGGATCATTTATTGTTGGAATCTACAACGATTCTCGGTCTGAATTTTCGTTCTATCAGCATGTATTTGAACTATTTCTCGCATGAAAGGCATACGGATGTGCAATTATCCTATTTATACCTGTACTTATTGTAGTGATTTACAAGGTGATGTTGATGCTATACACCATCTCGGACTTCTCACGGGAATATGAGGGGTCGGTCCGTCTAATCGCCGGCAGCGATGGCGTCTCGCGCGCCGTCTCTGGCGTCGGGATTCTCGATTATGAACTCATGCCCGGCCTCAAGAGCAAGTACCAGCGCGTCAACTTCAGCTCAGACGAGATCGTCCTCAGCACCTTCCTCTATGCGAAGGACGACCCATACCTCATCACTGAAGCCGTGAAATACCTCGTCGCCAAGGGGACGAGCGGTCTTATCATCAAAAACGTCCTGCACATCCCGATTCCCGACCAGGCCATCCGCTACGCCAACGCGCGGCACTACCCGGTCTTTCTCACGACCGACGACTCACTGTTCTTTGACGGCGTCATCTATGAGGTCAAACGGCATATCGAGCAGCTCGCGTCCATCGACTTCGCACAGCGCGAGATCGATGCCCTGAGGACAGACGTATCGCCCGAGTCCATCTGCCGACGCATCCGAGGCCTCAACCCGTCATTTCTGGACGAAGCGGTCGCCCTGTTCGCATCGTTTGCAGAGCCCCTCGACCCGCGTACGTTTTTGCAAATCGAACGTCTCTGCGCAAAATCGACCCTCGCCGGATGCCACAACATGCTGGCGCCCTATGACGGAGGTCTGTTATTCGTAGCGACAAGTGACTCGGAGCAGACGCTCGATGTGGAGCGGATCGTGCAGGCGCTCATGGAGCTCATCGAGGCTAGCGGTATCGATGGCGGAGCGGAAGGGCTCGGCATCAGCAATATTCTGTTTGGAGACGAGGCAGTGGCGCAGGCGATCTCTCAGGCGATTTACGCACAGCGCCTATCTTGTCAACGAGCCGAGGGCCCCATCCGCTATGCGCAGCTCGGCATCCTGAGAACCGTGATGCCTTTTGCGGAAACCCCGGAGATGCGGTCGTTCTCGGAGGCGATTCTCTCGCCGATACGCGAGCACGACAGCGAGCATGGCAGCGAACTGGAATCCACGCTCGCCGCATTCATCGAGAACGACCGACGTATCGAGCAAACCGCCAAGCAGACTGGCCAGCACCCGAACACGATTCGATATCGCCTCGATAAGGTGACGGCTCTCACCGGACTGAGCTACAAATGCGCCCCGGAGATGGAGCAGCTGTCGCTCGCCTACGCCATCGAACGCGCTCGCTCGCTTCAGTAAGCCCACCCCGCCTTGAGGTTAGGAGCGGCGGGCACGGAGCTTTTCGTAGCCTTCGGCGAAGAAGGCGACCGTGGCGGCGTCGGCCTCGGCGGCGTCCGTCTCGGTCGCGGGGACCACGCCGTGCTCGTCGCTCACTAGGAACAGGGCACCCTTGAGCTGCGCGGGAATGTCCACGCGCGAGACCGGGATGCCCTTGGTCTGGGCCAGCTGCTCGATGAGCGTCGCCGTGCCGCACAGAAACTCGTCCGCCGGCGCCACAAAGGCGAGCTCGCCGTTGTTGACGGCGGCGAGCAGCTCGGGCGCCACGCCAGTTTCGTCAGCCTCGGAGCGGGCCTCGGCGGAGCGGGCACGCAGCGCCTTGGCCGACGTATCGGCGAGCGGCTCGTACTCCCCCACCGTCATGGCGGCGTTGCCGTTGACGTCGATCACCAGCATGAGCACGCCGTCATGTGCGGTGTAATCGCCCTCGGCAAGCGACCACTCAACGTGTTGTTTGGCCCAGCTGAGCATGTTATGGGTGAGTGGCTCGCCCTGCACCAGGCGCTCAGACAGCGCGCGGATGTGACGGTTGAGCATGGGTACCTTTTTGTTGGACATGCGCCAACGGCAGACAAGCGCGGGCTTGTCGAGCGTAAACTTCTCGACCGCCTCCTGATTGGCGCAAAAGTCCTCGTACGCACGCTGATCCTCGGCATTGCCAAACAGCTCGGCATCATCCACAACGGCCATATCCAACCTTTCTCAAAAACATACACCGCACCGTTATACCCAAAAAAGCCGCCCGCACCAACCGGCACGGACGGCAATAGATAGCTTTAGTTCGGGGCGAGCCAATACCGCTGGTGGAGCATAAGCCAGCGAGCCGGACCCAAGTGCCTCAGGTCGCCGCGAAAGAGGAGCGACGCGTACTTCTGTACGCGAGCGACGGTTTGAGCGGCGAGATGAGGTGCTTGGGTCCGGCGCAGCGTCGAGCAGTTACGCGGTTTGGTAAAACCGCGTAACGATATTAGTGCCTAAAATGCCTGGCCCCCGTGAAGACCATCGCAATGCCATGCTCGTTGCAGGCCTGGACGCTCTCGTCGTCGCGCTTGGAGCCACCGGGCTGGATGATGCAGGTCACGCCGTGCGCGGCAAGCACGTCGACGTTGTCGCGGAACGGGAAGAACGCGTCGCTTGCACAGGCAAAGCCGCCCTTCTCCACGCCCTCGCGCTCGCAGAAGTCCTCGGCGCGCTCGCAGGCAAGCAGTGCAGAGTCAACGCGATTGGGCTGACCCGGGCCCATGCCAATGCCGGCCTTACCCTTGGAAACCAGGATGGCGTTGGACTTGACGCCCTTGCAGACCTTCCAGGCAAACTCGAGCTCGGCCATCTCGGCGTCGGTGGGCTTGCGGTCGGTGGGGAACGTGAAGGTCGCGGGATCCTCGGTCACGTGGTCGACTTCCTGCACCAGCATGCCGCCGTCGACGGAGCGCAGCTCCACCTGGGCGCCGTGGTCCACGCCGCCAGTAGCCAGCACACGCAGGTTGGGGCGCTTAGACATGCGCTCGAGCGCCTCGGCAGTGTAGCTCGGGGCGATGATAACCTCGACGAACTGCTTGTTCTGATCGGCAAAGTGCTCAACCAGCTCATAGGGAACCTCGCGGTTGCAGGCGATGATGCCGCCGAAGGCGCTCTTGGGATCGCAGGCGAAGGCGCGGTCGTAGGCGGCCGTGATGTCCTCGGCCACGGCGGAGCCGCAGGGGTTCTGATGCTTGAGGATCACGCAGGCCGGCTCGTCGAACTCGCGGACCAGGTTCCAAGCGGCGTCGGCATCCAGATAGTTGTTGTAGCTGAGCGGCTTGCCCTGGATCTGCTCGGAGCCCACGAGCGGGAACTGCGAGCTCGCGGTATTCTCGCAGCCCTCGGCAAAGCGATAGACCGTAGCCTTCTGCTGCGGGTTCTCGCCATAGCGCAGGTCGTCGACCTTCTCCAGCGAGATCTCGAGCTTGGCAGAGGTGTCCGCCACATCGCTTGCCTGGGCGGCAAGCCAACGGGAGATAGCCGTGTCGTAGGCGGCGGTGGTCTGGTAGACCTTCACCTGCAGGCGACGACGGGTGGAAAGCGTGGTGCAGCCACCGGTCTCGTGCATCTCGGCCAGGACGGCATCATAGTCGGCCGGGTCGGAGATGACGGTAACGCTCGCGGCGTTCTTAGCGGCAGAGCGCAGCATGGAGGGGCCACCGATATCGATGTGCTCGATGGCATCCGCGAAGGTGACCTCGGGGTTGGCGACGGTCTTCTCGAACTCGTACAGGTTGACGACGACCAGGTCGATCAGTTTAATGCCGTGCTGAGCGGCCTCCTGCATGTGCTGCTCGGAATCGCGGCGGGCCAGCAGCGCTCCGTGAACCTTGGGGTGCAGGGTCTTAACGCGGCCGTCCATCATCTCGGGATAGCCCGTGAACTCCTCGATGGGGGTTACGGGGACGCCCGCGTCCTCGATGGCACGAGCCGTGCCGCCCGTAGAGATGATCTCGACGCCAAAGTCATCGACCAGCGTCCGTGCGAAATCGACGACGCCCGTCTTATCGGTAACCGAGATCAACGCGCGTGCGATCTTCACATCAGATCCCATGCAGTCCTCCTGTCTGGTACGCCGCCGTGCTCTGTGAGCCGGTGATACGTCGGTCTGCAGCGCTCGCGCAGCGGCATTGAAAATACTGATTCAATGTAGCGCATCGAGCGCATCGATGCACCCCGCAACGGGCGCATATGCAGAAAAAGTTTGCGAGCGGAGGGGATGGGCACGGCACCGGGCACGGTGAGTTCATGGAACACAGGGGCACCATAATTAGATGCCAATAGCGTGGTAGAACTGTGCTCGATATGCATCCGCAAAAGAAAGAGGCACCATGGTCTCGCGGGTTCTCTACCGACCGTTTGATACCGAAGACTTCGACGCCATCGCGTTGATTCTGCAGCAGCTTTGGCATAACAATTCGGATAACGATGTGTACAACCGCCTCGAGGCCGCGTGCGACCTCGCCTATTGCCTTTCGTCTTCGACGTTTTCGCAGGTTGCCGTAATCGACGGTCAGGCACGCGGCATTGCGCTCGCGCGTGCGGGACAGAGCTCCGGCGCCACCGTTAAGGAACATTGGCTGGATACCGAACGCGCACTGCTATCGCAAATGCGCGAGCTGGAGCCCGATGCCTGCGCCGAGTATCTCTCGTTTGTGCGCGCAACCATCCGAACCAACAACCGCCTGCTCGAAAGCAGCCCGTTGCCACACGACAACGAGGTCACGCTGCTTGCCGTAGATCGCGACGTCCATGGCCTGGGCGTTGGCTCGGTGTTGCTCGACGCCGCAGTCTCGTACCTATCCTCGCGCGGGGCGATGAGGGCGCACCTGTACACCGACTCCAACTGCTCGTGGAAGTTCTACGAGCTGCATGGCTTTAAGCGCACGGCCACGCACCGCGCCAACCGCGAAGAGCGCCGTCACGACATGCCGCGCGAAAGCTTCCTCTACGAACTCGACCTAACAGCCTAAACCCAGCAGCCATACCTAGTCATTTAGGAACGTCCCCAGTGACTAGTCGTTGGGGACAGTCTTCGTAGGTAGCGCATAAAAAGGGATGGGCTTCCCCCGACGGCTGTCGAGAAAAGCCCATCCCATAATTTAGGACCGCTAGAACGTTCCGCCGCCGCCTCCGCCGACGCCGCCGCCTCCGCCGCCAGAGAAGCCGCCGCCTCCGCCGCCGCCCGAGCTGTCGGAGCTCGACGCCAGCTCACGGATGCTCTCGTGATACACGTCATCGAACGAATCGAGCGGAGACTCGATACCGTAATGATGGTAGTACCACCAGTAGCAGGGATAATTGTCGTAGAAGCCGTCGGCCTCGCGCACCTCGGGCGGCACGGCCTCGGCCAGCTGTCGCAGCACTTCTTTCGAAACGCCCAGGGCAACGCCCATCACCAGCAGCTTGTTCCACAGCACCAGATCGCCGGGGACGGCTTCCTTTAGACGAGTGAAGTCCTCGAGCCAATGCTTAAGTGCCTTGCAGCGAGCCGCCACCTCGGCGCCCTCCGGCGTAAAGCGGCGGAACGTAAGGCCCACGCCGATACCCACCAGCACAATCGGCACCGAGATAACCGCGGCGGTAATGTTCGCCTGTGCGCCATCGGTAAAGAAGATGGATCCCACGGGAACAAAGGCAATCAGGATACCAAGAACCAGGCAAAACACCATTGCAACAATGCCGTCCGAGGCAACGTACTCGCTATCGGCCAGCTTGCCCTTAACGGTGTTCTGATAGTCCTCGAGCTTATCACCCACGGGTGTAGCGTGCTGCTTGACGTAGTGCTGCAGCTCGTCGAACGTGCGCGAACGGTCACCGTTCTCGTCAGGCTTAGCACCGGCAAAGAAGACCTTGAGCACCATGCGGTCAATGCCCTTGGCCGACTTCCAGCCCGCATCACTCACCGTCACGCGATACGTCTGCTCTTCTTTTTCACGCCCCAACAGACCCTTCTTGGCCTTGGTCACGGTCGCCTGCTCCAGCTTGATCACACGGTCGTCAGTGAGCTTCATGAGCGTGGCGATATATGCCTGATCGGGCACCTCGTTCCAGCTCATGAGGGCCGAAAGCACGGCAGGATGGTCGGCCGAAGGCACATCGCGGAAATACTCGTCCTGGAAAAGCGGCTTTGGCTTGCGGCGGCGCAGCTTGAGCACAACGACTGTGCCGGTAAAGGCCACCGCCGCGACAACACTTAGCACGGCAAGCACATTGGCAATCATGCGAGCGTGAGCACGGCGGGCGTTAGCTTCATCGGCCCATTCCTTCTCTTCGCCCAGGATTGCTGACATGCGCTCTTCGCCCGAGGCGGCAAGCTGCGGCACCCAGTCGCTGGGGAAGGCGATGCGCGCCTCGGCGAATTCGCCCTGATGCACGCAGGGAATGGTATAGGTGACCATGGGCTCGTCCTCATCGAGCGACACGTCGCCCGCCAGCGGACCGTGGCCCCATGCGCGGAAGTTATCGCCTTTGACGGCCGCCGTCCCGGCAGCGGCATTTGCGAAGCGCACTTCCATCTCGACATCGTCGGAATCCGCAGACCAGCCGTCGCCCACGAACTTCCAGTAGAGCTCGGCGGTATCGGCCCAGTTCATAACCGCACCGGTCATGGTGTAGCTCACGTAATAGATCGCGCTGTCGCCGTTCTCGTGAGGGCTGAACACCTTAATCCTTACGCCGTCACCGGTCTGCTCGACCGTATAGACGCCAGAGTCGCCCTTGTTCGCGCTATCGACTTTGTTAAACGCGGTGTCCTCTTCCTCGACACTCAGCACATCGACGCCCGCCGCGCCGCCCTGCTGGTTAGAGCCTGTATTGATCTCCCAAAACACGCCGTTGATATCGTCATCGAAATCAAACTGGCGTCCCTCGACAACGGTCAGCGAGCCGTCGGCCTCGACCGTGGCGCCGATATAGGTTTGGGTCATGGAGTAGCCGTCGGCGTGCGCGGCGACAGGCAGCAGCAACAACGCAAGCGCGACGAGCACGCAGACGGAAGCGAATCGCGCAAACAGGCAGCGCTGCCGGCTGACTTTGGCGGCGAGGGTGTTCATAGGCACATCCTTTGTCTGTAAAACCAACAGCGCCATTGTCCCACGTTTGCGGGTACGCATGACGAACATCTAGGCGACCGGAGTGCCAAACGGGATGAAAGTCACGCCCGCACCCCGACACTTGGAAAATGATCTATTGGGGACGGAGGAAAACGGATCATTGGGTTGAACCGACAGGCAGCAACAAAATTGTCGTTTGGGACGCTCTTTGGCCGAGTCCCGCGTCAGCAATAGATACCACTTCACAGCTCCGTCACAGGTGTAGCGGCTTTGTGTTGCTGCGGCGCGCGCTGATTGAGCCCGCGAGTAAAGGGCATAAAGCAGTTGAGCGAAAACGGTTGCCCCTTTCCCGTTCGCTCGTGGATCATGTCCCCCTTTTCCGCGGAAACCCCGGCAGTTGCGAAGAGCTGCCGGGGTTTCTGCCGTGTATAAGGCCGAGTCGGCGTACGGCGATCGAGACGTTGGACCGCAGACCCACCGTGCACAATGCGCAGCGCCGCCAACTTGCGAGCCACGGAAACGCCTCCCCATCGCGCCCCGCGCTATACTCGTCCGCATGGATATCAAAACACGCAACATAGCAACGCCCGCCGCGGACGTGCCAACGACGCCGCCCGTCTCCGTTCCCGCGCCCGTCGTGGGGCGCTTTGCCCCGTCGCCCTCGGGCCGCATGCACCTGGGCAACGTGTTCAGCTGCCTGTGCGCGTGGCTTTCGGCCCGCAGCCAAGACGGCAGCATCGTGTTGCGCATCGAGGACCTGGACGATCGCTGCAAGCGCCCGGAACTTGCCGCTCAATTGATTGACGACCTAGCCTGGCTGGGGCTTGAGTGGGACGAAGGCCCCTACTATCAGCACGATCGCCTCGACCTGTACGAGAGCGCCTTGCACCAGCTGCAAGACGCCAGCCTCACCTACCCCTGCTTTTGCACGCGTGCCGAGCTCCACGCTGCGAGCGCGCCGCACGCCAGCGACGGCACGCCCATCTACCGCGGCGCCTGCCGAGGCCTTTCGGCCGAAGAGGTCGCCCGCCGCAGTGCCCTGCGCGCCCCGGCCACGCGCCTGCGCGTGCCCGACATCGACGACCTCGCGGGCGACGTGATCGAATTCGTGGACCGCACGTACGGGGCCCAATGCGAGGCGCTCGCCACCGAGTGCGGCGATTTTTTGGTGCGCCGCAGCGACGGCGTTTTTGCCTATCAGCTAGCCGTGGTGGTCGACGACGCTGCCATGGGCGTCACCGAGGTCGTGCGCGGATGCGACCTGCTGGGCTCCACGCCGCGCCAAATCTACCTGCAGCATCTGCTGGGACTTCCCACGCCGCACTACGC
>CBCTZJ010000003.1:0-99258 GCA_965151385.1 uncultured Collinsella sp. | reverse complement strand
CTAAAGAACTGTTGCAAATGAATGGCAAATACCCAGATGCCGCCGTTGCGATTTTCAATTAACTGTTACGCGGGAACAGCAAAATGCTACTATCTAACAAGCACGTAAGAAAGCAAATTAACGGTTAAGGCTAAGAAGTGGCAGGTATGTCGGAAGCAACTAGGACTCGCACGCATGCGCCCGAGGTTAGGCAGCGCGCCGTCGAGATCCTCCAAGAGGGGGTCGGTCACCGCGCCCTCGCCGCAAAGCTTGGCATTCCCCAGGCCACGGCTCGTCAGTGGGCCCGCGCATATGCCGTGGGCGGTGCCGACGCCGTGCTCAACGCGGGCGCTCGTCATCACACCTATTCGTACGACGTAAAGCTCGCCGTGGTTAAGGACCGTTTGGAAAACGGCCTGACGGTTCGCGAGGCTATGATCAAGCACAAGATTCCCAGCGAGTCTTCAGTCAAGGCTTGGTGCCGCCAGTATCGCGAGAGCGGTGAGTCCGCGCTGGTCGATAAGCCGCGCGGCCGCAAGCCGCGCGTTAAAAAGGCGGAATAGCGAACGGGATGGTGCGCCCACAGGGGCGCATTTTTCTTGCCGCCCCTCTGCTCCAATGCGGACAGACTCCTTACCCCGCACGTACAAAACTCCCCAGTTGACCGAAAACCCGCCGCCGCTACTCCTCAATTGAGCTATAACGTTAAACAATTGCAGCGTTTTTGCATGGGGGAGTGATGGTATGACGCTACTGTATTTCCTTACCCTGTTTCCGCTGGTACCGGCGCTGGGCATGCTGCTCGCGCGCGGTGACCGCGCCCGCGATGCGGTGGGGCTCATAGGTTCCGGCATCATTATGGCGGTGACAGTTGTAGTCGCCGTCATGTTTTTTGGCGCGGGCCCGCAGAGCTTTGAGGTTGCCTCCGGCACCTCGCATGTGCTCTCGATCATCAGCTCCGCCATCGATGTCATCCTGTGCGCCGTCATCCTATACAACGCGTATAAATATAGGAACGCGCTCACCACGGTGCTCGGCATAGTCCAGCTGGTGGGCTCGCTCGCCTTTGCAGCCATGACGCTGCCCGCGGCCGAAGCCGTCACGGCAACGCCGCTCTACCTGGATTACATGAGCGTGATCATGGTGCTCGCCGTCGGCATTGTCGGCAGCCTTATCTGCGTGTATGCCCTGGGCTACATGAAGGACTTCCAGGCCCATGACGAGCACGAGGCTGCGCTGCGCGGGCAGACTGCGCCCGACCGACGCCCGCAGTTCCTGGCGCTTATGTTCCTGTTCCTCTCGGCCATGTTCGTCATCGTGACGAGCGACAACCTTGAGTGGTTGTTCTGCGGCTGGGAAATCACCACCGTGTGCTCGTTCCTCATGATTGGCTACACGCGCACGCCCGAGGCCATCAAGAACGCCTTCACCCAGATTATCCTCAACATGCTGGGCGGCATCGCGTTTTTGGCCGGACTCATGTACCTGCACGTTAACGGCATGCCGCTGACCATCTCGGGCATGATCGAGCTTTCCGGCGCCGGAACCGCGCAGTCCGCGCTGCTGGTGATGCCGGTCATCCTGCTGTCGCTCGCCGCACTCACTAAGGCCGCGCAGATGCCGTTCCACACCTGGCTGCTGGGTGCCATGGTTGCCCCCACGCCCACGAGTGCCCTGCTGCACTCGTCAACCATGGTCAAAGCCGGCGTGTTCCTAATGGTCAAGCTGAGCCCGCTCTATGCCATCTATCCCGTGACCGGCTTTATGGTCACGAGTGTGGGTGCCATCACGTTTTTGCTCGCTGCCCTCATGGCCATCTCGCAGAGCAACGCCAAGCGCGTGCTCGCGTACTCCACCATTTCCAACTTGGGCCTCATCAGTGCCTGTTTGGGTGTCGGCGCGCCCGAGGCCGTATGGGCGGCCATCTTCCTGATCCTGTTCCACACGGTGGCCAAGTCGCTGCTGTTCCTGTGCGTGGGCACGGCCGAGCATCATATCGGCAGCCGCAATATCGAGGACATGGACGGTATGTTCAGCCGTATGCCACACCTGACGCGCTTGATGATGCTGGGCATCATGGGCATGTTCGTGGCGCCGTTTGGCATGCTCGTGTCCAAGTGGGGCGCTCTGGTGGCGTTTGCGCAGACCGGCAACGTGCTCATGATCATGGTGCTTGCCTTTGGCTCGGCCGCGACGTTTTACTTCTGGGGCAAGTGGCTTGCCAAGCTTTCGGGCGTCGACCCCACGGCTCAAAACGTTGAGGTCAATGTCCATAAGACTGAATGGATGGCGCTCAACACCATCGCCGCGCTGCTGATTCTGTGCTGTGTGGCGTTCCCGGTTATCTCGAGCGGCCTGGTGTCGCCTTACTTGGCCATGGTGTTTGGCCGCGTGCCGTACGTTATTGGCAAGGACGCCATGTATCTGATGGTGGTTATCGTGGCGTTTATCGCCGTGGTGCTGCTGACGTCGTTCCGCGTGAGCAATAAGCCGCACGTCAACGTGTACCTTTCGGGCGTGGGAACCGACAAATATCGCCATTTCCGCGGCTCGATGGGACACGAGGTGAAGGCCGAAAAGCGCAATTGGTACTCGGAGGACGCCCTTGGCGAGAAGCGTATTGGCCCCGCGGGTAGCGTCGTGTGCTGCAGTATTATTTTGTTTGCGCTGCTGTGTTGCGCGTGGATTGGGCCCGAGCGGCTTGCCATGAGCGCGCCCTCGGTGCTGCGTGGCAAGTATTTTGAAGGTTCGGGCGTCGTGGGCATCTTTATAGGCACCGTGGCATTTGCCCTGATTGCGCCGCTTGTGGGCGGCCTGATCGACGGCATCGACCGCAAGCTGTCCGCTCGCATGCAGGGCCGCGTGGGCCCGCGCTTGCTGCAGCCCTTCTACGACGTTGCCAAGCTGCTGCGCAAGGCCCCCGCCAGCGTAAACACCATGGACGATACCTACATGGCGTGCGCGCTCATCTTTACCGTGGTGGGCGGCGGCATCTTTGTGTCGGGTTCCAACACGCTGTTGTGCGCCTTTATGGTGACGCTCGCCGCGATCTTTGTGGTGTTGGCGTCCGCCTCGACGCAAAGCCCGTTTGCCCAGGTTGGCGCCGACCGCGAGCTGCTGCAGGTTATGAGTTACGAGCCCGCCGTTCTGCTGATGAGCGTGGGTCTGTACCTTGCCACCGATAGCTTCGATTCCATCGCCGTGACGGGGCAGTCGGCCCCCATCATCGTGTACAGCGCGCCCATTTTCCTCGCGCTGCTCGCGGTGCTCACCATCAAGCTGCGCAAGTCGCCGTTTGACCTTTCGTACTCGCATCACGCGCATCAGGAGATCGTCCAGGGCGTTGCCACCGAGATGAGCGGCGGCACGCTGGCCAAGATGACCCTTATGCACTGGTGCGAGACCGTGCTGTTTTTGATGTGGGTGGGCATGTTCTTTGTCTGGGACAACCCGGTGAGCTGGGTGGTCGCCCTGGTCGTGATGGCTGCGACGTACTTTGTCGAGGTGCTGATCGACAACACCTTCGCGCGCAGCACCTGGCGCAGCTGCTTTAAGCTCGGATGGGGCGTGGCGCTGGTGTTTGGCCTGCTCAACCTTATGCCCATCCTCGTCGACGTGTTTATTTAGGAGGCGGCATCCATGGATCATAAAATGTCGCGCTCGCCGTGGGTTATTCATTACGACGGCTCGAGCTGCAACGGATGCGATATCGAGGTGCTGGCCTCGCTCACGCCACTGTTCGATGCGGAGCGCTTTGGCGTGGTCAACACCGGCAACCCCAAGCATGCGGACATCTTTTTGGTGACGGGGTCGGTCAATGCCCAGAACCTGCCCGTCGTGCGCCAGATCTACAACCAGATGCTCGAGCCCAAGTGCGTGGTGGCGTGCGGCATCTGCGCGTGCTCGGGCGGCGTATTCCGCGATGCCTACAACGTAATCGGCGGCGTGGACCGCGCGATTCCCGTGGACGTGTACGCGCCCGGGTGCGCCATTCGCCCCGAGACCGTGATCGATGCCATCGTGGAGGCGTGCGGCATCCTGGACCAGAAGGAGGCCGTGATGCGCGCCGGCGGCGACCCGCTCACCGTGGGCGGCGCCGCTACCTGGGACGGTGGCGTTGAGTTGGGCGAGGACGGGTTTGTGGCCGCGGGGGCCGGGGCTGACGGTGCCGGTGGCGCGCCTGCCGGGAAGCCCGCCGCGCCCGCCGCTGCAAAGGAGGCTGAGTAATGCAGAAGGCTATCTATACCACCGTCGGGATCGACGAGCTCCTGTCGCATGTCCAGGCGCTCAAGGGCGTCGGCGCGCGCTTTGTGCAAATGCACGCCGAGCGCAACGTCGACGACGGCACGTATCGCCTGGTCTATACGTTTATCAACGTTCGTGCTGCACAGGAGCAGATCGCTCAGGATGGTAGCTATGCGATCGAGAACCTGGTGGTCGAGGGCATCGACCAGTACCAGGAGATTCCGTCCATCAGCTCGTACTATCCGGCGGTGTTCCCGTTTGAGAACGAGGCACACGATCTGTTTGGGCTTGCCATCACCGACATGCAGATCGACTTTAAGGGCTTTTTCTACCAGGTCTCAACGGCCGAGCCCATGAGCGTTATCACGCCCGAGGTGAAGGCCGCGCGCGAGAAGGCCATGAAGGTCCGTGCCGCCGCAGAGGCCAAGGCGCGCAAGGCTGCGGCCGAGAAGGCCGCTGCCGCTGCTGCTGCGGGGGAGGGCGCCGCGGGTGCCGGCGATGCTGCGAACGCTGTTGCCGCCCAGCCCGCTGCGGCTACCGGCTCCGATGCTCAGCATGACGATGCCGCTGCCAAGGCCGCGCTCAAGGCTGCCGAGATGGAGGCAAAGCTCGCCGCCATGGATCCCGAGAAAGCGGCCAAGGTCCGCGCGGCGCTTGCCGCCAAGGCCGCCCGCGACAAGCAGAAAAAGGAGGCGTAAGGTCCATGGCACATCGCTCCGTTATTCCGTTTGGCCCGCAACACCCGGTGCTGCCCGAGCCGCTTCATCTGGACCTGGTGATCGAGGACGACCGCGTCATCGAGGCAATTCCGCAGATCGGCTTTGTGCACCGCGGGCTCGAGAAACTCACCGAAAAGCGCGACATGCACCAGTTTGGCTACATCGCCGAGCGCATCTGCGGCATCTGCGCCGTGGGCCACAGCTACGGCTATGCCAGCGCCTGCGAACGTATGCTTGGTATCGAAGTGCCCGGTCGCGTGCAGTATATCCGCACCATTTTGCATGAGCTTTCGCGCATCCACTCGCATCTGCTGTGGCTGGGCCTGCTCGCCGATGCCTTTGGCTTCGAGGCGCTGTTCTATCGGTCGTGGACCCTGCGCGAGCAGATTCTCAAGATCTTTGAGAGTACGTGCGGCGGCCGCGTGATTCTGTCGATCAACGAGATCGGCGGTCTTAAACACGACATTGAGGACTCCGAGCTGGCGGGTATTGTCCAGACGCTCGATGCCATGCGTCCCGACTACGAGGCCCTGGTGCATACGTTTTTGGACGACAATAGCTGCGGCGAGCGCTTGCATGGCGTGGGCGTGATCAGCAAGAAGGATGCGCTGGAGCTTTCGATGGTCGGCCCGTTTGGGCGCGCCTCGGGCGTGGACTACGACGTACGCATGTTTGGCGACGGTGCCTATGCGGACTTGGCTGCATTTGAGCCCATCGTTGCCACCGACGGCGACTGCTATGCCCGCTGCCAGGTGCGTTGTGCCGAGGTCACGCAGGCCATGGACATCATCAAGGAGCTTGTGGGCAAGATCCCGCACGACGGTATCGGCGGGCGCACCAAGCTCACGCCGGCCGACGGCGCGCGCGGCGAGGTTGTGATTGAGCAGCCGCGCGGCGAGGCGTACTACTATGTGCGCGGTAACGGCACCAAGAATCTGGACCGTTTTCGCGTGCGAACGCCGACGTCGCAAAACCTGGCGGGTCTGACACATGCGCTGCAGGGCGTGCTCCTTGCCAACGTTCCTATGATTATCCTGACCATCGACCCCTGCATTAGCTGCACGGAAAGGTAGGCGCGGCATGAGTTTACTGACATTTGCCAAGACGGCCTTGGGCTCTATGGTCAAGCAGCCGGTCACGGTGTGCTATCCGCAGGAGAATCTCGTGGCGCCCGAGCGCCTGCGCGGGCACATCGTTAACGACATGGACGTGTGCATTTGCTGCGGCATGTGCGCGCGTCGCTGCCCGGCGGGCGCGCTTGCGGTCGATCGCAAGGGCGGTACCTGGTCGATCGATCCGTATGCCTGCGTGGTATGCGGCGAGTGTATCGAAAGCTGTCCCAAACACTGCCTGACTATGGACACCGCCCGCACCCCAGTCGCAGCGAACAAGACTCCCACGGTAGAAACTAAGTCGGAGTAGCGCTGGAATAGAGCTGGAATAGGGGCCGGTGGGGCAAAAATGCCCCGCCGGCCCCGCGCTTAAACGCGCGGTTGGGCCGCCACGAACAAAACTATGTCGGTTTACTACGAAGAATTCGACATTCTCGACCATGACTGCATTTTTCTAAATATTGCAAGCGTTCTACCTGCGGTTTTGCAAGCGCGCAATTTACCGTGGTCGAAAGTGGGCGATTCATCGTAGTAAACCGGCATAGTTTTGAAATGGCATTAAAACGGTAGCAGCCATTTTGCTATGCCGGGGTGGTCGGCCGTTGGGTAATTACCCTCGCAGGTAGGCGATGGCAATCTGCGTGCGGTTGCGCAGGCCCATTTTGGCAAGGATTGAGCTGATGTGGTTGCGCACGGTGCCTTCGCCCATGTATGCCGTGGCGGCAATCTCCTTGTTGTCGAGGCCACGGGCGATGAGCTCGGCGACTTCGAACTCGCGGTCGGTCAGGCTGACAAAGGCCGCGGGCCGGCGGAGTGTGCCCGCCTCAACGCCCGTTCCGTCAAAATCGATGTCCTCGATCGCCTTGCCCTCGAGCACGCGCCTACCGTCCATGACCTGCTCCAACGCCGGTGGAATGGCGGCGACATCGGTTTTAATTAGGTAGCCGCGGGCGCCCAGCTTGAGCGCCGACACAATGTACTCGTCATCCGAGAATGTCGTCAAAAACACGACGCGTGCCGCGGGGTCGTGCTCAAGGATCTCGCGTGCCGCCGAAAGTCCGTCACGCCCCGGCATCTGAATGTCGAGCAGTGCGATATCGGGCGCGTGTTCGGCATAGAGCGAAACCGCATCGTTGCCGTTGGCACCGGTGCCCACCACTTCGATCTGCGGCTGGGCGCCCAGGATAATCTTGAGCGAATCGACCACCAAGCGGTCGTCGTCGACAACGATGAGCCTCATCAGTCCTCATCTCCTTGCTGTTTGGGAACGGTGGCAAACACGCGCCAGCCGCCGGCGCCGGCACGCGGACCGGCGGTGAAGGTGCCGCCAAGCGCCTCGATGCGCTCGCGCATGGAGGCAAGCCCCATGCCCTCTGCGGCGCCGCGGCTGCTTGCTTGGACCCCGCCCGTGCCATCGTCGGTAACGATGAGCTGGTAAAACGACGGATGCTCCATGCATCGTACAGTGACAGCATGGGCGCAAGCGTGGCGCATGGTGTTGGAGAGCGCCTCGCGCAGGACCGCCGCAAAGCAGTTGGCGACGTTTGCGGGTGCATGCTCGGCCATAACTTCAAGCTCAATCTGCGGACCGCCGTCCGAGCGCGCGCCTTCGACAATGCGTTCGAGCTGCACGGAAAGGTCGACGGCGTTGTCGTTGAGCGCGTGGACGCTGGTGCGCACAAGCTGGAGCGCCTCGTCAACCGTGCGTTTGACGTCGGCGAAATCGGCGGCAACCCTGGGCTCGTCGGCGTGCACGACGCGCAGGGCCTCGGTCTGCAGCGAGGCGCGCGTGAGCTGGTGGCCGACGTTATCGTGGATCTCGCGCGCGATACGGGCGCGTTCGGCGAGTGTCGCGAGCTCGACTTCGTAGTCCTGACGATCGGCAAGGTCGCGGTTGCGCGCTTCGAGCGCGAGAGCTCGTTCCTGCAGCTCGTCGCGGATGCGGCGCATGCGCTGCTGCTCGCGCTCCAACTGGGCGGTACGTAGCGATAACAAGGTGGCGGCAACTGAAAGGATGGCGGTCAGTAGAAGCGTTCGGGCGGTGAGCGCGTCGGCGCGTAGGTCCGCGACGAGTGCGAAGACAAAGGCGACGCCAATGCCCAACGCGACCCAAACGTGTTCACGGCGCACGCGCCGCGCGATGTCATAGAGGGCGAGAGGCGCAAACGGCACAAACGGCGGCGCAAAGACGGCCGCGATGATGTAAGCGTAACTCGCGGCCTTGCTTACACGGCGTGTGCGTTCCCCCTGTGCGACCTCGGCCAGCGAGGTGGCAATAACGCCAAGGCAAAACGCCGCGACCAGGCGAGCGTCCACAGCAAGGCCCAGAGCGGCTGCGATACAGCACGCCAATACAATCGATTTGTCGAAAAGCCTGTTCATACGGGTATTGTACGCGATGCCGCGCGTAGTGGAGGGGTCGCCTGCGCAACCGTGACATTCCTCCCGCGCGACAAATCGGGGGCGTCGGCGGCCACACGGCCAAGCCCCGCACTCGTGACAAAGCTCACTGGTGCGCGCCGGCGGCTCCTGCGATGATGCAATCGTACCGGGCCGCAATCAACAGAAGGGCCGCCTCATGACAGACATCGTCCACGTCGAAAACCTCGTCAAGCGCTACGACGATCTTATCGCGCTCGACCACTTTAACCTGAGCATCGCCCCTGGCGAGATCTTTGGCCTGCTGGGCCCCAACGGCTCGGGCAAGACCACGTCCATCAACTGTATTCTGCAGCTGCTTGCCTACGACAAAGGCACCATCGAGCTGTTCGGCGAACCCATGACGCCCGCCCGCTACGACCTCAAGCGCCGCATCGGCGTGGTGCCGCAGCAGGTGGCGGTGTTCGACGAGCTCACGGTGCGCGAGAACATCGACTATTTCTGCAGCCTCTACGTTAACGACCGCAAGCGCCGCCGTGCGCTGGTGGACGAGGCAATTGACTTTGTCGGGCTGGGCGACTTTACCAAGTTTCGCCCCGGCAAGCTCTCGGGTGGCCTGGCGCGTCGCCTCAACATTGCCTGCGGCATCGCGCACAAGCCCGAGCTCATCTTTTTTGACGAGCCCACGGTGGCGGTCGACCCGCAGAGCCGCAACGCCATTCTGGAGGGCATCTGCCGCCTGCGCGACGAGGGTGCCACGGTGGCGTACACCAGCCATTACATGGAGGAAGTCGAGCAGATTTGCAGCCGCATCATGATCATGGACGGCGGCCGCGTGCTGGCGCAGGGCAGCAACGACGAGCTCAAGCGCATGATTCAGATGGGCGAACGCGTGACCGTCGAGGTGGGTGCCGTCGAGCCCGCCACGGTCGAGCGGCTGCGCGCCCTCGAGCACGTGCTTGCAGTCGAGCTGTCCGGCGGCGAGCTCGTCTGCACCTGTGAGGCGAGCCCGCATAACCTGGTCGACATCCTCGACACACTGCGCGCCGCCGACGTGGCGCTCGGCCGCGTGTGGAGCGAGCCGCCGACCCTCAACGACGTGTTCCTCGAGATCACCGGCCGCGAGCTGCGCGACTAGGGGGCGGTCATGTTCAACACCATCATCACCACGGTCAAGACGCTGCTGCGCCGGCCGAGCACGTGGGTCTGGGGCGCTCTCTTTCCCATCGCGCTTTCCACGATGTTTATGTTTATGTTTGCGAACCTGAGCTCCGACGGCACGGTCGACCCGGTGCCGGTTGCCGTCGTGGCGGATGAGGCTTGGGACGCCTCGACCTTTAAGGACGTGGCGACGTCGCTTGCCCAGGAAGGCGACGACCGGCTGCTCGAGATCCACGAGTGCGAGGATGTGACCGCCGCGAACCGTGCGCTCAAGGCCGGCGAAGTCGCGGGCATCTACACGGTCGATGCCGCGGGCACGCCCAGGCTCACGCTGCTATCGAGTTATGACGGCTCGCGTGCGTCGTCGGTGCTCACCGATCGCAGCATCCTGGAGACGGTGGCAAGCTCGTATACACAAAATGCCGAGCTCATGTCCCAGATTGCCCAGGACAACCCGGCGGCGCTCGCCGACCCGGAGGCGGTTGCGCGCGCCCTGTCGCTCGAGGGCGGCACCCGTCGCGTGAGCCTGACGCGCACCACGCCCGATGGCACGGTCATCTACTACTACGCGCTCTTTGGTCTGGTGGCGATGATGTCTGCCGAGTTTGCCGCCTTGAGCGTCGTCGATTTGCAGCCCAATCTGTCGGGCCTCGGCGCGCGTCGCTGCGTGGGCGGTCTTTCCAAGACGGCGTCGCTGGCTGGCATCTTTGTCGGCTCGTGGCTGGTCTCCTTTGCTTCGATGGCGATCGCGATCGGCTACGTGCGCCTAGTCGTGGGCATCGACTTTGGCGGGCGCGAGGGACTGTGTTTGGTGGGCGGCGCCGCTTCCGCGCTTGCCGCCACGGGCTTGGGACTCTTTGTGGGCACGCTTCCCGTTAAGGGCGGCAAGGCGTCCAAGTCGGGCATCCTCACGGGCTTTGCCACCACGTGCGCCCTGTTCGCCGGCCTTTACGGCGAGCCGGCGATGGCGCTTGCCGACGACGTCGCCCGCGCCTGCCCGGCCGAGTGCTGGCTCAACCCCGTCAAGCTCATCTGCGACATGTTCAACCGCCTGTATTTCTTTGAGGACCTGGGCCCCTTTGCCGTTCGCGCGGGCGCGCTCGTCCTTATGGCGCTGTTGTTCGTTGCCGCCGCCACGCTGATCTTTGGAAGGAGCCGCTATGAGCACCTTTAAGACTGCGCTTCGCATGGCGCTCGCGCACCCGTTCTACCTGCTCATCTATACGGTGTTCATCTCGCTCATGGGCGTATTCATCGCGGCTTCGGTGAGCTGGAACTCGTCGCAGCTCACCGAGTACAAGCCCTACGATGCCAACGTGATCGTGGTCGACCGCGACGACAGCGACCTTTCGCGTGCGCTTGCCAAGCATCTGGGTTCGCGCTTTGAGCTGGTCACGGGCGTCGGCGACGATACCTACGACCTTGCGGATGCGCTCTCCAAGAGCAACAGCGCCAAGGGCAGTGCCGACTGCGTGTTCTTTATCCCGGAGGGGTTTGAGGACGACCTCGTTGCAGCCGCCCGCGTGGGGGAGTCTCTGCCCAAGCTCGATGTGACCTACGGTGCCGGCACCATGGCGGCGGCGCTTTCGTCTGCCGAGGCCTCGCGCTGGATCTCGCTCGCGGGCGCTGCGGCGGCGCTTGAGCCCACTGCCTCCAACGGTGACGTTGCCAAGGCTGCCGAACATGCCGCTGCCGAGCGTGCCGAGGTCGAGATCGAGCGGGTCAAGGTCGACTCGACGGCCGCCGCCACGCTCGAGTCGTACTTCAACTTTGGTGCGTACGCGATTATCTCGTCGGTCATCGTGTCGGTGGGGCTGGTGTTCTCGGGCATGAACGAGCCCGAGCGCGTGCGTCGTATGGATGCCGGCCCAATCTCCGAGCGCCAGCGTTCGCTTGCCGTGTTTGCGGCCGCCGCCGTACTCACCTTCTGCATCTGGTTTGTGTCGAGCATGATGGGCGTCGTGGGCTTTGCCGGCGCGGTCGCCGAGGTCGGCGTGGGCCGTGTGTGCCTGGCGCTGGCGGCGACGTTTGCCCTTGCGTGCACGCCTCTGGCCGTTGGCTTTGCCCTTTCGAGCCTGGGTGCGCGCGAGGAGCTGCTCAACGGCGTGGGCAACCTGCTCGGCATGCTCATGACGTTTTTGGGCGGTGCCTGGATGCCGCTGTCGCTCATGGGCTCGGCCGTGCAGACCGTGGCGCATTTTGTGCCGACGTTTTGGGTGAACGACGCGATCGGCAAGGCGCTCGCCGCGGACCTGACGCCCACCGTGCTGGGCGATATCGCCTGCGATCTGGGTGTCACGGTGCTCTTTGCCGCGGCCATCGCCGCCGTAGGCCTGGCCCTCGCACGCGCCAAATCCCGCGCCTAGCCGCCTAGTCGTTTAAGAGCGTCCCCAATGACTAGTCTGAAATAAATCCCAAGCCTCGCCCCAAAATAGTTTGCCAAGGTTTACTATTACGCTCATAAAGTAGTATGAGGCTAACAATGGGGGATACCATGGCAACGCAGGAAGCCTACGTCCAGGTTAAGGATCTCAAAAAGCACTACGGCGACGGTGATGCGCGCCTGACGGTGCTCGACGGCATCGATACGTCCATCAACCGCGGAGAGATCTGCGTCATGCTGGGACCTTCGGGTTCGGGCAAGTCGACGTTTCTTAACCTGATCGGCGGCCTGGAGGATGCCGACGCCGGCTCTATTCTGGTGGACGGCTGCGACCTCACGGTGCTCAAGCCCACCGACCTGGGCGAATACCGACGCCGTGAGCTGGGCTTTGTTTTCCAGTTCTACAACCTGGTGCCCGATCTCACCATCAGGGAGAACATCGAGGTCACGGCGCACCTGTCCAAAAACCCGCTCAATGTCGACGACCTGCTGCGTTCGCTGGGCCTCTACGAGCACCGTAACAAGTTCCCGCGCCAGGTTTCGGGCGGCCAGCAGCAGCGCTGTGCCATCGGCCGCGCACTCGTCAAAAACCCGGGCCTGCTGCTGTGCGACGAGCCCACCGGTGCGCTCGACTATAAGACGTCCAAGGAAATCTTGCAGCTCATGGAGGATGTCAACCGCACCTACGGCTGCACCATCATCATTGTCACCCACAATGCCGCCATCGCGCGCATGGCCAATCGCGTGCTGCGCCTGCGCGACGGGCGCATCGTCGAGGATGAGCTCAACGAGTCGCCCGTCTCGGCCGCCGAACTCGATTGGTAGGCGGCGCCATGACACCTCTCGCAAAACGTCTCCCGCGCGAGCTGCGCCGCAATATCGGCAAGTACCTGGGCATATTTTTACTCATGTGCGGAAGCATCGCTCTCACCTCGGGCTTTTTGCTCGCGGCGCATTCCATCGGTTGCCTTATCGACGACATGCGCAATGCGTACGCGATTGAGGACGGCCGCGTGACCACCTCCTTCGAGGCTACCGACGATCAACTCAAGGCCGCCGAGGACGCGGCCGACGACGTCGGCGGCGTCACGCTCTACAAGAATTTCTCCATCGACGCCATCATAAAAAAGACCGCCGGCGACGACGGCACCAAGCGCACGCTGCGCACCTATGCGCACCGCACCAAGGTCGATATCGCGTCCTACTGTGAGGGCAAGGAGCCCAAGACGGATGACGAGGTGGCCATCGACCGTGTCTTTGCCACCAATAACAACCTGTCCGTGGGCGATAGAGTCGAGCTCGAGGGTCGCACCTACACCATCTGCGGCATCATGACCCAGCCCGATAGCCAGGCGCTGTTCCTCAACAATTCGGACTTTACGGTGAACACCATCACGTACGGCGTGGCCGAGGTCACCGACGCCGGCTTTGCCGCGCTCGAGGATGCCGGCGGCGCGCCTGCCTACACCTACTCCTTCACCTTTGCCGATCGCGACCTCCCCACTGCGGATCGCATCGATGCGGAGCAGGATATGGTCGAGGCGCTGACCGATGCCGATGCGCGCGTGGACGATCTGATCGACGCCGATTCCAACCAGGGCATTGGCTATGCGCGCGACGACGTGGACGGCGACTCCATGATGTGGATGACGCTGCTCGACATCATCATCGTGATCATGGCGTTTGTCTTTGTGGTCCTTACCGACGCCACCATCGAGGAGGAGAGCGCCATCATCGGCACGCTGCTCGCCAGTGGCTATCGTCGACGCGAGATCGTGCTGCACTACCTTGCGCTTCCCGCCATCGTGGGCGTGGTCGCGGCGCTTTTGGGCACTGCGCTCGGCGTTGTGTTCTTTACCGAGCCCATGCGCAGCCTCTATTACGGTTCGTACAGCCTGCCACCCTTCCAGGTGTACTGGAGCTGGGAGATCTTTGTGAAGTGCGCCGTGGTTCCCGCCGCCGCGCTCATCCTCATCACGCTGGTGGGCCTGCTTCGCAAAATGGGCAAGACGCCGTTGCAGTTCCTTCGCCACGAGGCGAGCGGCAAGTCTGGCACCAAGCGCGGCCTGCAGCTGCCGGAGCGCATGGGCTTTGTCTCGCGCTTCCGCCTGCGCATCTTCCTGCGCAACCTGGGCAACTTCGCCACGCTCTTCGTGGGCATTGCATTTGCGTCGCTGCTGCTGCTCTTTGGCCTGGCGATTCTGCCCACGATGACGCACTACGCGGACAACCTGAAGACGAGCCTGGTCGCCGAGCACCAGTACACGCTCAAGGCGCCGCTGGAGCTCGAGGGCACCGCCGAGGAGCGCGAGCAGTGGTCGGCACTCGAGCGCTTGCAGTCGGTTGACGGCGCGCTGCTAACCGCTGCCCAGGATGCCGATGACGAGCTTGACGACGCAGCCGATGCGGCGCAGACGGCAGCCGATGCCGCGACCGCATCTCCGTCTGCCGAGAGCCTGACTGCGGCGCAGGATGCGCTTGCCAAGGTCCAGGACAAGAAGGATGCGCTTTATGCGCGCCTCGATGATCTTGCCGATGCCCTCGGCTGCAACCGTGATGAGGCTATCGACCTGATCGACAAAGCCTCCAAGATTGACACTGACAACGACGATATTCACCCGGCCAATACGACCGACAACGGCGCGGGCGCAATCGCACAGGCTGAGAAATACGCCGTTTACCAGCTGCAATACGACCGCGGCGATGGAAATGGCGAGGAGACGATTTCCGTCTACGGCATTTCAACCGATTCGCGCTATTGGAAAGACCTCAACGTCGGCGATGGGCGCATCGTCTTTGGCGGCGGTCTGCTCGATAAGTTTGGCTGGAGCGAGGGTCAGAAGGTCACGCTCGGCGACAAGTACGAGGGCGAGCATTATTCCCTTGAGTACGCGGGCAAGGACTGTGCCTGGGGCTCCAAGTCGGACATGAATATCTATATGAGTATCGACGACTTTAACGAGCTGTTCGACAACGACGCCGCCTACTTTAACGGCTATGTGAGCGACGAGAAGCTCGACCTCGATGCTCGTTACTTTGCCGGCGACACCACGCCCGACGACATGCGCGCCGTGGGCGACCAGTTCATCGGCATGATGAGCAAAATGATCGGAATGATGGTCGGGCTCGCGGTGTTTATCTTCCTGCTGTTTATGTACCTGCTGACCAAGGCCGTTATCGACCATAGCGCCCGTTCGATCAGCTACATGAAAGTCTTTGGCTATCGCGATAGCGAGATCTCGCATCTGTACATCCGGTCGATCACGCTGTGCGTGGCGGCGTCGCTCGTGCTGAGCCTGCCGGTCATTATTGGTTCACTCACGGCCATCTTCCGCTCGATGCTGCTCGCCTACAACGGCAATATCGAGATCTACGTGCCCGCTTGGTCCATGACGGCGTGCGCGGGCATTGGCTTTGCGACCTACCTGGTCGTGGCGCTGCTACACACGCGTTCTATCAAGCGCGTCAGCCTGGCCGAAGCCCTTAAAGTCCAAGAGTAGTCATCGGGGACGTTCTTAAACGACTAGTCATCGGGGACGGTCTTTGCCGATTCGCCGGCTCGCTGGCCGGGCCGGCAAGGACTGTCCCTGGCGGCACTCATTTAAGTCTGTCCCCAATGAGTGGTTTCAGTCATTTAAGTCTGTCCCCAATGACTACCCAATGACTGGGCGCCGTGCTTGACATTAACCTCGCTTCAACGGGTACCATCCTCTTATGTCTGTAACGCCATATAGACCGAGGGGATAGATCTATGACCGCAACTGCACCCGCAGCGCCCGCTAAGGTGTACTTCACCAACCTGCGCACGCATGCTCGCGAGAGCCAGCTCGACAAGCTCAAGCGCCTCATCCGTCACGCCGGTATCGAGCAGATCGACTTTGAGAACAAGTTCGTCGCCATCAAGATTCACTTTGGCGAGCTGGGCAACCTGAGCTTTTTGCGCCCCAACTACGCCCGCGCCGTCGCGGATGTCGTGAAGGAGCTGGGTGGCAAGCCCTTCCTCACCGACTGCAACACGCTCTATGTCGGTAGCCGCAAAAACGCGCTCGAGCACATCGATACCGCCTACCAGAACGGCTTTACCCCGTATGCCACGGGTTGCCAGGTCATCATCGCCGACGGCCTCAAGGGCACCGACGAGGCGCTCGTTCCGGTCGAGGGCGGCGAGTACGTGCACGAGGCCAAGATCGGTCGGGCACTCATGGATGCCGATATTGTGATCAGCCTCACGCACTTTAAAGGCCATGAGCAGGCCGGCTTTGGCGGCGCCATGAAGAACCTGGGCATGGGCGGCGGCAGCCGCGCCGGCAAGATGGAGCAGCATGCCGCCGGCAAGCCGAACGTCGCGACCGAGCACTGTATTGGCTGCCGTGCCTGCGAAAAGGTCTGTGCGCACAGCGCTATCTCGTTTGACGACACCCGTGAGCGCGAGCTCGCCAACGGCAACACCCGTACGGTTCACGTTGCCGCTATCGACCATGATCGCTGCGTGGGCTGCGGTCGCTGCATCGGCGTGTGCAACCAGGACGCCATCAAGCCCGGCCATGACGCTGCGGCCGACGTGCTCAACTGCAAGATCGCCGAGTACACCAAGGCCGTCGTCGACGGCCGTCCGAGCTTCCACATTTCGCTCGCCATGGACATTAGCCCCAACTGCGATTGCCATCCCGAAAACGACACGCCTATCGTCAACGATATCGGCATGTTCGCGAGCTTCGACCCGGTCGCCATCGACCAGGCCTGCGCCGATGCCGTCATGGCATCCGAACCGCTGCCCAACACCGAGCTCACCGATAGCGCGGCCAAGATGGAGCACAACCACGAGCATCTGGAGGGCGAGCAGGCCAAGGACCCCTTCTGCATCACGCATCCCGACACCGACTGGCGCACCTGTATCGCACACGCCGAGAAGATCGGCCTGGGCACGAGAAAGTACGAGCTCATCGAGGTCAAATAGCGCCTAGCTATTGGACAAAATAAGCGCTTTTGTAGCGCAACGTTAGCAAAAGCCGCCCGTGAGCACAGCGCCCACGGGCGGCTTTTCGGAAGTATGCGGCAAATTTCGAGATCGCCGAGCACACGACATTTTTTGGCAACAAAACCCCTGATAAATTGTTGGTAAAACTGCGGTCTGGTCGGCAGTTCCAGATTTTGCCGCATACTTCCGAAAATAGGTGGTCAGATAAAGCCCCAGACGTTGCTTTTTGCCTAAAAATACTCGTCGAGGAAGTCATCGACCGTGTTCCAGTAGAGCTCGGGGTCAACTTGCGCACTCTTGGCGTGGGTGGCGCCATGGATGGTGAGCTTTTGCTTGACTTTGCTGGCGCACGCGTCGTAGTTTTGGTCGAGCATGCCGTACGGCACAAAGGTGTCCTGGTCGCCGTGGATAAACAGCATGGGAACCGTCGCGTGTTTGAGTTGCTCCACACTGCTCGCCGTATGAAAGTCGTAGCCCGCGCGCACGTTGCACACCAAGTTTGCTACATCGAGCAAGGGAAAGCTGGGCAGGCCGAACACGTCCTTGAGCTGCAGAGAAAACTCGTCCCAAACACTCGTATAACCGCAGTCCTCGATAATGCACTTCACGTTTGCGGGCAGAGATTCTCCCGCCACGTTCATGGCGGTTGCCGCACCCATCGACTCGCCAAAGACCAGGATGCGCGCCTCGGGGTCAGCCTGAACAATTCGCCCGATCCATGCGATAACATCGAGTCGCTCGGGCCAGCCCATGCCGATATAGTCGCCGCCGGAGCGCTCGTGGGCGCGGGCGGCAGGCGCGAGCACGTTCATGCCGCGGTCGTGGAAGCGCTTGGCGTATCGGGCCATGCCGATGGGCTCGTTGGTATATCCATGCAGGCAGACGGCGTAATCATGGGTGTTCTCCGAGGCGGCAAAATACCAAGCGGCAAGTTCGGTTCCGTCATCTGCGGTGAGGCTGCTGCTCTCACGATTCTCTTTAAACCACGCCCGCGCCTCGGTTTCCTCGGCATCCGGCTGCTCGCCTTCTTTGTCGTTCTTGCTATCCTGCATCATCTTCATGGTGTACGGCGCTTGGGGATTCAGCGCGAAGTCAAACAGAAAGTTGCCGGCAAATCCGAGCAGCGCAACGACAACCACCAGTGCAACGATGCCGGCTATCTTGAGCTTTCGATGGGAACGTGTGTTTTGAGCCATGCGGTATTCTCCTATAAGATGTTAATACATCAACATTTAATGCAAGCGCATTATGGACGTTCGCCGTTGATGCGTCAACAGGCAAAGAATGGGTAAACAAAGGGTCACGTATGGTGCAAATTTCGCACGTACCCAGACGCTTTGATATAGTGTTGAGAACTCTTTACGTTGGAGGATGTAACCGGCATGTCCGATTCGAGCGACAGTTCTAAGCCGCGGCCCAAGACCGCGGCCGTTCCACACTACACGGTGGGCGAGGAGATCATGAACTCCGTCACCCATGGTGTCGGCTGCCTGCTGGGTATCGCGGGTCTGGTGCTCCTGATCGTATTCGCCGCCCTGCGCGGCGGAGGCCCGGCCCACATGGCCGCGGCGATTGTCTATGGTGTCAGCATTATCCTCGAATATCTGGCCTCCACGCTCTACCACGCGATTCAGCCCGCGCGCGCCAAGCGCGTCTTTCGCATCATTGACCACAGCTGCATCTACCTGCTCATAGCCGGCAGCTATACGCCGTTTTGCCTCATCACGCTCGCAAACGACGGCGGTCCTGCGCTGTTCTTTGCCGTATGGGCCATCGCCATTATCGGCATCGCCCTCGAGTGCTTTATGCGCGAGCGTCAACCGCACTGGGTAAGTGGCTTGGTCTACCTGCTGATGGGCTGGCTCGTTGTCTTTAAGCTGCCCGAACTTGTGGTGCTGCTCAACCCCGTGGCACTTGCCCTGCTCGCCGTCGGCGGCGTGTGCTACACCGCGGGCGTGCCGTTCTATATCGCCAAAAACGTACGCTATCTGCACAGCGTGTTTCACCTGTGGGTGCTCGCCGGCAGCATCTTCCAGTTCATGGCGGTGATCCTCTTCGTAATCTAGCGACCATGCCTGCGCGCCCGCGTCCTCGTTTGGGTGCCGGCGCAATTGCCGTATCCGCCACCAACGTTTTACCCTAACGTCCCGAATCTTGGAGGTTCGAGAAACTCCCGATGGACATAACCATCTCCCTTATCACCACCCTCGTTTTGACCCTCATCAACGGCTACTTCTCTATGTCCGAGATGGCGCTCACCACGGCAAAGCGCGCTGTGCTGGAGCACGAGGCCGAGGAAGGCGACAAACGCGCCGAGCGCGCCATTAAGCTGGCCGCCTATTCCGATCAGCTGCTCGCCACCATCCAGGTCGCCATCACGCTCGTGGGCTTTGCCTCGTCCGCCGTCGCCTCGACGAGCCTGTCCGACCCGCTTGCCACGTGGCTCATGAGCTTTGGCATCGCGCCGCTTTCCGCCATCGCGCGCGGCCTGGCGCCGGTCATCATCACCGTCGCCGTCGCCTTCGTGTCCATCGTGGTTGGCGAGCTCGTGCCCAAGCGCATCGGCCTGGCTAATGCCGAAGGCGTATCCAAGCAGGTCGTGGGACCGCTCTCCGTGTTCCAAAAGATCGCCCGCCCGCTCGTGTGGCTGACCGGTGCCTGCTCCGACGGCCTGGCCCGTATCCTGCGCATCAAGAGCGCCGACGACCGCCAAAACGTCTCGGAGGAAGAGATCAAATACATGGTCTCGGAGCAGGACGATCTACTCGACGAGGAAAAGCGCATGATCCACGAGATCTTCGACCTGGGCGACACTGTTGCCCGCGAGGTCATGGTGCCGCGCGTGGACACCACCATGTGCGAGGACGACGAGACGGTCGCCGACGTGCTGTCCGCCATGCGCCAGACCGGCTTTAGCCGCATCCCCGTCTATCACGAGGATCCCGACAACGTCGTGGGCATCGCGCACATCAAGGACCTGATCCAGCCTTCGCTCGACGGCAAGGGCGACCAGCCCATCGCCGACTTTTTGCGCGACGCCACCTTTGTGCCCGACACCAAGGACATCCTGCCGCTGCTGTCCGAGATGCAGACCTCGCACGACCAGATCGTAGTGGTCGTGGACGAGTACGGTGGCACGGCCGGCATCATCACCATCGAGGACATCGTCGAGGAGATCGTGGGCGAGATCGAGGACGAGTTTGACCCCGACAACAAGTACCTCACGCGCCTTTCGCGCCGCGAGTGGCTTGTCGATGGGCGTTTTTCGTGCGATGACGCGATTGACCTTGGTTGGCCGCTCGAGGAAAGCGATGATTATGAGACCATCGCCGGCTGGATTTTGGAGCTTTGCGACTCGGTGCCCGACATCGGAGAGGTGTTTGAGGTCGCGGGGTACAAGTTTAAGGTGCAGTCGATGCGTGGCCAGCGCATCTCGCTCATTCGCGTGATCGCTCCGGCCGAAACCGATAAGAAGGATTCCGAGCCCTCGGCAGATAAGCCGGCGGCGTCGGACGCGGGTTCTGCGGACCCGCACGACGGCGACGAGTAGGGCAAGGAAGAGTAGGGGAGAGTTATGGCAGGCCTGTTCAACATCCTTAAGGTCACCGTCAGCGAGGACAAGATCTGCGCGCACGTGCTGGTGAACCCCGGCATGCCGCTTATGACCTCGGAGGACATCGAGGCCACGGCGCGCGTGTACTACCTGGTACCTGCGATTGCCAAGCATCTGTGCCTGGGCGATTCCGGTCGCGAGTTCCAGGACTGCATGGGCCAGACCGAGCTTTGCCATCTGCTGGAGCACGTGACGGTCGAGCTCATGAACGAGACCGGTCTCGCTGGCAGCATTTCGTGCGGCCGCACCCGCGTAAGCGAGCACGATGAGCGCGTCTTTGAGGTCGAGCTTTCGTGTCCCGACGACGCGCTGGCCATCGGCGCGCTGTCTTCGGCGACCTTTATGATGGATTGGGCCTATCTGCATGCCGACCAGCCCGCTCCCGATGTGGACGGTACGGTCGCGGGTTTGCGCAACCTGGTACTGGGCATGCGTGCCGAGGCCGAGGGCAAGGACCCGCACGAGGCCGTTGCCGCCGCGAACGCCGAGGGCGAGGCCGGGGACGTGACCGAGGGCGAGGCGCCTGCCGAGGCTGCCGTCGAGCCCGTCGACGAGGCACCTGCCGAGGCTGCCTCCGAGCCCGAGCCCGAGCCCGAGCCCGCGGAGCCCCAGGGCGTCCCGAGCTTTGACGACGAGCCGCAGGAGGTAATCGATACCGAGGGCGCGACCGCTGAGAGCCATGAGGCCCCCGCTGCCGTCTACGGTGGTGCGGCGACGGCTCCGGTTGCCCCCGCGCACGAGGGAACGCTGCCGCTCGTTGACGGCGCCGGCGAGGACCCGGCCGCCACGGTGGCCATGCCTGCCATGCCGCAGGAGTAGGCTCACCCGCTTATCACCATCATGTACCTGCGCCTTTACCGTACGCAGATGAGCAAGACGGCAAGCGCTGTGCTGCGGGTATAATGGACAGCATTCAAACGGTGGGCGCCGAGGTGCCCGCAGGAGAGGAATGAACATGGGTAAGACTTTCAACTTTATCTCGGGTGCGCTCTTCGGCGCCGCCGCCGGTGCTATCATCGGCGTCGCCCTGGCTCCGCGCTCGGGCGCCGAGACCCGCGCCATGGCTGCCGATATCGCCAATGACGCCTGGGATAACATGCGCGACACCTACGAGCATGGTGCCGAGGAGGCCCGCGCCGCGGTCAACGATTTTGGCCCGATGGTCGATGCCAAGACCGATGACCTGCGTGCCAAGGTTGACCTTGCCCGCGAGCGCATGGACCAGCTGCGAGAGCAGCTCAACGACGCCATCTCGGGCGGCAACGTGACGCCCGCCGCCGATGTCGTGGTCGAGAACGCCGTCGAGGCCGACGCCGAGGCCGCGGAGCCTTCGACCGAGGCATAATGCGCGCCGGGGATTTTGTCGGCGCCAAGATCTATCGCAAGCCTACCGAGGATAAGCGCACTAAAAAAGACGGCACGCCGCGCAGCCCTAAAAAGCTCGGCAAGATTCACTTTCCGGTCTTTACCCCGGGCGGCACACGCGTGGTGGGCTTTATGGTTCGCCAGTCCGATATCGCGGGTATGATCGAGCGCCCCGACCGCTTTGTGGCGCTCGATGCCATTGGCGTCTACGAGGGCGCCATCGCAGTTGACGACGTCAAGGGCACCTACGATGCCGCTGCGGCCAAGCGCCTCGACATCAACCTGGACGATTGCATTATCTGGGTTGGCATGGACGTGCGCACGGAGTCGGGCGATGTCGTGGGCTATTGCTCGGATGTGGAGTTCAAGCCGCGTTCGGGTATCGTGCAGACATTCTATGTGACCACTGGCACTGCCTCGAGTGTGCTGGTGGGCGACACGCAGATGCCGCCCACGATGCTGCGCGGCTATGCGGACGGCGCGATGATCGTTTCGGACGAGGTCAAGTCGCTCGGGTATTCGGGCGGCGCCGCCGCAAAGGCTGCCGAGGCAAGCGTCGTGGTGGGCGATAAGGTCAAGAAGGGCGCTAAGGTGCTCGATGACAAGGGTTCGGTCGCCGTGGACAAGGGCAGTCGCGCGCTGGGCAAGCAGCTCGGCAAGACGCGCGGTATGTTCAAGGCCTTTAAGGACGAATACCAAAAGGCGAGCGGGGGCTCGTCAAAAGCTAGCAAATAGCGACGTACCAAATGATGGGAGGCGAGCCGGAGACATGTTGCTCCGGCTCGCTGTGTTTATGGGGGAGGGCACATGCGCCAAAACGGATCTAACTTAAACGGACGCTCGGGCGCGCGTCCGACGGCGCGCCGCGATCTGGGGCAGTTGCCCAGCGGTCAGCGCAAGCGTCACCGTAAGCCCGGTGCGATGTATCTCAACCATAGCCGCGGCTTTAGCGACCGAAGCGCTCGCATCGGCAGCGGCCGCACGCCCCGTCGTCCGTCTCGCCTGCCCTATGCGCTCATCGCCGTGGGCTGCGCACTCGTGCTGTTTATCGCTGCCGTCGTGGGCTACGTCAATCGCAGCGTGGATGTCGTCCTCAACGGCCAGGAGACTGCGGTGCGCGTCGGATCTACGCTGCAAAATCTCATCGACGACCAGGAGCTGACCGATACCTACGACGCCGGGGACTTGCTGGCCGTTGACGACAGCGTGCTTACTCGCCATGGCGGCGAAAAGCTGTCGCTAAAAGTGGACGGCAAGCGCATAAAACAGGGCAAGTGGAAAAGCCGCGAGCTTACGGGCGGCGAGAAGGTGACGGTCAAAGACGGCCGCGACACGTATGAGAAGCATGAGGTCCAGGCGACGGTTATCGAGCCCAAGCTCAAGGTCGAGGGCACGGGTGCTATCGAGTACGTCAAGACGTGGGGCATCCAAGGTCGCTCCGAGGTGTGGGTCGGCGAGCAGTCGGGTAAGACGCAGGACCGCGGCGAGGTCGTGCCCGCCACCGATTGCGTGGTCGAGTGCGCGAGCGTGGCGCCCAAGGGCAACGAAAAGTACGTGGCGCTGACGTTTGATGAGGGCCCGAGCGGAGCGACCAAGCAGATCTTGCAGGTGCTCAAGGAAAAGGGCGTCACCGCGACGTTCTTCCTGTCGGGCGATGCGGCCGAGGCCTCGCCCGCCACGGCCAAGGCGATTGTCGATGCCGGCTGCGAGGTCGGCTCCAACAGTTACAGCGACGAATCGCTCAAGGGCAAGGATCGCGATGCGGTGCGCGAACAGGTTTCGAAGGGCACCGAGGCGATCAAGTCCGCGACCGGAACGTCGACGATGCTTTTGCGTGCTCCCTACGCAGCCTTTGACGAGCAAAACTGGATTGATGCGATGGACCTGGTGTCTGTCGTGGTCTCGTGGAATATCGATTCGGGCGACTGGCTGCTCAACGGTGCCGACGAGCAGGTCTCGACGGTGCTCGATTCGGTGACGCCGGGCAACATTGTGTTGCTGACCGATAACGATGAATGCGCCGAGCAGACGCTCGAGGCGCTGCCGCAGATTATCGACGGGCTTATTGCCGACGGCTACAAAATCGTGACATTGAGCGATCTGGTCAAGACGGATACATCGCTGAGCAAAAAGCTCACCTCGCTGACGAAGGCCGCCATGCCCAAAAACGCCGTGTTTCCCCAGCTCGCCGAAGATGACGACACCACAGACTAGTCATGTAAGAACGTCCCCAATGACTATGTCACGGATGCGTCAGCGTTTGGTATGCCTGCGATGTTTGGAGCATAAATTTGGCGCCACGGCGCGATGCTGATGCTATAGTTACTGCGGATAACAAGGGTCAAGAGAAAGGTTGCAGGTGAAATCCAAACCTCGACCATACAGTCGATGACCCCATGCAGGTGCTTCTTGCGCATGTACGGGGTGTGAGCGCCGAGCGGCGTGCCGCCCGCGCATGCGTATACATATCTAAAAGTCCACGAACGGCGTGCCGGCATGGCCGCAGTTCGAAGGGATAATGATGGGGAGCACCAGTGAATTATCTGAGTGAGATGCTCAAATTGCCGGTCTTGGACGTCGATGGCGAAAAGCTCGGCGTTGTGAACGATTTTGGCATTGCTACCGGCGAAGTTTTTCCGCACGTAACGTCGCTCGCGTTCCGCGGACCCGGCAAGACGCCGTTTATGATCAGCTGGCGCAAATGGGTCGACCGTATCGACGAGACGGGCGTACACCTTAAGTCGCCGGCCACCGAAATCCGTTTTTCGTACCTGCAGCCGACCGAACTTTTGCTCGCGCGCGACGTGCTCAACAAGCAGATTGTCGACACGCAGGGCATGAAGGTCGTGCGCGTCAACGACATCAAGTTTTCCATGTCGGGCGAAAATCAGCTGCGTCTGCTGGGTGCCGAAGTTGGCGCCCGTGGTCTGCTGCGCGCGATCAGCCCCGCCCTCGAGCATGTCGTCGAGAGCTTTATGAAGCACCTGGGCAAACCGCTCGGCGAGGACATCATCGCCTGGTCCTACATGGACCTGCTCGACCGTTCGACTAAAAACATCCAGCTTTCGGTGTCGCACAAGACGCTTGGCGAGCTGCACCCTGCTGACATCGCCGACATTATCGAGCAGCTCGACCCGCGCCTGCGTGCGCAGGTGTTCGCGCAGCTCGACACCGCCCAGGCCGCCGAGGCCATCTCGGAGTTCGACGACGACGAGCTTATGACCGAGATGCTCGAGGGCCTGTCCGATACGGACGCATCGTCGATGCTGGCCATGATGGACCCGGACGACGCCGCCGACCTGATCGATGAGCTCGATTACGAGAAGGCCGAGAAGCTGTTGCGCCTGATGGGCGTTCAGGAGGAGAAGGCGATTCGTAACCTGCTGGGCTATGAGGACAACACTGCCGGTCGCATCATGACCTCGGAGTTTGTCTCCCTGCCCGCCACGGCGACGGTCGGTGACGCCATCGAGGCGATCCGCAAGCTCGATGAGGACTTCGAGAGCGTCTACTATGTCTATACCGAGGACCCGAGCGGCATGCTCACCGGCGTCCTTTCGCTGCGCACGCTCATCGTGGCCGACCGCGATGCCACGCTGGGCCAGCTGGCCTATCGCGACCTGGTGTATGTGTCGCCCGACGATGACCAGGAAGACGTAACGGACGAGATGACCAAGTACGACCTGGTCGCCATCCCCGTTTGCGACGAGAACCGTCACATCTTGGGTATCGTGACCTTTGACGACGCCATGGACGTTATCGCCGAGGAGCACCAGGAGGACCTGCAGATCGCAGGCGTCGGTTCGGGCGATAGCGCGTCCGACGACTCGACGAATGTGCTCAGCTGGTTTGTGCATCGCCAGTACTGGGTTGTCGTGTGGGGTATTGCCTCGTGCATCATGGCAACAGTGCTGGGGACGGCGCTGGGCTCTGCGCATCTGGTGGTGTTCCCCATGTGCGCCATGCCGCTCGTGCTGCTGGCTGCCTCGCGTATGGTGTCGTTCGTCAAGAACTACTTCCTGGAGTACGACGGCCATGACGATGAGCCCAAGCCGTATCTGGGGTTCTTCTTCCAGAGCACGGGCATGGGCCTGATTCTGTCGCTCGTGACCTACCTGTGCGCCCAGCTGGTGCGCACCGCCGCATTCCCCGACGCGTCCATGTTTGAAGAGCAGCTCTTTACCGGCTGCTTTAACATTGCGGCCATCGTTTGCCTGATTGGCAACATGAGCGCCGTGATTTACCTGATGGTGCTGTTCTTGCGTGACGAGCACGACCTCAATACGTCGGGTACCGCCATGAACGTCATTGCCGTCATGATTTCATGCGTGGCGTACTGCATCGCCGCAGTGCTGCTCACCATGTCGGTCATGGGGTAGGTGGTCGCGTGCAAAACACGAAGCAAAAGGCGAGCACCAAGCAAAAGCTGACCATCGCGGCCATCTTTGGCGCCATGGGCCCTGGCCTTCTGGCGGCGCTTTCGGGCAATGACGCCGGCGGCATCGCCACGTATTCCAGCGCCGGTGCCAGCTATGGCTACAAGATGCTGTGGATGCTTCCTGTCATGACCGTGCTGCTCATCGTGACGCAGGAGACTGCGGCGCGTTGTGGCTGCGTCACGGGCAAGGGCCTGGCTTCGCTCATCCGCGAGCGCTTTGGCGTGCGCAGGAGCGTGCTGGCCATGGCGGCGCTGCTGATCGCCAACACGGCCGTTACCATCTCAGAGTTTGCGGGTATCGCGAGCGGTCTTGCCCTCTTTGGCGTGCCGGCGAGCATCTCGGTGCCGCTCGTGGCGCTGCTGGTTTGGATGCTTACCATGTCGGGCAGCTTCCAGCGCATTGAGAAGATTCTGCTGCTGGTGAGCTGCGTGTTTGTGACCTACATCGTCGCTGCATTTATGGCTGGTCCCAGCTGGGGCGAGGTGGCGGTCGACCTGGTTGTGCCCAACATCCAAAACGACCCCAGTTACGTGTCGCTTGTGGTCGCAACGATCGGCACCACCATCGCGCCGTGGATGATCTTCTTGGCGCAGAACAACGTGGTCGATAAGAATGCGGGTGAGGACGATATCGTGCTGCAGCGCATTGATACCGTGAGCGGCTCGATCGCCGCCGATGTCATTGCCGGCTTTATTATCATAACGACCGGTACGGTGTTGTTCCCTGCGGGCATTCAGATCAGCGATGCTGCCGACGCCGCCCGCGCGTTGGAGCCCATCGCGGGCCAGTGGTCCACGGTGCTGTTTGCCTCGGGCCTGGTCGCGGCGAGCTTCTTGGCCGCCTGCGTGCTTCCGGGCGTTACGTCCAGCGCTATCTGCGAGGCATTTGGCTGGGAGCGCGGTGCCGATCGCAGCTGGGACGAGGCCCCGGTCTATCGCGGCATTATTACGGCTATCATTGGCATCTCTGCCGTGCTGGTGCTCATGCCCGGCGTCGACCTGTTCCAGATTATGATGACCTCGCAGGTCATCAACGGCGTGCTTTTGCCTGTGGTCCTGGTGTTCCAGGTGCTTATTGCCGCCGATCGACACATTATGGGCGCCAACCGCAACGGCCGCGTGTGGAATGTGCTCACGTGGGCGACTATCGGTGTGATTACAGTGCTGACGGTCGTCATGTTTGTTCTGCAGGCGATGGGTTACAGCGCATAGCACCTCTATTAGATTCTAAACAGGCCGCCGCCATGGGCTGCGGCCTGTTTTTTTGCCCACGGCCTCTCGGAGTCGGCTCGAAAAGAGCGATTTTGGGTTGTTTGCTGCGGGTGGAAGCAGATTTGGCTGCGCGTTACTTGTCGGTGCCTAGCTTGTGCGGTTTGTAGGCGAGGGCGCTGACGAGTGCATCGGCAGCGGATTTGACAGCCGCCGGCTGCGGATCGTTAACGTGATCCTCGGGATGCACGGGCAGGTCCTTCTTGACGGCATCGTGGATGAGCTTAAGGTACTCGGTCACACCCGCGTTCGAGAGGTGCGTGCCATCGCCATCGAACAGATCATTGCGGTTGGAACTATATCCGTACCAGTCGATAACGCGTACATTCTTGTAGCGCGTGGCGGCGTTGGCGATGGCCTGGTTCGTGGACCCGACCCATGGCTGCGGGCTGCGCGTGTTTACAAATACGACGGTGCGCTGATTGCCGGCATCGGCCATGATGGCGTCAATCTGGGCATCGGTCACTAGGCCGTTGGTGCCCAGGGCAAAGACCACGATCTTGCCGGCAAGGTTCTGCTGGATATAGCCCTCAAATGTCGCGCGGCCCGCATCAAACTGGCGACCCTTTTCAGCATCGATATGGCTGTGCGGGAACACACCGTCAAAGGAATCAACGGCGCGCAGCGACACGGAGTCACCGATCATCAACAGGTCGTAGGAGCCATCGGGGAAGCCGTCGTTGTCCTTGTCGGTGTCGTCGGCCGCCTGCTGGTCGGTGGGCGCGGTGTTTTTGGCTTCCTTGTTTAGGATTTCGGCGCCCTCGCCGCTCAGCGCGGATGTGTCGGGCACAAAGACCAGGCCGCCCAGTGCAACGACCAACACGACAGTGCAGGCTGCGCAGACAGGGACGTGCGCGCGTGCCCAGTTGGCGGGCGTGGTGGTGCCATCGCGGAATTCGGCGACAGTGCGGCCGAAGGCGCCCTTCCTAAACGGCGTTTCGATAAAGCGATAGGAGCACTCGGCTACGGCGACCACCACAAGTACCTGTAAGATGTACTGCCACCAGGGCGTATCGCTGATGTTGGCGACCGGGTTCATAAGCAGCGGCAGTGGATAGTGCCACAGATAGATACTGTACGAGCGCTTGCCAACCCACACGAGCGGCTCGGCGGACAGCGCGCGGGCAACCATTCCCTGGGGCTGCACGCAGGCCGCGATGACCATGAGCGTGAGGATGGAGCATAACAGCGTGCCGCCGCGATACTGAAACGCGGTGTAGCCGTTGGTGAGCGCGACCATGGCGGCAAGGCCAACCAGACCCACGACGCCCAACACATTGATGGATGCGGGCGAGGACCAAAAGCGCACGAGGGCGCTCGGCTGTGCCGGGGTGGTATCGGCTGATTCGTCGACCTTCTTGCCAGGCTTGCCCTCGGCGTTCTTGCCATGCTTGGCGGCGCCAGCCAGGCGATTGAGTCCCAAGCGATGAGCGAGACGCACCGGCGCCAGGTCGCGATCGGGGATAAAGGCCATCCAGGCACCCAGCAGCAGCGAGAACACGCGGGTGTCGGTGCCGTAGTACACGCGGCTGGGGTCGGCGGCAGGGTTGTAAAGCACCATCATGGCGAGGGCGGATGCCGCGGCAAGGCCCAGAACCACGCGGCGCGTGTTGGGCTTGCTCACATGCATGGATACCATGGCAAACAGCAGTGGCGGCCAAATCAGGTAGAACTGTTCCTCGATGGCAAGCGACCAAAAGTGCGTGAGCGGCGATGGGTCGCCCAGAGCATTGAAGTACGAGACGTTTTGGGCAATCTGCCACCAGTTGTTGAAGAACAACAGCGACGGCAGGATGTCGGGGCGCATCTTGGTGAGCATCACGTGGTTAAAGATGGTGCACAGCGCGCAGGTCACGAACACTACCGTTACCACGGCGGGGACCAGGCGACGGATGCGGCGAATCCAGAAGCTCTTAAGATCGATGCGGCCGGTCTTAGCGACTTCGTTGAGCAGCAAGCGCGTGATCAGATAGCCCGAAAGCACAAAGAAGATCGTGACGCCGAGCAGGCCGCCCTGAGCCCACGTGAGGTTGAGGTGGTAGAGCACCACTGCGACGACGGCAAGCGTGCGCAGGCCGTCGAGGGCGGGGATATAGCGAGATTTGGGGCGCGTGGGCGCCTGTTCTTTTGCAGCGCTGTTGGTGCGATCACCCTTGTTGGCGGGCACGCGATGAGAGCCTGCGGCTCGGCTCGGCTCGGTGGCTTGTCGGTTAGCGCGCGAACGTTCGTGCGGCGCTCGTTGATCGCTCGCGTGGCGTGAGCTGCGTGAGCTCGATCGCGGGAATTGTTCCATAAAACTTCATCCAATGACGAGAATAATCAGCACGCCTTCATTGTAGCCGCCTGCTCCTGTGAATGCTTGCTGCCGGTGCAAGCTCAAGCGCGCGTTCACATCAAAGTGAACTAAAGTTATAGAGGCGCGAGAGCGCACGATTGACGGCCAACAGCGGGTGCAGAGCTCGCGGACGAGGAGGTTTCCATGGCAGATTGCGGCATCGTTGCGGTGTTCGGCAGTATGAACATGGACCTTTCGGTGGCGTGCGAGCGCATGCCGCGTGCGGGCGAGACCGTCGGCGGCAGCGGATTTATCAGCAATGCCGGCGGTAAGGGCGCCAACCAGGCCGTGGCAGCTGCGCACATGGGCGCGCGCACGTGCATGATCGGCGCGGTCGGGCGCGATGCGTTTGGCACGTCGCTCGTGGCGGGGCTCCAAGATGCTGGCGTGGACTGTGACTTTGTGGCGCGTCGTGATGATGTGGAGACGGGAACGGCGACCATCATTCGCTGTGAGGGCGACAACCGCATTGTGCTGTCGCCGGGCGCCAATCATGCGCTTGCGGGCGAGGACGTTGCCCGCGCGCTGAGACGCCTGGTGGCCGATGAGCTCGACGGCGACGCCAGCGAGATTGCCCCGGCTGCCGGAAGCGTCTTTATCGCCCAGGGCGAATGTGACCTTGCGGCGACTGCCGAGGCGCTTGTTTGCGCTCACGAGCTGGGGTTCTATACGGTCTTTAATCCAGCGCCTGCCTGTGAGTTGCCTGCGGAGGTCTGGTCTGCAGTCGACCTGGTCTGCCCCAACGAGACTGAGTGCCAGGTGCTGACGGGCATCTTGCCCGCGGATGATGCGAGCTGCGTCGCGGCGCTCAATGCCCTGCTCGCCAAGGGTGCTGGAGCTGCGGTCATCACGTTGGGCGGCGCCGGGTCGGTTACGCTTGGCGATGACGGCGAGCCGCTGCGCATGCCGGCGCTTTCGAGTGCGGTGGTCGATACGACGGCCGCGGGCGATACATTTATCGGTGCGCTTGCTGCAGCTCGTCTGGAGGGCCTGCCGCTCTTTGAGTGCATGGCGGTGGGCGCACGCGCCGCGGCGGTGACGGTGTCGCGCCTGGGCGCACAGCAGTCGATTCCCACGCGTGCCGAAGTTGAGCGCGTGTTTGATTTAGACGATTTAGTACAAGACGGAGAAGCGGAGTAGAACAATGGCAATTAAGAAGCTGATCCTTGATCTGGATATGGGTGTGGACGATGCGATGGCGCTTGCCTATGCCATCGCGAGCCCCGAGGTGGAGCTCGTCGGCATTACCACGTGCTTTGGCAACGTGCGCGTCGACCAGTCGGCGCATAACTGCTTGGCGGTGCTCGACCTGTTGGGTCGTCCCGAGGTGCCGGTGTACCTGGGTGCCGACCGTCCTCTGCAGGCGACTGAGCCCTATACGCCGCCGGCGTCCACCGCGCTCATTCACGGCAAGAACGGCATCGGCGGCGCGAGCGTGCCGGCGTCGCCCTACGAGCCGGTGGGGGCGACGTCTGCCGACGGTAACGCTGCGGTCGATTATCTGATCGATGCCGCGCGCACCTATGGTCCCGATCTGGTCTACGTAGCGACCGGCCCGCTCTCCAACCTGGCGCTTGCCCTGGAGCGCGATGCGGCAGCGGTGATGTCTATCGGCCGCGTGGTGGTTATGGGCGGCGCCCTGACCGTGCCCGGCAACGTGAGCGCGGGCGCCGAGGCCAACATGGCAAGTGATCCCGAGGCGGCCGACGCCGTGCTGCGTTCGGGCCGCAAGCTCACTATGGTGGGTTTGGATGTGACGCATCGCGTGGTGCTCACGCGTCGCGACATTGCCGGCTGGACGGGCTCGGGCACCATGGCCGGTTGCGCGTTTGCGAGCATGGTGGAGCACTATATTGGCTCGTACGAGATGAACGCCCCCTACCTTGGTGGCTGCGCGCTGCACGATCCGCTTGCCGTCGCCGTGGCGATTGACCCCACGCTCGTGGGCGCGCTCGGCTGTAACCTGCGCGTCGACCTGCTCGGCGAGTATCGCGGCCGCACCATCTGCGATGAGCGCCGTGTGGCCGACCCCGACAAGAGCGCACTCGTGGCGCTGACTGTTGACGCTCCGCGCTTCCTGTCCGAGTTCAAGACGCGCATGGCCCGTGTCCTTGGCTAAGTTGTCTTTTTGGATGGGGCTTTTTTTGACTGGTATGATTGGTGCGACTATTCGAACCAGCTAAAAGAGCCCCGTCCCAATTTGACTATCGAGAGGATCTGCCATGGAGCGCATCGCGAGCTTTTCCGTTGATCATCTACTGCTTGAGCCCGGCGTTTATGTGAGCCGCATCGACCGCGATCCGGCGACCGGTGCTGCCGTCACCACGTTTGACCTGCGCCTGACCACGCCCAACAAGGAGCCGGTCATGAACACGGCCGAGTGCCACACCATCGAGCACCTGGGCGCGACGTTCCTTCGCAACCATGCCGAGTGGTCGAGCCGCATTGTCTACTTTGGCCCCATGGGCTGCCGCACGGGCTTTTACCTCGTCGTTTTTGGCGAGCTGACGAGCGAGGAGATCTTGCCGCTTGTGCGCGAGCTGTTTGAGTTTGTCGCCGACTTCGAGGGCGATGTCCCCGGTGCCGCTCCCGAGGAGTGCGGCAACTACCTGGACCAGAACCTTCCCATGGCTAACTGGCTCGCGCGCCGCTACCTCGACCGCGATCTGGCCGATATCGACGAGAAACACCTGCATTATCAGCAGGCGTAAGACTGCTTGCAGGAATAACGTTTGTGCCAGAAGCGCTCCCGCTCTTTGCGGAGCGCTTTTTTATGCCGAGTGCTCAAAACAGAACAAGATTGTTCTAGAATGTTCATACTGTCACACAAACGAACAGGAGTGAACATGCACATCTACTCTGTCAACGATCCCGAGTTCAAGTCCTATGGCAACGTTTGGGATAACGTTCCGTCCGAGCTCACGTCGCCCGTGCTCGAGGCGCTCTCTGCCACGCCCATTCCCGAGGGCAGCAAGTACGTAGCAAGTACGCCGGAGCTCGAGGGCGTCAAGGATGCCGATAAACTGGGCTTTCTCATGTTTGGCGGTCGTCCCTTCCAACTGGGCTGGTGCAACGGCCACAATACACGACTCAACTGCCTGGAGTATCACCGTGCCAGCGAGTTCAACTTGGGCGCGCGCGACTTTATCCTGCTCGTGGCGCATCGCTGGGAGATTGAGGACGGCGGGCTCGACACCGCGTGCGTCAAGGCGTTCCGCGTGCCGGCCGGCAAGGTCGTCGAGGTTTTCAACACCACGCTTCACTACACGCCGTGCATGGTCGACGACGGCGGCTTCCAGGTGATGGTGGCGCTGCCCGCCGGCACCAACGGTCCGCGTCCCGAGGCCGCAACCGACATGCCTGCCGCCGGTGACAGCTACTGCTATTGGAAGGCCGACAAGTGGGTTCTCTGCCATGCTGGCAGCCCCAAAGCTGCCGAGGGTGGCTACGTAGGTCTCATTGGCAAGAACCTCGACATCACCGTGGACTAGAATCTTCTGTCTCGATCTGTAACATCTAGCGGGCTAAATCGTCTCTACCTGTTACAGATTTAGACAAACTGCAGGGGACAGGCCGAACAATCTCAATCTGTAACGCCAGGCCCGGTTTTGGCGGCCTAGCTGTTACAGATCGAGACAAACGGGCCCAAACCATCACAAAGGTGTCTGTCCCCTTTGTGGCAGCTTGGGCAGGCGGGTATCAAAAAGTGTCAGACGGGACGGTTGCCGGGCACCTGTGCGCGAAAAGAAGTATCGGCCTGCCCCGTTGTCGTTGAGCGACGCGTTGTTTGCAGAGATACTGAGCCTATGACAACAGCGTGCGAAAGGATTGATGCATGGCTTTCCGTAATGACTTCCTGTGGGGCGGCGCAACGGCTGCCAACCAGTGCGAGGGCGCCTACGACGTGGACGGCCGCGGCCTGGCCAACGTGGACGTGGCTCCGCACGGCCCCGAGCGCTATGCGGTGGTCTCCGGCCAGCGCAAGATGCTCGACTTCGAGGACGGCTATTACTATCCCGCGCAGACCGGCATCGATTTCTATCACCACTACAAGGAGGACATCGCCCTCTTTGCCGAGATGGGCTTTAAGACCTTCCGTATGAGCCTGGCTTGGACCCGCATCTTCCCCAACGGTGACGAGACCGAGCCCAATGAGGCTGGCCTGGCCTTCTACGAGGACGTGTTCCGTGAGTGTCAGGCGCACGGTATCGAGCCGCTCGTGACTATCACGCACTTCGACTGCCCGATTCACCTCATCAAGGAGTACGGCGGCTGGCGCAACCGCAAGCTCATCGACTTCTACAAGAACCTCGCAACCACGATCTTCACCCGCTACAAGGGTCTGGTGAAGTACTGGCTCACCTTCAACGAGATCAATATGATCTTGCACCTGCCGTTTATGGGTGCCGGTCTGGTCTTTGAGGAGGGCGAGAACAAGGAGGCCGTCGAGTACCTGGCCGCCCACAACGAGCTCGTCGCCAGCGCTTGGGCAACCAAGATTGCCCACGAGATCGACCCCGAGATCAAGATCGGCTGCATGCTCGCCGCAGGTAGCTACTACCCCTACAGCTGCCGTCCGGGCGATGTGCGCCAGGCGCAGCTCGACAACCAGGACAACTACTTCTTCGTCGACGTCCAGAGCCGTGGCTACTACCCGGCCTATGCCGTCAAGAAGCTCGAGCGTCTAGGCATCGATGTGGGTATGACGGACGAGGACCGCGAAATCCTGGCCGCCAACACCGTCGACTTCATCAGCTTTAGCTATTACAGCACCCGTTGCTCCGCCGGTGCCGATAACCCCGATGTCGAGCGCACCCAGGGCAACGCCTTCGCCGGCGCCAAGAACCCCTACCTGCAGGAGAGCCAGTGGGGCTGGTCCATCGATCCGCTGGGCTTCCGCATCACCCTTAACGACCTGTACGACCGTTATCAGAAGCCGCTGTTTGTGGTCGAGAACGGTCTGGGCGCCAAGGATGTTGTCGAAGAGGATGGCTCCATCAACGACGACTACCGTATCGACTACCTGCGCCAGCATATCGCCGCGATGCGCGACGCGGTGACCGAGGATGGCGTTGACCTGCTGGGCTACACTACCTGGGGCCCGATCGACCTGGTCTCGGCCGGCACGGGTGAGATGTCCAAGCGCTACGGCTTTATCTATGTGGATCGCGACGACGCCGGCAACGGCACCCTCAAGCGTTCCAAGAAGAAGAGCTTCGACTGGTACAAGCACGTCATTGAAACGAATGGTGAGGACCTTTCCTAAGGAAGCTGAGACACTCAACTTCATAGCCTCCTAATCAAGGCGCCCGGCGAGCAGTTAATGCTCACCGGGCGCCTTGCCGTCTGCGGATTTTGGGACATGCGGCCCGCTTTTTCGACCCATCTGTCGGTACACTAAAGGCACTATGGGTACCCGCGAGCGACATATCGGCCACGCGGCCGCCCGATCCGCTCCCGTGGCGGATCCCAGGGGCGGCAGGCTCTTCGCCATGCCGCGATTCCTTGTTGGCATAACACATCAGGCGTACCGCCACCGCGTCTTTGCTATCGCCGGTGTCATCACCGCGTTGTTCCTCATGCTTTTGGTAGCCTTGCCGGCGCTGTTCGCCTTCGACCCCAAACTTTCTAACGCCGTGCCCGCCTATGGCGAGGTGTCCGAAGAGGTCGTGGATGCGCTCGTCCACTCGAGCTCTCTCCCGCTGCTTGTCGCCGCAATTATATTTTCGATCTGGGGCGTATCGGTCTATCTGCGCTGTTTGGACTATGTGTTGCGCCGCCGACTTGTTGCCATCGCCACCATCTGCGCCCTGTGGATGATCGAAGTCATTCTGAAGTACAAGTCGTTCACGCCGTTCTATGCCACCGTGCTGTGGTACCTGTACTACGTGCCCATGACGCTCATTCCGCTGCTCTACCAGTTGTGTGGCCTGCGCCTTGTGGGCCTGGAGCAACACCGCCTGGGTCGCCGCTACTGCGCTGCGCTGTGGATTGTGGCCATCCTGCTTATCGGATTTGTGCTCACCAACGATTTTCACCAGCAGGTCTTTCGCTTTGACCGCGCAAGCGACACCTGGAGCAACGATTACACGTACGGCTGGGGTTATTTCGCCGTGCTCGTGTGGACGGCTTTTGACTTCGTGGCCTTTTTTGTCCTGGTTGGTCGGTCTTCGTCTTTTCGCATCCAGCGTTTCTCGGGCACGGCGGCGCTCGTGCTGCTGGGTGGCGCATTCTTTGCCATCTCGTATGCTCTGCGCGTGCCCTGGGCATGGAGGCTCAACTTTTCGCTCGTCTATTGCGTCCTGTGCGTGGTGGCGATGGAAATCTGTCTCGATTGCGGTGTCATTCCGTCGTATCACGACATCGCCGGCATCTTCGACACCTTGCCGCTCGACCTCAAAGTTCTAACGCGCGACCTGCAGGAGGTCTATGCCACGCCGGTGTCAAAGCCAACGCCGGTAGGCGTGCGTGAGGAGTTGCGGACCCAGGAGCACGGCCGCGCCCATGCCTTTGCCGTGGCGTCCGATCCCGATGTGATGTACCGTGCCTTTCCACTGCTGGGCGGATCGGCCCTGCTTGCCCAAGACGTGTCGGAGCTCAACGAGCTTAACCGTGAACTGGCACATCGCCGCATGGAGCTGCAATGCAAAAACGAGCTGCTCGCCGCCGACTACGACCTTAAGACGCATTTGGCAGATCAAGAGGCCGAGACCCTGCTGGTCCAAGACGTGGACCAGGCGCTTGCCCGCGCGCTCGAAGGGATATACGACCTGCTGAGCTCGCTGCCGCCGTTGACCGACGAAGCGTCTTCGCACGAGCGTTACCGCATGCTGCAGCGCGCCAAGATGCTCGTCGCCTATTGCAAGCGCAAGGGGTCGCTCACGTTGGCACAGCACGGGGAGAGCGGTTTTGATCGCGACCGCATTCAGCTCATTGCCAACGAGCTCGCAAGCGACCTGCGCACCATCGATATCGATTGCGCCTCGATTATCGCCATACGGCGCCCGATGCACGCCAGTACGGTAAGCGCCCTGTACGACTGCGTGTATGACTTTGCGTTTTTTGCCTACACCACCGACCATCCGGCGCTTATGTATCACTTGGGCGACCATGACCGATGCAGTGTCGAGCTGCGCGCCACGCTTTTTTCCAACGATGATGCAGATCTTTCGCAGACGCCCGCTGCGCAAGAGCTCGAAAGCGCTCTGCAAGGGCGCAACGTGGCATACCGCCTTGAGGGCGAGCCCGGCCAGCTGCGCATGATCGTCTTGATGCCGAGGGCGGGTGAGTGACGATGCAGATTTCGCTCATCCTTCCCCAAATTGTTGCGCTCGATGTTGTCTTTGCCCTGGCTGCGTGTCTGCAGACGATCCACGTCCCGCTCATCGCATCGCGCCGCTCGTCCTATAACCGAAAGGTGATTTGCGCCTACGAGGCGAGCCTTGTGCTTCACCTGATGATTTCGGCGCTTATCCTGTTCGCGTCGTCTGGCTCGCATCTGGTGGCGCCGCTTGACGTTTGCGCCAGGGCAATGGGCGGAGCGTTGTGGCTCAATGCCGCGATTTTTGCCTATGGCGTGCTGCTTATGGTGCACTATCGTCGCCCCGTCATGCTGGTCGAGCTGCTGCTTGTTGTCGCCGTTACACCGCCGGTGGTTTTTGCCATGGGCTCGGCGTGGACCGTTGTCCCTATCGCAGAGGGAGCGTTCTTCCTGTTCCGTTCCATCGCGGCGCTCTTGATGGACGTCCGTAACCGCCAGGAGGATATCACCGCATTCTCGACGATTGAAACCATCAACGTGATTCCCGTGGGCATCCTGTATCTAGACCCGAGGGGCCGTCCGCTGCTCATGAACCGCTGCATGCGTAAAAACCTGGTGGAGCTTCATATGCCAACCGATCTACGCGACATGAGCGGCACATGGAACGACCTGCGCAAACTTAGCATGCAAATGCCCGAAAGCAGTAGGAACCGTGTGCGGATTAATCTGGACCGTTTTGGTGAGGCGCGTGCGGTAGTCGAGGTCTCTCCCGCCGAGATTCGCCTGTTTGTGCGCGATCGTGTTATGGTTTCGGGCCGTTCGTTCGAGCGCATTATCGGTCTTGATGTGACAGAGTACGCGCATGCTCATGACCGCTTGGCGCAAGCCAACCACCTGCTTGAGCTTGCGGGCCAAGAGCTCCAGGCCCAGATCGAAGAAGTTAAAAAGGTTGCCGACAATGCGGCTTACCTACGTATGCGCGCCCGCGTGCACGATGTGATCGGGCAGCGCCTGTCCATTCTTCATCGCTATTTGGAGGAGGGGCGCCTGGATGACGAGTCACTCGAGCAGATTGACCCGTTGCTGCGCTCAATCGCCGCCGATTTGCGTAGTGACGGTGCCAGCGAGCCTGCAGAGCAGCTGGGCGATATCATCCATGCTTTTGGCCTGGTGAGTGTGCAGATCGATGTTGAGGGTGCGCTGCCTGAGGACGTGCGTGTCGCCGCCGCATTTTTGCAGATTATCCGTGAGGCCTCGACCAATGCCACCAAGCATGCGCAGGCGCATCGGGTCCACGTGCGTCTGTGGCAGGAGGGGGCGGATGCTGGAGCCGTCGCGCGCATGACGATTTCTAACGACGGCTCCCCAGCCCCCGTATCGTATCGCGAGGGAACGGGTATCCCTGGTATGAGGCATGTCGCACAGAATCTGGGCGGCAGCCTGGAAGTCCACACCGCCCCGCCCTTTACACTTACGGTATCCATTCCGCTCGCCTCCAGCGCCACGGTCCAAAGGAGAAGCTCATGATCCGCGTGTTAATCGTCGAAGACCAGGCCATCCTGCGCGAAAGCCTGGCGCGCTCCGTTGGCGACCAGCCCGATATGACCGTCGTCGCCGCGATCGCCGATGCCTCCGAGGCCTTGGGTGTCGCGCTCAAGGAGCGCCCTGACATGATACTGATGGACGTGTGCACCGAACACGATTCAAACGGCATCGTGGCGGCGGCGCGCATCAAGGAGCAACTGCCCGAGTGTCGCATCATTATCATGACCGGCATGCCCGAGATCACCTTTGTCGATCAGGCCCGCGAGGCGGGCGTCGACAGCTTTGTGTACAAGAACGTCGGTATCGACGAGCTGTTCGCCGTGATGCGCTCCACGCTGGCGGGCTATTGCACGTTTCCCAAGCCGCCCGAGAGCATTTTTTCGGGTACGGCGGCACTCGACGATGTCGAGCTGTCGATTTTGCGCCTCGCCTGCGAGGGCAAGAGCCGTCGCGAGATCGCGGCCGAACTGTTTATGAGTGAGGGCACCATCAAGCGCCGCATCTCGGAGATCCTGAGCAAGACCGGCTACGACAACATCATGCGCCTGGCCGTGCATGCGGTGACCGAAGGCAGCATCGTTCCCAATATGGAGCGCTAACGCTCGTTGCGTATCGGCACAAAAACAACGGGGCCGCAGGATCAACTCCTGCGGCCCCGTCTGGTGTGCGCGGATGTGTCCGCCAATCCGCGGCTGATGTTACGTGCCGTTACGCGATGGTTGCGCTGTAGGAGGCGACGTCCTCGTAGGAATCGGTCAGGTAGGCGTCGATGCCGATGGTCGTGTTGACCAGGTCGTCAAGGCTGTCAAGCTCGCCGCTCGAGAACGTGAATTCCTCGGTGGCGTTGGTGCCGGGCATCAGGTGAGCCGAGAACCAGGGTTCCTTCATGGTGCCGTTGACGTTGGTCTTGCCGGAAGGAGCGTAGAAGGTCAGGTCCTTGTCGCTCTTGTTGGTGATGTTGACGACAAAGCCGATGTCGCCCCAGTCGTCCTTGAACTTCTCGGTGATGGTGATGGTGCACAGGTCGTCATCGGCGACGGTGACGGCGGGGGAGATTTCGATGCTCTGGACGTCGTCGTCTTCGACGGCCTCATCGATCTCTTCTTCCTTCTCGGCGTTCTCGCGATCCTTCTTCACCGTACCGGACAGATCCTTGTCGGACTTCGTAAAGATAATCTTGTCGCCTTCCACCTCGAGGACGAGCTTGTCGTCCTTGAGCTTCAGGTCGTGCGACTCATCTTCGGCGGTAATCGTTACGGTGGTGGCGTCCTTGGCCTCCCATTTCAGGTCGGCGACCTCAAGGAACATGTCGAGGACGCCCGTGCCATCTTCGTCGAGGATCAGGATACAGTTGAGGCCCCACTCCTTGAGCATATCCATGTACTCATCGGTGAGCTCTTCGCCGTCCAAGGTTCCACCCGAGTACTGCCAGCTGCCGACGAAGTTGGCCTTGGGGTCCTTGCCGCCGCCGCTGCAGCCCGTCAGGGCAAAGGCGAGCGCCAGGACGCATGTCAGGAATGCGAGTACGGACTTTTTGAACGTTGTCTTCATGGTGTCCTCCTTTATCGAACGAAACCCATAGAAGCAAATGCGGGGGTGGCGGATCCCCCGCCAATTACCAGATAGAGGGGTTAGGGCCTGGGCGTTCCGCAGTTGCTGCAGAACTTGCCGCCGTTTTCGCTGCCGCAGTTGGGGCAGAACCACTTGGCCGGTGCCGGGGCGGGTGCGGGGCTGCCGCACTCGGAGCAGAACTTGCCGGTGTTGGTGGCGCCGCAGCTGCAGGTCCATGCGCCGGCCACAGGTGCGGCAGCGGGTGCCGGTGCGGGGGCGGGAGCCGGAGACGGCTGCGGGGCAGCCTGCTGCTGTGCCTGGCCGGCGGCAAACAGCTGGCTAGCGTTCATGCCGCCCATGCCACCTGCCATGCCCATGCCCATAAAGCCTGCCATCGCGCCGTTGGGGTTGGCCGCTGCCGCGCGCATCGCGTCGCTCTGGGCGCTGGCGATGTTGGCGGCCGCCATGGTGGGATCGCGCATGACTGCGGCCTTCTGCAGGTCCTTGATCATCTGCTCGTCTTCTTGCGAGGCGGCGATGGAGTTGACGCCAAAGCTCACGATCTCGACGCCACGTAGGTCGCGCCAGTCGGCCGAGAGGACCTCGTTGAGCGCGCGGGCGAGCTCGGTGGTGTGACCGGGGATGGCGCTGTAGCGAATGCCCATTTCCGAGATCTTGGCAAAGGCGGGCTGCAGAGCGGTGAGCAGCTCGGACTTAAGCTGGCTGTCGATCTTATCGCGCGTGTAGCTATCGGTCACGTTGCCGCACACGTTGGTGTAGAACAGCAGCGGGTTGGTGATGCGGTACGAATACTCGCCGTTGCAGCGCACGGAGATGTCGACGTCCAGGCCAATGTTGTTATCGACCACGCGGAAGGGCACAGGCGAGGCGGTGCCGTACTTGTTGCCGATGATCTCCTTGGTGTTGATGAAGTAGACGCGCTGGTCTTTGCCCGCGTCGCCGCCAAAGGTAAAGCGGCTGCCGATATTGGCGAATGTCTCCTTGATGGAGTCGCCCAGATTGCCGCTAAAGACGCTTGGCTCGCTGCCGGTGTCAAAGACAAACTCGCCAGGCTCCAGCGCGACCTCGATGATCTTGCCGTTTTGCACCACGAGCATGCCCTGGCCGTCGTTGACGGCGATGACGGAGCCGTTTGAGATGACGTTGTCCTCGCCGCGCGTGTTGGAGCTGCGGCCGCCGGTGCGCTTGCTGCCCTTGCAGGCCAAGACGTCAGCGGGCATCGATTCGCAATAGATAAATTCCTTCCACTGGTCGGCCATGACGCCGCCGGCAGCTCCCAATCCAGCTTTCAAGAGTCCCATGGTGATCTTCCTTTCTCGTCAAAGGCCGGGTGGTATTGGTCAGAATGGCTAATCGTCCTTGTTGTCCTTCATGACAACGGTGGTCTCGGTGTGGCTGAAGGTGTCGTGCTTCTCGGTCAGGTCGAGCTCGCCGCAGTAGCAATCGGCGTGGGTGGCCTCGTTGGCCGTCTTGAGCTGGCCTACCAGCAGCACGTCTGCGATGACCACGATGATCAGCGGCGCGACGATGTTGATGAGGATGCCCTCGATATCAAAGGTGAGGTAATCCAGATCGAAGGCGTTCTCTCCCATAAAGAGAATCTGGGAGAGGCCAAATCCGATCACAAAGAACAGCACCGAGGCGATGGCGAGCTTGGGCTTGGAGCAGGGGAGCTCGCCGACCATGCGACCGGTCTGGCCGTTCATGGCAAACAGGTAACTCTTGCCGTTCCACGAGGTGGAGAGCATCCACACGGGGAACAGGGCGTAGTCGCTGTCTTCCCAGGTGTAGTCGAGCTGCTTGCTTTCAACCGTGGCGTCGTCATACTCGTCGACGACGGTCTCGCGCAGGGCCGAAATCGTACTTTCTTCCATACGACGCTCGGCGCGCGCCTTGCAGGTTTCGCAATCCTCGTCGTAGCGGTTGGCGATGTAGCCGGGCATATAAGCGACCGAGAACGGGCGCAGCGCGTCGTAGTCAAACGGCTCGATGGCGTCCATATGGCCGTCGGGCATCTTGGACGATCCGTCGACGGGCACGCGCTCAAACGAGATATTTCCCTTGCGGTAGGCATCGTAGTGGTCGGTGGTCGTGACGGTGCGGTCGGATTCTTCGGTTACGGTCTCGTTGGTCGCGTCGAAGTGCACTTCGCCGTCCACGCGGGCGCCGTAGAGCCAAAACGGCACGTAGACACCTTGGACCTCGTCGATGTGGTTGCCGGTGACAAAGCTCTTGGGCAGCAGGATTTTGCCCTTGTAGTGGTCTTTGAGCGCGGCCATGACATCGTCGCGCCCGAGCTTAAACGGAATCACCAGGTCGGGTGAGAAATCGCCCGAGAGCTGGCCGGGTGCCACGGCGGAGTTGCCGCAGTATGGGCAGGTGGTAACGGCGACGGTGCCGTCCGAGACCAGCTCGGCGCCGCACGACGAGCAGATGTAGCCGGCGTTTTGAGCCAGCTCCTGCACGGCATCGTCGGCAGCAGGTTTGGGAGCCGCGGCTGCGGCATCAGCTTTGGCATCTGCCTTGTCCTGGCGTTCACGATAGAGGGCCTCGACTTCTTCGACTTCAAAACGCGAATCGCAGTAGTCGCAGACGAGCTTTTGCTCGGCACTGGCAAAGTGAAGGGGGCCGCCGCACGCGGGGCACTGATAGTTGACGCTCTCGAAGGCCATGATCGGTCCTTTCGCTGCCGGAGGCTATGCGCCGATGGCGCCGCCGCAGTATTCGCAGCGCCCACTGGCATCGGGAATGGTGGTGGCTCCGCAGAAGGGGCAGGTGACCGCGGTCTTGGGGGCCTTGGCGGCCACGACGCTGTCGCGCGTTTCCTGGCGCAGCTGCACCAGCGCATCGCGAACTTCGGTTGCCTGCCGCTTGGCCTCGCGGTACTCGATGGACCCGCGCTGATCGATGGTGGAGTCGTTCACGCGCAGGTTGATCTCGGTAAAGTACGGCGTGTTGACGTGAATGGTCAGGTTAAAGTCGTAATCCAGGTCATAGCGCGGCGGATTGTAGCTCTCGCGCTCGCCGTCCTTGGTCTCGCGATAGATCTCGGTGCGCTGCTCGTCGATATCCATATCGCAGCCGAGTACCTGCGAGAACTCGATGATGTCGGGGTTGGCATCGCGCCAGCGGCTCTGCGAGGTAATAATCAGCAGGCCCGCGTCTTCGTCGAGCATGATGTTGGTGCGCCCGGCAGAGAGCGTGCGCGTAGGGTTGAACGACGCCAGGCGTTCGGCATTGGCCTCGCGGTAGGCGAGTTGCTCGCGGATATCGTCCGCGGTGCTGGAGCGATAGCCGTGGAAGTAGGGGGAGAGCTTGCCGGCGCACTCTTTGCACAGGTAGCCTTCGCTGATCTTGGTCTTTCCCAAAAGTCCCAGCTCGGTACCGCAAATCGCACACTCTTTCTTCTCGAACATCTTGTCAAAGAAGCCCATGGTTGCCTCCCATCAACAGGTAGCGTGTGTCACTTTTGATGATGGGGGAGTGCACGATCTTTCACGATACCCTGACGGCTCAACGAGTCTCCACAACTGGGACATATGGCCCATTTTTGACTAGTCGTTGGGGACACTATCCGGCCACTCATTGGGGACGTACGCTGCTGGGGCAGTTGGGGCGACGAGCCGATGATGTCGTGATGTGGGATGGACTTGCACTTGCTACCGACGATTTTGGTGGGGATTTTGCACCCGCATGTTCCGATTCCGCGCCCGTGGAGGCAGCGGAGTTCACGCCCGATGAGTGCCTCGATGCCTTCGTTGCCGCCTTTGGGCTTACAGAGCGCGAGCGCGATATTCTTGAGGTCTTGGTCGTTTCGGACCAGAGCGTTCAGGACATCGCCGCAACGCTCTTCCTTTCGCGCTCAACGCTCTACCGTCACATTTCCTCGATCAACAAAAAGACCGGCACCACCTCACGTGTGGCCCTTATCAACTTCTTCTGGTCCTGGACGCCCAAGGACTAGCTAATCCTCCAATAAGTTGCGGTGGAATAGTCCCTAAATCAAAGTCATGGGGCTTTAAACAGGAACTATTCCACCGCAACTGCTGAGGGGACAGACTGCGGCAGCGGCAGAGGCGTTGGCAGCTGTGGTAGTGGCAACGGCAGCTGGCAGGGTGTTTTCCGTCTGCTCGCTACAGTAGCTCGTCGTGGCGTGCAATGTAGCGGCGCTTTGCCAGCTGGGTGAGCGCGATATAGGCGGTAACGATGCCGATGAGCAGCGCGAAAAAGCTCGCGGGTAGCGTCATGAGGCCGAGTGCATCGGCGATGGGGCTTGCCGGCAGCCAGGTGACGAGCGCCAGGCCCAGCACGGTGAGAGCGCACAGCGCGGGCGCGGCGTGGTCACGCGGGCTCGGCAGGCGCGGGGAGCGCAGCATGTGGATCACGAGCGTCTGCGACCACATGGACTCGACAAACCAGCCGCTCTGGAAGAGCGCGGCGAAGGTCGCCATGCCCGCGACATTGCTCGTAGCGGCAAGCTCGGCCCAGCTTGCGCCCACGGCGGCGGGGCACACCACAAAGAAGAGCGCGGCGAAGGTCACGATGTCAAACAGCGAGCTCACGGGGCCCAGCTCGAGCATAAAGCCCTTGATGGACGCGGCGTCCCAGGCGCGCGGACGGGCGGTCCAGACGTCATCGACGGTGTCCCACGGTAGCGCGATGCACACGATCTCGTAGACCAGCGACAGCAGCACCAGCTGCAGGGCACTCATGGGCAAAAACGGCAAGAACAGGCTCGCGACGGTCACGGACAGCACGTTGCCAAAGTTGGAGCTCACTGTGGTCTTGAGGTACTTGAGCAAGTTGCCGTAGGTGCGGCGGCCTTCGATGATGCCGCGCTCGAGCACGCCCAGGTCCTTCTGAAGCAAGATGATATCGGCGGATTCCTTGGCAATGTTGACGGCCGAATCGACCGAGATGCCGCAGTCGCTCGCACGCATGGCGGCGGCGTCGTTGATGCCGTCGCCCATAAAGCCCACGGTGTGGTCGAGCATCTCGCGCATGACGCGCACCAGGCGTGCCTTCTGCAGTGGCGAGAGCTTGGCGAAGAGGTGGGTTTTCTCGGCGCGCTCGGCAAGCTCGGCGTCATCGAGTGCATCGATCTCGGAGCCGAGCAAGACGTTGCTCGCATCGATACCAATCTGCTCGCAGACGGTGGCGGCGACGCGGTCGTTGTCGCCGGTCAGGACCTTGACCGCCACGCCCTTGGCTTCGAGCGTGGCGACGGCTCCCGCGGCACTTGCTTTGGGCGGATCGAGGAAGGCCAAAAAGCCCATCAGTACCATGTCGCATTCGTCGGCGATGCCAAACTCGCCCACGCAGCGCGGATCGGTCTTCTGTGCCACGGCAATCACGCGCAGGCCCTCGGCGTTAAGATCGGCGACCTGCTTGCGAATCTGGGCGAGCTTGTCTTCGGCGAGCGGCCGGGCGATGCCATCGACCTCGACAAAGGAGCAGATCTCGAGCATTTCCTCGGCAGCTCCCTTGGTAACCATCTGGGTTTTGCCTTGGGCGTCGGAGACAACTACGCTCAGGCGACGGCGCGAGAAATCGAAGGGAGCCTCGTCGACCTTGGTGTAGCGGTCGCGCAGGCTCTGGCCCAGCATGGAATCGGGTGCGACGGTCGAGGGTGTCACATCGGCACGGTCGATTACGGCCAGGTCGATAAGATTTTTGAGGCCGGTCTGGAAGAAGCTGTTCAAAAACGCATGGCGCAGCACGCGCGCGTCCTCGTTGCCATCGGTGTTGAGGTAGCGCTCGAGCACGATGCGGTCTTCGGTGAGGGTGCCGGTCTTGTCGCAGCACAGGACGTCCATGGCGCCCAGGTTTTGAATCGCCGGCAGCTCCTTGACGATAACCTGGCGACGGGCGAGGTCCTTGGCGCCCTGCGACAGGCTCGTGGTCACGATGACGGGGAGCATCTGCGGCGTGATGCCCACGGCCACGCTCGTGGCGAACAGCAGCGCGTCGATGACGTTGCCCTTGGTGGCGGCGTTGATGGCAAAGACGGCCGGCGCCATAACGAGCATGAGGCGTACGAGCAACATGGAGACGCTCGAGACGCCGCGGTCAAACGCGCTCTTTTCGCCGCACCCGTTGAGTATCTTGGCGATGCCGCCCAGGTAGGTGTCCGAGCCGGTGGCAACGACAAGCGCCATGGCGGTGCCGTTTTGCACGGAGGTGCCGGTAAAGACGATGTTCTTGCAGGCAGAGAGTGGCGGCGCGGAGCCGTCGGCACCCTCGACGACGGTGACGGCAGCGGTCTTCTCGACTGCCTCGCTCTCGCCGGTGAGTGCGGACTCGATGACAAACAGGTCGCGCGCGGTGATGACGCGGGCATCTGCTGGCACCATATCGCCGGCAGAGAGGCGAATCACATCGCCGGGGACGAGCTCGTCGAAGAGGATCTCGATGCGCTCGTCGTCGCGCAGGGCGGTGCAAGTGTTGGAGACCAGGTCCTTGAGGGCCTCTGCCGCATTGCCGCTGCGGGCTTCCTGGATAAACTTCATGCCGCCCGATACCAGCAGCATGATGCTGATGACGATGACCGTGGAGGGGTCGCGCTGCGGCTCGGGCACGGCGAGCACGTCGATGTAGAGTGAGACCAGCGCGAGCGCGGCGAGGATGCCGGCGAAGGGATCGATGAACGCGTCGGCGATGCGGCGGGCGAGCGTCTTGGTCGGCGCTTCGATGGTGTTGGGGCCGGCGGCATCCAGGCGCTCGGTTGCCTGCTCGGCGGTGAGGCCGTTTGCCGTGGCGTCAAGCAGTACGAGAGCGTCCTCGGCGCTATGGGTGGCGGCGAATATGGTGTTCTTGGACAGGCCGGTGCGAGCGGCAGGGCGCGCCGTGCGGCGGCGCTTGGAGATGGCTTCGAGAACCGTGGCGGTTTTGAGCATCAGCATAGGGTCCTCCTTGTTGAAGGGAGTTAGCGTACGTGTCGTATTGAGTTGCAAAAAACCTAGATGTCGCTCACGTCAAGCTCACGAACTACCACAAAGGGGACAGGCACCTTTGTGGGGGGGTTGACGATCTGCCGGTGGCGTTTATGCGTGTGCGGAGTCCTCGCGGCGTGCCGAGGGCGACATGCAGGTTTTTCGACTAGGACTGCCTTCCATGGCACACCTCCTAAAGGCTGAGCGCAGCGCGCTTTGGGTATCTCGTACCCCTTTTTAATCCGCCCGTATTCTTGATGAGGGGGTTTGACATGTCAACCCCATTGTTCGGAAAACCATTCCCTCTGACAAAGCCTTTACAGAATGCCGTGGCCCCAAAGCGCGCCCGCATCGACGCTTCGCCTGCGCTAAACTGGAAGGCACGTACGCGATTACGAGAGGAGCCCGCATGGAGGCTTACAAGCAAGAGTTCATCAAGTTTATGGTTGAGTCCGACGTCCTTAAGTTCGGCAGCTTTACGCTCAAGAGCGGCCGTCAGTCCCCGTTCTTTATGAATGCCGGCGCTTACGTGACGGGCTATCAGCTCAAGAAGCTGGGCGAGTATTACGCCCAGGCCATCCACGATAACTTTGGCGACGATTTTGACGTGCTGTTTGGGCCGGCCTACAAGGGCATTCCGCTGGCCGTCGTGACCGCAATTGCCTACCACGAGCTGTACGGCAAGGAGGTCAAGTACTGCTGCGACCGCAAGGAGGCCAAGGACCACGGCGCCGACAAGGGCAACCTGCTGGGCTATGAGCCCCAGGACGGCGATCGCGTGGTCATGGTCGAGGATGTCACCACCAGCGGCAAGTCCATCGACGAGACCTATCCCAAGGTTAAGGCTGCTGCCGACGTCGAAATCAAGGGCCTGATCGTGTCCCTCAACCGCATGGAGGTCGGCAAGGGCGGCGTGACCACCGCGCAGAAGGAGATCGAGGCCAAGTACGGTTTCCCCGTCGCGAGCATCGTTTCCATGGCCGAGGTCGTCGAGACCCTCTACAACCACGAGATCGATGGCAAGGTCGTCATCGATGACGAGCTCAAGGCCGCCATCGACGCCTACTACGAGCAGTACGGAGCACGCTAGTTACGGCGTTTTACCAAACGCCGTAACCGGCCGACGCTGCGCGCCGCCCAGGACGACAATTTGTCATTCAAAAGGCGAGGCATGACCAGAAGGTCTATGCCTCGCCTTTTTCATGCCAACTTGTTCGTCCTGGACGGCGCTCGCTGTCCGTCCTCTACCTGCGTCGTTGTCTCGCTTCGGATGGGTGGTCATTGGGGACGTTCTTAAATGACTAGTCAGAAATGAGCGTGGATAATCTCCCGTTTTTGGCCCCCGTGTGGACTCAAAGTGGGAGATTATCCACGCTCGTTTTAATATGGCTGGGCTGCGGTGCCTATCTAATCGGTTCAGCGTCTTCCCTGAGTATCGAAAGATACTCTTCATACCCGTACTGTCGGTATCTCTGTCTTGACTCGTCGAGTGGACGGAGGATACCCAATTCTTCAAATGATTTGACGAGCGAGCTCGCGGTGCTCCTGCCGATATCGAGTTGGGCAGCGATGAATGCGGTGTCGACGATGGGGTGCTCTTCAAGAATGCCCAACAGCCTTTGCCCGTTTGCAGCAGTCCTTCCGAGATTTTCGGTAATGGTTGCTGTGGAACGGTTATGGAGGTCAACAAGGTTTTTTAAAGACCCTACCGAGTCCTTCGCACTCTCAAGAAGACTGGCGCAGAAAAACTCTATCCATTCCTCGTAAGTGCCTCGCTCCCTTACGGATGTGAGTTGCCGGTAGTACTCGCTTCGATTTTTCTTGAACTGGAACGATGGGTAGAACAAGCAAGAATGAAGAACGCCATCATTGATGAGCATAAGTGTAATGAGAAGCCTGCCCAGGCGACCGTTTCCGTCTAGGAATGGATGGGCAGTTTCAAATTGGTAATGGACGAGCGCCGCCCGCACGATCGGATCCATTTCGACTTGAGGCTCATTGATAAATCGTTCGAGGTCCTGGAGCGTGTTGCTCAAATCTTCAATGTTTGGAGGGACGAACGATGCAGTTGCAATGGTGCAGCCTGAAGGGCCAATCCAGTTTTGTGAGGAGCGCAGCTCGCCTGGATTCTTCTCCGTTCCGCGCACTCCGTCCAGCAGGACCGCATGAACCTGCCTGAGAAGCCTCGTACACAAGGGCATCTTTTTGAGCAGTTCTACGCCGCGGTCGACAGCACGGACATAATTCACGACATCTGCGACATCTTTATGATGGAGTTGGGTTTGCGATGGACTAAGTAGGTCGTCAAACGTGCACTGGGTTCCCTCAATTTGCGAAGAAAGGAGTGCTTCTTTGCGCACATACATTGTCAGATACATGTCGGCGTTGGGAACAAAGTAGAGCATGCCTTCAAGCTCTCCAAGCTTTCGTGAGCATGTGGAAAGCGTGCGATAGGTTTCCTCAGTGAGGTTTAGCTGCCTCAATGATTGCAAGGGCGTTGGCAAAAACGAATAGTAAGCCAATTTCCCCGATAGATTATTGCGGAGCGTTCCCTGGCCGTTCTCCTCGATTTGCATCGCGCCCTCCATATCTTTAGTGCCGGAAACTCGTTATTAGGCTAATCATATCAATTCTAATAACGAGTTTATGGCGAAAATAGTTATTAGAGTCGATTTGAATAATCTAATGACGAGAAGTCGTTATTGCTTTGGTGCAAGGTGGTCGAGTGGTCCCTCGGGCGCAGAGGAAAACGGATTATTCAACACGAGCGTGGATAATCTCCCGGTTTTGGCCTGTGTGCGGGCTCAAAGTGGGAGATTATCCACGCTCGTTAGATATGCGTCCGAAAATCCACGCTCGTTGCTACTTGAGCCCGGACAGGCGGGTGTAGGGGAACGAGCGCTCCAGGAATTCGGAGCAGTGGGCGTAGTCTTTGGCGAAGTAGCTGCTGTAAAGCGAATCGAGCACGTATTGCACGGCGATGTGGCTCGCGAACTGCGTGATGCGATGCGTCATGCTCCCGTGGTCACTCACCGTAAGGTAGGCGTCAAAGCCAGGGTGAATGCGCGCGCAATAAGGCGTGCCGATGACGATGACCGGGACATGCCGACTGCTGAGGATCGGCAAGATGTCCTTGAGGTTGGGGGCAAGGCCGCTGTAGGAGATGACGATAGCCACATGGTCGGTGCCCGAGGCGAGCGCCGTTCGCATCTGGGCCTCGCCACCGTCGTGGCACGTCGCGCTTTTGCCGGCGGAGAGCAGGCGATCGCGGAACATTCCCGCTGGATAGAGGTTGTGCGAGCCTGTGTAGATGTCGACCTGTCGGGCGTTCGCAATGAGCTTGGCGGCGTGGTCAAGCTGCGTGGGGTCGAGCAGCTCCTGCGTTTCGGCCAGCGTGGTCTGGTAGAGCCCCTCCATGCGCTCCATAACCTGCAGGCGATACTCAGCTTATCGACCCGCGATGCAAAGGAGATACTCATCCCACGAGCACTACCGGGAAGGGCTTGCGATTCGAGCCCTCACCTTAGCAATTTGATCATTTGGCACTATAATCACCATAGGCATGCGCATAACGTTGCGCTTAATCAAGAGGAGAAAACATATGGGTCTGTTTGACATGTTTAAGAAGAAGGCTGAGCCCGCGGCAGCTGCTGCTCCGGCCTCCATCTCTGCTTCTGCTGGCGCCGACGTGCTGTGCTCGCCTGTCAAGGGCAAGGTCATCAAGATGGCCGACGTGCCCGATCCCGTCTTTGGTGGCGAGGTTCTGGGCAAGGGCTGCGCTGTGTGGCCCGAGGACGACCTGGTCTACGCTCCCTGCGACGGCAAGGTGACCGTCACCATGGGTCACGCCGTGGGCCTGCAGTCCGATAGCGGCATCGAGGTTCTGGTGCACGTTGGCGTCGATACCGTCAACATGAACGGTGATGGCTTCGAGGGCTTCGTCAAGGCCGACGACGTTGTCAAAGCTGGTCAGCCCATACTCAAGATCGACCGCGCCAAGATCGCTGCCGCCGGTTACAAGGACTGCGTCGTCGTGGCCGTGTCCAACACCGCCGAGTTCGCTGACGTCGAGCTCGCCGTCGAGGCCGAGTCTGCCGTCGCCGCCGGTGACGCCATCGTTAAGGTCGTCCGCAAGTAGTCTGCGGCATCCAGAAGATGCGCAAGGGTGGTCGGGTTGTCCGGCCACCCTTTTTTAATAGGCTAAACAGGTGCATTTTATTGCAAGGGGCTTGCTTTACGGGCCATTCGTTCGTCAAATTGAGCCGCCTGCGCTTTTGCGACGCAGGGGGTTGGGCCGGGCCGCTAATATGGACTTGCTGTTACGACGTGCGCTGCGCAGGGAACGCGGCGCCGCTTGTTTGGAGGAATGTCATGAAAAAGAAGCTGCTGCTTGCGCCCCTGATGGCTGCCCTGGTCGCGTGCGTGGTTTTGCTTTCCGGCTGCGGAGGGCCTTCGGTGGAAGAGCTCATCACCAACGACCTTACGAGCCAGTTTGACGAGATCAAGAACGGCGGCGATGATTTCCTCTCCGGTCTGGAAGAGGCTTCGGGCGACGAGTTTGAGCAACTGGGCATCGATCCCAAGGAGTACGCCAAGAGCTATCTCGAGGGCTTTGATTACAAGATCGGCGATGTGACGGTCGATGAGGACAAGGGCACTGCGACCGCCGAGGTTACCATCACCTGCAAGTCCATGAATAAGATCGTCGAAGATTTCGCCACCCAGTATCAGGAGAAGGTCGCCGCACTCGATACGATGCCTTCCGAGGATGACCTGTACAAGATGGCCGGCCAGGTCATGGTCGACGTGACCAAGGCCGCTAAGACCAAGGACACCAAGGTCACCTTTAAATATTCCGCCAACGAGGATAACGAGTGGTCTGCCGACGATTCCGCAACCACCGAGATGATGAATGCGATGATGAGCTAGGGGGTTACGCGGTTCTACGAACCGCGTAACTGCTCGACGCTGCAAACGCCCCTAAGCGGCAATCTGACGTTCAATTTCAAGGGCGCGACCAGAAGGTCAGCGCCCTTTCATTTCACGTCACCTTGCTCGCTTAGGGGCGTTTTCGCTGTCCGTCCTCTACCTGCGGCGTTGCCATGGTAGTCATTGGGGCGGCACTTGGGGACGTTCCTTTTCTGCCGGCAGTTGGGGACACTTCTTTGGTACGGGGGCAGCTAAAAGAGCCCCGTCCCACATTAGCTGCCCGTGGAGGGATGTGCGGTTACTCGCCCAGTACCAGCGCCGTGAGCTCTGCCTGGGTGTCCACCACGTAGTCGGCGCCGGCGGCTTCCAGCTCTGCGCGGCCGCGGAAGCCCCAGCTGACGCCCGCGCTCTTAAGGCCGGCGTTGTGACCGGTCAGGATATCGACATTGGAATCGCCCACATAGAGCGTGGTTGCCGGATCGGCACCCAGCTCTTCCATCACATGCAGCGTGACGGGTGCTTCGGGCTTGGGCGGAAACGCATCAACACGGCCCTGTACCAGCGCAAAGCGCTCGGAACCAAAGTATTTTTCGATAAGCGGAGCCGCCGAGACGTGGTCCTTGTTAGTGAGCACGGCTAGCTGCACACCCGCGGCGCGCAGGCGGTCGAGCATCTCGATTGTGCCGGCATAGGGGGCGGTGTGGTCCTCCTTGTGCTCGCCGTAGTAAGCCCTAAACTCGGCAAGCGTCTGCTCAAACATACGGCTGTCGCCCGCATACTCGGCAGGCATAAAACGCTCAACCAGCTTGAGCATGCCGTTTCCCACCTTGTAGCGGTACTCGTCAACGGCAAACGTGGGCCAGCCGTGCGTCTCGCAGGTATGGTTGCCGGCGGCCGCCAGATCCTCGAGCGTGTTGAGGATGGTGCCGTCCAGGTCAAAGATCACATGGGAAAAAGCTGCTGCCATGAAAGCTCCCGTCATTGGATTTAAAACGCACCTCATAATACTGGGCTTCCGCGTTGGGCGTGCTTGGAATCTGAACATCTCCAGGGATACCAAGCCGCATCGCGCCGACCGTGCGGTTCCGCCCTAGCAAATTCTCGGCAGCTGCTCTCCCACGAGCATGTCGAGGATGCGGGTCGAGCCCCAGCCGGTGCGCACGCGCACGGCGGGACGGGAGCCCTCGGCAAGCGGCAGCACGCGACCGATGATGGCGGCATTCTCGCCGTAGCGGGCGGCGCGCATGGCGCTCAGCGCGGCATCGGCTTGCTCGGCCGGCACCACGGCGACCATCTTGCCCTCGTTTGCCACCTGCAGCACATCGTAGCCGAGCATCTCGCAGGCGGCCTGCACGTCGGGACGCACGGGCACGGCATCCTCGTCAACCTCCATGGCAACACCGCTTGCCTGGGCAAACTCGTTGAGCGTGGACGCCAGGCCACCGCGCGTGGGGTCGCGAAAGCAACGCGTGCCGGGCGCTGCGGCCAGAACGTCGGCAATCAGGTGGTTGAGCGGCGCAGCGTCGCTTTCTATCGTGCTCGAAAACGCCAGGCCCTCGCGCTGGCTCATGATGGCGATGCCGTGGTCGCCCAACGTACCCGACACCAGGATGACATCGCCGGGCTGGCAGTTGGCGCCGCTGAGCGCCACGCCCGTGGGAACCTCGCCCACGCCGGCGGTATTGATGTAGACGCCGTCGGCCCCGCCGCGCTCGACCACCTTGGTGTCGCCCGTGATTATGGACACGCCCGCCTCGCGCGCCGTCTCGGCCATCGTCTGCACAATCTGGCGGAGCTTATCCATGGGATAGCCCTCTTCGAGGATAAAGCCGCACGACAGGTAGCGCACGTTGGCGCCCGAGGTCGCGACGTCGTTGACGGTTCCGCACACGGCAAGGCGGCCGATGTTGCCACCGGGGAAGAACTGCGGCGAGACTACAAAGCTGTCGGTCGACATGGCGATGCGCCCGCTCGCGGGCAGCGCGGCGACGCCGGCGTCGTTGCCCTCGAGCAGCTCGGGCGACCCAAAGGCATCCAAAAAGACCTCATCGATGATGCGTTTCATCATCTGACCGCCAGAGCCGTGGCCCAACAGGACGGTGCTATCGGTGGTGCTATGGGACATATCCAAAACTCCAATCGTGGGTGGTGCCGGCGTGCGGGTGCGTCCGGGCTAGTCGCGATAACGGTAGTGTGCCGCGCAGCTGCCCTCGGAGCTCACCATGCACGGGCCGACGGGGTGCTCGGGCGTGCAGGTGCGGCCAAAGAGCGGGCAGCTGTTCGGCGTAATGGCCCCGCGCAGCACGTCGCCGCAGCGGCATCCACGCGGCTCGACCGTCGCCTCAACGGGCACGTCAAAGCGAGCGCGGGCATCAAAGCGCGAGAACTCGGGGCGGATAGAAAGGCCCGAGTTGGCAATCGGCCCCAGCCCGCGCCACGTGGTGCCGCATGGCTCAAACACCTGCTCGACCAGCTGGCGCGCCACGGGGTTGCCGTCTGCGTTGACGCCACGGCGGTAGGCGTTGTCGATCGCGGGCCTGCCCTCGACAACCATCTGGACCAGCATGCAGATGCCCTGCAGGATATCGACCGGTTCAAATCCCGTGACCACGCCCGGGGTATTGAACTCGTCGACCAAAAAGCTAAAGGGCGCCAAGCCCGTGATGGTGGCGACATGGCCCGGCAGGATAAAGCCGTCGATGGCGGTCTCGGGGTCGTTGGCGATGGCGCGCAACGCCGGCGGCGTGGTCTTGTGGGCGCAATAGACCGAAAAGTTCAAAAGCCCGCGTGCCTCGGCCTCCAAGATGGCGGCGGCGATGGTGGGCGTCGTAGTCTCAAAGCCCACGCCCATAAAAATGACCGGACGATCGGGGCTTTGCTCGGCGATGTCGAGCGCGTCGAGCGGGGAATAGACGATGCGGATGTCGCGCCCTGCCGCCTTTTGCGCAGCGAGCGAGGTGGACGATCCGGGCACGCGCATCATGTCGCCAAAGGTGGTGATGATGGCGCCGTCTATGTTGGCGAGCGCGATCGCGTGGTCGATGTCGCGGTTGGCGGTTACGCAGACGGGGCACCCCGGGCCACTCAGCAGCTTGAGCCCGGCTGGCATAATGGAGCGAAAGCCATAGCGGCCGATGCTCACGGTGTGCGTGCCGCAGACTTCCATAAGGTTGATGGTGCGGTCGCCGACGAGTTCATGGATGCGTTCGATGAGCTCGCGGGCCAGCTTGGAATCGCGAAATGCCGAAAAGTCGATACCGGAGCGCGCCGGCTGTCCGGCCGCCACTAGTATGCCTCGGCCGGGTTGCTGACCAGTTGGTCTTCTTCGATCAGCTCGGTCATGGCATTAACGAGCTCGAGCGTCTCCTGCGCTTCCTGCTCGTCGACAATCTGGATGCCAAAGCCGGCGTGTACGAGAATATAGTCGCCAACCTGCGCCGTCGGCACGAGTCGTAGCGACACGGGGCGCTCGATGCCCATCATGTCGACGGTGGCCTTGAGGTCGTCGTCGCGTTTGACTACTTTACCGGGAACGGCAAGGCACATATTGTTCCCCTTTTAGACGCTTTGCGCTGGATAGGCGCTCAATAATCCATCAGTTGATGGTAGCGCTCGCGGGGTTTGCGGGCAAACGCGTTACGCCTGTGAGACGGCTGGGCACAGCGGCGTGTGAGGGCGAGCTACTGCGATGCAATCTGCGCAAGACGAGCGCTTGCGACCGCCGCCTGACCGTAGGCGATGCAGCCGTCATTGACGGGTACGGTGTGGGGGACCAAGACAGCAAGGCCCGCGTATTTGAGCTCGCGGGTGAGGAGCTGGAGCAGAAGTCGGTTCATGAACACGCCGCCCGAGAGCGCGACGGTGCCAATGCCCTCGCGCGCGCAGATTTCGGTGGCGATGCGCGCCGAGGAGCGCGCGACGGCGACATGGAAGTCGAGTGCGAGCCTGTCGGCGGGCGCTCCGGCTTCAATTCCCTCCAAAAGTGCCTCAAAGAGTGCTTTCTGGTCCAGAACATAAGGGCCGTCCAACCACGATGGGCCAGATGCGAAATAGCCGGCGCTGTCGTCAGGAAAATGGGCGATTTCGTCGTCCAGCGCATGCCAGGCGGCGGCTTCGAGCTCGATGGCGGGTTCGCCCTCGTAGGTTGCCTGGCCGCAAATGTCCAAAATCGCGGCTGCGGCATCAAACAGGCGACCCATACTGCTGGTGCGCGGACTGTTGATGCCGCGCTCGATCATCGTTGCCGTTATGCTGCGCGTTTGCTCGTCAAGGCTGTTCAAGAGCCCCGCAGCGCCCGGGTGCTCGAGCAGGTCGAGCTCGCTGAGCAGGGCAAAGGCGTTGCGGCGGGCATCGTGTACGGATGCGGCGCCACCGGGAAGCGCCCAGGTGCGCAGATGCGCGACGCGCTCAAAATCGGCGAGATGGGCGACAAGAAACTCACCGCCCCATATGGTGCCGTCGGTGCCGGCACCCGTGCCGTCGAAGGCGATGCCGAGGACGCGTGCATCGGGCGCAAGCCGGCCTGCGGCAATCGCCTCTGCCATGACGCTCGCGATGTGCGCATGATGGTGCTGGACTTCGATAAGCGGCAGATTGTGCTCCCGTGCCTGCTCACGCGCCCATTGGCTCGACAGATAACTGGGATGCATGTCGCATGCCAAGGCGGCAGGCGCCAGGTCAAAGAGGCTTTCCAGACGCGTGCGTGCGGCGCTCCAAGCATCGAAAGTCGCGCCGTTTTCGACATCGCCGATATGCTGCGACACAAAACAGGCCGCATGGCCGTCGGTGTCCTCGCGCGTGAGTGCGATCGTGGCTTTTTGCTGCGGCCCACAGGCGAGTACACAGGGCGTGGTGCCGTCGAGCGCCGGCAACGACAGCGGTTGCGGCGCATATCCGCGTGCGCGACGCACGGGCATGACGTTGCCGTCGACCACGCGTACCACGGAGTCGTCGTAGCGCGACAGAATCGCGCGGTCGTTACCGAGCAGCGCGTCGGCGATGCCGGCGGTAACGAGATGCTCCCATGCAAGGGCATCGTCGGTCTCGATGGGCTCTTCGCTCAGGTTTCCGCTGGTCATAACGAGTGCTCGCATGCCGTGCGCCACGGCTGCGGCGAGCAGCAAATGTTGAAGCGGGGTGTAGGGGAGCATGACGCCAAGCTCGGGCAAGTCGTGCGCGACGGATGGCGCGAGTTCGAGGGCGTTGGGGGAGCCGTAGGCGTCGTTGCCGGCCGCGCGGCGGCGCAACAGCACGATGGGACGAACGCTACCGGCCAGCAGGTCGCGCTCAACGCCATCGATGTGACACAGGCGCTCGGCGTCGGCAAGGCTTCGCACCATAACGGCAAGCGGCTTGTTGCTGCGACGCTTGCGACGGCGCAACTCGCGCACCGCCTGTTCGTTGGTGGCATCGCAGGCCAGGTGGAATCCGCCTAGACCCTTGATGGCGACGATGCCGCCGTCTGCCAGCAGCTCGACGCAGCGTTCGATGATGGCATCGCTGGCCTCGCGCGTGGAGCCGACGGCCGGTGTTGCGTTGACGACCGCTGGCGCAACGCCGCGGTCCGCCTCGCGCCACGTAATATGCGGTCCGCAATCAAAACAGGCATCGGGCTGCGCGTGAAACCGCCGATCGAGCGGGTCGGCATACTCTGCGGCGCAGGTGGGGCACATGGGAAAGCGATCCATCGAGGTGGCCGCTCGGTCATAGGGCAGCGAGCGAATGATGGTAAAGCGCGGTCCGCAGTTGGTGCAGTTGATAAAGGGATAGTGAAAGCGTCGGTCGGCGGGGTCGAACAGCTCGCGCAGGCAGTCGTCGCACGTGGCGATGTCGGGCGAGATGAGCGTCGTGTGGGCAGTTTGATCCTGCGACGCCACAATGCGAAAGCCCTGCTCGTTAGCGGCGTCCCAGTTGCCGGGTGCTAGGTCCACAACCTCGACATGCTCCACGCGAGACGCCGCAGGCGCATGCTCGGAAAGCGCGGCGATAAATTCGTCGAGCGACTCGCTTAGAGCGTGCGCTTCGATATGCACGCCATCGCCCGCGTTGAGCACCCAGCCGCAAATGCCGTGCGCCATGGCCTCGCGATACACAAACGGTCGCATGCCGACGCCCTGCACAATGCCCGTTACATGGATATGCACACGTCGCATGCGACCCTCCTTCATCGAAACCTGTCCCTTATTGGCAGTCGTGTGCCGTTACAGCCCCAGGCTCTGCTCGGTGGCGGCGCAGGTGAGCTCGCCGTGTTTAACGCCGCGCAGGCCCAGCAGACGGTCAGCCAGCTCGTAGACACGCTCGCCGCGACCCTTAAGTGCCAGAATCTCCAAACAGTTGTGGTGATCCAGATGCACGTGCATGGTCGATACGATCTCGTCGGTGTAGTCGTGTTGCACCTCGTCCAGGCGGCGCGTCAGGTCGCCGGTGTGATGGTCGTAAATCATGGTGAGCGACCCGATGACCTGCTCGTCGGGCGTTCGCATCTGCTCCTTGGCAATCGAGGCGCGAATCAGGTCGCGCACGGCCTCGGAGCGGTTGGCCACGTCACCGCGGCGTGCGATCTGCTCGTCAAAGCGGCGCAGCAGGTCGTCGGGCGCGGTGACCGAAAAACGGACCAGCTCGGAGGCGGAGCCGCTGCAACGGCAGCCCGCGTCGCCGGTCGGCCCGTGCGAATGCTCGTGCCCGCAGGTGTGCTCGTGCTCGGCCACGCTACACCAGCTTTACGGAGCCAACGGAGTTGTGGTCGGCCTCGATGGCCTCCTCGTAGCCCTCGAGTGCGTCGTGCGCCTCGTGGAGCGCCGCCATGGCGGCCTCGAGCTTGGCACCAATGCGCTCCATATCAAAGTTCTCGGTTGCATGCAGCAGCTGATGGCTCCACTCGTGGGCGAGCTCGATCGTGTCGTCGACCTGCTTGACGCTCATGGCAAGCTGGCTCATGTTCATTCCGACGTCATGCATGGGAAATCTCCTTTTGTACGGGTCTATTCAGTGGTTCAGATTCTACTACGCCCGCTTTGCGCATCGCCGCATAAGAAAACGGGTGCGAGTCCGTCTGACCCGCACCCGTTCACTGGGGGCTGTTTGTGATTACCATACTATCCGTGGTCGCGGGCGCAGCACCCGGCTCTCCGGTGAGCGGCGCAAAACCGCTCATGGACGGCAGCACATGACCGGCGTATTACAGGTGCTTCTCAAGCAGCGCCTGCAGCCTGGCCTTGGGCAGCGCGCCAACGGAGCGGTCGATTTCCTCGCCGTTCTTAAAGACAACCAGCGTGGGGATGCTCATAACGCCAAACTTCATGGCCAGGTCCTGATTGTCGTCGACGTTGCATTTGGCGACGGCAAGTTTGCCGCCCAGCTCGTCGGCCACTTCGTCAACAATGGGCGAGAGCGAGCGGCAGGGACCGCACCACGGTGCCCAAAAATCAACCAGCACGGGAAGACTGCCGTTAACGACGGAATCGAAGTTCTCGGGGGTAATCTGCTTAATGTCAGCCATGGTGACCTCCATAGTGCGACGCGGCTCGGCCGCGTAAAACTCAGTACGACCGTGCTTATACCCAACGGCCCGCAATGCAACCACTCGCGGGCGGCTCTTTTATATAATGGTGGGCACGCAAACGATTGGAGAGCGCATGCCCACGTCACAAAGCCAGAAAAAAGAAGCTATCGCCCAGGCGACCGAGCAGGAGCTCGCATCGCTCGCGGGCCGCGGCGTGCGTATCGCAGGAAACGCGTGCTCGCCGATTGTGCTGGTAAAAGGTGATTTAGACGATGCCGAGCGTGCGGGCGGCGAGCTGGCTGCCGGTCCAGACGGCGCCGCGCTGCGCAAGGCGCTCGGTGCCATCGGCTACGCGCCCGAGGATTTCTGCGTGCTGGCAAGTGTTGCCGGCGCGGGCGACGGAGCGGTTGCGATAGGCGAGGGCCTGCCGTGCGAGCTGTTCCGCGAAGCGCTCGAGGCCTTGGACCCCGAGGCGGTCCTGCTGTTGGACGATCGCGCGGCCGATACCATGCGCGAGACCTATGCCGACATGCTCGTGGCAATCGACGACTTCGATACCGCCATGCTCAAGCCCGGCTTGGTCGCCCATGTGCAGGGTCGTCGCGTGCTCGCGCTCGACGGTTTTGAGGCGGCGCTCACTGACAAAGCCGCCAAGCAGCGCATGTGGGCATACATCAAGCAGCTGACCCCGGCAGCCGCGCCGCTGTAGCGGACCGGAGCCGGTAAGGCGGCCCTGACGGGTCGAGCGCGGCGCCGACTTGTCGCGCCCTTACATCACGGCGCGCAGCTCAAACCGGTCGCCGTTGATGCGAAACTGGCAGTTGCCGTTCATGCGCTTCACGGCGAACTTGATGCTCTTGGTGCCAAAGCCGTGGCCCGAATGCTGGGCCACGGGTATGCCGTCGACCATGCGTGGCGGCCGTTCAAAGATGCCTCCTGCGCTATCGAGAGCTCGACTATCCTTAACTTGCCAGCTCGAAAATGGACCTGCCGCATGATTGAATCTTTATTCCAACTTTACACCTAGGTTTACAGCTGTCTTGTCAGCTGTAAACCTAGGTGTCATACTAAAGCCCCAAGATTCGCCAAAAGAGAGGGGCCTTGATGGCACAGAGCGCGAACATGGATGCATCGGAGCTTGCACGCGACATTGCGGCCGGCCTGGCATCGGCAACGACGGCAACGGAGCGCGCGGCATTGGTGCCCGCAGAGCTCGTCGAGGCTATTCAGCAACTAAAAACCCAACGCGATGCGGTGATCCTGGCACACTATTACGTGGCGCCCGAGGTCCAAGCCGTTGCCGATTACGTCGGCGACAGCTTCTACCTGGCTAAGCTTGCCAAGAGCCTGCCGCAGCAGACTATCGTGCTGTGCGGCGTGGAGTTTATGGGCGAGAGCGCCAAGCTGCTCAATCCCACCAAGACCGTGCTGCTGCCCGAGCCGGGCGCGGACTGCCCCATGGCGCACATGGTCAAGCGCGAGACGGTCGATGCGGCGCGCGCCGAGTACGGCGACGACCTTGCCGTGGTCTGCTACGTCAACTCGACGGTCGAGATCAAGAGCTGGAGCGACGTGTGCGTCACCAGTTCCAACGCCGTCAAGATCGTGTCCGAACTGCCGCAGCAACACGTCCTGTTCATCCCCGATCAAAACCTGGGCCGCTTCGTAGCCGAGCAGGTGCCGCAAAAGCACGTCATCCTCAACAATGGCTATTGCCCGCGCCATCACATCATCACCGTCGAGCAGATCGTCGATGCGCAGGAGGCGCATCCCGACGCGCTCGTGCTGGCGCACCCCGAATGCAAGGCCGACGTCCTTGCCGAGGCCGACTACATCGGCTCCACCGCCGGCATCATCAAGTACGCCGAGGATTCGGACGCGAGTGAGTTCATCATCGTGACGGTCCGCGGCGTGCTCTACGAGCTTGAGCGCCGCTGCGAGGGCACCGGCAAAAAGTTCTATTTTCCCGCGGTGCAGCCCACCTGCGTCAACATGGATCTCATCACACTCGAAAAGCTCGTGCGCTGCCTGGAGACGGGCGAGGGCGAGGTACAGATCGGCGTGTCGGACGAGGCGGCCGACCAGGCCAAGCTCACGCTCGACCGCATGCTCGAGTACGCGGCGCGCTAGAACGATGTGACATGAGGGGCAGTCCCTTATGTCACATTACAAGGGAGAGGATTCCTGTGGAAACCAAACAATACCCCGATATGGAGTGCGACGTCGTCATTGCCGGCTGCGGCGTGGCGGGTCTGTACGCGGCCCTCAATCTGCCGACGAGCACGCGCGTGGTCATGCTCTCCAAGGGCGCTGTCGACGAGTGCGACTCGATGCTCGCGCAGGGCGGAATCTGCGTGCTGCCCGAAGGCTCAGACTACGATGCCTTCTTTGAGGACACCATGCACGCCGGCCACTACGAGAACCGCCGCGAGAGCGTCGACATCATGATCCGCTCGAGCCGCTCGGTCATCAACGACCTGCTGGCCATGGGCGTGGATTTTGAGCGCAAGACCGACGGCAGCCTCGACTTTACCCGCGAGGGCGCACACAGCCGTCCGCGCATTGCCTTCCATGCCGACATTACGGGCAAGGAGATCACGACTAAGCTGCTCCAGGCCGTTCGCAAGCTTGATAACGTGCAGATTTTGGAGCACGTGGCCATGACCGACATCCTGACGGGCGAGCGTGACGGCGCCACGGTGTGCACCGGTGTCGTCGCCGTTTCCGTGGACGAGGACAACTCGGTTCGTCCCGCCGACGAGCTGGCAAACGCCGCCGAGGACGTGCATGTCGGCGAGCCGTTTAAGATCCATGCCCGCCATACGCTGTGGGCGACGGGCGGTATCGGCGGCGTGTACGACCATTCGACCAACTACCCGCAGCTCACGGGCGATGCCTGCTACATTGCTCAGGAGCATAGCATTAAGATGGAGCACCTGGACTACGTGCAGATTCACCCCACGGGTCTGTTCTCGCCGCAGCCGGGCCGCACCTTCCTGATCAGCGAGAGCTGCCGCGGCGAGGGAGCGATTTTGCTCAATGCCGCCGGTGAGCGCTTTACCGACGAGCTTCAGCCGCGCGATGTGGTCGCCGCCGCTATTCGCGAGCAGATGAAGCAGGACGGCACCGAGCACGAGTGGCTAAGCTTTGCCCCCGTCGAGCGCGACGTGGTGACCGGGCACTTCGCCAACATCCGCGCACGCTGCCTGGAGGACGGCCGCGACATCTTGGACGAGCCCATCCCCGTTACGCCCACGCAGCACTACTTTATGGGCGGCGTGTGGGTCGACAAGGACGGCCGCACCTCGATGCCCGAGCTCTACGCCGCGGGCGAGACAGCCTGCAACGGCGTTCACGGCAAGAACCGCCTTGCATCAAACAGCCTGCTCGAAGCGCTGGTCTGGGGTCGCCGCGCCGCGTGGTACATGCGTACCGGCGAGTCACTGGCCGTGGAGCAGGCGGGCGATCCCGCGCTCGATGGCCGTCATCGCGCCCTGAGCGCCGACACCCTGGCAATCGATGATTTGGCCCGTGCCGCCGGCACGCAGGCCGTGGAGGAGTAGACCATGAATCCCATTACCATGAAGCTCGTCGTCGATGATTTGATTCTGCAGGCTCTGCGCGAGGACATTACCTTTGAGGACGTGAGCACGGCGAGCGTGTGCCCCACGGCGCGTCCCGCCACGGTGGAGCTTATCGCCAAGGCCGATGGCATTATCGCGGGCCTGGATGTGTTCGCTCGCACCTTTGAGCTGCTGGATTCGCAGAGCTCGGTGCTGTTTGATGTTGCCGATGGTGACGAGGTGCACGCCGGCGACCACGTGGGCCAGGTGCGCGGCGATGCGCGCGTACTGCTTTCGGGCGAGCGCGTGGCGCTCAACTACCTGCAGCGCATGAGCGGCATCGCTACTTACACGCATCGGATGGCAGCTGCGCTAGAGGGCACCAAGACCGTGCTTGTCGACACGCGCAAGACCACGCCGGGCATGCGTGTCTTCGAGAAGGCTGCAGTCGAGATCGGCGGTGGCGGCAACCACCGCTATAACCTGTCGACGGCTGTCATGCTCAAGGACAACCACATCGACGCCGCCGGTGGCGTGGCACGCGCGATTGAGATGGCGCGCGCCCATGCGTCATTTACCGCGACGGTCGAGATCGAGTGCGAGAACCTGGACATGGTGCGCGAGGCTGTGGAGGCCGGCGCCGATATCATCATGCTCGACAACATGACCCACGACGACATGGCTGCCGCGATTGAGCTTATCGCCGGTCGCGCCAAGACCGAGTGCTCGGGCAATGTGGATGCCAGCAATATCCGCGCGCTCGCCGACCTGGGCGTTGACTTTATCAGCTCGGGGGCGTTGACGCACTCTGCGCCGATTCTCGACCTCTCGCTTAAGCACCTGCGTCTGTTGGACGGTAAATAATGGACGCCCGCGAGCGTCGCCGTGCCATCATGGGCGTGCTCGAGCGAGCCAAAGAGCCCGTCTCGGGCAGTGCGCTTGCTCGTGAGGTGGGTGTGAGCCGCCAGATTGTCGTGCAAGACATCGCCCTGCTGCGCGCCGATGGGCACGATATCGTGGCGACCAATCGCGGCTACGTGCTGCAGGAGGCCCCCAGCAGCCCCGCCGTGCCCACGCGCCTGGTCAAGGTGCACCATGGCGTGGAGCAGGCAGGTGACGAGCTCACGAGCATCGTCGACGCGGGTGGTGCCGTGCTCAATGTAATCGTCAACCATCGCGTGTATGGCAAGATCACAGCCGATCTGGACATTCGCAACCGTCGCGATATCGAGCGCTATCTTGAGGGCATTGCCAGCGGCAAGAGCTTCCCGCTGCTGACGGTGACGAGCGGCTACCACTTCCATCGCATTGCGGCAGAGGATGAGCAGACCCTCGACGAGATCGAGGCGATGCTTAAGGAGAAAGGCTACCTAGCAGACCTGATGCCCTACGAGGACGATTTGTCCTAGTCGACGCCGCATCTATAAGTTGCGGTGAAATAGTTCCTAAAATCGGCATCCAAGCCATAAAACAGGAACTATTCCACCGCAACTGCCAAGGGTCCCGCTCCAAATTAGCTGCCCATATAAGCAAAAGGAGGCCTCCGCGGCGATGCGGAGGCCTCCTTTTTGTGCACGGTGTACTTTTGAGTGTGCAAGTGGGGAGTTGTTACTCCTCGACGATCTCGGTGATCGCGCCAGCGGGGCAAGCGTCCTGGCAAGCGCCACAGGCGACGCAGGAGTCCTCGTCAGCGACGGTAGCGACGTCCTGGAGCTCCAGAACGCCAGCGGGGCAGGTGTCGACGCAAACGCCACAAGCGATGCACTCGTCGGCATCAATTACGGGATGAGCCATGGTAGTTTCCTCTCTGTTGACCGACGCTACAGACGATGCGCGCCGGTTTGATTCGGGCAAAAAGATACCACGGGAGCGACTGCTTGCAATACCCTCTGGCCGGCATCTTCATACCGTTCGCCGAGTATGCCAAGGTTTACTAAAAAACGCGCAGGTGGGGCCGGTGAGCTGCGTAAATGTTAGCTAAAGGTGACTCGTAATATAGGGCGATTGAGCGTGCTTGCGGAAACCGCATCCCGTAATCCACGTCCAAAACGGGACACAGTTTCAGGCTCACACCTCAGTCAACTCTACATAGATCTCAATAGATTTGCCGAGAACTCAATCAGCGCATCTACCTGCGCATTTAAGAACCTAAACTCTCAGAGATAAGAAATCTTATATGAATTGACTTAGATTTTGTATATTCCGGCCCATAAGGGGATACACTACATCCTGAAAGACAAGCCGAAGCGCCGCGCGAAAGACCGTCGAGGCGGCGCGAACGCACAAGAGAGAGGGAATTTCTAATGAGTAAGATTCTTGGTATCGACCTTGGTACTACTAACTCCGCTATGGCCGTCCTCGAGGGCGGTTCTCCGACCATTATCGTGAACGCCGAAGGCGACCGCACCACTCCGTCCGTTGTTGGCTTCCGTGCTGACGGCGACCGCGTCGTGGGTAAGGCCGCTAAGAACCAGGCTGTCACCAACCCCAAGAACACCGTGTTCTCCATCAAGCGCTTCATGGGCCGCAAGTACTCCGAGTGCACCTCCGAGATTAAGACCGTGCCGTACGAGGTCAAGGAGGGCCAGGGTGGCCGCGCCGTCGTCGACATCGAGGGCAAGGATTACACCGCCGAGCAGGTGAGCGCCATGACGCTCGCAAAGATGAAGGCCGACGCCGAGAAGTATCTGGGCGAGACCGTCACCGACGCCGTCATCACCGTCCCGGCCTACTTCAACGACGCCCAGCGTCAGGCCACCAAGGACGCCGGTAAGATCGCCGGCCTCAACGTCAAGCGTATCGTGAACGAGCCGACCGCTGCTGCTTTGGCCTATGGCCTGGACAAGCAGGGCACTGACCAGCGCATCCTGGTCTTCGACCTGGGCGGCGGCACCTTCGATGTCTCCATCCTCGACCTCGCCGACGGCGTGTTTGAGGTTCTGTCCACCTCGGGCGACAACCACCTGGGCGGCGACGACTGGGATCAGCGCGTCATCGACTGGATGGCCGATAAGTTCCAGCAGGAGAACGGTGTCGACCTGCGCCAGGACCCCATGGCCCTGCAGCGTCTGAAGGAGGCCGCCGAGAACGCCAAGAAGGAGCTCTCCGCCGCCCAGCAGACCACCATTAACCTGCCGTTCATCACCATGAACCAGTCCGGTCCGCTGCACCTCAACTACACGCTGACCCGCGCCGAGTTCGAGAAGATCACCCGTGACCTGCTCGAGCGCTGCAAGCAGCCTGTCACCAACGCCCTGCGCGACGCCAAGCTTAAGCTCTCCGATCTGACCGAGGTCATCCTCGTCGGCGGCTCCACCCGTATGCCCGCCGTCCAGGAGCTCGTCAAGACCATGACCGGCAAGCAGCCCAACATGTCCGTGAACCCCGACGAGGTCGTTGCCGACGGCGCTGCCGTCCAGGGCGGCGTGCTCACCGGCGACGTCGAGGGCATCCTGCTGCTCGACGTTACCCCGCTGTCGCTGGGCGTCGAGACCATGGGCGGCATCATGACCAAGATGATCGACCGCAACACCACGATCCCGACCTCCAAGACCGAGGTTTACTCCACCGCTGCCGACAACCAGACCAGCGTCGAGATCAACGTGCTCCAGGGCGAGCGCGAGCTTGCCCGCGACAACAAGTCGCTCGGTAAGTTCCAGCTGACCGGTATCCCGGCTGCCCGCCGCGGCGTGCCGCAGATCGAGGTCACCTTCGACATCGACGCCAACGGCATCGTCAAGGTCTCCGCTAAGGACAAGGGCACCGGCAAGGAGCAGCAGATTACCATTTCCGGCTCCACCGCTCTGTCCGACGACGAAGTCGATCGTATGGTCAAGGACGCCGAGGCTCATGCCGAGGAGGACAAGAAGCAGAAGGAAGAGGTCGAGGTCCGCAACCAGACCGACAGCCTGTGCTACTCCACCGAGCAGACCCTCAACGAGCTGGGCGACAAGGTTTCCGCTGACGTGAAGTCCAAGGCCGAGGCCGCTATCGCCGACGCCAAGAAGGCGCTCGAGGGCTCTGACGTCGAGGCCATCAAGGCCGCCGGCGAGTCCCTGCAGTCCGTGGCCTACGAGCTGGCCCAGGTTGTCTACGCCGACGCTCAGCAGCAGACCGACGGTGCCGCCGGTGCCCAGCCTGCCGACGATGACGTTGTCGACGCCGACTACGAGGTTGTGGACGACGAGGACAAGTAATCATGTCCGCCCGTAAAGCTCGCACGGAGACGGCTGCCGCTGGCGCCGCCCCCGTTGACTCTGAGGAGAAGGACGTGAAGATTCCCGTAGAGGCCGTCGACGATACCGAGGCCAACGAGGCCCCGGCCGCCGAGGCTGCCGAGAACCAGGTAGAGGATTCCAACAAGGAGGCGACGATGACCGAGGACGAGATGGTGGAAGCCGCTATCCGCGCCGGTGAGGAAGCCGCCGACAACGACTTTAAGCTCAAGTTCGAGCAGGCCCAAAAGGAGCTTGCCGACGTGCGCAATGAGCTCGATGCTGCGGCAGAGGCCCAGAAGGCCGCCGAGGACAAGGCGAAGGACGCTACCGAGCGCACCGCTCGTCTGCAGGCCGACTGGGAGAACTTCCGTCGCCGCACCGCCAACGAGCGCATCGCCGAGCGCGAGCGCGCGACCGAGAAGCTTGTCACCGCGCTGTTGCCGGTGATCGACGATATCGAGCGCGCGATCGACCATGCCCGCAGCCAGGAGCTTTCCGACGACTTTAAGCAGTTCGTCGATGGCGTTGACGCGGTACATGCCAAGCTGCTCGACGTGTTTGCGCACGAGGGCGTTGAGCCCATCGACCCCAAGGGCGAGGCGTTCGATCCGCTCGAGCACCAGGCTGTGGGTCGCGTCGAGGACGCATCGCAGTATGACGAGACCGTCAACGATGTGTACCAGAAGGGCTACCGCATGGCGGATCGTATCCTGCGCTCCGCGATGGTGACGGTGACCTACGGTGGCGAGAAGCGCCCCGCACCGGAGCCCGAAGCGGCGCCCGAGGATGCTACGGCCGATACGGCCGAGAGCACCGAGGAGTAATTGAGAAGGGCCCCGGGGCAACACCCGGGGCCCTTTCTGGCCTAGTGCCATATGACAGTATGAGCCGCCGTCCGCAGGGGCGGCGGATATAACAGGAGAGGAGCTACGATGGCTGCAGGCAAAACCTTCTATGACATCCTGGGCGTATCCAAGAGCGCCTCCGACAAAGAGATTAAGAGTGCGTTTCGCAAGCTCGCGCAAAAATATCACCCCGATGCCGGCGGCGACGAGGCCAAGTTTAAGGAGATCAGCGAGGCCTACGAGACGCTTTCGGACGAGAAGAAGCGCAAAGAGTACGACCAGATGCTCATGTTTGGCGGCATGCCGGGCGCGGGCGGCGCGTATGGCGGCGGCTACGGTGCCGGCGCGGGCGCCAGCGGCTGGGGCGATATCTTCGACAGCATCTTTAGCGGCAACGGCGCTTGGGGCAGCGATTGGGGCTCGGGCTTTGCCGGGGCTGCGGGCGCTGCCGGTGCCGGCGCGGGCCGCAGCCGTGCTCGCAAGGGCGGCGACCTGTCGCTGACCGTCGATGTTTCGGCCGAGGACGCGTTCCGCGGCGTGACGCACAAGGTCACCTATCGCATTCCCTCGACAGGCGAGCAGCAGACCATTACGGTCTCGGTGCCTGCGGGCGCGGTCGACGGCGGCAAGCTGCGCTACAAGCGTCGCGGCGAGTATGGCGTTGCGGGTGGCGAGCGCGGCGACCTGGTCGTGACCACGCACGTGGAGGAGCACCCGCTGTTTAAGCGCAAGGGCGCCGACGTGACCATGGAGGTACCGGTCTCGGTCTACGAGGCGGCGCTCGGCTGTACGGTGGACGTGCCGACGCCCGGCGGTGCGACGGTTCGTCTGAAGGTGCCCGCGGGTACCCAGACAGGCAAGAAGTTCCGCTTTAAGGAGATGGGCGCGCCCGACGTTAAGCACCGTGGCCGTACGGGCGCGCTGCTCGTCGAGATCAAGGTGCAGGTTCCCACGAACCTGTCTGATGACGAGCGCGATGCCATGACCAAGCTGCGCGAGGCCGACACGCGCGACTATCGCGAGAAGGTCAATCGTTACAAGGCGACGTACTAGGGCGGTCGCGGCGCACGACCACGCCCGCGGGCTTATGATGGACGATAACGAGACGGAAAGGGGTCAGGTAGCATGGCCGAGGACAATAGGAACAAACCGCTGTACATGATCAGCGTGGCGGCCGAGCTGACCGGCATGCATCCGCAGACTCTGCGCGTCTACGAGTCCAAGGGCCTGGTGAACCCCCAGCGCTCGGGCGGCAACACGCGCCTGTATTCGCGTGCCGATATCGAGCGCCTGGAGCTCATCAACCAGCTGACCGACGAGGGCATCAACCTTGCCGGCGTGGTGCGCATCCTCGATATGAAAGAGCGTGCCGAGGAGCGCGAGCGCGAGAACGAAAAACTCCGTGCTCGCGTGCGCCAGCTCGAGGACGAGCTGCACGAGTACAAGATGCAGAAGAAGATCACCGCCCTGGCCCCGCGCGACGGCTCAGTTAACCCCGAACAGGTCATGCGCAAACTTTTGGGCGCAGGCGGGGATCTGTAGGTTACGCCGTTCTGCCGAACGGCGGACCAGTTGACGCTGCGCGCCGCCCAGAGCGACAATTTGTCATTCAAAAGGCAAGGCATGACCAGAAGGTCTATGCCTTGCCTTTTTCATGCCAACTTGTTCGCTCTGGACGTCGCTCGCTGTCCGTCCTCTACCTGCGGCGCTGCCTTGCTTCGGATGCGGTAGGGTGGTCATTGGGGACGTTCTTAGATGACTAGTCGAAAGGGACGCTCTTGCGCCAAGTCTGCCGGCTCACACTGGGCTCGTTCTTTACTTTACCGAGATAAAGTGAACGCGCAGATTCGTAACCCACTTGCAACCGTTCTATGGCACGATATTGAACGAATGTATGCTATGCGCCCAAATCTTTTGGGCAGAGTGGGAGACAGTATGGTCAAGCTGTACGAGGACGGCATCTACCTGCGCGGCGGCAGCGAGGTTGTGCCTGCGGCCGAGGCCGCCGAGCGCGGTATTACGCAGACGCCCGAGGATGCCAAGCGTGGCACCATCGCGTATTCGATCCTCCAGGCACACAATACGTCCGGAGATCCCGAGGCGCTCAAGATTCGCTTCGACGCCATGGCGAGCCATGACATCACCTTTGTCGGCATCATCCAGACGGCGCGCGCCTCGGGCATGGAGCAGTTCCCGCTGCCTTACGTGCTCACCAACTGCCATAACTCGCTGTGCGCCATGGGCGGCACCATCAATGAGGACGACCACGTCTTTGGCCTTTCCGCGGCCAAGAAGTACGGTGGCATCTTCGTCCCGCCGCACATCGCCGTCATCCACTCCTTTATGCGCGAGAACTTCGCCGGCTGCGGCAAGATGATCCTGGGCTCCGACTCGCACACCCGCTACGGCGCCCTGGGCACCATGGCCGTAGGCGAGGGCGGCGGCGAGCTGGCAAAGCAGCTGCTGCGCGATACCTACGATGTCGCCTACCCCGGCGTTGTGGCCATCTACCTCACGGGTGCCCCGCGCCCCGGCGTCGGCCCGCACGATGTGGCGCTCGCCATCATCCGCGCCGTCTTTGCCAAGGGCTACGTCAAGAACAAGGTCATGGAGTTTGTGGGCCCCGGCATCGCGAGCATGACGACCGACTACCGCAATGGCGTCGATGTCATGACCACCGAGACCACCTGCCTGTCGAGCATCTGGGCCACCGACGAGGACACGCACGCGTTTTTGACCATGCACGGCCGCGGCGACGACTACCGCGAGCTCAAGCCCGCCGATGTTGCCTACTACGACGGCTGCGTCGAGGTCAATCTGTCGAGCATCAAGCCCATGATCGCGCTGCCGTTCCATCCTTCCAACGGCTTTGAGATCGACGAACTCAACGAGAATCTCGAGGACATCCTGCATGAGGTGGAGCTCGAGGCCGCCAAGATCGGCGAGGGCAAGACGCACTTTAGCCTGCTCGACAAGATCATCGACGGCAAGCTTCACGTGCAGCAGGGCGTTATCGCCGGCTGCTCGGGCGGCAACTACGACTCCGTGGTCCAGGCTGCCCGCGTGCTCAAGGGCGCCAACACCGGCTGCGGCGAGTTCTCGCTGTCGGTTTATCCCACGAGCCAGCCCGTGGCACTCGAGCTTACACGCCGCGGCTACATCTACGACCTCATGGAGGCCGGCGCGATTGTGCGCACGGCGTTCTGCGGTCCGTGCTTCGGCGCCGGCGACACGCCTGCCAACAACGGCCTGTCCATCCGCCACACCACGCGCAACTTCCCCAACCGCGAGGGTTCCAAGCCGGGTAATGGCCAGCTGAGCGCCGTGGCCCTGATGGACGCCCGTTCCATTGCGGCGACGGCTGCCAACGGCGGCGTCCTGACGCCGGCGACCGACCTGCCCGAGGAGACTTGGGACGAGGCCTGCGAGTACACCTTTGACGACGCGCCGTACAAAAAGCGCGTGTACTGGGGCTTTGGCAAGGCGGAGCCTGCCGACGAGCTGGTCGAGGGCCCCAACATCAAGCCGTGGCCCGCGATGGAGCCTCTCGGCGACGACATCCTGCTCAAGGTGTGCTCCAAGATCATGGACCCGGTTACCACGACCGACGAGCTCATCCCCTCGGGCGAGACGAGCTCCTTCCGCTCCAACCCGCTGGGTCTGGCCGAGTTTACGCTCAGCCGCCGCGATCCGGCCTACGTGGGTCGCTCCAAGGAGGTCGACGCGGTGGAAAAGCGCCGCGTTGCCGGTGAGGCCGCGGGCGACCTGGCGGCGCTCGATGCCGAGCTTGCTGGTGTGTTTGAAGCACTGGCCGGCGCGGGTGTCGCGGCCGATGCCAAAACGACCGAGTACGGCTCCATGCTCTATGCCAAGAAGCCAGGTGACGGTTCTGCCCGCGAGCAGGCCGCGAGTTGCCAGCGCGTGATTGGCGGTCTGGCCAACATCGTCCACGAGTACGCCACCAAGCGCTATCGCTCCAACGTGATGAACTGGGGCATGGTGCCCTTCCAGATGGAGGCCGAGCCCAACTTTGAGGTGGGCGACTACGTCTTTGTGCCGGGTATCCGCGCCGTGCTCGACGGCGACCTGAAGGACATCGCCGCCTACGTAGTGCGCGCCGACGGTGCGGTCGAGCAGATTGAGCTCTACATTGCCGATATGACGGCAGAGGAGCGTGCCATCGTCAAGGCCGGCTGCCTGATCAACTACAACAAGTTCAAGGCCGCTGCCGAGTAACGCACTTAATTGTCCGCCCGGGGCTTACCCTTTCCCGCCCGCTCACGCGCTTCGCGAGGGTCGCGTTCGGGAAAGGGTAAGCCCCGGGCTACATTTCTGCGTTCTCGTTGGGTCTTGAGGGACGCTAATAAATAGACTTGCTTGATGCCGCCTCTGTTATCGGGGCGGCTTCTTTTTGTCGAAAACCACCATGAAGGGGCAGGCACCTTTTGTGGCGGTGGGGCGAGCTCGATATTGCCGTGCTCGTTGAGGAACATTTCAATAAATGTCCCTACAGGATTTCATCCGGGTTGGCGGGTTTGGTTGTTTTGGGGATGCCGAGTTTGGATGACGCGAAATCGTCAACATTGTCCTTAATTCCGTCTTTGGTGTAGACAGTGACCATATAGGTGCTGTGTCCGAATTCGCCCTTGTCGCGTGTTGCCCAGGCATCCCAGTAGGCGGCCCCGTTTCGCCCTTTGATTTTTCCGACACGGCGGAGTTCTGTTCGCTTTAATTTCTGGTTGCTATAGATGGTTCGACCGGTCTCCTCGGTGAGCCCGCACTGTCCAAGCATCTTGTCGAGGACTTGGTTCATGTGGCGCTCATCGGTGTTTGGTGCGTAGTCGTAGGCGAGGGTGATGGAGTCGAGTGGCTGGTCGTCGATTAGATAGTTTAGCGCCTGAGGTTCAAGGCAGAAATAGGGGGAGCATCCGTCGACCTTGCCGAGCAACGGTAACTTGGACTGCCAACTTCCGGTGGGAATTGCATATTCGTAGAACACGCCACGGCAGACAAAGGAGAGCGAGGTGGCACGCGAGCCGGCGTCGATCATCCCGCAAAGATCGAAGGGCGAGGCGATACCAAAAGAAAAGGGCGTGATGACGATAAGGAAGAGCATCACGATGGGTATGGCGAGAATGGCGATGACGTTACGACCGGTGGAATGAGACGGCTTCACATGCGCTCCTCGAGACAAAGATCTGTTGAGGATAGGCAGAAATGGATATGTTCAGAGAACAATTCAAGTTTAATCTCATGGCGCGAGATGGTCGACCGTTAGCGTCGAAAACCACCACAAAGGTGCCTGTCCCCTTTGTGGTGGTGAGGAGCGCGCGGCTTCTTTTGGTAATAGTGTTAGCTGGCGGTATCATTAGTGCAGGTGGCGAAGGTTTGCATTGTGGGGTGTTTTGCCGTGAGCCGTTCTGCCCGTATTGGATTGATTGTCTTGGCGCTTGCGATCGCTGTGGTTGGCGCGGGCGCTGTCGGTATGGCATTTCTACCTGCTGCGGTGACGGAGCCGGTGGTCAAGCCTGTGACTCAATCTGTCGAACTTCTGACCGGCGACGACAAGCCCGAGGCCATTACCGTTGATTTTGATGAGCAGCCGGCTGTGCTGGGTATTAGCAATTATCCGCGTATTCAGCTTGGGGCCATGCGCTATACCACGGATACAAGCCTGATCGATAGGGCGTCCGAGCTACTCAAGGGCAAAACATTTAAGCGTTGGTACGGATATGCGTCCTATCGGGCAAAAGCGAACGACATGGTTGGCGGATGTCACTCTTCCATCGAGCTGGACACTGCAAACGGCGCCAAGTTATGTGATGTCTCGTACGATCCGGGCTACGAGGGCAATGAGGGTCCGGGCATCTACATCATGGACGGCGATGTCGCCTATGTCATGGAGGGCGACCAGACCGAGCTCAACGATTTTATGGGTCAGTGTATCCAAGATGCCTATAAACAGACCTGCTTGCCTGACCCGCAGACTGCACGCGATAGTGGGTCTGCCCGTACATGGCTGTTCGAGGATGAGATGCCCTGGACCGTCGAATCGGGAAGTACGGGTTCGGCGAAGGAGTAGAGACCTCGACCACCACAAAGGTGCCTGCCCTCTTTGTGGTGGTTTTCGGTCTGTCTCGATCTGTGACATCTTGGCCGCTAAAAGTGGGCTTGGTGTTACAGATTTAGATTTTCGATTCAGGTGTCTTCTGTTCGTCTCGATTTGTAACAGATAGAGCTCTATTTGCCGAGTAGATGTTACAGATTGAGACAAACGGGTGCCGCTGAACAGTTCGTCTCGATCTGTAACATCTGGAGCCAGAAACGGTCGATAGATGTTACAGATTGAGATAGTAAGGGGACGAGGCCGTAGCGGGCGAGCGTGTCTGTCCCTATCTCTCAATCACTCATAAAATCTTATATATAGAGACTTAGATTTGTGTATAAGATTGCGCAAAGCTGGCAACAATACATCTCGAACAACGTGAAGCCGCCCCGTAGGGCGGCCACCCCAAGAGAGGTGATTCCATGAGAATCGATAAGCTAGCAATGACGTCGCGCGAGGCGCTGCAGACCGCCATGAGCGCGGCTGCCGATGCGCAGGCCGGCGCGGTGGAGCCGATCCACCTGCTGTCCGCCCTGCTCGGTGCCGGCGAGCGCAATATCTCCGTGATCATTGAGCGCATCGGTGCCGACCCGGCTCAGCTTGCACGCTCCACGCAGGATGCCATCGACCACGCGCCCAAGGTTTCGGGCGAGGGCCAGCAGATGGGCCTGTCCAACGAGCTCGTCCGCGTCATCGAAAAGGCCGAGAAGAAGGCCACCAAGATGGGCGACAGCTTTGTGGTGACTGAGCATCTGCTGATGGCACTTGCCGAGGACAAGGGCGAGGCCGGCCGCGTTCTGCGCGACGCAGGCGTCACCAAGGAGCGCATCGAGCAAGTCTACGAGGAGCTGCGCGGCGATGACCGCGTGACGTCCGCCGAGGACAAGACGCAGTTTGAGGCGCTGGAGCAGTACGGTCGCAACATCTGCGACCTCGCCCGCGCCGGCAAGCTCGACCCGGTCATCGGCCGTACCGATGAGATTCGCCGCACCATCCAGGTTCTGTCCCGTCGTACCAAGAACAACCCCGTGCTCATCGGTGAGCCGGGCGTCGGCAAGACGGCCATCGTCGAGGGCATCGCCCAGCGTATCGTGGCTGGCGACGTGCCGAGCACGCTGCGCGACCGCGACCTCATCGAGCTCGACATGAGCGCGCTGGTCGCCGGCGCCAAGTACCGCGGCGAGTTCGAGGACCGCTTGAAGGCCGTGCTCAAGGAGGTACAGAAGTCCGAGGGCAAGGTCATCTTGTTCATCGATGAGCTCCACACCATCGTGGGCGCGGGTGCCACCGAGGGCTCCATGGACGCCGGTAACATCCTCAAGCCGGCGCTTGCCCGTGGCGACCTGCATGCGATCGGCGCGACCACGCTCGACGAATACCGCAAGTACATCGAGAAGGACGCGGCGCTCGCGCGTCGTTTCCAGACCGTTATGGTGAGCGAGCCTACCGTCGAGGACACCATCTCGATCCTGCGTGGCCTCAAGGAGAAGTACGAGATCTTCCACGGCGTGCACATCACCGATAGCGCGCTCGTGGCCGCCGCCGACCTCTCCGATCGCTATATCGCCGACCGCTTCCTGCCCGACAAGGCCATCGACCTGGTCGATGAGGCGGCAAGCCGTCTGCGCATGGAGCTCGACAGCATGCCGGTCGAGATTGACGCCACCACGCGTCAGCTCACCCAGCTGCAGATCGAGGAACAGGCGCTCATGAAGGAGACCGACGACGCCTCCAAGGAGCGTCTGGAGGCCCTGCGCCAGGAGATCGCCGAGGTCCAAGAAAAGCTCAACGTGCAAAAGGCCGGCTGGCTCAACCAGAAGAACGCCATCGACCACGTGCAGGAGCTCAAGGGGCAGCTCGACGAGGCCAAGAGCGAAGAGGAGCGCGCGACGCGCAACGGCGATTTGGGTCGTGCGTCCGAGCTGCGCTATTCCGTGATCCCGGGTCTGCAGCAGCAGATTCAGGAGTCCGAGGCCGCGCTCGAGGCGCAAAAGCAGCAGGACGGCGAGGGCCTCAACGAACAGGTGACCTCCGATGAGATCGCCGAGGTCGTGAGTGCCTGGACCGGCGTGCCCGTATCCAAGATGATGCAGGGCGAGCTCGACAAGCTGAAGGGCCTGGAGGGCGAGCTGCATAAGCGCGTCATCGGCCAGGACGAGGCCGTCTCCGCCGTCGCCGCAGCTGTGCGCCGCAGCCGTGCGGGCCTCTCCGATCCGGACAAGCCCATCGGCAGCTTCTTCTTCCTGGGCCCCACCGGCGTGGGTAAGACCGAGCTCGCCAAGGCGCTTGCCGAGTGCCTGTTCGACGACGAGCGCGCGCTCGTGCGTATCGACATGTCCGAGTACATGGAGAAGTTCAGCGTCCAGCGTCTGATCGGTGCGCCCCCGGGATACGTGGGATACGACGAGGGCGGCCAGCTCACCGAGGCCGTGCGCCGTCGTCCGTATTCCGTGATCTTGCTCGACGAGATGGAGAAGGCTCACCCGGATGTCTTCAACGTGCTGCTGCAGGTGCTTGACGACGGCCGTCTGACCGACGGTCAGGGTCGCCAGGTATCCTTCAAGAACACGATCATCATCATGACGTCTAACGTGGGCTCCAAGGCTATCGCTGAGCTTTCCGGCAAGGACGAGGAGGAGATGCGCCATCAGGTCGACGCGGCCATGGCTCAGACCTTCCGCCCCGAGTTTCTCAACCGTATCGACGATATCGTGGTGTTCCATCCGCTCGGCATGGCGCAGATCGAGAAGATCGTCGACATCCAGCTCGCCGACGTCCGCGCGCGTCTGGCCAAGGAGCGCATGACGCTTGCCATCACCCCGGCGGCCAAGCAGATGCTCGCCGTGGGCGGCTTGGACCCGGTCTTTGGCGCCCGTCCGCTCAAGCGTCTGGTTCAGCGCGAGGTCGTGGATGCCATCGCCGCCGCTATCATCGATGGCACGGTGCGTGAGGGCGATCAGGTGACGGTCGATGTCGACAAGGACGGCGGCTTTACCGTCGTGTGCGACAACACGCCGGCGGCCACCTACGAGGTCCCCGACGCCGAGTAGGTTTTGGGCCATGCCTTAAAATCTGCCTTTTGAGCCGAACGCCAAGGGCGGCGGATCCGATTGGGTCCGCCGCCCTTTTTCGTGCGACAATCGATGGTGTTGAACATGAGCACATGGCAAGGAGCTATGCAGATGAAAGACGAGAACAAGACGAACGCACCGGCGGCTGAGGCGGCGCCCGTCGCGCCGGTCGCACCGAAGGCTTCTCCCAAACCCGCGCCCAAGCCGCGCGACCCCTATATCCGCGCCGAGAACGAGGACGATGACGGTTACGATCCCTACAGCGATCGCCACCCCGAGCGCGAGCCGCTGTTCGAAGCCGACCCCTGGCGCTAAGTACCACCCAAAAGGCCACGAATAAGTTGCGGTGAAATAGGGACTGTTTTGCGGTTTGACCAGCAAAAACAGTCCCTATTTCACCGCAACTGCGTTGGGGATGTGGGTGTTGGGCGGCTGTCTTCGGGCTGGCTAGTCCTGGGCTTTGATGCTCGGCAGCAGGATCTGCGCGAGGTAGTCGGTCTCGAGTTTGGTCGCGGTGTCTGCCTTGCCGTCTTTGCCGACCAACACGTTCTTGATTTGGCTATAGGTGTAGCGGTTGCCGGTCGTAAGCTCGACAAGCTCAATGGCCGTGTCCATGGGGTAGGTCGACACGGGGTCTTGCGTGCGCCCGTTGATGGTCTGGGGCACCACATACGGATAGACGGGGCCGCTGGCGTAGACGGTGTAGCCGTTGCCAAGGTTTGCCGCACCCAAAACCGTATCGCCCTCATCGGGCGTAAAGCTCTCGCCGTCGCGCACCGTGACGAGCGTCACGAGCGGTGTGTTGGTGTCGCCGTCCAGATAAATGCACAGCGTGTCGCCGTTTTGCCAGGTTGCGACCTTGCCATACCACTCAACCGGAATATCGAGCTGGTAGAGGTCGGTTGCCTTGTGGCGAGCGTCAGCATCACGGGATGCCTGTGCCTTTTGCGCGCTCACGGCATTGACGGCGGCGTCGCGCCGCGCGGTTGCCGCCTGCTGAAGTATCTTGGCGGCCGCGGCGGAGCTCGCACCTCCTTCCTCGGCATACTTGGCGGCGGCATCGATCTGGTCGTCAGTCACCGTGTCGGCCGAAGGCACCTTGAGCTTAAAGGCGGCCTGGGCACTTAAATCCTGTCCATCGCTCTTAACGGTGACCTGCGTCTTGGTGGTCGGGACGGTATAGACGGTGCCGTCGGCCGCGATGGGGGAGGCGGCGATGGAGAGCGTGTAATCGCCGGGCAGCAGTTTGATGCCGCGGCCGTGCTCGTCAACATAGAGTGTTTCGCTCACGGAGGAGCCATCAGCGTCCTGACCGCTCACCTGTACGGGAATCTTGGAGCCGGTGGAACAGTCGAGGCCCGCGGCATGCACGCCAATCTGCACTGACATCATCGTGTGGGCATTGGCGGCGGCAGCGGCAGCCTGCTCTTGCTGATATCCGTTCCAGGCAGCATAGCCTGCACCGCCGGCGACGAGCGCGACGGCCACGACACCGGCGACCATCAGATTGCGGCGCTTGGGCGACATCTTGCGATGGCGAACCTCGGCTTCGTGTGCCGAGGGGACGGACGGCAGGGGAATATCGCCCATGGCGATGGTCTCGTCCACGGCTGGTGCGGAACCCAGGCCAGGAAGCTCGCGAGTCAGCGAATCCTCGGCCGGCAAGCTGTCGAGCAAGACGGTTTCCTCGCCCGTGTCGGATTCGGGCTGATTGCCGGCCTCGCTTTCGGTGTCTTCGTGACCTGCCTCATCTTCGGAAGGCTCAACGTCGTCTGCATCCTGATCATCGGACTGCGCCTCGGCTTCCGGCTCATCCTGCACATCAACGCCCGAATCGTCAAACGCAATCTCATCGAGTGAAATCCGGTCTAAGCTCTCCAAGGCCTCAGCGCAAGCTTCTGCATCTTGGGCCGCATCCTCTTGGCCCATCGTCTCATCATTCATACATCCCCCAAGCTCAATATCGGGACAACAATGTACCCAAAAACAGAGTCATATAGAGCTGTCAGGCGATCGGAAATCTGATTTTATCTGTGCGAGAGGTTTTGAATATGTGCGTGGATGCGCGCAACAACAAAAAGCCCCCGGAAAGCGGACAATCGCTTTCCGGGGGCATGCAATACGTTGCATTGCGCGGAGTCGGCCAGGCGGCTTCACATTCAAGCGGAGTTTGCGTCGGGCGCGTTACTCGGCGTGTGCGTAATCAACCTTGGCGCGGCGAGCAGTAGCCTTCTCCCAATCGCTGGTGCCCTCAAAGACATCCTGCTTGTAGGGATTGCGGCCGAGCTTCTTGGCGCGGTAGGCGATGTAGATGATCGCGGCGACGTTGGCGACCAGTGCGGCGATCGAGACCGCGGTAGCGGCGCCGGGGTCGAGCGTGGAGTGGGTCACAAAGATGGACTCCTCCTGGAAGTACGGGAACACCTGGGCAAACATGCACCAAATAGCCAGCGTAAAGGCGCGGTTCTGGATCCAGCCGCCCTTGTTCCAGATAAAGGCGGCGACGGTGGGCGCCAGCAGCAGCGCAAAGCCGCAGAACCAGGAGTGGGTGGGCAGGCAGTTGTAGGTGTAGCAGAAGTTCCAGATATCGTAGGCGATGATGTAGACCCAGGTCATATCGGGCCACAGCATGTCGGTCTTGTCCTCGGAGGCGTAGACGCTCCACCAACCGGTCATGCAGAAGATGTTGATGATACCGGCGATGCCGTTGAACACGTTGTTCCAGCCGGCCAGCTGCGTAGCACCTTCGGAGGTGACCCAGGTGGACTCGCCCAGGACAAAGAAGTGATAGGCGCTCTCAAAGTCGGACACGACGGCAATCATGATGTTGATGGCGACGATCACAAACGGCCATGCGCGGAACCAATGCGCCTTGCCGATCTTTCCCCACTGGTACTTAATGGCAATGAAGCCCCAGCAACCGGCGAGCGCCGCGTATACCTTGGCGTAGTGGAACCAGCTGTTCTGGTACACATGGGTGGGGTTGGCGAGCGCCCACTCGGCACCCTGCGAAACGCCCACGGCGATGGCGACGCAGTAGATGGTCATGGCCAGCGGAGCCACGCCAAAGATGATTGCCGCGCCCAGCTTGGTGCGGCGGCCGACCTCGTTGAGCACGATCAGGCCGATAAAGACCATGGCCCAGCCGGCCCAGTGGATAAGGGTATCGCTACCCCAAACATCGAACAGCATGCTGCTCTCCTTTCACACGCCCGCGGCCCCTCTTCTGATCGCGGGCAGTTTGGCCAAATGTCGTCAGTTCTGGGGCTTGCGCTCCGGATACTTGGCGGTATAGCCCTCGATGTGGAGTGTCGAGGCGATGATTTCCTTGACCGTCTCGTCGGGCACATCCGGGTGCGTGCGGATATACATCAACAACCCCATGATGAGGGTGTAGAACGTTTCGTAGACATGGTCGATGCGCAGCTCGTGGTGGGCGACAAAATCCACCACGGTGGTGTCGCAGATATACTGCGCCACACGCTGGACCACGTTGTGCAAAAAGCCGCCGTAGAGCGCGCCGCTGTTGGAGGTCAGAGTGTGCGGCAGTTCGTGGCCGCTGGCGACCAGGCGCTTAAAGAGCGGGGCGACGGTGTCGAGCGCGCCCTCGATATCACCGACGGTGCGGTTGGCATTCCACTGCTCGAGCTCGGAGATAAAACCGTCGATTGCCTCGTCCATGACGGCGGTGACGGCGGCGTCCATGTCGGCGAAGTAGTGGTAGAACAATGAACGCGTGCAGCCGGCTCGCTTGGTCACGGCCGATACCGATAGGTGGGACACGCCCAGCTCGGAGCTTACGGTGCGCACGGCATCGAGGATCTCGCGACGGCGTTCGTCGCCCGTCAGGCGCTTTGCCGCGCTATCGGATGCGGGGACGGCATCGACCACAGAGGTATCTGCTGTGTTGTTGCTCATGTTTTGCCGCCTTTCATCCTCTTTTGCCTGACCGTTCGCCTAACAGTCTTGAATATTGTTGACGGTTCGTCAATACTATTTTTGACACAATGTCAACTAATGGCGGGTGAACGGCATGGGGCATGCCCGGCCTGCAAAAAAAGAGGGGTGCCGCGGTCTCGCCGGGCTGCGGCAAGAGAAGGGACAACCATGATTCTCAACGGACCGGGGATTAGCTACACCGAGCCCGACATCGGTTCGGAGTTCGTGCCGCCGCTGCCGGAGCATCCGCGCGAGGCCATTGTCAAGCTGTGCGAGCATTGCACCAACCGTCTTCTGCATCGCGACGAGCTGCTGGGCTACGAGTACTGGTCGTTTGCCGAGGCCGCAACTGACGAGCAGGCCGAAGTGCTCTGCAAGATGAAGATGCGCCGTCCCTATACGCTGCCCGAGATGGTCAAGCTCACCGGCATGCCCGAGGCAGATATCGAGAAGATGCTCGACGACATGAGCTACACGGGTCTGCTCGAGTACAACTGGGAAAACCCCGAGCGCGCCAAGCAGTGGGTGCTGCCCATGCTGGTGCCGGGTTCTGCCGAGTTCCTCAACATGCGCGTGAGTCAGCTTGAGGAGCATCCGGTCTATGCCAAGTTCTTTGAGCAGGCGTCCAAGGGACCGCTGTCCAAGGCCACGTCGATGGTGCCGCCCGGAGGCGCCGGTATCGGCATGCACGTCATTCCGGTCGAAAAGGCCATCGACGCCGCGAGCACCTCGGTGCCTATTGAGCATATCGAGCACTGGCTCGACAAATACGAGGGTAAGTATGCTGCCAGCACCTGCAGCTGCCGCGCGAGCCGTCGCGTGATGGGCGAGGGCTGCGCCGACGACCCGGCCGATTGGTGCATCGCCGTGGGCGATATGGCCGACTACGTGGTCGAGACCGACCGCGGCCATTACGTGACGCGCGACGAGGTTTACGACATCCTGCGCCAGGCCGAGGACAACGGCTTTGTGCACCAGATCACCAACATCGACGGCGAGAACAAGATTTTCGCTATCTGCAACTGCAACGTCAACGTGTGTTATGCCCTGCGCACCTCGCAGCTGTTCAACACGCCCAACCTGTCGCGCTCGGCCTATGTCGCCAAGGTCGAGAAGGACAAGTGCGTGGCCTGCGGTCGCTGCGTTGAGGTGTGCCCGGCCGGCGCCGCCAAGCTGGGCCAGAAGCTCTGCAGCAAAAAGGCTGGCGGACAGGTGCCCGAGTATCCGCGCCAGGAGCTGCCCGATGCCACCAAGTGGGACCACACCAAGTGGTCGCCCAACTACCGCAACGACAACCGCATCGAGACGCATGAGTCCGGCACCGCTCCCTGCAAGACGGCCTGCCCCGCGCATGTCGCCGTTCAGGGCTATTTGAAGCTCGCGGCTCAGGGTCGCTATGACGAGGCCCTAGCACTCATTAAGCGCGAGAACCCGCTGCCCGCTATCTGCGGCCGTGTGTGCAACCGCCGCTGTGAGGATGTCTGCACTCGCGGCCGTGTGGACGCCGCCGTGGCTATCGACGAGGTCAAGAAGTTCATCGCCCAGCGCGATCTGGATGCCGCGACCCGCTATGTCCCACCTGTGGTGACCCCGACGCGTGCCGGCGGCTTCGACCAGAAGATCGCCATCATCGGTGCCGGTCCGGCCGGCCTGTCCTGCGCTTTCTACCTGGCCGAGAAGGGCTACAAGCCCATCGTGTTCGAGAAGAACGAGCGCCCGGGCGGTATGCTCACCTACGGTATTCCCAGCTTTAAGCTGCAGAAGGACGTTATCGAGGCCGAGGTCGAGATCATTCGCCTGATGGGCGCCGAGTTCCGCTATGGCGTGGAGGTCGGTCGCGACGTGACACTCGACGAGCTGCGCGAGCAGGGCTTTAAGGCCTTCTACGTGGCTATTGGCTGCCAGGGCGGCCGCCTTGCCGGTATTCCGGGCGAGGACGCCGAGGATGTGACCGTGGCCGTCGACTTCTTGCGCGAGGTCAACAGCGGCAAGATCGGCGCGCTGCCCGGCCGCACCATCGTGGTGGGCGGCGGCAACGTGGCTATCGATGTTGCGCGCAACGCCTGCCGCCTGGGATCCGAGCACGTTGAGATGTTCTGCCTGGAGAGCGAGGCCCAGATGCCCGCCAGCGAGGAGGAGCGTCGCGAGGCCGTTGAGGACGGCGCTCACATCAGCTGCGGCTGGGGCCCCAAGGAGGTTCACCTGGACGAGGCCGGTCGTGTGTGCGGTATCACCTTCAAGCGCTGCACGCGTGTCTTTGACGACGAGGGTCGGTTTGCGCCCGAGTACGACGAGAACGATCTGCGCCGTGTCGATGCCGACCGTGTCGTCATGTCGATTGGCCAGTCCATTGTGTGGGGCGATCTGCTGGCTGGCTCCAAGGTGGAGCTTGGCCGCGGCCAGGGCGCCCTTGCCGATCCTCAGACCTATCAGACCGCTGAGCCCGACATCTTTGTGGGCGGCGACGTCTACACCGGCCCGAGCTTTGCCATCGATGCCATCGCCGCCGGTCACGAGGCCGCCGTGTCCATCCATCGCTTTGTGCAGCCGGGCTCCACGCTCACCATCGGCCGCAATCAGCGCCGCTACACCGCGCTCGACCGCGACGATGTCGTGATCGAGAGCTACGACAACGCGAGCCGCGAGGTGGCGCATGTCGACCGCGAGCGCGAGAAGGCCGCGCCGTTTAGCGAGTACGTCGAGACCTTTACCGAGGAGCAGGTGCGCGCCGAGACCGCCCGCTGCCTGGGTTGCGGTGCCTCGATCGTCGACCCCAACAAGTGCATCGGCTGCGGTCTGTGCACTACCAAGTGTGCGTTCGATGCCATCCACCTGGATCGCGACCGCCCCGAGTGCTCCACGATGGTCAAATACGAGCAAAAGCTCCCAAGCCTGGGCAAGTATGCTTTGAAACGCGCCATCAAGATTAAGTTCGGTCGCAAGTAAGTAGTCATAACGGGAACGGCGGAGGAAAAGGTGCATGAATTGGGAATCGTCTATCACATCATTCGCGATGTCGAGAACGTGGCGCGCGCCAATGGCGTGAGTCGCGTTTCGAGCGTGACGTTGCTGTTGGGCGAGGTCTCGGGCGTCGTTCCCGACTTGCTGCTCGACGCTTGGCGCTGGGCGGCAGATAAAAAGCCCATCGCGCAGGGCGCGGAGCTTATTGTGGAGCCCGTCGAGGCCGTGACGCATTGCAAGGCGTGCGGCCGCGATTACGCGACGGTCGAGCACGGCAAGACCTGTCCCCATTGCGGTAGCGGCGAGACATACCTGCTGCAGGGTCAGGAGGTCATGATCAAGCAGATCGAGACCCCCGACGAGGACCCGGCAGACGCTGTCCCCGACGGCCCTTCCGACGTCCCCGACGCCGTCGACGCCGCCAACCCCCTCCACATCGCCTAGGATTCCCTATAAGTTGCGGTGAAATAGTTCCTAAATCCAGCCTTCTGGCTCTTAAACAAGAACTATTCCACCGCAACTATTTTGAGTGGTTTCGTAACCATAAGTCATGAAAATAGTCAAGCCATGTCCGTTTAAACAAAATAGTGGCAGTACGAGCGCATTCGCACTTGTTTAAAACCGATATTAATGAACAGCATGCTTGTGTCTGTAAAATACATGGCTTGATGAGCGACGCTTTGACGGGTAATGAGTCGAAAAACAGCGACGTATTCAATTTGTAACAAACTTGGACGTTTAAACAAATAATGCAACCTTTTACGAATTTAGCTATAATTCCACAAACCAAACAGCTATACTCCTTTCATGTCGTGTAGGAAATACGTAGACAAAAAGGAGGTTATGTGATGGTAAGTATTGTTCTTGCTAGCCACGGGGACTTGGCAGCTGGAATCAAGCAGACGGGCTCGATGGTCTTTGGCGATCAGCCGTCTGTGGCCGTGGTCTCGCTCGAGCCGAGCATGGGCCCCGACGACTTCCGTGCTAAGGTCGAGGAAGCAGTCGCTTCCTTCGACGACCAGGAGCAGGTACTCTTCCTCGTTGATCTGTGGGGCGGCACGCCGTTCAACCAGATCAGCGGGCTCATCGAGGGCCACGATTCCTGGGCTATCGTCACCGGTGTCAACCTGCCTATGCTCATCGAGGCATATTCGCAGCGCTTTGACGCAAAGAACACTGCACATGCGATCGCAAAACATCTCGTGACTGAGGCTAAGGCTGGCGTGCGCGTCAAGCCCGAGTCTCTGGAGCCCGAGGAGAAGAAGCCGGCTGCGGCCGCCGCTGCTCCTGCAGGCGCCATCCCTCCGGGAACGGTCATCGGCGACGGGCACATCAAGATCGCCCACGTCCGTATCGACACCCGTCTGCTGCATGGTCAGGTGGCCACCACGTGGACCAAGCAGATCAACCCCAACCGCATCATCGTGGTTTCCGACGGCGTTGCTCACGACGAGCTCCGCAAGACCATGATCGAGCAGGCTGCCCCTCCGGGAGTCCATGCCAACGTCGTGCCCATCAAGAAGATGGCCGAGGTCGTCAAGGACACGCGCTTTGGTGACACCAAGGCCATGCTGCTCTTTGAGAACCCGCAGGATCTGCTCAAGGCCATCGAGGCCGGCGTCGACATCAAGGAAGTCAACATCGGTTCCATGGCTCACTCCAAGGGCAAGGTCGTCGTCACCAACGCCGTCGCTATGGGCGATGACGATGTCAAGACTCTCGAGGCTCTCAAGGCCAAGGGCGTCAAGTTCGAGGTCCGCAAGGTTCCTTCGGATTCCTCCGAGGATCTCGACGCCATGTTGAAGAAAGCTAAGGCCGAACTGGCCGCTCAAGCATAGTAAAGGAGGGTCCGATACATGTCTGCAATCACTATTCTGCTTGTTGCGATTGTCGCGTTGCTTGCCGGTATGGAAGGCATTCTGGATGAGTTCCAGTTCCATCAGCCGCTCGTGGCATGCACGCTTATCGGTCTCGTAACCGGTCACCTTCAGGAGGGCATCCTCCTGGGCGGTTCGCTCCAGATGATGGCCCTTGGCTGGGCTAACGTCGGCGCCGCCGTCGCGCCTGACGCCGCTCTGGCCTCGGTCGCTTCTTCGATCATCATGGTGCTCGCCCTCAACGGCGGCGCCACTGATTCGGCCAAGGCCGTTACCGCGGCCATCGCCGTCGCCGTCCCGCTGTCGGTCGCTGGTCTGTTCCTGACCATGATCTGCCGTACCATTGCTACCGCTATCGCTCACGCCATGGACGGTTGCGCCGAGAAGGGCGACTTCTCCGGCATCGAGCGCTGGCAGTACGCTGCCATCCTCATGCAGGGCCTTCGTATCGCCATCCCGGCAGTACTTCTGTGCGTTATCCCGGCCGAGGCTGTTACCAACGCGCTTAACGCTATGCCCGACTGGCTGTCCGGCGGCATGGCTGTCGGCGGCGGCATGGTCGCTTCCGTCGGTTACGCCATGGTCATCAACATGATGGCCACCAAGGAGACCTGGCCGTTCTTCGTCCTCGGCTTCGTCCTTGCTGCCATCCCTCGGCTCACGCTGATCGCCCTTGGTCTCATTGGCATCTCCCTTGCCCTCATCTACCTTGGCCTTAAGGATCTGGCCAAGCAGGGTGGCGGCATGGGCGGTGGCTCCGGCGACCCGCTCGGCGACATTCTGAACGATTACGAGTAGGAGGGGAGTGATACATATGGCAGAGAACAAGATTCAGCTCACCAAGGCTGACCGCAAGAAGGTTTGCTTCCGTCATCAGTTCCTTCAGGGCTCGTGGAACTACGAGCGTATGCAGAACGGCGGCTGGTGCTTCGCAATGATCCCTGCGATCAAGAAGCTCTACACCAGCAAGGATGACCAGATTGCCGCTCTTAAGCGCCACCTGGAGTTCTATAACACCCACCCCTATGTTTCCGCCCCCGTCATTGGCGTTACTCTCGCTCTCGAGGAGGAGCGCGCCAACGGTGCCCCGATTGACGACGTCGCCATTCAGGGCGTCAAGGTCGGTATGATGGGCCCGCTCGCCGGCGTCGGCGACCCCGTCTTCTGGTTCACCCTTCGCCCGATTCTGGGCGCTCTGGGCGCTTCCCTGGCCATGTCCGGCAGCATCGTCGGTCCGCTGCTGTTCTTCTTCGCGTGGAACATCATCCGTTACGCTTTCCTGTGGTACACGCAGGAGTTTGGCTACAAGGTCGGCTCCTCCATCGCCAAGGACCTCTCCGGTGGTCTGATGGGCAAGGTCACCGAGGGCGCTTCCATCCTGGGTATGTTCATCATCGGCGCCCTGGTCGAGCGCTGGGTGTCCATTTCCTTCACCCCGATCGTCTCCACGGTCAAGCAGTCTGCTGGCGCCTTTATCGACTGGGCTAGCCTGCCCTCCGGTTCCGAGGGTATCAAGGAAGCGCTGACGATGTACAACTCCGTCGGTGCTACCGCCCTTGATCAGATGAAGGTCACCACGCTTCAGGCCAACCTCGATCAGCTCATCCCCGGCCTTGCCGCCGTGTGCCTGACCCTGCTGGTCTGCAAGCTCCTCAAGAAGAAGGTCAGCCCGATCGTCATCATCCTGGCTCTCTTCGCTGTCGGCATCATCGGTCGCTTCTGCGGCTTCATGTAAGCACGCTTCGGCTTAAGACCGAGAGTTGCTAGGTAAGGGCTTTTGAGCCATTGAAACGGACCGCACCCGGTGGGTACACTGGATGCGGTCCGATTGTTTTTATTGGAGGGCGAGGCGCGTATGGCGCAATCTCAGAACAGCACGGTCGATCTGGCAACGCCGGCAACCTGCCTGATGGGGCTTACCAGCCACGGTAACGTGATGGTGGGCAATAAGGCGTTTGAGTACTATAACGAGCGCAATCCCGAGGATTATATTCAAATCCCGTGGGACGAGGTCGACTATATTGCCGCCGAGGTTTTGCGCGGCACCAAGAAGATTACGCGTTTTGCCATCTTCACCAAGGACAACGGTCACTTTACGTTTTCGACGCGCGACGACAAAGAGACGCTTCGCGCGGTCCGCAAGTACGTCGACGAGGATAAGCTCGTGCGTTCGCCCGACTTTATCGATGTGACCGCCAAGGGCGCCAAGAGCATCCCCTCCGTCATCAAAGGCCTCTTCCACAAAGGCAACTAGCTCCTCATAAGTTGCGGTGAAATAGTTTCTAAATACGGCTTTAGATGCTTCAGACAGGAACTATTCCACCGCAACTTCGAAGTCTAGTCATGCGACGTATGGCGATGCAGTAAATCTGCTACACTAGTACAACATGCCTCCGTAGCTCAGGGGATAGAGCACCGCTCTCCTAAAGCGGGTGTCGACGGTTCGAATCCGCCCGGGGGCACCAGAGGAATATCGAGCCCGGTACCGCTACGGTGCCGGGCTCTTCTGGTCTAAAGGCCGGAGTCGGACCGTCGACACCCGCGTCGCCAATTTCCCCGCGGGGGGAGTTTTCGAATCCGCCCGGGGGCACCAGAGGAATATCGAGCCCGGTACCGCTACGGTGCCGGGCTCTTTTGGTGTTAGAGCTGCGCCGTTCCATGCTAGCGGGTCGCATCAAAAGCAAAGCGCCCGCTTGCCGGGGGAGCAAGCGGGCGCTTCTGAGCGAATATGTTTGCGGCGTTCGCTGCGCAGATAATAAGCAGCCGGCTAGTTGCTTGTACCGGAATCGTCGCCTGAATCAGTACCAGAGCCAGAAATCGAAACCGTCAGCGTGATCGTGCTGTCGGTAGACTGCTTGCCGGTGGGGGAGACACCCGTAACGGTGGCGTTTTCGTTGCCGCTCACGGGGTTGCCGTTCTGATCGCAGAAAGCGATGTTGTAGAACCCGACGTTGTTGAGTGCGGTTACGGCGGCGGAGATGCTCTTGCCGTACAGGTTGCCCGGAACACTGGCCTTGCCGGACTTCTTGGCGATGACGACGGTGATCGTGGCGCCGGGCTTCTGCTTGCCGCTGGGGTTCCAGCTAATGACGGTGCCCTCGGTGACGGAGTCGTTTTCCTGATAGCTCACGTTGACGCCAAAACCGGCCATGTCGAGGGCGTTGCGTGCCTGGGCCTCGGTCATGTCGGTTAGATCGGGGACAGAAGTGGTGTCAGGACCGCTGGAGACCTTATACGAGATAGTCGTGCCTTTCTCGACTTCCTTGCCGGCTTCAGTGCCCTGCTCAAAGACCTGGCCTTCGTCAGCCTCGTTGGCCTCCTCGGTTGCGTTGCCCTTCAGGCCCACGCTTGCCAGTGCGGCCTCGGCCTGGTCCTTGGTCAGGCCGAGGAGCTGCGGAACCTCAACTTTCTCCGCGGGCTTGGGGCCCTTGGAGACCACCAGGTTCACCTTGGTGCCCTTGGGCTTCTTGGTGTTGCCGTTAGGGGTCTGCTCGGCAACCTTGCCCTCGTCGACATCGTCGTTATAGCTTTGGTCGACGGTGCCGACCTCAAGGCCGGCCTCCTTGATCAGCTCAATAGCGGTCTGCTGGTCCTTGTTCAGCACATCGGGCACCGTGGCCTGCTCGCCGCCAAAGAGCCCGGTGGCGAAGGCCACCACAACGCCAATCACGGCAATTGCGGCGACGACGGCGGCGATAATCTTGTTCTTGTTGGACTTGGGCTTCTCGGCTTCGTAGGAACCGGTGGAACCCGAGACGGCGCTGCGGGAGTTGGTCTGTCCGCTTACGCCCGATACGGGGCGAACCATAGCGCGCGTGGAGTCAGAAAGCTCACGGGTCTTGGTGGCGCCCAGGTCGCCGGCGGCGCCAATGATGCGCGTGGGCTCGGAGACGTTGACGGCGCGGCCAGACAGGTAGTTGTTGAGCACCTGGCGTAGCTCGTCGGCCGTCTGGAAGCGGTTCGCCGGGTCCTTCTCCATGCACTTGAGGATAATGCGCTCCAGATCGGCATCGACGCCGGAGTTGACTTGGCTCGGCGGAACCGGCAGTTCGTTTACCTGCTTGAGCGCAACCGAGATGGCGTCGTCGCCGTCAAAGGGGACGCGGCCGGTGGCGCACTCGTACATCACGACGCCCAGGGAGTAGATATCCGAGGTGGGACCGAGGTCCTGGCCGCGCGTTTGCTCGGGGCTTACGTAGTGGGCGGTGCCCAGTACATTGTTGTCCTGCGTGAGATGGCTGTTCTTTGCGCGCGCGATGCCAAAGTCCATGACCTTGATGTTGCCGTCGGGCAGCACCATGATGTTTTGCGGCTTAATGTCGCGGTGGATGATCTCGTGCTTGTGGGCGACCGAAAGCGCGGAGCTGATCTGCGAGCCGATCTGCGCGACCTTCTTGGGATCGAGGGCGCCGTGGCTCTTGATGCCGCTCTTAAGGTCGGTACCGCGCAGGTACTCCATGACGATGTAGTAGGTATCGCCGTCCTTGCCCCAATCGTAGACGCCCACGATATAGGGGGAGGAGAGACCTGCTGCTGCCTTGGCCTCCTGCTTAAAGCGCGCGGCAAAGGTGGCGTCGCCGGCGTACTGCGGCAGCATGATCTTGACAGCAACCGTGCGGTCGAGGACCTGATCCTGTGCACGGAAGACGGTCGCCATACCGCCCGTTCCCACCTTATCCTTGAGGAGGTATCTTCCCCCGAGGACCCTCTGTTCCATTCTTGCTCCTAACATAACTATTCGCTCAACGATGTGTGTAGTACCGAATGTGTGGCCGCTGGGGCCGTGTGGCGCGTTGCCGCTAGCTCATCGGCCGCGGCGCGCCCCAAGTATCCGCTTCGATCACGGGCATCACGCTCCTTGGGCGGCGAGCGCCGCGGTCAGGACGATGCCGGCAATCTTGGCCGCCTCGACGTCGTGTTTGTCGTAATCCTCCAGGGCCACCGAGATGGCAACCGTGGGTGAATCGTAAGGTGCGAAGCCGACGAACATCGAGTTGACGTTGGTGCCGCCGGTCTCGGCCGATCCGGTCTTGCCGGCGACCTTGACGCCCGGAATCTGGGCATCGGTGCCGGTGCCGGACTGGACAACCGCGAGCATGGCCTGCTTGACCTGATCGGCCGTGGTGGCGCTGACGGCCTGGCCGAGCGAGCGGGATTGCGTGGTCTTGACCACGGTTCCGTCCGGGGCGAGTATCTGGGACACAAAGAACGGGTCCATGACCACGCCGCTGTTGGCGATAGCGGCAGCGATCACGCAATTCTGCATAACGGTGGTCTGCGGGCCAGGCGTGTGGTCCATGCCGACGGGCTGGCCGGCGCCTGCCCAAGCGGTCTCCCACTCGGTCATAAGCGACGGGTCGGCCATGATGGAAGCCGCGGTGGTCAGATCCTGACCGAGCTTTTGACCGTAGCCAAAGGCGTTGGCAAACTGGACGAGCGAGCTGGCACCGACCTCATTTGCCACCTGGCCAAAGACGACGTTGGACGACACGGCGAAGGCCTGCTGCAGGCTGATGGTGCCGTAGCTCTCGTTGGCATCGTTGGTGACCGGCGCGTTGCCAATATCCATGGAGCCGGGCGCCTGGTACGTGCTGGTAAGGCTGGCGGTGCCGGTTTCGAGCGCCGCGGAGAGCGTGACGACCTTAAAGGTCGAGCCCGGGGTGTACAGCGCGTCCATGGCACGGTCGTACATGGAACCGTCCTCGCCGCCGCCCGACTGGAGCAGCGCATCGATGTTGGTGTTGTCGTAGGTGGGCGAGCTTGCGCACGCAAGGACCGCACCGGTGCGCGGATCCATGACCACCACAGCGCCCTTAAAGCCCTTGAGCGCCTGCTCGGCAGCCGTCTGGATGCGCGAGTCGATGGTGAGCTTGGCGGTATTGCCCGGCTGGGTCTGCCCCGCGAGCGACGCGATGGCGTTGTTCCAGCTGGAGTAATCCTTGGAGCCGGTGAGCGTATCGTTCATGACGCTCTCGATGCCGGCGGTGCCGTATTGCTGGCTCACGTAGCCCACCACGTGCGCGGCCATGTTGCCGTTGGGGTAGGAACGGGCGTAGGTGCCGTCCTCCTGCTGCAGCGACTCGGCTAGTGTCACACCGTCGGACGTGATGATGGAGCCACGCTGGATGTACTTGGAGCGGGCGATGGTGTGGTTGTTGGTCGGCATGTCCTGATAGTCCTTCGCCTTGATGACTTGGACATAGGTGAGGTTGCCGATAAGGATGGCGAACAGCGCCGTAAAGGCAAACACGGCACGAGTCAGACGGTTGGCAAGTGCCACGCGGCCGAGCACGCCGGACTCTGGCGTGTCGAGCAGGCGACGACGCATGCGAGAACCCGCGGAGTGGTTGCCGTGGCTGTAGGAAGGCGCGTTGGCAAAACGCGTACCGGTCGGGGCGGCGGCGGATGCGACCTGGTCATCGGTGATGGCAGCCATGGTGCCGGTGCCGGTGAGTTCGGCTTCGCGTCCGGTTGCCTCGTCGCCGGCGCGCAGCAGCAGCGCGACGATGATAAAACTCGCCAGCAGCGAAGAACCGCCCTGGCTCATAAAGGGCAGGGTGACGCCGGTCAGCGGGATTAGGCGGGTTACGCCGCCAACGATTAAGAATGCCTGGAAGCTGATGGCCGCCGTAAGGCCGGTCGCGCTAAAGGCGGCAAGGTCGGACTTGGCGCGGGCTGCCGTGGTGAGGCCGCGCACGGCAAAAAGCATAAACAGGATGAGCACGGCGCCGCCGCCCAAAAGGCCCATTTCCTCGCCGATGGCCGAGAAGATAAAGTCGGACTCGACGACGGGGATGTTGTTTGCCATGCCGTTGCCAATGCCGACGCCAACCAGGCCGCCGTCAGCCAGCGAGTAAAGTGACTGTACGATCTGGTAGCCCTGGCCCTGGGCGTCCTTAAACGGATCGACCCAGACCTGAAAGCGCACCTGCACGTGCGACAGGAACTTGTAGGCGCCCACGGCTCCAACGGCCAGCAGCGCAAGGCCGATGATGACGTACGAAAAGCGTCCCGTGGCAACATAGAGCATCAGCAAAAAGATGGTGTAGAACAGGACGGCCGAGCCCAGGTCGCGTTCGAAGACGACGATGAGCAGGCACACGCCCCACACGGCAAACAGCGGCAGCAGCAGGCGGAAGCGCGGAATCTTGAGGCCCAGGATCTTGCGGTTGGAGATGGAGAGCAGCTCGCGGTTCTCGGCCAGATAGCCTGCCAGGAACAAGACGATGAAGACCTTGGCGAACTCGCCGGGCTGGATGGTGAAGCCCGCGATGCGAATCCACAGCTTGGAGCCCGAGATCGTGGTGCCGATAAAGATCGGCAGCATCAGCAGGATGATGCCGATAATGCCAAAGGTGTACTTGTAGCGCATGACCACGTCGAGGTTCTTGACCAGTGCGAGCGTTCCCACCATGAGCGCCACCGAGACAAACAAGATGATGAGCTGCGAGATGGCGAGGTCAGGGGCCAGGCGCGTCACGAATGTGATGCCGATGCCCGAGAGCACAAAGACGATGGGCAGGATGGCGGGGTCGGCGCCGGGCGCCAGGATGCGCACGGCGATATGCGCCGCGGCGAAGGCGGCGAACAGGCCGATCGGCACGGCGAGCGTCTCAAAGGAAATCGTGGCACCCGCGGTGAGCACGTACATCGCATAGAGCAGGATGACGGGGAACGCCGAGGCGATGAGCAAGAGCAGTTCGGTGTTGCGGCGACTCATAAGCGGCACTCCCTTTCTAATTCTTATCGGAGGCTTCGGCCTCGGCTGACTGTTCGGCGGTTTTCTCGGAATCTGACTCGGAGGTGGATTCCTGATTGGTGTTGTCGCGAATCGTTTGCGCGTCAATCACCTGACGGGTCTGCTCCTCGTCAATCTGATGTCGGTACTTGGAAATGGTGTCCTGCGCATCGTCGACACTCGTTTGCGGAATTCCTGCCTTCAGGCGGTTTTGCGTGTCTTCGGGCAGGTCGGACAGCTTGATGCTGGTTTCGCTCTCGAGCCAGTGGAGCTCGACCCCGAGCGTCTTGCCGGGCAGGCCGCGCCAGACGGCGACATTGCCGTGGGAGGTTCCCAAGTAATAGGAGCCGGTGATGCCCGTGTATGCCCAGATGCCTGCTACCAGCACAAAGACAAGGGCCAAGATGGCGGCGATGGTGACATTGCGGCGTCGGACGCGTTTTGCCTCGCGCATGACGCCGTCGTCGACCAGGTCGACGACCACCACGGTCACATTGTCGTGGCCGCCGGCGGCGAGTGCCGCGTCCACCAAGTTGTCGACACAGATCTGTGCGCTCGAGGACTGCGTTGCGATGTTCTCGATATCGCTATCGGGAATCATGCTCGAAAGACCATCGGAGCACAGAATCAGGCGGTCGCCTTCCTCGATGTGCAGGGTAAAGTGGTCGGCATACATGGCGGGATCCGAGCCCAGCGCGCGGGTGATGACCGAGCGGTTGGGGTGGACGCGGGCCTCGTCGGCCGTAATCTCGCCGGCATCCACGAGCTCCTCCACGTAGGAGTGGTCGCGGGTCACGCGGATGAGCGTACCCTCGTGGAGCAGGTAGGCGCGCGAGTCGCCCACGTGGGCGATGGCGAGCGTGTCGTTTTCGATGTAGGCGCAGGTGGCCGTGCATCCCATGCCGGGTTTGCCCAGGCCGTTGAGGGCGGCCTCGATCACGGCGGCGTTGGCGGCCTCGACGGCTGCGGCCAGGCGCGCGGCGTCGGCGGACTGCGGTGCCGTCTTGGCGATGGTCTCGACGGCGATGGAGGATGCCACCTCGCCGGCGGCGTGTCCTCCCATGCCGTCGCACACGCAAAAGAGCGGCGACTGCACCAGATAGGAGTCCTCGTTGTGCGGGCGTACGCATCCGACGTCGGAGCGGGCGCCCCACATAAGCTGCGTGGTGGTGCCGGCGTCGTAGGTCGAGTCGGTCTCGATGCGCTCGTCGGTCAGCGGCTCGAAGCTCATGGTCGAGCCGGGATCTTTGAGCTTTGCCTCCACGGCCGCGACATCGATCTCGGCGGTGTCGCCGGGGGAGACGGTGTCGGCATCGTCTCCCGACTCGGCGTCGGAGACGTCCGGAAGGTTGAGATCTTCGGTTACGCGGTCGGCGGGATCGCCGTCCTGCTGCGGCTCGACAGCCGTCGGCTCGGGCGTCGCAAAGTGCGACGGCACGGGCGCGCTCTGAGGTTGAGCGGAGGGCTCGGGAGCTGCGGCGGGCGCGGCAACGGGCTGCTCGACTTCGGCAGGCGTTGCGGGCGCGGATGCCGCCTCGCTTGCCGGGGCGACGGGGAATACCGGCGCGGCAGGCTCGGGGGCTGCAAACACGGCAGCGCTCTCGTTAATCGCCTCGGCGACGGGCTCGGCAAAGTGAGCCGGTGCGGGCGTTGCCTCCGGTTCCGCGGACGGCTCGGCAGCGTGCGCCCCGATGGGGGCGTCGAGCTGCTCGGTGTCGGCGTCCTCGTCATCGACGAGTGCCGGATATTCTTGAGTTACATGCGAAAGAGGCAGGGAGAACACGGTGTCCTCGGGCTCCACGGTCGCAGGGCGCGCCGGAGCGGCATGGGCCGGCGCAGCTGCGGGGGCAGTTGGCGTCTCGGGCATGGTTGCGGACTTGTTCTCCTCGTCGATCATCGACGGTTCACCTTCATGACCACGTCGCCAATCTGGACTTCATCGCCCTCGCGCAGCGTTGCGGGCTCCACCAGTTGACGGCCGTTAACGAGCGTGCCGTTCAGCGAGTTGAGGTCTTCGATGATGAGTGCCGGGCCCTGCAGCGAAAAGCGTGCGTGCGAGGCCGAGACAAACGGTTCGTTGATGCAGATGTCCGAGGACGGAGAGCGGCCCACGATGACGGGGCCGAGCATGTCTACATGGATGCCACGGATGCCGCGCGGACCCTTGTCCACATCGATCGTCCAGATAGCGGAGTCGCGGCGCTGGCCGCGTACGAGTCCCACGCCGGTTTTCATGACGGCGAACAGGAAGATGTAGAGCAGGGCGACCAGGACGATGCGGCCTGCAAAAAGGACGATATCGATGTTCATAAGCGACTATCCCCTAAATTCAAAGGTGCTCAGGCCAAACGTCAGCAGGTCGCCGTTGCGCAGCGGGCAGCGCGTGATGCGGCGGTTGTTGACGAGCGTGCCGTTGGTGGAATTGAGGTCCTCGATCGACCAGTCCGAACCGGTAAAGGTGAGCTGGGCGTGACGGCGCGACACGTTGGGGTCGCGCAGGGCGATGTCCGAAACCGAACGCTCGCGACCGATGGTCACCTGCGCGGAAGTGATGCTGTGGCTCTCGCCGCTCACGACGTCGACGAGCTGGGCGAGCGGGCGCTGCGGGGCGCGGGTGCTCGCCATGTTGGAGGCAATACCGGCCGCGGCGCCAAGGCCCACGGCGACGCCGGTCGCGGCGGCTCCGCCCATGCCGGCGAGGGCGTCACGAGAGACGGTCTGCGGCACGGGGATGGGCGCGGCGGCGGGGTCGGGGACGTTGGGCGCAAAGGGATCGGCCACGGCGAGCGGGTCGGGAGCGGCGGCACGGGGCGACGGCTGCTGGGGCATGGCGGCGGGGTGCTGTTGCTGCGGAGCGGCGAATTGCTGCTTGCCGGCGCGGGGAGCGCTGACGGCGCGGCTTGCGGCCGAGTTGTTTTGGCCCAGGCCATTCTGGTAGGCGCGCTCTTCCTCGTACAGACGACCGAGCGTGGGGGCATCGACGTTCTCGGCAAAGACCGAGAACTTACCGGCACGCAGCTGCGGGTCGATCATAAAGCGAACGAGGGGTTCGCCGACAAACACATAGTGGCGCTTTTCGGCCTGTGCCTTCACAAACTCGCGGACTTCGCGCGAAAGCTCGGGGTAGAACGGGGCGAGCATGGGGTCGTCGTCTGCGGCGATCAGGATGGTATAGAGTGCCGGCGCGGTGTTGACGCCGTTGATCACCAGAGTCTGATCCTCCATGTCGCGAGCGGCCTGCTTGGCAAGCTTCTTAAAGGAGAACGGGGCACGGGTGGCACCGAAGATGCCGGCCACGTGGTCCTCGAAGATGTTCAGGAAGTTCACGAAAGATCACTCTCCGTATAGGTTCTTTGGTATCCGAGCAAATATAGGCATATCCCAACGATTATAGAGGATAGGGTTCCCGCAACCGCCGCCTTGACGACGACCGCGGCCGCAAGGCTGGCAATTTCCATATGGTGTGCAAGACAGAGCGACGCCGCGGAGCCTATTCCGCAGCCGGCGATGGCAGCGATTGCAGCCAGGTTCGAACCCTGCTCGGCACGCTTGGCATGGACGTTGAGCAGCAGAGATGTCAGTGCAGCTGTCGCCGCGACAAGCACGACGGCAGCCCAGAAGAGCATGTCTCCCAGCGCTGCGGCAACATTGCCGAGCCCCAGCACGCCTCCGGTGGAAAGCGCAACCGTAGCCAGGCGGCCAAAAAGCGCGCCCATCCCCGTGGCGGCCGCGGCGCTTGCCGGGCCGAGCCAAAAGGCCGCGATGCCGGTGGCGACCCCGGCGGCAAGGAGGACGTCGCCCGTTAGACAGCCAAGTGCCACCGCGCAGGTGAGCGCAGCGCTCGCGGCGGCCTCGGTGCGGCCCCAGGCGATCCACCAACCGGACATGGTGGCGGCAAAGAGCACCGCGACGGGCAGCATCGACAGGATGCCCTGCGCCTGCATGGTGGCGTTGGCCATAAGTACCAAAAAGCCCACGGCCGAGATAGCCGAGCCAATCTGCGGGGCCAGGCCGGCGGCCGCCCCAATCGCGATGGCCGCGGCAATAAGTCCGGGAAGCGCCGCGACGCCTGCCGTCTGCATGATCAGAAAGCTAAAGGCACCACACGTTAGCGCCGAGATGGCGCGCATGGTGTAATCGCGCGCGCGGCTCCATCGCGTGCCGGCCCAGCCGAGCGCGGGGTCGACCTCGATGGCGTCGTCCTCATAGGGCAACGATTCGATATCGTCTGCCGTGCGCTCGTCATCCGACAGCTCGCCCACCATCTGCTCTAGGCTGCGACGGCCCTCGCGCACGCTGCCCAAGCCGGCGAGCAGCTGGTCGCAAAATGCCTCGATGCTGTTGGGGCGGTCTTGCGGCATGGGGGAGAGGGCGCTCATGAGCGCAGCCTCGGCTCCCGGGGGAAAGTGCGGGATGAGCTCGCTGGGGTAGGTGGCACCGCCGATGATGCGGCCGAGCGAGTCGCCGGGCGTGGCGGCCATAAAGGGGGCGCTGCCGCACAGGCCCTCGTAGATAACACAGGCGAGGGCAAAGACATCGGCGCGCTCGTCAACCGTGCCAGTCTCGATGTCGAGCTGCTCGGGTGGCATGTAGCCGATGGTGCCGCCGCGCGAGCCGCCAAAGCCACCGGCAGACGACAGCCGCGCCATGCCAAAGTCGGTGAGCTTTACATTGCCCGAGTGGTCGATGAGCACATTGGCGGGCTTAATATCCAGGTGGAGCACGCCGTTGCTATGGGCGAAGGCGAGCGCCTGGCCCAGCGCGTCGGCAATTGCCGCGGCCTCGTCAAAGGTGAGCGAATGGCCGTCCACGCGATGCAAAAAGTCGGCGAGCGACATGCCGTCGACATATTCCATGACGAGGTAGGCATAGGCGGTATCGTGCGTAAAGTCGATAACCTGCACGATATTGGGATGTTGAAGCATAGCGGCGGTGTGTGCCTCGCGCAGGACATCCATGATGTCGCTGGCGGGCATGCCAGCGCCGTCTGTGAGGGGGATGCGCTTAATGGCCACGCGACGGCGCAGGTGCGTGTCGCGGCAGATCTCGATGGAGCCAAAACCGCCGGTCGCAAGCGTCTCGAGCGGCTGGTACCGCTTGAGCAGCTCGCGAGAGCTAGTGCCCTCCAAGGGAACGTCCGGCGAAAACCGGGCGGTATGTTGCGAGAAAAGCGGCATGGCCAACCCTCGTGCGTTTAAAGTTCGTTTGCGAGCGGCGGGCGCGGG
>CBCTZJ010000002.1:0-104352 GCA_965151385.1 uncultured Collinsella sp. | reverse complement strand
ACATGTAAGAAACCCCCGCTGCGCACTTCGTGCGGCGGGGGTTTCTTGCGTCCTGCGGAGTGTTCTGAAAAGTAACACCAGGGCGGGCCCTACGTTAACTCGGCAGGGGGAGTGCGATTCCCTGATCGCTCGCTTAATCTGATAGGGAATTGTGTGAGGCCGGAGCCTTGGCTCCGGCCTCCCCATATAAGGGCTCGGCAAAGCAGAGCCACTAAATTTGCATCAGCCCTCAAAACATGTTTGAGAACGGTGCCTGGAGTACGTGCCCCTAGGGCAGGAATGAGGTTGCTTTCCAACGCATTCCGCAGGGGGCGGTATTATTTTGTAGCGCGAAGCGCGGATCAAAATAATGCCGCATGCCCGAGGACGCGTTGGAAAGCAACCTCATTCCTGCCCGAACAGGTCAGTCTACCTGCGCATTTACAAATTCGTAAACTTTTTTCAAAAAAGTGCTTGCACAGTTCTCGAATCATAGGTTATTATCTTCCTCGTTGAACGCGCGGGTTCAACAAAGCGAACCGCGAATCAACAACATAGCATGTCGGAGTGGCGGAATTGGCAGACGCGCTAGCTTGAGGTGCTAGTGACCGCTTTTTGGTCATGCGGGTTCAAGTCCCGCCTCCGACACCATCGCATTTGAGAAGCCTCTTCGGAGGCTTTTTTGTTACCGATAGACGGTGAGGTTCACGATGGAAACGCTTGAGCGCAATGAGTGGGCGGACGTTGCCCAATTGGTCGAGATCACGAGCGATGCTGTCATTATCTGCGAGCTCGACGGAACCATTTTGCATGTAAATAATCGCTTGCTCGACTTGATGTGCGAGGAGCGTTCCGATGTGATCAACGGGGACGTTAAAGACCTCTTGTACTCGTCGGCTTTTGAACGCGCGACAGAGCATCGGCTTCCTTTTGAGACCAATGGAACAAAGAGCGAGTTGATGCTCAAGTTAAGTGACGGATCGTTTATTCCCGTCCTGGTTTGTGCCGGCTCGGTTACGCCGCCTCGAATCTTTGGCCGCCGTGCGCCGCGCGTTCTGGTGGCACTCCATAGCATCGAAGAACAGTATTCGCACGACCGTCAGCTCAAGCGTGCGCTTTCGGAGCTTAGAGTGGCGAATAAGCGTCTCTCGGGTACATTGTCGGTCATTATGAGCACGGTGGGCTCCGATGAGCTGCCCAGTTTGTTAGATATCGTTTTGAACCAGCTTGTAGGAACGCTCGATGCTTCGGGTGCCGCTATCTATTTTTCTGAGAGCGGCGGTTTTAAGCTTCGCGGTGTCTCCAAGGAGCTGCACGACAGCTACCTGCCCGAGTTTTTGCCGTATGGCGCTGGCATTCCGACGTATGTTCTTCGCGAGTCGCGTGCCTGTCGCTTGTCGATTCAACAGGACCTTGAGGGTGATAGGGCCGCCTCCGGTATGTTCATGGACCTGGACAATCGTTCTAAGCACCTGTTGCGCGTGCAGGATATGCCTCCGTACCGCAGCGAGATCTGTCTTCCCGTTTTTTACGGTACGCAGATCCTTGGCGTGCTGGAAGTTGGTTGGAAGCGCCCTCAGGCACCGCTCGCCTATGACGTTAATGTACTCGAGGTCATTTGCGATTACCTGTCTATCCAGCTGGTCGGCATGGCATCGAGCCTTCGCTCTCGTCGCACGGCCGAGCTTGGCCGCTCGCTCAATGTCTTACGTGATGAGTTGTTTACCTTTCTAGACGATTCCGCCGCGGCTACCCAGGCTATATCGTCCGAGATTTGCAATATGCTCAACTGTCATTTTTGCCCTGTTGAGTATGACGCCAGTCTGGGCTCCTATGTCATAGATTTTGAAGGCGGCAGTCGCGTTGCTTTGCCGGACGATCCCGAGAAACTTTTCTTTTCCACGACGGCGCCAGCGGCACGTTTGGGGGTTGGCTCTGATGGCTTTGAGGCGTCTGTTTTGGGCGGCACGAGTGCCGAGGATCTTAAACACGTCCGTATAACTCGCGTTGACGAATCGATGCCTATGGGAGGCTGGCTTAGGGCGCATGGTCTGCCTTGCCAGGGTCTCTACGTCGACACCGGCATCGAGGCGGGGCGCCCGCGCTCTAAGGGTGATGGCAAGCACAGTAACGACGCGATTGTTCCTGCTTCTGTTGCGAAGAGCCCGACGACGCGCGCGCTTCTGCTTCGTGACGGTAGTCAAGAGCCGATTGATGACCTTGAATATGACTACTTGGTGCACTTGGCGCATGACTTTGAACTGATCTACGAGGGCGAATCTCAAAAGCGCGAGGAGCGCCATATCGCTCAGACCCTCCAGATTGGCATGAGAAATTCGCTTGGTGACGTTCCGGGTATCGCGACCGATTCGGTATACCTTTCGGCAACGAATTCGGCGTTGGTTGGCGGCGACTTCTATACTCTTGTCCGTCTTCCCGACGATTGCGCCGTTATGATTTTGGGCGATGTATCCGGCAAAGGAATCGAGGCGGCGTCGATGTCAGCGCTCGTCAAGACGGCGCTGACGGCCTATGCCTGGGAGGGTGCTGGGCCCGCCCGTATGGCCCGCTCGCTCAATAGCATGCTCATGGGCTTTTCGAGGGTCGAGACGTTCGTGACGGCGTTTATCGCCAAGATTGATCTTAAAGCGGGTCGCGCTACCTACTGCTCTGCGGGACATCCTCCCACTATGGTCATTAGACCGTCGTCGACGCCGCTTGGCGGCGGAGAAACCCGAGGGGGAGAAGTGGAGCTCCTTGGGTGCCAATCGGGCGTGATCGGTGCCTTTGAGAGCATGGTGTACGAGACAGGCGTGTTTACGTTCGCTCCTGGTGACATGCTATTCATGTATACCGACGGAGCAATCGAAGCACGTGATCGCTCGGGTGCTTTCTTTGGCGAGCAGCGCCTTCGTGACCTTTTGCTCTCTGTCTCGGGTGAGGGTGTATCGGGAATCTGCGGTAAGGTCTTGGGAGAGCTTGACCGCTTTACCGAGTCGGCGCTGGACGATGACATTGCGCTGGTTTCCCTTGAGTTTTTACGGGGTCGATCGTAGACCGCGATACTTGACGGGCAAAATCTGCGCAGCTGCAGATATGTATGCATCGAGCGAGCTCTTTTGGGGAACCATGGTCGTATGAATGAGTGGAATGACATAGCGGTTTTGACGCCACCGGGTGATGTCGACATCGCCTCGGTGTCCGTGCTGCGTCCACGGTTGGATAATCTGATCGACCGGGGCGTGCGTCGCGTTGTCATCAATTGCCAGGCCGTGGGCTTTATCGACTCGACGGGTTTGGCGTTTTTGCTTACACGTGCCAGAGAGCTCATGAGGCGAGAGGGCCTGCTTTCGCTCGTTAACGCCTCCGATGAGGTCATTCGCTTTTTGGAGATTGCCCGACTTGTCGACATCCTTCATGTTGCGGGTCCGGCGCGTGAGTCGATTCCCGCTATTCCGGTGGGAGAGTTGCCACGATGGAGCAAGAGCGTCGAGGTCCGACAGGGTATCGAGAATCTTCCATACTATCGACATCGCATCGCCGAACTCCTTGAATCGCTTCCGTTGCGCCGCGACGAGCGCTACGATGTCGCGTTGGCGTCGGGGGAGGCGCTGGGTAATGCCTATGACCATGCGGGCGGTATCGGGTGCGTCCTGACGGTTCAGGCCTATGGCGATCGCGTCGTGGTTGAGGTGCTTGATCGGGGTGCCGGCTATTCTATCGATGGAGCGAGCGAACCGGTCGCATCTGAGGAACGCGGCCGTGGTATCAAGCTTATGCGTATGCTTGTCGATAACGTGGAGGTTGCTCGTCGCACAGACGGCACCGGCACGCGCGTGCAGATGGTGAAGCTATTTAGCGGAGCACTGGAATCGCGTGCCTAGCCAATCGCTTTAGCGCGTTTAGCCATCAAGAACACGCGGCCGGCAACTTTTTTGAAAAAAGTACTTGCGTCTTTTGGATAACTCGCGTAAATTAATAACCCGCAAGCGGACATGGCTCAGTTGGTAGAGCACAACCTTGCCAAGGTTGGGGTCGCGGGTTCGAGCCCCGTTGTCCGCTCCATTGCATTTCCGGACCGTTTAGGCGGTCCTTTTTCGGCGAAGTGGCCAAGTGGTAAGGCAGAGGCCTGCAAAGCCTTTACCCCCGGTTCGAATCCGGGCTTCGCCTCCAGGCAACATCCGGGCGCTCCGGCGCCCGTTTTGTTTTACATATGCGGACATGGCTCAGTTGGTAGAGCACAACCTTGCCAAGGTTGGGGTCGCGGGTTCGAGCCCCGTTGTCCGCTCCAACTATCTTACGCGGTTCTAACGAACCGCGTTTTTTGTTGACGCTGCGCGAGCCCCGGGCACCCCATCTTGCCCCCTCAATCGTCGGTCGCGTACATAAAGTACGCTTCCCTCCTCTTTCGCGGCAACCTGGGGCACCCGGAGCCCGCTCGCTGTTGTGGCCGGGGGAGTGAGTCTTCCGTTCTTTTCACTAATCGATCGATTCGTCCCAGGAGGCTCGAGCCCGAGAGGGAGCGAGCGTTTTGGGGTGTGGCTGTGGCGTTGTTTGCCTCGAATGACAGCTTTGGGCGTATCATCGTGGGCATCTCGCAAAACCTCGTTGCAAGGGAGGCTCACCCCATGGCTGCAGAAAAGTCCTCTTCGCGCTCATGGATGTCCGATGCCGCGATCTATCAGATCTACCCGCGTTCGTTTAAGGATTCGACCGGTTCGGGTCTGGGCGATATCGCGGGCATTACCCAGCAGATGGACTATCTTGAGCGGCTGGGCATCGAGGCCATCTGGCTGAGCCCGTTTTACCCTTCGCCTCTTGTCGATGGCGGCTATGATGTGGCGGACTACTGCGATGTCGACCCACGTCTCGGCTCGCTTGACGACTTCGATGACATGATCGCTGCGGCTCACGCGCGCGGCATCAAGGTCATCGTCGATATCGTGCCCAACCATTCATCCAGCCAGCACCCCTGGTTCAAAGCCGCTCTTGCCGCCGGCCCCGGATCGCCCGAGCGCGCCCGTTATATCTTCCGCGATGGTCGCGGCGAGCATGGCGAGCTGCCTCCCACCAATTGGAATGCCGACTTTGGCGGCCCCGCCTGGACGCGTGTTGCGGACGGTCAGTGGTATCTGCACATGTTTACGCCCGAGCAGCCGGACTTTGACTGGTCATGCCCCGAGGTTCACGCGTTCTTTTGCGACGTCCTGGCGTTTTGGAGCGATCGAGGCGTCGATGGCTTTCGCATCGATGTGGCGCACGGTCTCGCCAAGGATCTCGACCGCGATGACCTCGACCGGTGGCATCTCGCCGAGGGCGATGACATGGTTGACGACGGCGCCCATCCGCTGTGGGACCGCAACGAGGTCCACGAGATCTATCGCGAGTGGCGCCGCGTGTTCGACCGCTATAATCCGCCGCGCAGCGCCGTTGCCGAGGCGTGGGTGCTGCCTGAGCGCCAGTATCTCTATGCGCGTCCCAGCGAGCTTGGCCAGACATTCAACTTTGAGTTTGCCAAGGCCACTTGGACCTATGATGACATGCACGCTGCAATCGAGAAGGGCTTGAAGGCAGCTATCGAATCCGATTCCGCCTCGACCTGGGTACTCTCCAACCACGACGTGCCGCGCGTGGCGACGCGCTATGCCCTGCCGCAAATCAAGGCGACGCGCTACCACCAGATTGCGCTCGACTGGCTCTTACGCGACGGGTCGTCTTATGACGAGGACCGTGAACTCGGCGAGCGCCGCGCGCGGGCGGCTCTTTTGCTTGAACTGGCGCTTCCGGGCTCGGCATACGTGTATCAGGGTGAGGAGCTCGGTCTTTTTGAGGTGGCTGATATCCCGTGGACTGCACTCGAAGATCCCAGTGCAACCAATACGCGCGGACTGAAGCGCGAGAAGGGGCGCGACGGCTGTCGTGTGCCCCTGCCGTGGGTAGCGGCGGACGATCCCGCGCAGGGCGGATCGTTTGGGTTTTCGCCGGCGGACGCTGATGCGGCGCCCCATCTGCCGCAGCCTGCATGGTTTTCCGATCATGCTGCCGATAGGGAAGAAACGGACCCGACATCGATGCTTGCGCTCTATCGTGACGCCCTCTGGCTGCGGCGCAAGCTGCGCGGGTGCGCCAACGATCTTGCGTGGCTCGATCTTGACGGGCGCACCGGTCTTGCGGATGGTGCCGAGGGCGCTGAGGGCGGCGTCATCGCCTATCGCCGCGATAACGGCTGGGCGTGCGTGACGAACTTCGGTGCAGCACCCGTGGAGCTGCCGGCGGGCAGGGTCCTGCTCACCTCATCAGCGCTTGCAGACGGCAGACTCGCGCAGGACAGCTCTGCCTGGATCATGCTCGGTGAGATGTAAGGGCCTCTTGCGGCGAGTTTGCGTTTGCCTGCGCCTTCCGTGGTGGCTGATGTCTTCGCGAGGTTCGCGAGGGCGTCGCAAAACTTTTCAAAAAAAGTTCTTGCATAGGATGCGGGCATCACGTAAGATTAATTCTCGTAAGCGGACATGGCTCAGTTGGTAGAGCACAACCTTGCCAAGGTTGGGGTCGCGGGTTCGAGCCCCGTTGTCCGCTCCATTTGGGCGTTTAGCTCAGGGGGAGAGCGCTTCCCTGACACGGAAGAGGTCAGAAGTTCAAATCTTCTAACGCCCACCAAATATTCGCAGCTCAGAGGCTATGTCCTCTGGGCTGTTTTTTAGAAGCGATCATTGTATATGTCGCGCGCATTCGGATTTGGCTGTAATCCGAGTTCTTTTATCCCCTGTTGGGGGAGAGCGCTCGGCGTGTTTGTTCGATGCTAGTTTGTTAATCGAATCATTAGTGGGTTTTGGTTGCAATGCATCGGCCTGTTCTTTATATGCCTACGTGTTTTGCTGCGTTTTGGTTTTCCGCCTGGCGTAGCTGCGCGAATCCATTCTTTTGTTTGGTTCGGTCCTGGGTTTACTTCCAGCCTTGGTATCGCACATCAAATTAATGGTGAGCTTACGTTGGTGGCGTGTCGGGGAACAAGGATTCTTTACGGTGACTGGTTTCGTTAAGTGCCAGCAGGGTTTCTCGAGCCCGTGCCTATTCTATGCTCCTTTGGTGCTAAGGGGCGCTCTTTTGTGCCGACTTTGCCTTGATGGGGCGGAAGCCCTAGTGGATGCCGGCGTACATCCACGTGTGCCAATAACTGACTTTGGCCTGTGTTGTGGCCTCGAGGACGGTCATTTGCGATTGCCATAAGGGGTATTAGCGGGGTTGACGCATAATGGAAACCGGACTTAGTTTACCTAGCTTTAATTGGAAGCTTTGGAGGTATAAATGAATCATCTAGTTTTCATTAGTCACAGCAGCAAAGATATTGAGTTCGCTGAGAAACTCCAATCAAAACTGTCAGAGTTGGGCATAAAGTCTTGGCTAGATCGTGATGCGTTGGATAATGACATCGAGCAGTCGTGCAATTACCCCGAAGCCATTGCGAGGGCAATCGACAATTCGACCGTGTTCGTCGTGGTTCTGAGCGTGTCTGCAATAGAATCTTTCTTCGTGCGCAAGGAACTGTCTTTTGCAATTAACAGAAGGCTCAAGGTCCAACCAATTAGAATTGACAATCCTAAAAGTCCGTGTGCCAGCGGAAATGACAAAACGTTCGGTCTCCTTCTGTCGGATGTGAATGTGATAGACGCGAGCATCCCGCCTGTTGAGGACAAGGTTGATAGCTTTATTAGCCTTGTCAGTGGAGCAATTACAGACGTGATAGACGAGGGGAGCACGCCGCTGGCGAAGCAAACTAAACTGAAGCTACTGGATATTGACGCTTCCGAAAAAGACGTAGATGACGTCAATAGATTCATCGAGGACACTAAGCCCAAGAAATTGGCGGACTATTTCCGTGAGGCGAAACGACTGGTGCTGAAGGAGTATGCCGAAACAGGTGATCCATTCGAGACTTATAAGTACTTCAATGAGTTTCAAATTGATGGACATCGACCAAAGGTCGTCGCTCAGATTGCGGTGAAGACAAATAAGATCTCTGTGGCTCTTGGGTGGCTTTACGAGAGTGTTGCATATTTTCTGATTAACGATGGAGAACTCGGATATGTGCATGACGCGAGGAACTTCCTTATTGAAGCGCTTGGTGTCTATGAAGGGATTCCTGAGAATCCGGACTTTCCCGAATTCACTGCATCAGTGCGAAAACGCATCATTCAATCGAAATGGTTGTTGGCAATCACGTTTAAGCAAGAGAGAAACCTTGCAAGGGCTCATGAAATATTGAGCGAGTTGTTGCCGTATGCAGAAGAAACCAGACGGGAATATGAGGTACCGTACCCCGACAGTGAGCTCCTGCCTCGTCGGGAGATTGCAATCATCGATGATGATTTGGACGAGTTCGATAGATTGGTTGAGGACGAGCCGCTTTATTCGGATAATGCCAGAGAACATTTCTTTACACTCCGACGCTGTTTTGAGGCATATTGCTTTAATTATGAAATCCAGAGGGCCGAAGCGATAAAGCCTGCGCTGGAGAAAAGCTATGAGTTCATTAAGGGTCAACTTGAACCCGTTTACTACTACGCATTGAAGTTCGATGAGTTTTTCTATTACTGGGCATCTGGCCAGACCGATTCTGCGGAGAAACTCTATCAAGAAATATATCCCGAAATGTGCGAGAGACATTTCACTAGGTATGCAACTACCCTTTGTAAGGCGCATGCTGATATGTTGAAGGGGCGACACATTAGGAGTGGTGCATATGAGCGCTGATTCGATTGATGAGTACGCGGAGACGGTCTTCGAGTACGGGCATCTCGACGATCCTCTCGAACCGGTGGATTTGGCGTTAGTGTTTGGAAGCCATGATGAACACGTTGCCATAAGGGCAGCAGAGCTCTATAGGGCGGGTTTGTGCAAGAGGATTCTCTTTACGGGCGGATACGGACGTATTACGAGAGAGCTCTGGAGAGAGCCCGAAGCCGAGCACCTAGCTAGTGTTGCCATAAGCTGTGGAGTTCCAAAATGCTGTGTTTTTAAAGAGTGCAGGTCTTCGAACACGGGTGAAAACATACGCTTTTCCAAGGAATTCATGCAAGACAGTTTTCATGAAGAGCGAAAGACTATAGTCGTTGAGCGTCCGTATCGCGAGCTGCGTACTCGCGCGACTCTTGACGTGCAGTGGCCCGACTTCGATTACTTACTTGCCTCGCCGCGACTGGGCTACCGAGATTATTGTAGATATTATGAATCTCGGGAGGCACCTATCGCGAAAGAAGAATTCATCTCCCTCTTGGTTGGGGACTTGCAGCGTGTGATTGAGTATCCAAAGCTTGGCTATCAAAGCGAACAGTTTGTGCCGCCATACGTGTATTCTGCCTATGAAAAGCTTGTACGTGCCGGGTTTACCAGCCAAATGATTCGGAAATAACCGCCCAACAGTTGCTGCTTCCGTCGTGGAATGGCAGATACTCATTGGGGTTTCATTCACGTTGATTGCTGAATGCGGCGCTGGCGTATGGCGTGACGCTTGGACGTGGGCGGAAGATTGCCGCGAGGGGGCTCCCCGATACGCTAGAATTTTAGCGCAATCTGGAATTAGGCTTTACCCTCCATTTGCTATGGGTGTTTGGCTGAACCTACTTTTAATTTAGTTGGTATTGGGGTGCGTCTTCTCGAGTCCTGGGGCTATGCGCACCCAAGCGCTCTCTTCGGTTTTTCACCCGGGAGCGTGATGGGTCTTCAATCATTTTTCTGTGATTTGCAGGCAACTTCACAAGCAGAGTCTTGTCATACCGCTGCCGCTTTATTGTCTATCTAGAACCAACGCCAGCGGCAGGCTCTCGCGTTCAGAATTCCATAAGTTGGGACAACGCGGTTCAATAAGCTGCCTTTGCCTTAATTTGATGTGACTTGTCAGATCGCGATATAGAATAATTATCAGCTGACGACCATCTGCCTTTCTGCCAGTTTGCTAAACGCAATTCATTATCTATCGGCTCGGTGCGAGCTTTCAGATTAGCGCTGTGACACAGATAAGATAACGAGTTCAAATTTTCCAATGCCACCACATGTTTACAGCTTAGGGGCTAAGTTGCTTAGCTGTTTTGCTATAAGTTGACAAGACGGCTGCCTACACTCGGTCTTGATCCCGTGCCGCCTGGCATCGTGGCTGTGGCGACCCGTTGTCTCCAACCTCCTCGCGATCAACCGCAACATGTTGGTCAAGCACAAATTTTTGGATTCTTTTGGCGTGAGCGGTTTGGTTTTGGTAGGATTTGTCGGCGGTATGGTTGAGGGGGTTTTATAACTGCCATGCAGGTAGCCGTGTTGGTAACGTTTTATCGGCCCTCCAAGAACCCCTCATTTATAATGCGTCTGCAAAATGACTAATTGCCTTGACCTGCTAAAACACTATATGTTGTGTTTGACCTAAAAAAAGAATACAGGATATAGATGCCTCTTTGTCGTATGATAGATGGCGGACAGAGAGCGAGAACCTTATTCGCCCCATTTGGATGGATCTTTGAGCCCCTTGATCGGCTGCGAAGATTGTCCGCATGAGGGCCTATGGTTATCGAGAACACAGATTGCGCAACGGCGCCGCAAGACAGGGGCAAACCCTGCCGGGCATCGTTTGGCCCTGAAGCGCAATGAGGCTACGATGCGAAAGAGGCAAGAGGATGAAGATCATCAAGCGCAGCGGCACCGAGGTTACCTTTGACATCGATAAGATCGTCAATGCGATCCGCGCCGCAAACTTGGAGGTCGAGGAAGGCTCTCGCCTTACCGACCGCCAGGTGATCTATGCGGCGCAAAACGTCGCCGAGGCATGTGAGAAGGCCGGCCACACCGTATCGGTCGAGGAGATCCAGGATCTGGTCGAGGACGAGATCATGCGTCTCGACTGCTACGAGGTCGCTCGCCACTACATCATCTATCGCTATGTTCAGAGCCTGAAACGCCAAAAGAACACGACCGACGACAAAATCCTGTCGCTGATCGAATGCAACAACGAAGAGGTCAAGCAGGAGAACTCCAACAAGAACCCGACCGTCAATTCCGTTCAGCGTGACTACATGGCCGGCGAGATTTCCAAGGACCTGACGCAGCGCGTGCTGCTACCCCAGGAGATCGTGGATGCTCACAACGAGGGTCTGATTCACTTCCACGATTCGGACTACTTTGCCCAGCACATGCATAACTGTGACCTGGTGAACCTGGAGGATATGCTCCAGAACGGCACCGTTATCTCGGGCACGCTGATCGAGAAGCCGCACAGCTTCTCGACCGCCTGCAATATCGCGACGCAAATCATCGCCCAGGTTGCTTCCTCGCAGTATGGCGGCCAGTCAATTTCGCTGACCCATCTCGCCCCGTTCGTCGAGGTGAGCCGTCAGAAGATTCGCGGCGAGGTTGCCCGCGAGCTCGAGGAGCTTGGCGTCTCTGCGTCTGCCGAGAAGGTCCGTGAGGTCGTTGAGGACCGTCTGCGTGACGAGATCCGTCGCGGCGTCCAGACGATTCAGTATCAGGTCGTGACTCTTATGACCACGAATGGCCAGGCGCCGTTCGTGACGGTCTTTATGTATCTTAACGAGGCCCGTACGCCTCAGGAGAAGCACGACCTTGCCATGATCGTGGAGGAGACGCTTCGCCAGCGCTACGAGGGCGTTAAGAACGAGGCCGGCGTGTGGATTACCCCGGCATTCCCCAAGCTTATCTATGTGCTCGAGGACGATAACGTTCACGAGAATTCCCCGTACTTCTACCTGACCCAACTGGCTGCCAAGTGCACCGCCAAGCGCATGGTGCCCGACTACATCTCAGAGAAGAAGATGCGCGAGCTTAAGCTGTCTAAGGGTGAGACCGCCGGCAATGGCGATTGCTACACCTGCATGGGTTGCCGCAGCTTCCTGACGCCCGACCGTTCGGGCAACGGCTTTAACAATGTCGCCAACGCGCTGAACTATGACCCGACCAAACCTAAGTACTATGGCCGCTTTAACCAGGGTGTTGTGACCATCAACCTGCCCGATGTCGCACTGAGCTCGCATCAGGACATGGACAAGTTCTGGAAGATCTTCGACGAGCGCCTTGAGCTGTGCCATCGTGCCCTGCTGTGCCGTCATGAGCGCCTGATGGGCACGCTTTCGGATGCCGCACCGATTCTGTGGCAGTACGGCGCCCTGGCGCGCCTTAAGAAGGGCGAGACGATCGACAAACTGCTCGTGGGCGGCTATTCCACCATCAGCCTGGGGTATGCCGGTCTGTATGAGTGCGTCAAGTACATGACGGGCCACAGCCACACCGAGAAGGAAGGCACGCCGTTTGCCATGGCCGTCATGCAGCACATGAACGACAAATGCGCCGAGTGGAAGGCCGAAAGCGATATCGACTTCTCGCTGTACGGCACCCCGCTTGAGTCGACGACCTACAAGTTCGCCAAGTGCCTGCAGCGTCGTTTTGGCATTATTCCGGGTGTGACGGACAAGGGCTACATTACCAACAGCTACCACGTCCATGTGTCCGAGGAGATTGATGCTTTCGATAAGCTCAAGTTCGAGGGCATGTTCCAGCAGCTTTCGCCGGGCGGTGCCATCTCCTACGTCGAGGTTCCCAACATGCAGGACAACCTTAAGGCTGTCATTCGCGTGATGCAGTACATCTACGACAACATCATGTACGCCGAGCTCAACACCAAGAGCGATTACTGCCAGGTGTGCGGCTACGACGGCGAGATCAAGATTGTCGAGGATGACGGCAAGCTGGTGTGGGAGTGCCCCAACTGCGGAAACCGCGACCAGGAGAAGATGAACGTCGCCCGTCGTACGTGTGGCTACATTGGTACCCAGTTCTGGAACCAGGGCCGAACCGAGGAGATCCGCGACCGCGTGCTGCATCTCTAATACCGCTCCGGGGCTGAGCCGAGAGGGCCGCTTGGGCATTTGCTCGCTATTTCGGACAGTCCTGCGCAAGACGAAGGCCACATTAAGTGGCCTTCTTTGCGTGTGGAACTCATATCGAGCAAAAGCCCAAGCGGCCCTCTCGGCTCAGCCAAGTTGATGTAGCTGAGATGCAGCGCGCAGTCTGCTCACTCCTCGAAGTTCTTAGCGGAAATGAGTTGACTTGCAACAACGTTTTGCTTGCGATGACGGTTGAGCTGCAACAGAGTTTTTATTGGACCTCGAACCCTATGCTCGATGTTCGCTTCGTTCATTGAGTTACCCTTTGCATGAGGCCGGGACATATCGTCCCGCCCGCAGTTTCGCAGGCCGCAGGCCGAGAATGTTTGAGGACGGGATGATATGTCCCGGCCTCCCGGGAGAGTTACCTATGAACTACGCGAACATTAAGTATTTCGACATTGCTGATGGGGAAGGTGTTCGTACTTCTCTGTTTGTGAGCGGGTGCCGTCGTGGGTGCAAGAACTGCTTTAACTCTGTCGCGTGGGACTTTGCTGCGGGCGAGCCGTTCGATCGCGCCGTCGAGGATAAGATTATCGAGAGTCTCGACCATCCCTTTATCGATGGTCTGACGATTCTGGGCGGGGAGCCCATGGAACCCGAGAACCAGGCAGGGCTCGTTGAGTTTGTCGAGCGTGTTCGTGCGACTTATCCCGTGGAGTCGGGGAAGACTATTTGGTGCTTTACCGGCGACGTGCTCGAGGAGCTTATGCCGGGCGGTCGTCACCATACCGAGGTGACGGACCGTATCCTTGCCTGCCTCGACATGTTGGTGGACGGCCCGTTCGTTCAAGACCTGTACGATATCTCGTTGCGTTTTAGGGGATCGAGTAATCAGCGTGTGATCGACATGAACGCCACGCGCGCTCGTGCTGAGCGTGAGGACGTCGCGCTTTGCGATGCTGTGGAGCTTTGGCGAGACGATCCGGTCTATTCGACCCATACTATGTAGCTTGCGGCCGATGCCGGAGGGCGTGGTACCATAGCGCGAACGTAAAATCGGAAGAGTGAGGCCCAGATGGTCGATCAGGAAAAAGTTGAGACCGCAATAAAGCTGTTGCTTGAGGGCATAGGCGAGGACCCAACTCGTGAGGGCCTGCTGGAGACGCCGGCACGCGTCGCCCGTATGTATGGCGAGATTGCCGGCGGCATGGATCAGAGCGCCGAGGAGCACCTGTCCAAAACCTTTGCCGTCGCTTCGAACGATTTGGTTATCGAGCGCGACATCACGTTTTACTCGCTGTGCGAGCATCATCTGCTGCCGTTTTACGGCAAGGCTGCCATTGGCTATATCCCCAACGGCCGTGTCGCAGGGCTTTCTAAGCTTGCCCGCACGGTAGAGGTCTACGCCCGTCGTCTGCAGCTGCAGGAGCAGTTGTGCGCACAGGTTGCCGATGCCCTCATGGAGTATCTCGCTCCCCAGGGAGCGATTGTGCTCATGGAAGCCGAGCATATGTGCATGACCATGCGCGGCGTGCAAAAATTCGGTACCAAGACCATAACGCTTGCTCGCCGCGGCGTCTTTGAGACCGATCCGTCGCTCGAGGAGCGATTCTTTAGAATGCTGGGCCGCTAACCATGAGAGTCGTCAACGACTTTGCATCGAAGACCGATGAGGGGACGCCGCGTCGCGGCTTTATGGCTTCGGGCCTGACTCCCTTTGGTGCCATGCCTCGCATTGATTACATCTGTGCCAACGGGCTGTTCCGGCGGCACCTGGGCAACATTGCACAGTTAGAATCGGGGCGCATCTTTTGCCGCCACGGTATTGACCATCTGCTGGATGTCGCGCGCATTATGTGGATTAAGAATCTTGAGGAGCAACTCGAATTTGACCGCGAGGTCATCTATGCCACGGCACTTCTTCACGATATCGGCAAAGATGAACAGTATGAATCGGGTATATCCCATGATGTTGCAAGCGAGCGCGTCGCTGATGCGATTCTCGGCGGCATGCCCGAAGACGTGGCGTTTGAGCCGGCAGATGCCGCAGCCATTAAGACGGCCATCCTGGGCCATCGAAAGCTGTGCGTGAACAGCCAGCCGCTTGAGCGTCTGCTTTATGCAGCCGACAAAGCGTCGCGCGCCTGCTTTGCATGCCCTGCGCGCAATGCCTGCAACTGGAGCGATGATAAAAAGAACCTGTCGATTCGCGTGTAGTTGGTGTGCGCGGTCGGGGTTCTAAACGAAGGAGACGATCGCGATGATTCACAAAAAGCTGCCCGAGAATGCAACCAGGACCGAGGGTGCCGAGCTTGCCCGTCGTGGCAGGGGCGACATTTCTGCTGCTACGGCGGTACCCCATGTGAGCTATGACGACCTGCGCCATGCCGACCGCATTGCTATCGACGGTCTCGAGGTCTTTGCCAACCACGGCGTGTATCCCGAGGAGAACGCCCTGGGGCAGAAGTTTGTCGTGTCTTTGGTACTCTATGCCGACCTGCGCGCGGCGGGGGAGCACGATAACCTGGATGCCTCTATTGATTACGGCTCGGTGTGCCACGATGTCGATGGTTATTTGCGCGAGCATACGTTTAAGCTCATCGAGGCTGCAGCCGAGGGTGTGTCCCAGATGCTGCTACGTCGTTACCCCTTGCTGCTTGGCGTGCGTGTTAAGCTCGATAAGCCTTGGGCGCCCGTCGGTCTTCCCCTGGCAAGCTGCGGCGTCGAGATCGAGCGTGTGCGCTAGCCGACGCTAGAGCTCGTTGGCGGGCGGTTTTTTGAGCCGCTGCGACAGAGCTCTATTGTTGGGGCAGTACGTGTCGAGCAAGGCGTGGAACCGCTGATTGTGGCTTGGCTCGAGCAAGTGGACGAGCTCGTGGGCGACAACCATGTCGAGGCATTCGACGGGGTAGGTGGCAAGCTCGCGTGCGATGCGAATGGCGCCGGTTTTGGGCGTGCACGAGCCCCAGCGCGTTTTCATGCTGCGTACGGAAACGCGGGAAACGGCGACACCCATTGCGATTTCGTATGCGTGCACAATATCGCGTAGCGCCGATGTGACCTCGGACGTATAGAGCTGGTCGATATGGACTTGGAGCTCGTCGGACGTTAGGCCGTCGAGGGCTGCGTGCCGCTTGGCCTGTGGGCCTTCGTCCGGTTCATCGGTGCCCATAAAACTTGCGAAGGTGGCCTGTTTGGGTCGCGGTGTGGGTGATGCAAAGTTGTAATCGAGTGCATCCTGTACCGTAATGGGCTTGCCCCAAAGTGCAATGATGGACGAGGGACTGAACGGCCCTCGCGCCGTCGCCTGACGCTGCTCACGCTGGGCAAGTCGGCTGATAATCCAGGCGCTGTTGCGCTTCACAAACGCTTCGATACGCTCGCGGCTGGCGCCGAGCGGTGCGCTGGCGTGGACCTCACCGCTCGATGTGACGCGCAGGTTGAAGTTCTTGACGCGCTTTTTGGTAACGACGACGGGGACGGGCGTCCCATCCGGTCGGGATACGGAAATCGTAAACTGCTGCGTCAAAAGCGGTCCTTCAGATTGGGGACGGGCCGGCATGTCGACCATTCGGCATGCCGGCCCGCTCAAGGGATGTGAAATTAATAACGCTCAAAGAAGGCAAGCGCGTTGTCGCTGCAGAGCTTTTGCATCACGGTCTTGCCAAAATGCTTGGAGAGCATGTTCTGGAACTCGGGCATCTTGCTGGCATCGGAGAGGAAAGCGGGCACCGTGGCACCGTCCCAGTCGCCGCCGAGCGCGATGACGTCCTCGCCGCCCAGGTCGAGCCAATGTTCGATATGTGCCGCCAGCTGGTCGAAGGTGACATCTGCGGCGGTCTCGTCGGTTGCTTCGTTGGATAGGAACTCGCTGCAGTAGTTGAGGCCGACGATGCCGCCCATGTCGCGAATGGTGCGGAACTGGTCGTCGGTGAGGTTGCGCTTGACGCCGCAAACCGCACGGGAGTTGGAGTGGCTGGCGACGAAGGGGCGCGTGGCGTGGGCGACAACCTCGTCAAAGCACTCGTCGTTGAGGTGGGAGACGTCGAGTACCATGCCGGCGTGCTCCATCTGCGTAAGTGCCTCGATGCCGGCGGCGGTGAGGCCGGCGTGGGTATCGTGTCCACTCGCGAGCGGTCCCTGCGCGTTCCAGCTGAGCGATGACATGAGTACGCCCAGGCTCTTGAGCACCTCGATCAGCGCGGGGTCCTCGGCAAAGAACGTGGCGTTTTCGATGGTGTGGATGCAGGCGATCTTGCCGTCTTTGAGCGCGGGGCGAATGTCTGCGGCTCTGCGCACGTTGACCATGCGGTCGTGATTGAGCATGGCCTGGCCACTCATATGCGCCATGATCTGCGCCTGGAAGCGCGCTGCGTGGGCGGCGGGAATCTCGTCGGGGACAAACGTGGCGAAGCACTGTGCCCACGGCGTGTTGCCGATCTTTGCGAGCGAGATGGCGCAGGCGTTGCCCTCGATGAGGTCGAAATCCTGCGGATGTGTCTCGTCGCCGGGGAAATAACCGTCGGTGCCGGCGGTAAAGCGCAGGTCGAGATCGAGCGTGGCCCAGCCGATGCGGTCGGCGGTGTCGCAGTGTAGGTCAAATACGGGGTATGCCATGGTTCCTCCGGTTGCAGCGTTTCTTTGCAAACTGTCATTGAATTGTATGACTAGGGTATAGTTAGCGCCATATGTTCATGGCGGCCCGCGTTGTGCGCCGCCCTTATTACGGAGGTTAGCATGTCCAACCAGGGCAAGAAGGTCAAGACCCATTATCGCGGCACGCTCGACGACGGCACGCAGTTCGATAGCTCCTACGATCGCGGCGAGCCGCTGGAGTTCACCTGCGGCGCCGGCCAGATGATCAAGGGCTTCGACGCCGCCGTGGTCGACATGCAGGTGGGCGAGAAGAAGACCGTGCACATTCCTGCTGCCGATGCCTACGGCGAGCACAACCCCGAGATGGTTCTGACCTTCCCGGCCGAGCAGGTTCCCAACATCGAGCAGATTGAGAAAGGCATGAAGCTCTTCCTGTCCACGCCGAGCGGCATGCCTGTCCCCGCCGTCGTCATTGACGTGACGCCCGAGGCCGTGACGCTCGACGCCAACCACGAGCTGGCCGGCAAGGACCTCAACTTTGATATCGAGCTCGTCGAGGTCGAGGACTAGGCTATGCCTGCGAATCTGGTTTCGACAGCGTGCCTCGGAAATCTCAACGACCCGTCCTATGAGCTTTTGCTTCGCCGGGAGCTGGGCGGTGTCTTTGAGGTCGATGAGCTACTGCTCGATTGGGACCAGGCTGATGTATGCGCGTTTGTGGGCGTGACGGAGCTGGGGCGCACGGTCGATGTTCGGCTGGATGCTGCCGACGGCGGTCGTCTTGCCGATGGCGACGTGCTCGCCATTGACCGTTCGGGCGTGGTGCCCGTGGCGGTTGTCGTGCGCCTGCGCAGTGCCGAGGTTTATTTGGTCGAAGTCGACCGCATGGATCCGATTGCGCTCGCGCATGCGTGCTGGGAGATCGGCAACATGCATGCGCCGCTCTTCCGGGGCGACTCGGACGAGCATACCGTGCGCATGTATACGCCGGTGCAGCCTGTTTTGGGCCGCATGCTCCGGGGTGTAGAGGGTGTTCGGCTCACGGTGGTTACCCGTGAACTCGATGCGGACCGGCGCTTTGCGTCGAGTGCGGCGGAGGTCGTCGTGAGCATGGCTCCCGACTTTACCATCGTAAAAAAGACGCGCGGCTAAGCGCGCGTATGCGCAAGACGGGCTCTGAGGGATTGCCATTCAAGGTCCGTCTTGCTGTTGATAGGAGGCTTTGGGGAAGCGTATGGGTCTTGAGGGAATCAAGCTGATTGCATGCGATTTGGATGGCACGTTGCTGCATCCGGGGGAGCGCGAGCCGCGCCCTGAGGCCTTTGAGCTTATCGATGAGCTGCATCGTCGCGGTATCGTGTTTATGCCGGCGAGTGGTCGTCAATATGCGAGCTTGCGCTACCTGTTTACCCCGGTGGCCGATGAGCTCGCCTACGTATGCGAAAACGGAGCTCTGGTCATGAGCGAGGGGCGTGCCGTTGTCAAGCGTTCCATGGAGCGTGGCCTTGCTATGGATATCGCGAATGCCGTGGTTGCGTATCCCCATGCCGACGTGACCCTTTCCTGCGAGGGGCACCTCTACACCATGAGCGGCAACGATGCGTTCGTCGACCATTTGCGCTATGAGGTCCACTGCGATGTGGCGGTGGTCGACCGTCCCGAGGACATTGACGAGGATGTCATTAAGATTGCGTTTCAAACGCCCGAGACGGAGCAGCCGGCAGCGCTGGAGTATTTCGTGCGCCGCTTTAGCGACCGGGTCGATGTGATGACATCGGGAACCGAATGGACCGACTTTATCGGCTTTGATTCGGGCAAGGGGTCCGCGCTTGCCGATTATGGTCGCGCGCTGGGGATCTCACCTAACGAAATGATGGCGTTTGGCGATAACGAAAACGACCGCGACATGCTCAACGTCGTGGGTCATCCTTGTCTAATGGAGAGCTGCAATCCCTCTATGCGCGGCATCAACGACCGCGTCCGTTACGTGCGCACGGTCGAAGAAGAATTGCGTCGCCTGCTTGCCGAGTAGGCATGTCCCAAAATCTACCTACAGTTGGGGCAGAGACCCTCGAAGATGGTGTAGTGCGAGGTGACGTTCCAGCCGATTTGCTCGGACGCCTTGGCGTCGAGCTGGGCATCGAAGGGGAGCGGCACATCGATGACGCGGCTGCACGAGGTGCAGATGATATGCGCATGCGGCTCGATCGTGCGATCGAAGCGGCTGCCGCCCGGCGTCTTGATGGAGAGAATCTCCCCGGCGTCGGCCAAGAGATTGAGATTGCGGTAGACCGTACCGCGGCTGATTTTGTCATCCTGCGCGTGCACGACGTTGTAGATTTCGTCGGCGGTGGGATGGTTATAGCTTTGGCGTACGGCGTCAAGAACCAGCTTTCGCTGCCTGGTATTCCTTCTTTGCACCGCCATGCGCCTCGCCTCTTTTCTATCAACGGTCGTAGGTAAATGATACCGTATTTAGCACACAATACTAATAATGAGGACTGAAACCGTCTTCATTGGCAAGTGGGGCTCGGACCTGGGCGTCTACGAGGCGAAAACGCGTTCCCATGCGCTCGTAGGAGGCATGAAGCGCCTCGAGATGAGATAGGATGCTTGCCGGAGCTCCCTGTATCTCCATCTCGACTGAGCCGTCTTCCATGTTACGCACCCAGCCGGTGAGTGCGCGTGCCTGCGCGAGGTTGGTGTTGGTAAAGCGAAAACCAACGCCTTGGACTTGCCCCGTCCAGCGCAGGAAATAGCGCAGGGGAGTGTCTTGAGTGGCCTCGTCGCTTGCGAGTACGGTAAGCCTGCGGCGCAGCTCGAGCTCGACGTTTGATGGTTTTTGAGGCTCTCGACTGCCGCCGGTGACGCTGGAGAAGAACGTATCGAAGAGGCCCATCGCTATGCCTGCTTGCCTGCGTCGGCCGGGAAGGTTATGCCGGCCTGCTGACGCACGGCATCCATGATGCGCAGTGAGACGAGCGTGACATCGCGGTAGTGGCCGAGCTCGTGGCGTCCCGCCGGGGTCTCCCAGATTTCTTCCTTAACGTTATCGATGCCACCGATGGCGGTGATAAAGTCCGTGAGTTCGTATTCCATAGTGTTGCTTGATTTGGGCAGGTCGAGCGCGCGGCCGTTGTCGCCCTGTTCGCGCGGTGCCTCGGTCGCCGAGCCGCGTACGACGTCGCCGCGGTAGTCGATGCGTACGTTGCGGGGCGTGGACAGATGGTCAATCTGGATGGTGCCACGCTCGCCTTCGATCTGCGAGGGCAGCAGGTCATTCGTAATTTTGGAGTGTGCGAGCTCGACGGAGATACGGCCACCGCCATAGCTGGCGAGAATGGAACCGCACCCGTCGATGGGGCCATGGGTGAGCTCTTGCGTTGAGGGGTCGAGCAGCGTGGTCATGCTGGTGAGACCAGAGGGCATGCCGAAAATCTCGACCATGGGCTCGACGGCGTAGACGCCAATGTCCATGAGGGAGCCCGAGGCCATGTGGCAGTCGAAGATATTGGTGGCGCGCCCCGCGAGGATTTCGTTGTAGCGTGAGGAATACTTGCCAAAGCGCAGCGAGGCGCGGCGAATGGGCGCAATTTCGCCCAGAGCGTCCTCAATGGCGTGGAAAGCGGGATCGTGAAGCGGGCGCATGGCCTCGAGAGCCACGACGCCAGCTGCCTCGGCAGCCCGGAAGACCTCGAGCGCTTGCGCCTCGGTGGCGCAGAAGGGCTTTTCGACGATAACGTGCTTACCGCCGGCGATGCAGGCGAGCGCCTGCTCGTGATGGAGTGCGTTGGGGCTGCCGATGTAGACGGCATCGACGTCGTCGGCGGACGCGAGCTCGTTGAGTGCGGTGAAGCTGCGTTCGCCGCCGTGCTTAGCGGTGAAGGCGGCGCCGCGATCTGCATCGCGCGAGAGCGTGCCCACGAACGCGGCTTGGTCGTTGGCGTTGACGACCTGGATAAAGTCGTCGGTAATCATGGATGTGCCGATGGTCGCTATACGCAACATGTATCCCCCTCGTGCCGTTCGGTTTACAGGATGAGTGTAGCGCGAGGGGGCAGGAAATAGCGTGCGAAAACGCCGTTACAGGTCGCTCTCGTTAAAGCCGGTGTCGATATCGAGGTTGCTGCCGTCGGCCGCCGTGGTGGCAAGCTCGTCGCAGCGCTCGTTGAGCTCGTGACCGGCATGCCCCTTAACCCAGATGAACTCAACCTTGTGCTTGCTTTTGGCGGTGAGCAGGCGCTCCCACAGATCGCGGTTCTTGACAGGCTGCTTGTTGGCAGTCTTCCAGCCGCGTTTTTTCCATCCGTCAATCCAGTGCTTGTTGAAGGCGTTGACGACGTACTGCGAATCGGAATGGACTTCGACGTCGCAGGGGCGGTTGAGTGCCTCGAGCGCCACGATAACGGCCATGAGCTCCATGCGGTTGTTGGTGGTCTTGGCGTAACCGCGCGAAAGCTCGGAGGTAAAGGTCTTGCCGGCGGGGTTGGTGTACTTGAGCACGGCGCCGTAGCCGCCGCGTCCCGGATTTGATCGGGCCGAGCCGTCGGTATAGATGATGACCTTCACATGGTTCCTTTCGTTGGGTCGTTTCGTGTGAGTGACCATTGTAGCGCCATGCCCGCCGGGGGCTAGCAATCTACGATTTTTACCCCGTCTTTCGGCGGTTAGTTGGCGTGGATGATGCGGTTGAGCTCGTCGAGGTATTGCTGTAAGAGGGGAGAGGGCTTGCGCTCGTCGTGCATGATATAGCCTACATGCATCGTTGGGGCGTCTGCTAACGGGATCGATGCCATACCCCATTGCATTTCATTGGAGAGGACACCGGTCGACAGGGTGTAACCGTTCGACGTGATAAGTAAGTTAGTAAGTGTTCCGCGGTCCGAGATTCGTATGTTGCGGTCGCAAGGGATATAGCTAAAAGGTTCCTCGGCGTAATAGAAGGAGTTTGAGGTTCCCTGCTCAAAGCTGTAGCGCGTATAGGGCGTGAGGTCGGCAAGGGACAGCTGAGGGCGGCGGGCGAGCGGGTGGCGCTCGCTAATGAAGACGTGGACCGTCGCGTCGAATAGGGGATGGAAGCTTGCGCGGGCATCGGCGAAGGCCTTCTGCAGAACGCGGGCGTTAAAGTCATCCAGATACAGAATGCCGATATCGCTGCGAAACGCACGGACGTCATCGATGATCTGCGCTGTGGTGGTCTCGCGCATGATGAACTCGAACTTGCTGTCACGGCAGCGCTCGACCACGTTGACAAAGGCCTCGACCGAAAAGGCGTAGTGCTGGGCGGAAATGGCGAGGCGGGCTTGCGGGGTGCCGCCGTCCTCGTAGCGGGCCTCGAGCATGTCGGCCTGCTCTACGACCTGGCGCGCATAGCCCAAAAGCTCGGTGCCGTCGTTGGTGAGCGTGACGCCGCGGCTGGAGCGCGTAAAGATCTCCAGATGGAGCTCCTGTTCCAGGCTTTTGACGGCGTTGGAGATATTGGACTGTGCGGTATAGAGGCGCTGAGCTGCGGCGTTGATCGAACCGGATTCTGCCACGGCGATCAAAAAGCGAAGCTGTTGGAGGGTCATCGGCGCCCGTCCTTTCGATAGCTATCTATAAAACCGATAACAGGTTAGCGCTTTTAAGTGATTGACCGAGGGAAACAATGCTCGTACTATTCAAAACACACAAAGGCGGTAGGTAATTAAGCCGACCACGGAACAGGGATGCGAAAGGAGGCCCGCATATGAATTGCTTGCCAAGACGAATGCCGGGCTCCTGTTTGCGCCCGTCGGCGTGATCAGGAGACAGCGACTTACTTCTCTCTAATTTTATTTTCTTTTGTTCGATCAAGGAGATCATCATGAGCCAGTTCATCAACAACCCCGAGCACACCTTTGGTTTCGATACCCTGCAGCTGCACGTTGGCCAGGAGAGCGCCGATCCTGCATCCGACTCCCGTGCCGTGCCTATCTACCAGACCACGAGCTATGTGTTCCGCAACTCCCAGCACGCCGCCGACCGCTTTGGTCTTGCCGACGCCGGTAACATCTACGGCCGTCTGACCAACTCCACCCAGGGCGTCTTCGAGGACCGTATCGCCGCACTCGAGGGTGGCGTGGCAGGTCTTGCCGTCGCCTCTGGCGCTGCTGCCATCACCTATACCCTGCAGGCTCTTGCCCAGGCCGGTGACCACGTGGTGGCTCAGAAGACCATTTACGGTGGCTCCTACAACCTGCTGGAGCATACGCTCTCCCAGTTTGGCGTCGAGACCACGTTTGTCGATGCCCATAACCTGGAAGAGGTCGAGGGTGCCATCAAGGACAACACCACGGTCATCTACCTCGAGACGCTCGGCAACCCCAACTCCGACATCCCCAACATCGACGCCATCTCCGAGATCGCCAAGAAGCACAGTCTGCCGGTTGTCGTCGATAACACCTTCGGCACCCCGTATCTGTTCCGTCCGCTGGAGCATGGTGCCAACATCGTCGTCCACTCCGCAACCAAGTTCATCGGCGGCCACGGTACCTCGCTGGGCGGTGTGATCGTCGACGGCGGTAACTTCGATTGGAAGGCGAGCGGAAAGTACGCCCAGATCGCTGAGCCCAACCCCTCCTACCACGGTGTTTCGTTTGCCGAGGCTGCCGGTCCCGCCGCCTTCGCGACCTATGTCCGCGCTATCCTGCTGCGTGACGAGGGCGCCTGCATCAGCCCGTTCAACGCCTGGGTCCTGCTCCAGGGCACCGAGACTCTGTCGCTGCGCGTCGACCGTCATGTCGAGAACACCAAGAAGGTCGTTGAGTTCCTGGCTGGTGACAGCCACGTGGCCAAGGTGAACCACCCGAGCCTGCCTGAGCATCCCGATCACGAGCTCTATCAGAAGTACTTCCCCCGTGGCGGTGCCTCGATCTTCACCTTTGAGATTAAGGGCGGCCAGGAGGCAGCTTGGAAGTTCATCGATCATCTGCAGGTGTTCTCGCTGCTCGCCAACGTGGCCGACGTCAAGTCACTCGTCGTACACCCGGCTACCACCACACACTCCCAGCTCTCTGCCGAGGAGCTCGCCGAGCAGAACATCACGCCCTCCACGATCCGTCTTTCCATCGGTACCGAGAACGCCGAGGACATCATTTGGGATCTGAAGCAGGCCTTCGCCGCGCTGGACGAGTAAGGCGACTTGTGCAAGGACCCCTTGCGACTCGATAGGTATAACTGCATAAAATACCTGCTCAAGGCGCCTGTGCGAACAATGGTTGCACAGGCGCCTTTTTTGCATAGGAAGGGCGCTGTTACAGGGTTTTTGGCATGCTTTATGCAATCGAGATGTGGAAAACTCCTGTTGAGAGGATGTGAGTTTTACGCAATTGACGTGCGCCTTTTGAGTAAAACCGCAGGTCGCGATTTGCTCGGGGTACTATGCAGCGCGATCGAATCACACGCAGCTCAAACGCAGCAAAAAACGCACTACGGAGGTTTCCAGCTACATGAGGATCGATTCACGAAAACCGAAAGCCGCCGCCCTTTCCGCCGCTCTGACCGTGGCACTTTTGGCGGGCGCCGGCGCAACTGATGCCCACGCGGCAACACTATCCGATACGGTTGGATCTACGCCGTCCGAGGCGACGCTGGTGCAGCCCGTCGACTACCGCGGCGACGGTTATGGCTCTATGCAGGAGTGGAACGCCTCGATGGGGGCAAAGCGCGATTCCCTGGAGATGCGCGCTCAGATCATTATGAATATGTATGGCGACTATGCTACCGATGACGAGCGCGCTGTGTTGCAGGGCTGCATCGACGGTGCGGGTAGTCTGTTGACGATGGGGGAGGTCGACGCCAAGTCGACCGAGCTCGACGAGCTTCGTTTCACGCTCGAGGATGCCAAGCGCGAGGCACTCGAGGCTGCCGCAGCCGAAGCCGAGGCCGCCGAGGCCGTTCAGGCTTCGTATTACAACGCCGGCCCCGGCTCGTCTTACACGTCTGCTGCGTATTACGCGAACGGCTCGGGCCTGACGCGCTCGAGCGGCGTCAATAACTATAACGGCCGACGCGAGACTTATTACAGCAGCAACGTGTTGTATCACCACCGCACGGGCGAATGGACACAGGATTCCGAGGGCTTTTGGCGCGATTCTGATGGTTACTACGTCGTGGCCGCGGGTGATAAGGCTCAGGGCTCCACGTTTACCGGTTCCAAGGGCGAGTGCAAGGTCTATGACTCCGGCTGCGCCGCCGGAACCACCGACTACTACACTGGCTGGTAATTTTTCTGCATCACGGATATTTGGCGGACGGGCGTCTTTACCGAGCTTTAGGGCAACGTAAGGACGCCCGTTCTATGTATGCGCTTGAGCTAACAGAGCCCTTACCGTGACGGTACGTCGCGCATATGGGCGCGGGGCACACTAGTTCATGAGAAATAAGGTCTTTCTCGTGGAGGAAGTGGTCTTGTGAACGCTCGAGATATTGCCATTGCCGCCGTCGCATTGGTGCTTGGCTGCCTTGGTCCTACGGCCGCGCTCGTTGCGGGCATGCAGGGGTCTTGTGGGGCTGCCTCTATCGTGGTCAGTGCGTTGGTCGCGGCCGCACTGCTGGGAAGTGCGGGTGTAGTCCTTTGTCGCGACGATGAGGACCAGGCGTCGGAGTCGCAGCTCTAACCGTCGGGACATCGACTACTGGTTATAGATGAAGATGAAAGCCGCCGTAAGGGGAGTGCTCCTTGTGGCGGCTTTGCTGTTGAGCCTGTTGACGTGGTGAGCCGGGCGCTACCAGCTTTTCTCGATATCGCGGATGCGCTGATAGAGCCAATCGTTTTGCGGCACTTGGATATCGTGTTTGACGGCCAGGCGGCAAATGGTGCCCGCGAACTCCTCGACTTCGGTTTTTCGTTGCGCGATGCGGTCCTGCGCCATCGAGGGCATACCGGTGGGGTCGATTCCCTCGATGAGGTGCACCATCTGCGTCAGGTCTGCCTCGGTCAGCTCAATGCCCTCGGCGTTGGCGACCGCAAGCGTTTCGCGCATGGCAGAAACAAAGCAGCGACGCTGCTCGGAGCCCGGCTCCGTGGCGCTTCCGTAGGTCCCGCCGTAGGCCATGCACGTCTGGTTGATGCCGTCGTTGAGCATGAGTTTGGCCCACATGCGGTGCGCAACGTCGCTCTCGACGGTATGGGCGATGCCGCAGCGCGTGTAGAGCTCGTCGATGGCGGTGACGGTTGCGAGCTCGGTGCCGGCCGCCGCGCCAAAGCGGATTTCGCCCGCATTGGTAAAGGCGAGCTCTCCGTTGAGGAACACGGCGTCCATGCCCTGGCAAATGCCAAGAACGGTATGCTCCCAGCCAAAGCGCTCGGCAATCTTCTGCTCGCTCGTAATGCCGTTGCACAGCGAGGCGATGAGCGTATTGGGTCCCACGACGCGCTCCATAGTCTTGAGTGCTTGGTTGAGTCCAGTCGTCTTGACCGTGAGAATGACCAGATCGGCGGGCGTTGCCTCGCTGGCGCGGACGGACTTGAGCGCGCAGGGCTTGCCATTGACGGTGAGCGCATCGCCCGCGTGACGCTCAAAACGGGCGTCATCCATAACGTATTCGACGGCGTCGTTGCCGAGTGCCTGGGCGATCATACTGCCGTAGAGTAGCCCGACGCCGCCCTTGCCGATAAAGGTGACCTTGTTGATCTGCATGTGAATTATCTCCCTATATAAAAGGCGCCCGCGTAAGGGGCGCCTGATGGATTGTATGCCGCCAGCGCACCTTGTGCATGCAGGGTGGCGATTTTTAAATGAATGGATGCGTGGAGCTTACGCTGCGGGGCAGACCGCGAAAACGCGTGCGGGATATCCAACGCCATCGCGCACCTTGGGGAAGGTGCAGAAGATGACGGCGCCTGTGGCGGGAAGCTCGTCCAGATGGTCCATGACCTCGATCTGATAGCGGTCGACCGAGAGGATGTACTGCTCGCCGGGGTAGGGGCAGGCGTCCTCACGTGTGGTCACGGTCGCCTCCTTTCATCGGGCTTTTTGCTGATGTTAAAGCGGTGTCGTGACGGCTCGATTTCTGCTACGTTACGATACATTCTCGATTGCGATTCCACGATGTTTCGGCTGCGTGACCATTGTGTTTCGCCTTGCCGGGGCGCTGATGGCGAAGGGAGGGGCCGTGCAATACCGTGTTGACCCCAAAAGTGGTAACCGAATATCCGCTCTGGGTCTGGGCTGCATGAGGTTTCCCGGTGCGCCGGGACACCCCGATGCGAAGACGGCCGATGCCATCATTTCCCGTGCGGTGGAACAGGGGATTAATTATCTGGATACCGCATATCTTTATCCCGGTAACGAGGTATGCGTGGGAGCTTCGCTTGAGCGCCTGGGTCTGCGCGACCAGATTTTGCTCGCGACCAAGTTGCCGCACGCTTCGTGCAAATGTGCGGAGGATTTCGACCACTTTTTTGACGAGCAGCTGCACCGTTTGCGGACTGACCATATCGACTACTACCTCATGCACAACATCACCTCGCCCGCGCAGTGGGAGCGCGTGGTAGCGTTGGGTATCGAGGACTGGATTGCGCACCAAAAGGCTGCGGGGCGTATTCGCCAGATAGGTTTTTCGTACCACGGCAGTGCGGCGGACTTCCTCACGATGCTTGACGCGTATGACTGGGACTTTTGCCAGATCCAGTACAACTATGCCGGCGAGCGCTACCAAGCGGGAACGGCGGGACTCATGGCAGCCGCCGAGCGCGGGCTCGCGGTGTTTGTGATGGAACCGCTTTTGGGTGGACGCCTGGCGGGCAAGCTGCCTCCGCGGGCCCGCGCCGTGCTCGATGGCGTACGCGATCCGTACCTGAAGACGCCGGCTGCTTGGGGCCTTTCGTGGGTGTGGAATCATCCTCAGGTCACGATGCTACTTTCGGGCATGACCGATACCGCGCAGGTGGACGAGAACGCGGCATTGGCGGATCGCGCACTGCCGGATTCGATGACGACAAAGCAGCTCGATACCATCGCACGTGTGCTGGGAGAGTTTGAGAAATCGAATCGCGTGCCCTGTACGGGGTGCGGCTACTGCATGCCGTGCCCCAAGGGCATCAATATTCCCGGCTGCTTTGGTGCCTACAACGCGAGCTACGCACATAGTTGGTTTACGGGGCTGTCTCAATACTTTACGGCGAGCGCGGTGCGGACGAACGAGCCCAAGCTGGTGAGCAACTGCGTCAAGTGCGGCAAATGCGCGCGTCACTGCCCGCAGCACATCGATATTCCCGAGCGTCTCGACGATGTGCGCCGACGTTTCCAGCCTGGCCCCGTAACGGCCGCACTTAAAGCCTTTTGCAAAACGCGCTCCTGATGCCCCTTTTATAACTTGCGGTGGAATAGTTCCTGTTTGCGGCAGAATAGGGGCCAAACAGGAACTATTCCACCGCAACTGAAGGGGGCTGTCGTGGGCCATCGGGATTCATGCGATGATTTACGTGAGGTTCGTTGGGGCGTTTTGGGCGCTGGGCGCATTTCGCATCGATTTGCATCGTCGCTCAAGGAGGTGGGCGGGGCACGGCTTGTGGCTGCCGCCGGTCGCACTCCTTCGCATGTTGAGGAGTTTTGCGGGGCGTTTTCGATTGATGCCGCGCACAGTTATGCCACGGCTGACGATAGCGGCGATGCGGCTTATGATGCGCTGATTGCCGACCCCGATGTCGACGCAATCTACTTGGCTCTTCCACATGGCATGCATGCGCATTGGGTCTGTCGGGCGCTGCGCGCGGGAAAGGCCGTACTGTGCGAAAAGCCGGCCGTTTTGAATGAAGAAGAGGCCCGTGCGATCACCTCCGTTTCCCGCGAGTGCGGTGTGCCGTTTATGGAGGCGATGAAAAATCGGTTTTGTCCGATGCATACTCGCGTGAAGGGCTTGCTTGCGTCGGGCGAGCTCGGCCGTATCGTTTCGATCGAAAGCGTGCAAAAACTCGATTATGGTGAGTCCCCTTCAAGTTATCTGCTCGATCCGTTGCAGGGTGGCTGTCTATATGACATGGGCTGCTATGCGGTCGGGTGGTTTGAGGATCTGCTTGCGGGTGCGTGCGATGTTTCGTCTCGTGAAGTTCGCTGGCGCGACGTATCGGGCGGCCGCGTGGATTGGGCCGATGAGATCCATATGAGCGTCGGCGGCATACCCATTCATATGGTTTGCGACGGCAAAGCAGCATATGAAAGCCGCTTAACGATTGTCTGCGAGCGTGGCTCGTTAGAAATCGAGCGCCTCCATCGCCCCGAGCTCGCCCATGTGAAGTACTCCGACGGGCGAATGCTCGAAATAAATGCCCCGTTTGAGGTCGATGATTTCTACGGCGAAATCCAGCATGCGACCCAGCTCATCCGGGCGGGGAAACTCGAGAGTTCCGTCATGCCCCTTGCCGCCACGCAGCGCTGCGCGCGCATTATCGATGCAATCCGTCTAGCCCTCTAGGACTTGGCGTTGACGCGTAGGGGATCATGACGCTGGCGCCCGTAGCCGTAGTGCTCGGTGGCCCGCATCTCTGATGCCCCTTTTATAAGTTGCGGTGGAATAGTTCCTGTTTGCGGCAGAATAGGGGCCAAACAGGAACTATTTCACCGCAACTGATGAGGGGGAGCTGGAGATGCTGACGATTGGGTGTCATCTTTCGACGACGAAGGGCTATCGGGCGATGGGGGAGACGGCGCTATCCATTGGCGCCAACACCTTTGCATTCTTTACGCGCAACCCGCGCGGCGGCAAGGCGAAAGACCTTGACATGGATGATGTGGCGGCCCTGCGCGAGCTTATGGAGCAAAACGACTTTGGCCCGCTCGTGGCTCATGCCCCGTATACCTATAACCCCTGCTCGGCCAAAGAGCGGGCGCGCGAGTTTGCCCTGGAGGCAATGGCCGAGGACTTGCGGCGCATGGAAGCGCTGCCCGGCAACTACTACAACTTCCATCCCGGTGCGCATGTGGGGCAGGGGACTGATGCTGGCATTCAGATGATCGTCGACACCTTGTGTCAGGTGATGTTTGAGGGGCAGCAGACGACGGTACTGCTCGAGACCATGGCGGGAAAGGGTACCGAGGTGGGCCGTAGCTTTGAAGAGCTGGCGCGCATTATCGAGGGTGCTGCTGCCGAGTGCCCCGAGCTGTCGGCCAAGCTGGGCGTTTGCCTAGACACCTGCCATGTGAATGACGCCGGCTATGACATCGTCCACGATCTGGACGGCGTACTCGACGAGTTCGATCGTGTGGTGGGTATCGAGCGCCTGCGCGCCGTGCATATCAATGACTCCAAGAACCCCTGCGGCGCCCATAAGGATCGCCACGAGTGCATCGGCAAGGGATACCTTGGCAACGAGGAGTTTGGCGGCGGTATGCAGGTTATGCAGAATATTGTATCGAATAGCCGCTTGCGTGAACTTCCTTTTATTTTGGAGACGCCGAACGAACTTGCAGGTTATGCGGCTGAAATCAAACTGTTAAGGTCGTTGCAGCAGTAATGACTGTCATAAAGTGGAGTGCTTCATTCACGTTATGGGTTTGTTTCAATCAGTTTTCTAATTGCAGATTCTCCCAAGCGGGTGCATAATAGCCATCAGTTTTTGCAGACCTCTGAATCAAACGGGGTCACCGGAAGGAGACTGATTATGAAGCTCAAGAAGCTTGGCGCATTTGCCGCCACGGGCGCCATGGCGCTCGCCCTCGCACTGACGGGCTGTGGCTCGTCCAACGCCACCTCTGGTTCTGATGCCGGTTCCAGCAGCCCTGACGACGCTAAGGTCGAGAAGGTCGACGGCTCCAAGGAGTACGCACTCGTCAAGGACGGTACGCTGACCGTCGGCACCTCTGCCGAGTACGCTCCGTTTGAGTACAAGGATGACAACGGCGATTATCAGGGCTTTGACCTTGAGCTCATTAAGGCTATCGGCGATAAGCTGGGCCTGGATGTCGAGTACGTCAACAATGACTTTGACACGCTCGTCCCCGGCGTCGCTTCGGGCGCCAAGTACGACGTCGCCATCGCGGCTATCACTGACACGCCCGAGCGTGAGAAGGAAGTCACTTTCTCCGATTCCTACTACATGGACGATCAGGCTATCGTGACCAAGGTCGATAACACCGACATCACGGCCGACAACTACAGCGAGAAGCTCAACAGCGCCGACGCTACTATCATCGTCCAGTCTGGCTCGACCGCCGAGGCCTTTGCCCAGGAGAACTTCCCCAAGGCCAAGATCGTCCCCTACAAGGACGCCACCGAGTGCTTCAGCGCCCTACAGTCCGATAAGGGCGACGCCGTAGTCACCAACCGCTCCGTTGCCAGCCAGCTGACCGCTGAGCAGTTCAACACCTGCCAGACTATCAAGCAGATCAGCACCGGCGAGGAGTACGCCATCGCCATCAACCAGGGCAACACCAAGCTCAAGGACGACATCAACCAGGCCATCAAGGACCTGACCGACGACGGTACCGTTGACGCCCTCATGGCTAAGTACAACATCAAGTAAATAGATGCTTGATTGCGCAAAGGCCCTTTCCGTTTTGCGGAGAGGGCCTTTGCGCTTCTCTCGACGGAGAGTGTTTCCGTCTCGTTTTGCCGGCAACTTCTACGATAGGAGCCACCTTGTCTCGATTGAACGAAGGGGCCGCGGAGCAGCGTTTTTCACTGCCCGCCTTGCTCCAAAAGCTAGCCTGCGTCATGGCCGTGGCGCTCGCGCTGGTGTGCGCGGGGGCATATGCGCCCACGACCGCTCAGGCGCTTGAGACCGCAAAGATTACTGCCCGACCCAACACCGGTTCGGGCAGCGCTGTGGTCGGCGGCACCGAGACGCGCATTACCTGGGAAGTTCAGGCCGATGCCGACGAGGAGCTGAGCGGTCTTTCGCTGACGTTTGTCGACGGCACGACGTTTGGTACCGATGACACGCGATTGACGATGCTCTCGGGCGAGGACCTCATGGATCGTACGCCCATGAAGCCCAAGTGCAAGGCTGACGGCCAGACGCTCAAGATCGACTTTGGCGAGACGGCGCCTGCCGGCGGCTTTTTCCGTGTCGAGGTTTACGGCGTGACGTTTCCCGTCGAGGGCGGCGATGAGGTCTTCAGCGGCACCTATACGCTCGCCGATGGTTCGACCAAGAAGATTTCCAAGATTCCTTCCGTCGAGATCAAGGGCGTGACGGCATTCGATAACTTCCTGGCCGATCTTAAGGAGCAGCCGTGGGTCGAGGCGTGGAATTCCAACATGTTCCTTCGCCTGTTCCTGAACCCGGTCATTTTGGTTCAGAGCCTGCCGATCGTCTTCAAGGGCTTCCTTATGTCGCTCTCGATCGTGCTCGTGGCATTTCCGTTGGCCATTCCCTTTGGCTTTGCGCTGTCGCTCATGCGCATTTCCAAGTCGCGCATCCTTCGTTGTCTTGCCGGCATCTATGTGAATATCATCCGCGGTACGCCGGCGTTCCTGCAGATTTACATTGCATTCTTTGGCCTGCCGCTTGCCGGCGTCAAGGTGGACGACTACGTCTTGGGCGTTATCGTCATGGCCATGAACTCGTCCGCCTACCTGTGCGAGATCTTCCGCGCCGGTATTCAGTCGATCCCCAAGGGCCAGAACGAGGCCGCGCGCTCGCTGGGCATGAATGCCTTCCAGACGCTGCTCTACGTTATGATTCCGCAGACGTTCCGCAATGTCCTGCCTACGCTGACCAGCGAGTTTATCCTGCTCTACAAGGATACGTCGCTGCTCGCCGCCGTGGGCGTGGTCGAGATCGTCATGAACGCCCGCACCATCGTGGCAACGACGGGCTCCATTACGCCGTATGTGGTTGCTGCCCTGTTCTATCTGGTCATTACCCTGCCGCTTGCGCGCTTGGTGAGCGGTCTTGAGGCGAGGCTGCTGGGTACGGCCGAAACCAAAAAGAAACGTCCCACCAAGAGCGCCGGACAGGTTGTCGCGACGCCCGCCGACCACATCGCCGGTCTGTAAGGAGGTCCTATCATGAGCGAAACCAATAACTCGAACGAGGTCGTCGTCAGCATCAAGAACCTCCAGAAGGCCTTTGGCGATAACGTGGTCCTGCGCGATATCGATCTGGATGTGCACAAGGGTGAGGTCGTTGTCGTTCTGGGGCCCTCGGGCTCGGGTAAATCGACGATGCTTCGTTGCATTAACCGTCTCGAGGAGCCCACGAGTGGTTCGATTGTTGTCGAGGGCGTGGATGTGTGCGCCAAGGGCGTTGACCTCAATAAAGTGCGTACGCACTTGGGCATGGTCTTTCAGCAGTTCAATCTGTTCCCGCACCTGTCAGTCAAAAAGAACGTCATGCTTGCGCAACAAAAGGTGCTCAAGCGCAGTAAGGAAGAGGCCGAGAAGGTTGCCGTCGAGGAGTTGACCAAGGTCGGCCTTGCCGAGCGTATCGACTTTATGCCGAGCCAGCTCTCGGGCGGCCAGCAGCAGCGCGTGGCCATCGCCCGCGCCCTGTCGATGAATCCGCACGTGATGCTCTTTGACGAGGCCACGTCAGCGCTTGACCCCGAGCTTGTCCGCGACGTTCTTGGCGTCATGCGCGACCTGGCACGTGACGGTATGACCATGATCGTGGTGACGCACGAGATGGGCTTTGCCCGCGATGTCGCCGACCGCGTGGTCTTTATGGACGGCGGCGTTATCGTGGAAGAGGGTACGCCGAGCGAGGTCTTCGACCACCCCAAGAGCGAGCGCACTAAGGCGTTCTTGGGCAATATCTCGTAGCCACTTTATATGACTGACATAGCAGAAAACGGGAGCCGGATGTGATCCGGCTCCCGTTTTTGTTGGGACGCGAATGTGTTTTGGTGCAGAGCGCGTTGCGGGCGGAGCTCATTGCCGCTAGGCGAGCTCGGCTCCAAGGGCGCGGCAGGCCGCCTCGCCCTCATCGTCGGGCGCATCGTAGCAAATGGCGGAATCGACGACGTTGACGCCCGCCTCGTCGGCATCGGCCTTCCAGTTGTCCATCCACTCGCCCTCGGCCCACGAGTAGGAGCCAAAGAGGACGACCTTCTTATCGTCGAGGGTCTCCTTGACCTCGTCCCACATAGGCTGGAACTCGTCATACTCAAGCTCCTCGGAACCCATGGCGGGGCAGCCGAAGGCAATGGCGTCATAGCTGGCGGCCTTGTCTGCGGAGAAGTCGGCGCAGGAGATGACCTCTGCCTCGGCGCCGGCACCGGTTGCGCCCTCGGCAACAAAGTTTGCCATGGCCTCGGTGTTGCCTGTGCCACTCCAGTAGACGACTGCGATCTTGCTCATATGTTTTCCTTTCGGTTGTGCGGCGTGCGGCCGCGATTTGCATGCTCTATCGGGTTGCCTGGACAAGTTGTCCCAGGGTGCAACCCTGTTGATAGATGTAGGTAAGGTATTGCGTGCATGCGCGATAGGAATCGAAGGTCGTGAGCGCCTGCTCAACGTTTGTGTATACCTTCCATGCGCCAAAGACCTTATAGTTTTCGCCGTGCTGGACGATAAACTGATGGACATCTTCGTAGGGATAGCCCAAAAAATAGCCAATTTCGTGGGGGAACTCGCACATGCACCCCGTATCGCAGTGCCTATTTCGCGCGAGTGCGCAGACGCTGCCGTCATAGGCGCTTTCTGCGGCATTGCTACTTGCCAGTGTGATGCGCGCGGCGAGATGCACCAGCGATGCGGGCAGGTTGTGGACATCGTAACCTTCGGCGGCAAGCGCCGTCGTGGCGCGGGGGTCGGAGAGGTATCGCATGAGGTCCGCAGGGCGGTACACATAGATGAGCGCTCCGCAGGGGCGCCAGACCAAAACGCTCATATGGATCCCGAGTGGCTGGAGCTCGCGGTTGCATTGGGCTATGACGGCGAGCAGGCGAGAGCGTCGCCCTTCGATATGGGCGGCGCCGGGTTTTCCGTTTTGGTTGGCGTAAACGCCGGGATAGGTAAAGAGCGATGCCGGCTTGATGCTCGCGAGCGTGGGGGAGCAGTTGCGCACGACCGCTGCCTGAAACGTTGGAATGTCTATGGTTCGAGTCACGGCGCTCCTTCTGGTCCTCACTGTTAGCCTAGGAAAACTTATACACGAAAGTAAGCCTTGGTCAACTAAAAAGTTTGAACAGGGAAACTAATTGACCGAACGGACATGTTTTTGGGTTAAGATGGGGACACCCCATGGGGGTATCTAGATAGGGCTACTTGAAAGGGGAACGCATGAGTGACTTGCTCAACCCTGCGAATCTCATTGTGCTTGCCGTGATTGTCGTTGGCATGTTCTTTGGCCTGCGGCGCATTGTCGCTTCGACACACGGGAAGAGTTGTTGCAGCGATGGCGCGAGCGGCAAGAAGGCCAAAAAGGTTGTTGTGACGGATACCGATCCGTCCCACTACCCCTATAGCGATGAGTTGCTCATCGGCGGCATGAGCTGCGATGGCTGTGCTCAAAACGTTGAGAATGCCCTCAATGCGCTGGACGGCGTGTGGGCAACGGTAACGTACGCGGACCACACAGCGCGCGTGCGCTCGAAGCGCCCGGTTGATCGCGACACGCTCGAGACGGCGGTGAGGGGCGCGGGCTATTACGTTATGAAAATGTAGGCGTTCCCCTCTCCGGTGGGTACCGGCCTCCTGCCCATGGTGACTATCGGCATCCAAAAATTTGCGCAAAAAATAACCTTTAGATGCGGCAAAAGTGGAGCTTGGTGACGGTTTGCGCGGAATTCGCTACCAATTGAGCATCCGTTAACCCGTCCAAAAAATTACAGATGTATAGTTACACGTTGATTATTGCTGTGCTCAGATTGCAATTAACCGTGGACAGAAATGAAGAATGCTAAAACTGGGCTTTAGGACAGGGGAGGCTATAACCTTATGAGACGAGTGGGAACACTTGGCTTGGTGGCAGCGCTTGCCGCTATCTTGGTATCGCCGCTGCCGGCGCACGCCGAAGACGCTTCGGGTGCCGTTACCTACAATGCGGGAAATGGGTATTCCTTTGAGAAGCTCTCGCATCCTACGGTAGGAACGTCGCAGCCGGACGGCATCGTCGACTACCAGGGTGACGGTGCCGTTGCCGTTCCGGGCGCCGATGGTAATACGGCCAACAACGAAGGCGATCGCGGCCAGAGCTACACGTGGGCGGCTGCGAGCTATGGTGACTGGCTTTATGTGGGCACCTGCTATGCGGCGATGGGCAACACGCTTACGCTCATGAACGGCACGCTGGGCGATTCCTTTGATGCCGAGACCATGCGTCTGACGCTGGAGGCCATGTTTAACGGCACGTTCTTCTACGGACAGCAGAAGGAGGACGGCACGGCCGACAAGGACAGCGGCGGCATCTTGGTCAAGATCAATACCAAGACTGGTGAGACCAAGCTGCTGCTCTCTGAATCGCTCAACGGCGTCGCTCCTTTGTTCCGCAATGCCGTGAGCTATAAGGGCAAACTCTATTTCTGCGGCAGCGTTAGGACCAATGGCGGCAAAAGCGGTCTGCCTGCTGTATATGAGATCGATCCTAAGACGGATGAGTACAAGGTCGTCTATCAGGGTCTTTCGAGCATGCAGGATTACGGCGCTGCCTACAAGCAGGGCATCTCAACCGGTATCCGCGGTATGTGCGTCCATGATGGCCAGCTCGTCATCAGCAACGTGGGTAAAGACGCGGCCGGTAAGTTTGTGTCGACAATCCTGACGTCGTCTGACCCCTCGAAGGGCCAGGAGAGCTTCACCGAGATAGCCAACTCGGAGACGCTGTTTAACTATCCGGCGATTCGCTATCAGGACAGCATCTACGGCGGCGCCATTTGGGATATGGTCTCGTACAATGGCCATCTCTATGCGACCATCTGCACCGGTACGCCCGAGAATGCCCCCGATGATAATTCCATGCAGTCGTTTGCCATGGTCCGTGGCGACAAGAACGCCGACGGCAGCTATTCGTGGACTCCGATTGTCGGTGACCAGGAGGCGGACGGTGCAAAGTATTGCTTTGGCATCGATCCTGCCCGCACCCGTTCTGGTGCTGCCAACCTCATCGTCTACAACGACTACCTCTATATCGGTGAATATAACGACGAGGAGATCGCCCTCGAGCGCATTCTCTTTAATAAGTCCAATTCTGACGAGAGCGGCAAGAGCAGCATGGGCGGCGTTGACTGCTCGTTTGTGAATGCCAATCTTGAGCAGTCGGTCAACATCTATCGCATGGACAAGGACGAGAACATGGAGCTCGTCGTTGGCGATCGCACCGACATGTTCCCCGAGGGCGGTATTTCCGGCCTGACTTCGGGCTTTGGCCGAAACGAGAACCAGTACATTTGGCGCATGCAGAAGTTCGACGGCAAGCTGTATATCGGTACCTTTGATACCGCGAGCCTGCTTGAGCCGATCGGCCAGTTCTCTAATGGTGACATTATCGATATGACGCCCGAGGAGTGGGCCTCTCAGGTTCAGCGCCTTAGGGACCTGCTCAATCACCTGCTCGACAAGAAATCGCCTGACGACCCCATCGTTCCCGTGAACACGCTTGCGGACGATGATTCAAACGAGGCCGCCGAGGTCGATGACGAGAAGGCTGAGGCCGTCGAGGTCGACGACGAGAAGACCGAGGTTGCTAAGGGCTTTGGTGACCTGAACGATGCGCTAGAGGATGCCACGGGCGATCTTTGCGATCAGACCGCGACGATGTCCGCGGACGTTGAAGACGACGCCGCTTATGTCCAGAAGATCGATAGCGAGATCGCGTACTTCAAGTCCTTTGCCGATCAGTATCAGGACATGCTCGATAGCTATGAGAGCCTGAAGCAGCAGTACGAGGATGCCTATGGCACCGAGCTGCCGAGCGATATTCAGGATGCGCTCGATAAGCTGCTGAGCGAGGAGAACCTCAAGAAGTTGCAGAGTGTGCTTACGTGCATGTGTTACCTTCGCGATGCCGAGCGTGGCTTTGATATGTATGTGACCGAGGACGGCGTGAACTTTACGACGCTGACGACCAATGGCTTTAACGATCCGTATAACCATGGTCTGCGCACCTTTGCGGTGACCAACCAGGGTCTGTGCCTTGGTACCGCCAACCCGTTCTATGGCTGCCAGGTTTGGATCCAGCGCAAGGAGAATTCGGAGAATCCGATTGATCCTGGTACTCCGGATCCGACGGAACCCACCGATCCTTCGCAGCCGGGTGGCGGCGATCAGCCTGGTGGCAGCCAGACGGGCGGCAACGACCAGTCGAGCAGCACCACGACGACAGTTTCGACGACCACCAAGAAGGCTCCGAAGGATGGCTCGCTGCCTCACGCTGGTGACTCGACCCTCACGCTGGTCTTGGGATTGCTGGTTGCAGCTGCCGCAGTGCTTGGCATTGCCCTCGTCTTGCGCAAGCGTTCTCGTCGCTAGGCTCGACCACGCAGCTCGATGCCTTGGATATCGTCGAAGTTGATGGCGATATCCCTGAGTTTGAGCAGCTTGAATGCGGGTAACACTCCGTCGAGAATGCCCGTGCGGCTACGATAGCCGTACGTATCGTAATAGGTGACGCGCACCAGGTCGCCGCGTTTGAGGCCCTCGAGCTTTTTCGAAAGCTCGAGGGCTTTTTCTTCTGTGAGTTCGCATTTGGGCTCAACAGTAATCTCTTGTTTGCGCACGAGCTCGTAGTATCCCGTGAGGGCGGCAAAGGGCATAAACTGCGCGGCACGGCCGGCGCGGACGGCGCCGTTGGCGGTGAGCTTGGGGTCGGCGGAGCGACGTCTTCCCTCGGGGTCCGCTAAGCGTTCAAAAGGCGTCGGTGGCCGCACCGGCTGTTGTTGGGACTTAGGCACGATGTCCTCCTACCTGATCGTTGCGTTCGCGTGCGGTGGCGCCGGCGGTAAAGCTTAATCCCTTGACCAGGGCGTTTTTGCCGTACTTGCCTTTCACGGCCAGGACGGCGCGCGCCAGGTCGCGCTCGCGCTCATCCGCCTCGATATCGCTAAACAGGTCGATAGTGGTAAATTCCTCGGGCATGAGGTTGCCAAAGCCCAGGTTGATACGCTTGACCGGTCGTTTGGGATCGACAGTCTGCGCCCAGAGTTCATCGAAATAGCCCATGATCTTCTTAAACGAATTGGTGCGCTCGGGCAGCTTGCGGGATGCATTGGAATGCGCGAACAGCGCAGCATAGCCACCGCGCGGTTTGCCGCCATGCTCTCCCACAAAGATGCCATCGATTGCCTGTGCCTCGCGCACCAGGCGGCGCCGTTCGTCATCGCGCTGGACGGGCTTGGGCGCACGGGGCGCGAGCTCGGGGCCGGCGGTTGCGGTGGGTTCGATACTCGACGTGCTCGAGCGTAGGTGTCCGCATCCGTCCACATATTGCGCTGTGCCGCTGGCGTCGAGGCGGCGTATGTCGGCTCGTTCGCTCGCATAACCCACAAAGAGCGAGATGCTGTCGCAGACCACGTGCTTATCGACTAAGTCCAACACGGCGTTGTCGACCATCTCGCGCAAGACAGTGTAGGCCATCTCGTAGACATAGCCCTTCGAGAGCACCTGTCCTGTGGTAGTTGAGGTTGCCTGCGGGCGATAGGCTTGGATATCGGCGATAGTTGTCGGCTCGCGCCCAAAGGCGTGGTCGATAAGATACTCGGCATTGACGCCGAGCTCGTCGTAAAGCAGGTTTTCGTCGAGCGCCGCGATGCCCATCAGATCGTAGACACCGTATTTTTCGAGTCGTGCTGCCACGCCGGGGCCGATGCCCCAGATATCGGTGATGGGACGATGGGGCCAGATCTCCTTGCGAAAGGTCTCGTCGTCGAGTATGCCGATGCGGCTGGGTACGTGCTTGGCAGTAATGTCGAGCGCTACCTTGGCCTGGAATAGGTTGGGGCCGATGCCGACCGTCGCCGTGATGCCGGTGCGCGCGAGGACCTCATCGCGCAACATGCAGGCAAAGCCTTTGGCATTGGTATGGTAGAGGTCTAGATAGGGCGTCACGTCGATAAAGCATTCATCGATGGAATAGACGTGAACGTCTTGCGGACTGACGTATTCCAGATAGATGCCGTAGATTTGCGCCGACACTTCCATGTAGTGCTGCATGCGCGGTACGGCCTTGATGTAGTCGATGCCGTCGGGAATCTCGAACAGACGGCAACGGTTGTGTATCCCGAGGTTCTTCATGGCCTGTGTGATGGCGAGACAGATGGTCGTGCGTCCGCGCGATTCGTCGGCAACGACCAGGTTGGTGGTGAGCGGGTCGAGCCCGCGGTCGACGCACTCGACGCTAGCGTAAAACGTCTTGAGGTCGATGCAGATATAGGTGTGACGCTCGTGCCCCACGCGTCCTCCCATCAAACACATGTTCTTATCGAATACTTGTTCGATAATACCCGCTCGTCCGGACATCGTCAAAACCTGCCAAAAAGGGACTGGTTTGTTTTGGTAGGTATGGTCGTGCGGCTGCATCGGGTTTTTAACGCAGCTCTAAAGAGTGCGAAACAGCTCGGAAAACCTCGCTTCGTAGCATGAGCCTAACGATTGATACCGCCTATGCACACGGAAGGGTTGTGGGAAAGATGGTCAATTATGGGTTTGGTATGCCGACGCGCATTGTTGCGGATGGAGACGTGGCTCGCTGGTGCGGACGATTGGTCGCTCACTACGGTGGCACCAAGGCGCTGGTCGTGCTGGGAGGCGACAAGCACACGCGTGATGAGCTCGTTTCGGCGGCACTCGGCTCGGTTGATCGAGCTCTGCTCGAGCGCGTGCTTTTCCGCTGCGGCTCGGTTGAGGGCGACGGGGGAGACGAGCTGATCGACGAAGCCGTGGCCCTGGCGACCGACGAAGGCGTGGACTTTGTCCTAGCGATTGGCGATGCCGATACTGCCGGCTTTGCGCGCGAACTCGCGCGTCGCATGGCGGCGCTCGATGCCGGCGAAGACGGTTTTGTCCCTTATGGATGCATTGTCTCGGAGGGCAAGGTGCCTGCTGTCGTGGGCGCCGGCGAGGTTCCCGTTTTTGCCATCATCGCGCCCGAACTACTGGAGGGCATTGGGTCTCCTCTGCGCGAGCTGCTCGGCAGCGTGTGCGCCGCGGCCTAATATTTGGCATAAAGGGATAGGTTATTTTTGATTGGTAAAGCGTTTGACCTGCCAAAATAAACCTGTCCCTTTTTGGTCGGTCGCCGTTTGGGGGGCGGATTGGCAACGCTCGCTGATTACGGTCTTGACCTGCGCTAGAATAGGGTCATCTGATTATCCGGGCGCATGGAGATATGCGCCCGTATGTTGAGGAGGACTTTATGGCAACTGTTGCCGCACCTATCGATGCTACGTCGACTGCCGCTTGGAAGGCGCTCGAGGCTCATCAGGAGAAACTCGAGGCCGAAGGTATCGACCTCAAGGCCTGGTTCGCCGCCGATGCAGAGCGCGTGAACAAGCTGAGCTTTGACGCCGGTGACCTGCACTTCGACCTGTCCAAGAACCTGGTGACCGATGAGACCGTCAAGCTGCTGTGCGATCTTGCCCGCGAGGTGAAGCTCGAGGAGCGCCGCGACGCCATGTTCTCCGGCGAGCATATCAACACCACCGAGGACCGCGCCGTCCTGCACACCGCGCTGCGCCGCCCGGCAACCGAGAAGGGCCAGCTCATCGTCGACGGCCAGGACGTCGTCGCCGACGTGCACGAGGTCCTCGACCGCATGTATGCCTTCGCCGAGCGCGTGCGCTCCGGTGAGTGGAAGGGCGTTACCGGCAAGAAGATCGAGCACCTGGTGTCTATCGGCATCGGCGGCTCCGACCTGGGCCCGGTCATGGCTTACGAGGCCCTGCGTCCCTATGCCGACGCCGGTATCGACTGCCGCTATATCTCCAACATCGACCCCAACGACCAGGCCGAGAAGCTCAAGGGTTTGGATCCCGAGACCACGCTCGTGATCATCGTCTCCAAGACCTTCACCACGCTCGAGACCCTCACCAACGCCCGCGAGGTCAAGACCTGGATGCTCGAGCAGCTCAAGGCTCAGGGTGCCATCGACGGTTCCGATGAGCAGAACGCCGAGGCCGTGGCAAAGCACTTTGTCGCCGTCTCCACCGCACTCGAGAAGGTTGAGGCCTTCGGTATCGACCCCGCCAACGCCTTCGGTTTCTGGAACTGGGTTGGCGGCCGCTATTCCGTTGACTCCGCCGTGGGCCTGTCGCTGATCGTCGTGCTCGGCCCCGAGCGCTTCCAGCAGTTCCTTGAGGGCTTCCACGCCATCGACGAGTATTTCTGCAACACGCCGCTCGAGAACAATGCCGTCGCGCTGATGGGCTTGTTCAACGTCTGGTACGTCAACTTCTTCGGTTCCAAGAGCCACGCCGTGCTGCCGTACTGCCAGTACCTGCATCGTTTCCCGGCCTACCTGCAGCAGCTCACCATGGAGTCCAACGGCAAGCATGTCCGTTGGGACGGCAGCGCCGTGACCTCCGACACCGGCGAGATTTTCTGGGGCGAGCCCGGCACCAACGGTCAGCATGCCTTCTACCAGCTGCTGCACCAGGGCACCGTGGTGGTTCCGGCCGATTTCATCGCCTTCGCCAATACCGCCAACCCCGCGACCGATAGCGGTCAGGACGTGCACGAGCTGTTCCTGGGCAACTTCCTGGCCCAGACCAAGGCGCTTGCCTTTGGTAAGACGGCCGACGAGGTTCGTGCCGAGGGCACGCCCGAGCAGATCGTCCCGGCTCGTTGCTTTGAGGGCAACCGCCCGACGACTTCGATCTTCGGCGATACGCTGACCCCGTTCGCACTCGGCGAGCTCATCGCCCTGTACGAGCACATCACGTTTGTCGAGGGCACGGTCTGGGGCATCGACTCCTACGACCAGTGGGGCGTTGAGCTGGGCAAGCAGCTTGCCAAGCAGATCACCCCGGCCTTCCACGACGACGCCGCCAAGGCCGAGCAGGACGCTTCGACCCAGGCGCTCATCGAGTTCTACCGCGCTCACCGCAAGTAGTCGCTGCTGTTAACGCATCGCGCCTTATAGTCAGGGGCCCGTATCCTATCGGATGCGGGCCCCTTTGCTTTGCCGTGGTCCCGGGGCGCACGGCCTTTGTGGAACATCGCCGGGGCGTCGCGCGCTGCGAGAACCCTGCGCCTAGATCTCGGCCTCCGCATGGCCTCGCTGCGCCTCGGGCAGCTCCCCGTAGAGCGGATGGTCTTCGAGCCTAAAGCGCTCGACCTGTTCGGGAGTGCGACCGCGTACAAAGAGCCACGAGCGATCGATCGGCGTCGCCATGAGCGTGCTGGGCAGCGCGTCGGCGCGGTCGGAAAACACCCGGGCACTCTCGGGATCCTGGAACGCCAGCACCAGATGCGTGTCGCAGTTGCCCATGATGGAGCGTGCGCGTGCCTCGCCATAGAGCGCATCGAGCTGGTTGGTCGACTGCAGCAGCAGCGTTGCCCAGATGTTGCGGCTTCGGATAATCGAGAGCACGTTGTCGATCTGGGGGATCTGCAGATTTGCGAAGTCATCGAGCATAAAGCGCACGGGCACGGGCAGGCTGCCGTCGGGCTGCCTATCGGCCTCACGAATGAGGCCCATAAACGCCTGCGAAATAAAAAGGCCGGTCAGCGGATCGAGATTGCGGTCAATATCGCTCACGGTTACAAACAGGGAGCAGGGGGTGTGTCCCATGGAAGCGAAGTCCACCTGATGGCACTCACGATAGAGCTGTGCCGCACCGTCGAATCCCAGACACATGACCTTTTCGGCAAGGATGCCGACGATGCTCGCGTGCATGCGCTCGGCATTTTGCGTAATGGCGTAGCGCCGCCATAGCGAGAGGGCATAGCTTTGGGGGTCGGTCGTGATCAGGTCGTCAAACAATCGACCCGTGGCACCGTCCTGCAGGTGCTCGATCAGCTTGATGACCGAGCTGATCGTCTGCTCGTCGGCGGGTAGCTGTTCGGTGACGTAGGCGATAAGACACGACAGCAGGTTTGCTGCCGCATGATCCCAAAAAGGCTGGTTGTTGTCCTCGATGGGGCAGATGGCCTTTGCCACCGAGAGGATGTCCTGCTGGTTGGGCCTGCCGTCCGCCTTGCGGCGAATGTGCCTCAGGGGGTTGTAGCCGCAGCGCTCGATGCCGGGCGCAAGGGCCGGGACGGTGTTGAGGTCGGCGAAGTTGAGACATTGCACGCGGTAACCGTGGGCTGCCAGCACGGGTCCCACTTCGCGACAGAGCGTGCCTTTGGTGTCGAGCACGATGTAGCTTGCGTTCATTTGCAGCAGGTTGGGCTTGAGGACGTTTCGGGTCTTGCCGGCTCCCGAGGGGCCGATTACAAGTGCGTTGTTGTTGAGTCCCGTTTGGCGGGTGTCGCAGGAAAGCGTTCGATCCTTGGCGAGGATGGTGGACGATGCGGACTCAGACGCGGCGAGGCGGCTGGCGAGGTTAGACATGGGCGACCTCCTTGGTGGTCGAGAGGATTTCGTGGGCAAAGCCGAGCTCGACGGCGCGCTCGGCCGAAAGGTAGGTGTCTTTTGCAGTGAGGGACTGGATGCGCTTGGGCGTGAGGCCGCTGCGGTCCGAGAGGATTTGCGTGAGGGTCTTGCGGGTCTGCATGAGACGCCGGCTGGTTTCCTGCAGCGCAAGTGCCGAGCCGCCTGCCCCCTGGGGGATCAGCGGGTCGTGAATCATGAGCTCTGCATGGGGAGCCATACGGCGATCGTCGCCGCCCATAAAGATCACGGCGCCCATGGACGCGGCGAATTCCAGGCAGACGGTGCGGATGGGGCACGATGCGAGGCACATGGCGTCATAGATCGCAAGACCCGATCGCACGCTTCCGCCGGCGCTGGCGACAAATATGGTGATGGGGCGGCTGGGGTCGGTGGCATCGAGCAGGCGGATCTGCTGGCATAGGTCGTGGGCCATCGGGGTTTCGATGTTTCCCATGATGGAGAGCTCGCGACGGGCGAGCATCTCATCGTAAATGCTGGTGAGCGTGATACCTCGGGCGGATTCACGCATGGTGAGGGGGCTGATGATGGGGGAATGATTGGTGTCCATGAGGACTCCTTTCTGTTGGTTGTGTTGTGGAATAGGATTGTTGCCCGCGGAGGGGCTGGCGGGCTACAGGGTTTGTCCGAGCCTGAGATCGAGCTCGGTTGTGGGGCAGACTGCCTGTTCGTGCGGCTCGCAAGCGCCAAGGGCTCCAAAGCGATGGAGCGTTGCGGCGGGCGTGGTGTAGGCGAGCCGCAGCTGATGCTCGACAGGGGCACATCCGTCATTTTTGTAATGAGCCGCGTAGTACTGCGCGATGCTGGCGTTCATCTCGCTGCCATTGCGATGGCGCTCAAACTGGCGTCTGCAGGTCTCGATGATCTTTGCTACCGACTTGGGTGCCGTCGCGGGAACAAGGGCGAGATAGCCCTCAAATAGCTCGTTGATGCTCAGGAGGCACAGCAGGTCGATCAGCGTCCTTATGGTTGCTCCCTCGGCAGAAAAGTGCGCGGTCACGCGGTTATATCGGTTGCGGTCGACGATGGCCGCATGGGGTCTTGGAGTTTTCTGCCCCGTGGTCCCGGACTTTTGCCGCGCCTGTGTATTGAGCTCGACGTTGCAGCGCTTGAGACCGTCCAACGGAAGGAACAGTGCGGTGTGCAGGGTGTTCCGCTTGCTTTCGAGTTCATGACGCTCGTCGGGTTCCCATTCGAGCTTGAGTTTCGTGTCGAGCGCCGTAAGCATATGGGCTAGGCAGCCTACGGTAAGAACGTACGAATCGTTGTCGCGTTTTGGGGCATAGGGGTCTGTCAGCTTGCGAATGTCGGGGTCGCCCATGATCTTTGTGCAGCGCTTCAGCAGTTGAGGGTGGTCGGCCAAGATCGTCGCGAGCGGTAGCGACGCGTAGTTCTTGATGGTCGCGGCGGCAAAGGCGGCGTCATATTCGTTTGCATATGCTCGCTCAATGCGGGCATCCAGAATGCTTTTCTTATCGCCGTCTTCAGCGTGGTGGTTTGTCATAGCTTCTCCAATCGGTTGATGTTCGTGTTGTTTGTTGATGTGTTGGTTGTCGTGAGTGATGTGCTTGCCGTGGGTGATGTGCTGACGTTGGGGTGCTATGCGGTTTTCAATGAGCCCGTGAGGCAGTTGCTGCAGGGGCGGGATGGAACGGCCCATGCAAGGCGGAAGGCATCGTGCTCAAAATCGAGACAGCAATGCCCTGGGTGCCTCACATGTGGCAGTTACCTCATTAAGTTGTCATTGCGTTTGGGGTTGTACTTTGCCGATCTTCCTTCTCTTACACGCTAAAACTCAAACTTCATATGCTCGATCTACTTAAAACCGCAACGGCGGTCCTTTATCAACTTATATGTCGGAACGCGTCTTTGCAAGTACTTTTTTGCCTTTGTTTCAAATGGGGTGGTTTTGCAACCGTCATACGCGCGCTGTGCGAACGTGCCCCGGCTCGGATAAGATAGTGCGCGATAAAAACGATGCAAGGAGGCATATATGGCAATCAAAGCCATCGCAATGGATATCGACGGTACGCTCACCAACGACCAAAAGGCCATCAGCCCGCGTACACGCGAGAAGCTGCTCGCGGCGCAGGAGTCGGGCATTAAGCTCATCTTGGCTTCGGGTCGTCCCGCATGGGGGCTGCACGCCTTGGCGCAGGAGCTCGACCTTCAAAACCATGACGGTCTGCTAGTTGCCTTTAATGGCGCGCATGTGGTCGACGCTCAGACCGATGAGGTCCTTTTTGACCAGGCCATGCCGGCTGACGAGCTGCACCGTCTGATTGATCACCTGCGTAATTTTGACGTGATCCCTATGATTTCGCTCGGTCGGGACCTGCATGTCGAGGATTCGTACCGCTGCATGATTACGCTGCCTGACGGCTCGCAGAAGAATATCGTCAAGTATGAGCGCGACGCGTGCGATCTTAAGATTCGCGAGGTGGAGAGCCTGCATGAGGTCGCAGATGCTTATCCTGTGGACAAGCTACTCACTGCGGGCGATCCGGCCTACCTGCAGGCGCATTACGAGGAGATGTATGCGCCCTTTACCCAGACGCTTTCGGGCATGTTTACGGCCGACTGGTACTTTGAGTACACGGCGCCCGGTATCGACAAAGCACGTGCGCTTGAGGGTGCTCTGCCCAAGCTCGGTATCGATGCCAGCGAGGTCGTCTCGTTTGGCGACGGCCAGAACGACAAGTCCATGATTGAGTGGGCCGGCACCGGTGTTGCCATGGGCAACGCCGTCGATGAGGTTAAGGCTGTAGCCCAGATGGTGACCACCAATAACAACGAAGACGGTATTGCGGTGGCGTTGGATAAGCTGCTGGGCTAGAATCGCCGATAATGCATGGTTCGGGCGCCTGCTCGCGGGCGTCCTTTTGTTAGGGAGGGTGCCGTGTCCGCATTTCCGTTCGACGCCGTTATCTTTGACATGGACGGCGTCATTGTCGATACCGAGTATTACTACTTGGGCGAGACTGCCGCGTTTGCCAAGGAGCTTGGGCTTAACCTGACTCAAGAGGAGTTGAATGGGCAGGTCGGTACCTCGCATCAGTTCTTCCTGCATATGCTGGTCGATTGGTTTGAGCGCGCCGGTAAGGGGCATTTCACTGGCGAGGAAGCGTTGGCCCGTTGGGATGAGTGGGCGCATGAGCGTCCGCGCGACTATCAGGCTTTGATTAACCCAGGCGCCGTGGATACGATTCGAGAGCTGCCGCGCCGCGGCGTTCGCGTGGCGCTTGCCAGCTCGTCTCCCATGGATAGCATCGAGGAAGTGCTCAATGCGTGCGGGCTGTCGGATGCCTTTGAGTATGTGGTGAGCGGCGAGCAGTTTAAGGAGAGCAAGCCCGAACCCGACATCTACCTGCATGCGCTGGACCTGCTGGGGCTGCCCGCGAATCGCTGCTGCTGCGTTGAGGATTCGGTGCCTGGCATCACTGCCGGCAAGCGAGCCGGCCTGACGGTCATTGCCAAGCGCGAGGAGCGCTTTGGCTTTAGCCAGGATGCCGCGGACAAGATTATCGACCAGCTGCCGGAGCTGCTCACGCTTTCTTAGGAGCGCGGTAGTTGCGCGTTTTTCGGGTCAGATGAGTAAATACCTGACATTTTGGTGCGGCAGCAAGCATACTTTATGCTAATGCGGGCTTAAGGGCTTGTTGAATGCCCTTGAGCCCGCTTTAGACTGAATTGTGCTGGGAGAGGGTATATGCCATCGACTGAAGGGCTAACTGACGGTAAAGCAGCGATACCGCTGTACCAACAAGTCATTGATATCATTAAAAACGAAATCAACTCCGGTGCCTACAAGGCGGGCGCGCGGATACCCAACGAATTCGAATTGGCTGAGAACTATAAAGTTGGCCGCGTTACCGTGCGACGCGCTATTGAGGAGCTCGTCCAGCAGGGCTATCTAACGAAGCGACAGGGGAAAGGCACGTTTGTCAATGCCCCCAAGCTTAAGCGCAAGATTCGCCAGAAGGATGACGTTCAGAGTTTTTCGGACGCATGCCGCGTTAACGGAATGGAACCGGGGGCGCGCGTCATTTCGAGAAAGATACTGCCGGCGGATTCCACCGAAGCGCAGTTCTTTGGTGTTCCCATTGGAACTGATTTGATTTGCGTTGAGCGTGTGCGTACTGCCGATGGAGTCCCCGTCATGCTCGAGAACAACATATATGTTTACGAGGCCAACGCTTATCTATCAACGGCACCTCTATCTAACCAATCCATTTTTGAGTTCGTGCGCAACCGGACGGGCCGTACGCCCGCGTTTACCGACCCGTGCACGCTCGAGATCGCGTGCGCGTCGCCCGAGGTCGCTCGGCTGTTGGCGGTTCCCGTTGGCGAACCCTTGTTTTACATGGATGCCTTCTTTTTCGATGAGCAGCGGAGACCGTTTATCATTGGTCGTCAGCGGATCGTTGGATCTCGTTACATTTTTGACATCTAGGACATTGCGAATGGAAACGCCCGGTGGATCATCTCACCGGGCGTTTCCATACCGTTCACGGCGCGAACGCAACCGTTCAACCGCGTTACGGCAATCAGTTTGAAATAATCTTGATGACGGGAAAAGCTGCTGGTAATCTATGGAACGTCATAGAACGTTTGCCTCATGCAAGCGTTGAGGCGAGATGCGATGCAGTCTCGAGTTCTTTGGAGGTATCTATGTCAGATACGAAGGCGAAGAAGACAAACAGACGTTTTAAGTTCAAATTACCGCATGTCTATACGATCATGTTCTTGCTGATCGTTGTCTTTGCGGTCCTGACTTGGATCGTTCCTTCTGGTCAGTATCAGCGCAAGACGATTTCGACAGCGGCGGGCGAGCGTGAAGTTGCCGTTGCTGGAACCTATGAACAGGTCGATAAGAACTACACCGATTCCGAGACCGGCGAGACCATCAATCTGGGCCAGGATATCTTTGCGGTCCTGCAAGCGCCTACTAAGGGCATCCAGGAGGCTGCCGACGTCGTTGCGTTCGTCTTATTGATTGGCGGATCGTTCGCAGTCATCACCAAGACCAACGCTTTGAATGCCGGCATGAGCCGTGTGATTAAAAAGCTCAAGAACAAGGACATCCTCATCATTCCCATCACGATGACGTTGCTGTCCATTTGCGGCACTACGTTTGGTATGTCTGAGGAAGCCCTGCCGTTCTATGCCATCTTCATTCCCATCATGATGGGTATCGGTTATGACTCGATGACGGCATTCATCATCTGCTTCCTTGGTCCCAACCTGGGATATTGTGCCTCGACCATCGATCCGTTTAACGTCTTGATCGCCCAAGGCATCATTGGCATCGAGGGCAATCCGCAACTGTGGCTGCGCGCCGTTTCTTGGGTCATCTTCACTGCCGTCGGTATCGCATGGGCCATGCGCTACGCCATGCGCGTCAAGAAAAACCCCGAGTCGTCCATTACGTACGAGGACGACAAGCTCAAGCGTGTTGAGTTTTCCGTGACCGATGCCTCCATCGAGGAAGAGTTCACTACCCGTCAGAAGCTCGTGCTTATCGATTTTGCCTGCGGCATGGGCATTATCGTCTGGGGTCTTGTTACCCAGGGCTGGTACATGAATGAGATTTCCGCCGTGTTCCTTGGTATGGGCTTGCTTGCCGGTATCCTGGGCGGCCTTGACCAGCAGACGATCGCCGAGGAGTTCGTTAAAGGCATTGCCGACTTTGCGTATGCCGCTATCGTCATCGGCATCGCTCGCGGTATCTTGGTCATCGCAGAGGGTGGCATGATCATCGACACCATCCTCCAGGCGCTCGCTACTGCACTCGCCGGTGCACCTGCCGCCGTCTACACCACGTTTATGTATATCGTCCTTGGCCTGCTCTCTTTGCTGGTTCCCTCGAGCTCTGGACTTGCGGCGCTCACCATGCCCGTCATGGGTCCGCTGACCGAGCTTATGGGCCTCAATCCCGAAGCCGCCGTTACCGCGCTCCAGTTTGCTAATCAGACCATCAACACCATCAGTCCCGTGGCGGGCATGACGGTTGCCGGCCTTGCCGTGGCAAAGATCTCGTTTGGTCAATGGTGGAAGACCATTTGGAAGTTCTTCATTTTCATGGTCGTCTTTGGCCTGATCGTAACGGCAATCTCTGGCATGCTTCCGGTGTAGGTGGTTGTGATGTCTGATCGTTTAACGGTCCTGACGTCTAAGAGCGTCTTTACCGGTACGGGGGACCTGCCGTTTGAAGGTTTCGTAGCGGTCCGTGGCAATCGAATTGAGGCGGTTGGCACCAAGTGTGAGGTAGCTTCGTATTTGACCCAGGCGGACGAGGTAGTTGACCTGGGCGACCGCACCGTCATGCCTGGCCTGATCGATGTGCATACCTTCTATACGGGCTGGGCGCTGCGGACGTTGGGGTCTGATCTATCCGGCGTCGCTGATGCCAAAGAGGCCGTGTCGCTCTTGCGTGCATGGAAAGATGATCATCCGGATTGCGCGGCGGCTTTTGGCCACAACCTGCCCGAAACGTTGGCATCGGATGCCGAGAACGCAAACACAGCAGCTGTGTTTGACGAGTGTTTTGGCGATATCCCTGTCGTCTGCTTTACACCGGGCGCGGAGACCTGTGTTCTCAATGCTGCCGCCAGTGCGCGATACGGCTTTACGCCGCAGGCGTGCTATGCCGAGAAGATCTGGCGCATGATGAGCGATTTCCTCGCGCTGCCCGAGGTGCGTGCCGGGTATTCGGACTACATGAGCATGCTTAACGAGCGCGGCGTTACCGCCATCAAGGAGATGGCGTTTGATGACTACTACGGCTTTGCCGACGAAATGGCTCGCCGTGAGGAATCTGGAGAGCTGACGGTTCGCGTCTCTATGATGTCGCAGCCGGTGGGTGCCGGTGCAAATCTGCCATATGCTCGCGAGGCACGAGAGCGCTTCCGGGGACCGTTCGTTCGTTTTTCTGGCTTCAACCGTATGACCGATCGCGGCGTATGGGCGGGGCTTGCCGAGATGATTGACCCCTATGAAGACACGGCCGATGCGGGCGCTGCCGGCAAGACGGTCGTCGAGGAGCCAGAGTGGGATCTGATTGAGAACGAGCTGCGTGCAATTGATGCTGACGGCTTCCGATATTCCTTGCATTGCCAGGGCGATGGCGCCGTTCGCCGCACCGTGGCGCTCTATGCCTCGCTGCCTCGAGACGAGCATGGACGGATGCTTCGTCGCCATGCGATTACCGATCTCGAGAACTCTGATCCGACCGATCTTGTCGAGTTTGGCAAGTTGGGTGGAATTTGTGAGGTCTATCCGCAGATTCTGACGCTGGACCGGCGCGAGGATTGCCTGTCGATGATGCGTCGACAAATCGGCGAGACGCGACTTTTGCACAGCTGGAATCGCCGCGGCATGGAAGATTCCGGATGCACAGTGTGCTGTGGCACGGATTTGCCGCTGCTGATCCCGAGCCTGGGCGAGTCAATCTACAGTGCGTGCGGCGGATACTTCGACGACGGACTGCCCGTGAATGAGGCCAACGCGCTGACGCTTGTCGAGCTCTTGCGCGCTTGGACTGCCGGGGGCGCGTACGACCTGATGCGCGAAGACGAGCTGGGTACGCTCGAGGTCGGCAAGCTTGCCGATATCTGCGTGCTCGATCGGGATGTGTTTGACCTCGATTATCGCGACGCACGCGATCTTGCGGTTGATATAACGATGTCGGACGGACAAATCGTGTTCGATCGAAATAAGGAGGCATAAGATGTTTGAATCCAAACCGACGCTGCGCCGCGAGCAGATTGCGGGCATGAATATCCACTACATCATGTGGTCGCTCGATTACTTCCTTGATGTGCAGCAGCGTTTGGGCTTTGAGTCCATTGAGCTGTGGTGCGCAGAGCCGCATGTGACGCTCGACCATACGGGCTACTTTGAGGCTGAGGTCCTGGCGAAAAAGGCTGCAGACCGTGGGCTTAGGTATCGTACTCTGTGCCCCGAGAATGTTGTCTATCCTTGGCAGTACTGCGCACGCAAGCCGCTGCATGAACAGCGCAGCCTGGCGTACTTCAAGCACGGCATTGAGCTTGCCGAGGTACTTGGGTGCGACCGTATGTCCATCAACTCGGGCTGGGGCGACTGGGACGAGGACCGCGAGGAAGCCTGGAAGCGCAGTCGCGAGCACTTGTCCATTCTGGCGGAGTATGCCGGCGAGCACGGTCTGGTGCTTACGATGGAAAGCCTGCGTCCCGAGGAGAGCAACCTTGTGACGACGGTTTCCGATGCGAAGCGCATGATTGACGAGGTCGCGAGCCCGTACTTACAGCCCATGGTTGATACAACCGCGATGGGCGTTGCGGGCGAGACGCTCGAGGACTGGTTTGCCGCCTTTGGTGATGGGGCAATTCACGAGATGCACTTTATCGACGGTGACCCGTATGGACATCTGGTATGGGGCGATGGCAAGCACGATATGGACGCCTTCGTCGCCACACTCAACGCCCATGGTTTCGACGGCATACTGGGCCAGGAAATCACGGACGGTCGTTACTACGATGACCCGGCGGCGGCAGATGCCAAGAACATGGCCGCATTCGAGAAATATCTGATTGACTAAAACAACTATCGGCCACGCAACCAACGTCATTGATTGCGGCCTAAACAAGAAAGGAACTGGATATGAACGCACACGATCTGATCAAAGAGGCAATTGCCGAGAAGGGCAAGTTCGACAGCGTCTACTGGATTGCTTGCGGTGGCTCCATGATCGATTTGATCCCGGCTCATGAGCTTCTGCAGCGCGAGGCAACCACTTTCACTTCGTATATCTATACCGCGCGTGAATTCGACATTATGCGTTCGCGTCGTCTGGGCGAGAAGTCCCTGGTCATCGCTTGCAGCCACAGTGGCAATACCCCGGAGGTCGTCGAGGGCTGCGAGATTGCCCTTGCCGCCGGCGCTACGGTGATCGCCCAGACCGACAACGCTGGATCCAAGATCGACTCCGGCAAGTGGACCACGTGGGTCTACCCGTGGGGCGAGGGCGTGCCGCAGGCCGAGGTCCCCGCTGGCATTTCGCTGTCGCTTGCGGCCGAGCTGCTCGATCAGCAGGAGGGCTACGCCGATCTTGCCGATATGTATGCCGGTATCGCCGAGATGGATAAGATTCTTCCCCCGGCACGTGAGAAGGTAAATACCGAGCTGGGCGATCGTTTTGCCAAGCTTTGCCAGGAGCACGAGTTCTTCTACATTCTGGGCAGCGGTCCCAACTTTAGCCAGACCTACGGTTTCGCTATCTGCTCTCTTATGGAGATGCAGTGGCAGCACTGCAGCTACATCCACTCTGCCGAGTACTTCCACGGCCCCTTCGAGGCTACTCAGGATGGCGTTTTTTACTTCCTGCAGATGGGCTCCAGCGAGTGCCGTGCTATGGACGAGCGCGCCCTGGCGTTCCTTAAGACGCATACCGATACGCTGATGGTGCTCGATGCCAAGGAGTACGGTATGGAAGCCGTGCCAGCGAGCGTCCGTGCCTATCTGGACCCGGTGCTGTTCTACGCCATGAACTGCGAGCTGCGTGCCGCACGCGGCAAGGTGTTTGATCATGATCCCGATTTCCGCCGCTATATGGGTGTTGTCGAGTACTAGAAGGGACAAAGGCCATGGCATTTAACGTTAACGCGCTCGGATTTGGCGACAACGTCGTCGATCGCTACGAGCATATCCACACCATGTATCCTGGCGGCAACGCGGTGAACTTCGCCGTTTATGCCAAGAAATGCGGTGCCGCACGCTCTGCATACATGGGCATTTTTGGCAATGACGCCGCTGCCGAGCATGTCATTGCAAGCCTCGAGGACGAGGGTATCGAGCTTGACAAGTGCGAGCAGATGATTGGCGAGAACGGAGCGGCTCGCGTGACCGTCGTTGACGGTGACCGTGTCTTCCTTGGTTCCAACGAGGGCGGTATCCGTGGCGATGCGCGCTATGTCCTCGATCGCTTTGACCTTTCGTACATGAAGCAGTTCGATGTGGTTCATTCGGGCAACTATTGCTTTACCGAGCGCGAGCTGCCCAAGCTGAAGGCCGCGGGCGTCACGGTCTCTTTTGACTTTTCGGACGACTCCACCGACGAGTATTACGAGCAGATTGCGCCCTACGTCGATTTCGCTTTCTTTAGTGCGGCGGATGCCGCGAGTGAGGACGAGATCCGCGAGCGTCTGGCATGGGTGAAGGGCCTGGGTCCGCGTTTTGTGTCGGCTACGGCGGGCGCCGAGGGCTGCATTGCTTACGACGGCGAGCGTTATTACCGCCAGCTGGCTAAACCGGTAACGGACATGAAGGACACCATGGGGGCGGGCGACTCGTTCCTCACCTCGTTTTTGATGTGTTATCTCGATTCCGCCAAGCGCGGTGAGGATGGCGCCGAGGCCATCGAGCGCGCGCTCGACTTTGCTGCCGGGTTTGCTTCGACCGTGTGCGGCATGGAAGGTTCTTGGGGCCACGGAGCGCCAATCGTCGAATAGCCGAGCGGTCCCGGGGAGGTGCAGGCGCCTCCTCGGGACCCGGTGTGCAAAAAATGCCAAATATGAGTACTGTGACTAATTTAGTCGCAGCAAAATCAACCCCTTCAGACGTGATTTGAGCGTCTGGAGGGGTTTAAGATTTGCGAAAACGCAGGATGAATGACTGTAAAAGCTTTAATTAGCGGACAATCGAGGATTATTCTGGCGGTTGGAAAGTTAAAAGAAATGTATCCATTCCGGTAGCAGTACTCATATTTGGCATTTTTTGCACACCAGGGGTTAGCGAAGGTCAAAAACAGAGCGCGCATTTGTTAAAACTATCGACTCGATGCGCTTTGCGTCGCAGTTTTTGAGCGAGGTGATGTGTTCTGAGGTCCTTGTGAGCGACCTGATGAGCGACTGCGCGCTTGTTTCTGTGTTTGGCTCGGCCGGCGCATCGGTCTCGAGCAGTAGGCGGTCGAGTGGAATCTGTCGTACGTATTCGCGACCGCGCTTGGTCGCGAGCATGCGTTCGTTGACGGAAAAATAGCAGCCCGCATTACGCGCGCGGGTGAGTTCGTCCGAAGTGCCGCTAAACCAGTGGAAGATGATAGCGGGGGAGTCGGGGTTTGGGATGAGTAGTCCATGCGATTCGAGGACGTCCAGTACGGCTCCTGCCGAACGAACGGCGTGAATTGATATCACGCGCCCGGTAAGAGGATGCTGCACGAGCGCATCGCAGAGCCGGTTAAGTGCCTGTATTTGTAGCGGCTCACTTCCAGCAAAGCGCGCGGAAAAGTCGAGTCCGACTTCGCCGATGTAGCGTTCTTGCGCAGCAACTTCGCAAAGCAGATTGACTTCGGCAAAACCGCAGTGGCCATCGGCGAGCCACCAGGGGTGGAGGCCGATGCCCTTGATGACGGTAGGAGGGCGACGGGTTCGCCCATGTACGCTTGCGAAGTCGCGTGGATCGACGCCGCAATCAAATAGACCCAAGCCCAGCGCCGTCGCCTCATCGGCAACGGCGTCCGGGTGAGCCATTAAATCAAGATGACAGTGTGCATCAAATAACCGGGGCTCCATCTCGGCGCGCTCCGCTAGTCCAGACGTTGGCCATCGGAGCGTACGCGCTCAGTGCCGCGGCCACTGATCTGGCGGATAACCTCGCCGGCGATCATCTGGCCCATGATAGGCGGCATAAAGCTGGCGGTTCCCAGCTCGGTGCGCTCGTGGATGTTGGAAGGGTCGCGGGGCTGTGTCTTAACCGATTCCTCGCAGCTAAACAGTACATGTAGGCTCTTGATTCCGCGCTTCTTGCATTCTTTGCGCATAATGCGGCTCATGGGGTCACGTACCGTATCGAAGATGTCGGCAAAGCGGAGGCACTCGGGATGGAGCTTGTTGGCCCCGCCCATGGAGCTAACCAAACGAATGTCGTGGTCCTGAGCATATTTGGCAATGGTGAGCTTGGCCGAGATGGTGTCAATGGCGTCGACGACGTAATCGAGCTTGTCGCTCGTCTGCTCAAAAACGCTCGCGAAGAACTCGTCGATGTTATCGCTCAACAGATATTCGGTGCGTTTGATAACGGTGGCGGCGGGATTGATATCGCGAATCATGGCTTCCATCACGTCCACCTTGCGCTTGCCGACGGTGCTGTGAAAGGCGATGGCCTGGCGATTGATATTGCTGGGCGCGATGATGTCCTTGTCCAGAATGACGAAATGACCGATGCCGCCGCGGGCGAGTGCCTCGCAGCAGTTGGAGCCCACGCCTCCGCAGCCGAGCACCAGCACTGTGGAGTTGGCGAGTTTGTCGAGCGCCTCGCGCCCCATGATGATCTCGAGTTTAGTGTCGCGTGTCTCGATGGGGGCTGCGGCTGCGGTTTCGGTCATAAATATCCTCCGATGGGGAAGCGGGTCGTGTTTTAGCTATCGCCATTATAGGTATTATCGCGATTCCATTTGAGCCCTAGGGGCTTGTTGAAATGAGGCAGTGATTCGCATAAGATGAAGCAGATGGCACCCGTTGCCGCGGGTTGGCCAACTCCCAAACACGTTTGTAGCGTGAGAAGTGGCCGTCTTCGCATTACGCGGGGGCGGCTATTTCATTCGACCTCCAATGTGGATGCCGAGCTCCACAGCCGCGATTACAAGCAATAACAACGTCAGGACATCGTCAATACTCATAGTCCATCTCCTTCTCGGGTAGAGGGAGCTGGCCCATCTGCTTCAACTTCCATTGTAGCTAAATACGAACGAATGTTCTATAGATGCTGCTGTATTAGATAATTAGACAAACATCTAAATATCGAGTATAGTGTGCATGTCATGAGAGATGATGAGAGGAGGTCTTATGCCGGGAGAGGGTTTTAAGGCGCTTGCCGATCCAACGAGACGGCGCATTTTGGAGTTGCTGCGCGAGGGCAATTGCACGGCGGGGGAGCTTGCCGAGCATTTCGATATCAGTAAGCCGTCGCTGAGCCATCACTTGGCGACGCTCAAAAACGCCGGGTTGGTGACCGACGAGCGCCATGGCCAAAACATCGTATACAGCTTAAACACCACCGTCATGCAGGATTTGATTGGCTGGTTTATGGGCTTTACAAACATGAAAGGTGATAAGAATGAATAACGAAAACAAGGGCATTCACCCCACGGGGGTATCGTCGCGCGTGTGGATTGCGCTGGTCGCTCTGTGCGTCGCCAATGTCGTAACGCACCTCATGGTGATGCCGAGCTTGCCTGCGCAGATTCCCACGCACTGGGGCGCGAACGGCGCCGTCGACGGTTGGGGTCCTAGCTGGATGGCCTCCGCGCTCGGCGTGCTGCCTCTGGCGCTTCTCGCAATGTTCTGCGTGGTGCCGCGCATCGACCCCAAAGGTGAGGCATATCGAACCTCGGGCAAGTTCTACCAGGGCTTCGTAATCGCCTTCACCTTGTTCATGTGCGCCATAAGCTGGCTGGGAGAGCTTACGGTCTGGGGCGTGGTGCCGGCGGTCGGTTCGGTTAACGTGCTGATTTCCGGTGTTGTCGGTTTGCTGTTCATCGGCGTAGGCAACTACTTGCCGCGTGTGAAGCAGAACTATACGCTCGGTATCAAGACGCCTTGGGCGCTTGCCAATCCCGAGAACTGGCGCCGTACGCAGCGCTTTGGCGGTGCCTGCTTTATGGTGCTGGGCTTTGGCCTGATTGTGATGGGCGTGGCAGGCAGCGTGCTTTCGAGTGAAGTCGTCGCCGCGGTGATTGCGGTTCTGGCGTTTGGTTCGGTTGGAGCCGTCTACGTCTACTCGTATCTGCTGTGGCGCAAATCGCAGCGAGCCGCTCGCTAAGGTTGCGGAAAACTAGCGTACGCAGTTCATAGTATGTTCCGGGGGAACTTTTCCCAGGTAGTATTAGGGGGTATGGGCAACCATGCCCCTTTTTCGTTAAGTTTCAGAGCTGGTTTTTCCATTTCGTTTCCACTAAAGCGAAACAAAAATAGGAAAACAGCAGGTAGAAAGGATAAAACAGGCATATGGCGGAGTTTATCTACCAGATGTATCAGGCTCGCAAGGCCCATGGCGACAAGGTGATCCTTGACGACGTGACCCTGAGCTTCTACCCCGGTGCCAAGATCGGCGTTGTGGGTCCCAACGGCATGGGCAAGTCGACCCTGCTCAAGATCATGGCCGGCATCGAGGAGGTCTCCAACGGCGATGCCAGGCTCACCCCCGGCTACACTGTGGGCATCCTGCAGCAGGAGCCGCCGCTCGATGACGACAAGACCGTCATCGAGAACGTGCGCATGGCGTTTGGCGACATGATTGCCAAGGTCGATCGCTTTAACAAGATCGGCGAGGAGATGTGCGACCCGGATTGCGACATGGACGCCCTCATGGCCGAGATGGGCAAGCTCCAGGACGAGATCGACGCCGCCGACGGCTGGGATATCGATTCCAAGCTCGGCCAGGCCATGGACGCCCTGCAGCTGCCCGATTCCGACATGCCGGTCAACGTACTTTCCGGCGGCGAGCGCCGCCGCGTGGCCCTGTGCAAGCTACTGCTCGAGGCTCCCGACCTGCTGCTGCTCGACGAGCCCACGAACCACCTGGACGCCGAGTCGATCCTGTGGCTCGAGCACTTCCTGCACAACTACCAGGGCGCGGTGCTTGCCGTTACGCACGACCGCTACTTCTTGGATAACGTTGCCGAGTGGATCTGCGAGGTCGACCGTGGCCACCTTTATCCCTACAAGGGCAACTACTCAACGTATCTGGAGACCAAGGCCGCTCGTATCGAGGCGCAGGGCAACCGCGACGCCAAGCTCGCCAAGCGCATGGAGGCCGAGCTCGAGTGGGTACGCAGCTCGCCCAAGGCTCGCCAGGCCAAGAACAAGGCTCGTCTGGCTCGCTACGAGGAGATGGAGGCCGAGGCCCGCGCAAGCCAGAAGCTCGACTGGACCGACATCCGCATCCCTGTGGGCCCGCGTCTGGGCAACAAGGTACTCGAGGCCCATCACCTGCACAAGGAGTTCGATGGCCGTGTGCTCATCGACGACCTATCATTCACCCTGCCGCGCAACGGCATCGTGGGCGTCATCGGCCCCAACGGTGTCGGTAAGACCACGCTGTTCAAGGCGATTGTGGGTCTGGAGCCGCTGACTTCGGGCGAGCTCGAGGTGGGCGAGACCGTCAAGATTTCTTACGTCGACCAGAACCGTTCCGGCATCGACCCCGATAAGAACCTGTGGGAGGTCGTCTCGGACGGCCTGGACCACATGATGGTGGGCGAGACCGAGGTTCCGAGCCGCGCTTATGTGGCGAGCTTTGGCTTTAAGGGCCAGGACCAGCAGAAGCGCGCCGGCGTGCTCTCCGGCGGCGAGCGTAACCGTCTGAACCTGGCGCTCACGCTCAAGCAGGGCGGCAACCTGCTGCTCCTCGACGAGCCCACGAACGACCTCGACGTCGAGACGCTGTCCTCGCTCGAGGCGGCGCTGCTCGAGTTCCCGGGCTGTTCGGTGGTCATTAGCCACGACCGTATGTTCCTGGACCGCGTTGCCACGCACATTCTGGCGTGGGAGGGCACCGACGAGAACCCGGGCAACTGGTATTGGTTTGAGGGCAACTTCGAGGCCTATCAGGCCAATCGTATCGAGCGCCTGGGCGAGGACGCAGCCCAGCCGCATCGTATTCACCGCAAGCTGACGCGCGACTAGTCGAGCTCAGGTGGCCTAACGAGAATGGGACGATAACCTTGAGGGTTATCGTCCCTTTTTGTTACTTGGTAGAAGGCTCGACTTTATCGATGGTCCAGGCGGCTCCGAGACCGCCGGTGGTGTTGCGGCGGATGCGCACGGTGACTTCGTGGCGCTCGCCGGCCTGCGTGTAGTGCAGGGGGAAGCTTGCACGGTTTCGCGCGACCTCGATGGTACCGCGCTCGCGGGCGATCCAGTAGTACTCGCCGACGATGCCGAGGGTGTCGGCGCCGTAGGGGAGATAGGTTGACAGCTGGTGCAGAAGCGGGCCGGGGCAGAAGATCTCGGTTGTGAAATCGACGGGGAAGTCCTTGGGGATGGCGGGCGCTGCAGGTGCGGGGGTTGGGGCTGCTGCGGGTGCCGAAGCTGGTGCAGGTGCGGGAATTTGGTCGCAAGCAGAGGTGGGCACGGACTCGATGACGGGTGCGGACTCCGGCGTCGTTTTCGGCTTGATCGTGGAATCTGCGGGCTTCACGGTGACGGGCGCGTCTGCAGCTGTAGTTTCAACCTCAACCTGCGTCGCGTTCTCGTTCTCGACGCTCGGCTTTGCCTCGATGGGCGTGGATGCCATGGTGGTGATGCCGGCGTTGGCGTTCTCGGGATCATAGACGACCGTGAGTGAGATGGCAGGCTGCGGTACCTCGGGCTCCGATGCCGCCTCGGCAGCGTCCTGTTCTGTGGGCTCTTCGGGCTGATCGTCCTCAGCCTCGTCGCCAAAGACATCGCTGTTTTGGAACGCAGACGTCTCAGGCTGGTCAGCGGCTTCTTCGGTTGTCGACTTGGGAGCCTCGTTGAGCTCCGCAGTGGCTTCCTGCTCTGGCATGACTTCGGGATCGGTCGTGGCGGCGATTTCGGTTTCGGCTTCTGCCGTTACCTCAATAGCGGCTTCGATCCCTGTCTCGGGCTCGGGCTCCGGAGCGACTTCGGCCACGGGCTCGGGCTCGGCGCGCTTAACGTGCTTGGGGCGCACGGCCTTGAGGTCCTTCTCACCGCGCTTTTTCTTTTTGTAGGACTGCTTGGCTCCCTTGGCTGCCTTGGGCTTGTCCTCGCCCTTGGCAAGGGCGGCATCCCAGGTATCGTTGGCGATGACGGTGGCATACAGGCGACCGCCCTTAAAGACGGTCAGTCTAATGCAGTCGTCGAGCTCCTCGAGCAGCTCGCGCGTGGGCTCGAAGCCCAGGTCATAAGCGGTCATGTCGCCGTCGGCGAGCGCCTCCTCGACCTGCGTCATAAACGTTTGCTTGCCGCACCCAATCGCGTCGCGCAGCAGACGATACAGATAGATGTGGTTGCCCAGCGATAGCGTGGGCGTAACTATTGTCTTGCTCATGGCAAATCTCCTCTTTACACACCAAAGCATCTTACCATCGCACGGGCCTTGCCATCTCGTCGCCCAAGGTAAACGGGCGCGACCGTTGCCGGTTCGCGCCCGTTATGCAGGTCGGTTATCTATGAGAGACAAACGTGCTTAGTTGCCCGATGCCGTGTCTTGGCTCGAGCTGTCTGATGCCGTGCCAGAAGCGGTTTCGCTCGAGCTGTTGGTGTTGCTATTGTCGGTAGATCCCGTGCCCGATGCATTGCCGCTCGTCTGGTCGCCTGTGCTCGGTTGAGAGCCGTCAGTCGTTTGGCTTGAGTCAGTCGTGCTGGATTGCGTGCCACTGTTGGCCGTAGAGGAATCGGCGCCCTGCGATTGATCGGGGGTGTTCGATGACGAGTCGGTGGATGCGGAGTTGCCCTGCGGGTCGTCCTGCTGGCTTTGCGATTGACCGGAGCTATCCGCGTCGTGCTCGGTCGTATGCGACGAAAGGATCGGCTCGGGGCGCTCGCCCAGGCCCTCACCGGCAGTGGTGATAAGGATGGCGCCGGCGCAGGCGATGACCGCGACGATGGCGATGGCGATCGAGAAGATGATGACCTTCTTTTGCGTCTGGCTGCGCTCTGCCGCCGCCTTGGCGCGCAGGCTGTCGGGGGCGACGCGCGCCGTGGTCGCGCGCCCTGCAATCTGGCGCATCTCCTGGGTAGTCGCGGCGCCGCCCAGGTGCTCCTCGGCATTAAACTCAACGGGCTCATAGGCGCCGGCGGGGTAGTCGACGGCGGCGTGCGTACCTTTGAGGGCTTTGGCGCTGGCAGAGATAAAGTGGCGGTAGACCTGCGAGGACACAACGGTGATGACCGAGCTCACGGCGGCGCCAATTACTGAACCGGCAATACCAATCTTGGAAGCAAGCGCGACGCTCGTGGCGGCGGCTGCGGCGCCGGCGATGATCTGGGGAATGGAAATGTCATCGAACAGGCCCTTTTTGGGCGCGATGGCCATGGTCTGTCCGATGGAATGGTTTTCGTGAACGCCGTTGTTGAGCGCGGCTGGTGTCATGACGCGCGTGCGCGGCGCGTCGGTGTACTTGGTTGTCATACGGGGCCCTCCCGGTGTAAATCTGCTTCGTTTCATGTAGCCATCAGGGTACCCACCAGATGTGAATCGTACGTGACATTTAACAGATACCATCAACTTATCAATTGCTCACCAAGTTGGTGGGATGCGGTTACACCCGGCGGTTGAACTACAATAGGGCTTGCTAATTGTTGTGAATGACGTCTACGCACGGGAGCATTCTTATGAATCTTCACCTTTCTCAGTCTGATGGCTTTTTGCGTGTGGCGGCGGCGTCGCCGCGGATTCGCGTGGCCGATGTCGAGGGCAATGCCGAGGTTGCGCTGGCGGCTGTTCGCGAGGCTACCGAGCGCGGCGTCCGCGCGCTGGTGCTGCCCGAGCTTAACCTGACCGGCTATACCGCGGCCGACCTGTTCCATAATCGCACGCTGCTGCATGCCTGCGAGGCTGCTCTGGTACGTATCCTCGATGAAACCCGCGAGCTGCCGATTGTCTTTACCATCGGTCTTCCCGTGGCGGTGGCCGAGAACATCTACAACTGCGCCGCCGTGTGCTGTGCGGGTGAGCTTTTGGGTCTTACGGCCAAGAAGTATCTGCCCAACTATGGCGAGTTCTATGAGCGCCGTTGGTTTGCTCCGGCGCCTGCGGATCCTGTGTGGGTCGAGTTTGCCGGTCAGGGTCCGGTTCCGCTGGGTTCGGGGCTTGTCTACCGCTGCTGCGATGAAGGTGCCGAGGATATGGTGCTGGGCGTTGAGGTCTGCGAGGACCTGTGGGTGCCGGCGCCCCCTTCGACCGAGATGGCGCTTGCCGGTGCGACGGTGATCCTCAACCCGTCGGCCTCGGACGAGATTATCGGTAAGGCAGACTATCGCCGCAGCCTCATCTCCAATCAGAGTGCGCGCCTGTACTGTGCCTATGCCTATGCAGATGCGAGCGAGGGTGAGTCCACGACCGACATGGTCTTTGCGGGCGAGAACCTCGTCTACGAAAACGGCTCCAAGCTCGCCGCGACCAAGCTGCTTACCTGCGACATGGCCATCGCCGACGTTGATCTTGACCGCCTGGTTGCCGAGCGCCGTCGCTCGACGACGTGGACGCGCGCGGACGATGCGCCGGAGGCCACGATCGTTGAATTTTCGTTTGAGGGCGTGCCGGCAGATGAACCTGTCCTGCGCGATGCGTTCAACATCGACCGCGTCTTCCCCCGCGCGCCCTTTGTGCCGGCCGACCATGGCGACCTGGCCGAGCGCTGCGAGACCATCCTCGACCTGCAGACCGCCGGCCTCAAGACCCGCCTTGCCCATACGGGTACCAAGGCTGCAGTTATCGGTCTTTCGGGCGGCCTGGACTCCACGCTGGCGCTGCTCGTGACAGTTCGCGCTTTCGATGCACTGGGGCTGCCGCGCACCGGTATCACAGCCGTGTCCATGCCCGGCTTTGGCACGACGCATCGCACCAAGTCGAATGCCGAGTCGCTCGCCCGCGACCTGGGTGTGAGCTTCCGCGAGGTTTCGATCCACGCGGCTGTGGAGCAGCACTTCAAGGACATCGAGCACGATCCGGCCGTGCAGGACGTGACCTACGAGAACAGCCAGGCCCGCGAGCGCACGCAGATTCTGATGGACTTGGCCAACCAGGCTGGCGGTTTTGTCATCGGCACGGGCGACCTGTCGGAGCTGGCGCTCGGTTGGGCTACCTATAACGGCGACCACATGAGCATGTACGCCGTCAACGCAAGCGTGCCCAAGACGCTTGTGCGCCATCTGGTGCGCTATGCCGCCGATGTCTTTGGCGGGCGCATTGCCGAGACACTGCTCGACATCCTCGATACGCCGGTGTCCCCCGAGCTTCTGCCGCCCACGGGTGACGGCGAGATTGCGCAGAAGACCGAGGATTTGGTGGGCCCGTACGAGCTGCACGACTACTTCCTCTACTACCTGCTGCGTTTTGGCTTTGAGCCGGGCAAGATCTACCGCATGGCGCTCAAGAGCTTCGAGGGCGTCTACGACGCCAAGACCGTCCACACGTGGCTGCGTACGTTCTATCGTCGCTTCTTTGCCCAGCAGTTTAAGCGCAGCTGCCTGCCCGATGGTCCCAAGGTGGGCTCGGTGACGCTCAGCCCGCGCGGCGATTGGCGTATGCCGAGCGACGCCAGCTCGCGTCTGTGGCTTGTGCAGATCGACGCGCTCAATCCAATTGACTAAGGTTGGCTAAATTGAACCAATACGGGGGTTGCAAGCGTTACACTTTTGCAATCTGATGGCCCGTATCGCGCGGCGCTCTTGTCGGAGCGCCGCGTTTTTTATATCGAAAGGTGGCACCATGCAGGCATCGCAGCGTCTCGACCGCTTTGGCGCGGAGGTTTTCGCCTCGCTCAACAACAAACTTCTCGCGCTGAAGGCTCAGGGTAAGACCATTTACAACATGAGCGTGGGCACGCCCGACTTTAAGCCGTACGGCCACGTGGTCGAGGCGCTCACGCAGGCCGCCCAAGATCCCGAGATGTGGAAGTATGCCCTGCGCGACCTGCCCGAACTCAAGCAGGCCGTGTGCGATTACTATGAGCGCCGCTTTGGCGTTTCGGGCATTACGCCGTCCATGGTGCAGTCGTGCAACGGCACGCAGGAGGGCGTGGGCCATTTGGGCCTGGCCCTGCTCGATCCGGGTGACACCATTCTGGTTCCCGATCCGTGCTACCCGGTCTTTGAGGCGGGTGCCAAGATCGCCGATGCCAAGCTCGAATACTATCCGCTGGTTGCCGAGCATAATTACCTGCCCTATGTGGCGGGCATCGATCCCGAGGTGGCCGATCGTGCCAAGTATATGATCGTGTCGCTGCCCGCGAACCCGGTCGGCTCGGTGGGTACGCCCGAGGTCTACGAGGAGATTATCGCTTTCGCCCGCGAGCACGACCTGCTCATCGTCCATGACAACGCGTACTCCGACATCGTGTTTGACGGCGAGCCGGGCGGCAGCTTCCTGCAGTATCCCGGTGCGCTCGAGGTGGGCGTGGAGTTCTTCTCGCTCTCCAAGTCGTTTAACGTCACCGGTGCGCGTATCGGCTTTTTGGTCGGCCGCGAGGACGTGGTCTCTGCCTTTGCCAAGCTGCGCGGCCAGATAGACTTCGGTATGTTCTTCCCGATCCAGAAGGCTGCTATCGCCTGCCTGAACGGTCCGCGCGATGAGGTCGAGGCGCAGCGTCTGAAGTACCAGGAGCGTCGCGATGCCCTGTGCGACGGTCTCGAGGGTCTGGGCTGGGAGCGTCCCAACGCGCATGGATCTATGTTTGTGTGGGCCAAGCTTCCTGGTGGTCGCACCGATTCCATGGCGTTTTGCGAGGAGCTTATGGAGAAGGCCGGCGTTGTGGTGACGCCGGGCGCGAGCTTTGGCCCTTCGGGCGAGGGGCACGTGCGCATGGCGCTGGTCCTGCCGCCCGACCAGATCGCTTTGGCTGTCGAGGCCATTCGCGAGGCGGGCCTGTATTAGAAACCTATTTCGACTCGTCAATAGCTCGAAACCGATTTCGTGCAGTTAATTTACGAATTCTGCAAATAATTTCGGTAAACGGTCGATATTTGGTTGCGAATAGGAGCATAATCAAAGTCCCGATTGGATGTATTGGGATTACGGCAAGCCGCTCGGGTCGTTCCCGGGCGGCTTGTTTGTGGAGAGAGATGGGAGTTTCTAATGGTTAACGAGAAGAAGGTCGCTATTGTCGGCTGCGGTTTCGTCGGTTCGTCTTCGGCGTTCGCGTTGATGCAGAGTGGCCTGTTCTCCGAGATGGTCCTCATCGACGTGGATAAGAACCGCGCCGAGGGTGAGGCCCTGGATATCGCGCACGGCATGACGTTTGCCGAGCCGATGAAGATCTACGCCGGCGATTATTCCGATGTCGCCGACGCCGCCATGATCGTCGTCACCGCTGGTGCTGCCCAGAAGCCCGGTGAGACCCGCCTGGACCTGGTCAACAAGAACGTCAACATCTTTAAGTCCATTATCCCCGAGATTAAGAAGTCTGGCTTCGACGGCATTCTGCTCATCGTCTCCAACCCGGTCGACGTTCTGACCTACGCCGCCATCAAGATGTCCGGCCTGCCCGAGGGCCATGTCATCGGCTCCGGTACCGTGCTCGACACCGGCCGTCTGCAGCAGATGCTTGGTGCCCACGTCGAGGTTGACCCGCGCGATGTCCAGGCCTATGTCATGGGTGAGCACGGCGACTCCGAGTTTGTCGCTTGGTCCAGCGCCCAGGTTGCCGGCGTGCCGCTGAACACCTTCTGCGAGCTTCACGGCCACCTGGAGCACGAGGCCGCCGAGAAGCGTATCGCCGAGGACGTCAAGAACTCTGCCTACACTATCATCGAGAAGAAGCACGCCACCTACTACGGCGTCGCCATGGCCGTCAAGCGCATCTGCACTGCCGTCATGCGCGATGAGCAGACCGTTCTGCCCGTCTCCTCGCTCATGGTGGGCGAGTATGGCCTGTCCGATCTTGCCATTTCTATGCCGACTGTCGTTGGCCGCGACGGCGTTGTCTGCCGCGTCCCCGTCCCGCTGGACGATGACGAGCAGCATGAGCTCACCGCCTCCGCCAAGGCCCTCAAGGACATCATCGACAGCGTCGACTTCTCCTGCTAAATCAAGCTCTTTTGGGCAACAGGCTACAATGAAAGGCGTCCGGGTCCACACGGCCCGGGCGCCTTTTTGGTGCAAAGTAACCTGACCCCAATGCACCATAGTTGATGGGAGGGCCATGTCGGATTCGCCTAATTTTTTGACCTATGCCCAGACGGCGTTTGATCCGTTTGAGGAGCGGCCGTTCTGCGCGGTGGATAGCCTGGTCTTTGCGTGGTTGTCCTATTTGCGTTTGCCGGGTGATATGGCGGAACTGGCCGGTTGGCAGGGGCTGGAAGTGCGTGAGTTGCTGCGTGCCGAGTGCTACCAGGACATGATTGGCGATTTGTGGAATCCAGAGGGGAGCCGCGCCTTGTTGGAGGCCGTGGCAGCAAGCCCTCGCTACCGTGGCGTGCACGTTTGCGGCTATCGTGCCGTGAGCGATGTGGTGACGACAGAGCAGTTTGCAGCTATGGCGTTCCGGTTTCCGGCGGGGTTTAGTTATCTTTCCTTCCGGGGGACCGACAGCACGATCGTGGGCTGGAAAGAGGACTTTAACATGGCGTTCCGGTGTCCTGTGCCGGCCCAGGAATCCGCGGCGCGTTATGTGGACGAGGCGGCGGATGCGATTGACGGGCCGCTTTTGTGCGGAGGTCATTCCAAGGGTGGAAACCTTGCGGTGTACGGTGCGGCGATGTGCTCCGATGTCGCCCGTGAGCGAATCGAGCGGGCGTATTCCCATGATGGTCCGGGCTTCGTCGAGGAGTTTCTGAACGGCGACGCCTTTGCCGATCTTTCCGGTCGAATCGACAAGACGCTACCTCGGTCGTCGATCTTTGGCATGATGTTCGAGACACAGGAGGACTATGCCATCGTCGAGAGCACCGAGTTCAGCCTGCTGCAGCACAATCCCTTTAGCTGGGTGGTTGATGGTCGCGACTTCGTGTACTGCGAGCGCCTGTCCGCCGGTGCTCGATACGTTGATGGTTCCATTCGCGAGATGCTGCTTGCGGTGTCGCCTAGCGAGCGCGAGCGTTTTGTGGATGCGTTGTTCTCCGTGTTTGAGGCTACGGGTGCTGAGCGGTTTGCGGATATCGCTGGGAATCTGCGTGAGAGCCTGCCCGTGATGCTCCAGGCTGCACAGGGCTTTGACAAGGATACGCAACGCTTTGTCTCGCAGACCATCGTGGCAATCCTTAAATGCGCACTGCTGCCCAAACGACCCCAGATCGACATGCCCACTGCCGGCAAGAGTTTGGCAGAACAGCTCGAGGCTTGGCAGTCCGAGCTCCTGCGCTAGCCATTGGTGCAAAGCACCTGTCCCCGATGCACCAATCTTCGATGCGTCTGGGGCGGGCTCGACCGCTATACTGGTTCGTGCCGAAATCGATCTAGAACGGAATGCCGTATATGAAAATCAATCACGCGATTCTGCATATCCTGGACTTTGACTCTGCCGTCAACGTTATGAGCCAGCGCGAGTTGGATATCGAAAGCCGTACCGTGCGCAACTTCGTGACCACGCATCTGCGCCGCGCACGCACCTCGGCCGACAATAAACGTGCCACGTTTGCCGAGAACTCTGCGTTTGGCGGCGAGCTCAAGGGCTATTTCTTTGGCGAGCGCGAGTTCGTGGACCTGTCGCAGCTGATTGCGGAGTTTATCTCCTCCGAGCTCACCAAAGCCGAGAAAGCCGAGTCCACCGACGTGCTCGTGGCCGATTTTGACGACGATGAGGATGCCCGCTGGTTTGCCGTGATGCTGCTGGGCTCCAAGCAGGCTTTTATGCACGAAGTGGGCCGCGAGGAGGGGGAGGTGCGCAATGACATCGCGCGCCACTACGCTATTCTGCCAAACCCCTCGCAAAAGGTGCCAAGCTATGCCATCGTGCGCGCGAGCACCATGGAGATCGGCTACGTGGACAAGAAACGCAAGATTGCCGGCGAGGACCGTATGCTTATCCCCGATGGCCTGCTGCAGTGCGACACGGGCGTGTCGGGCAAGGAGGTCATCGACACCGTGACGCGTGTGGTCGAGGAAGTCGCCGAGGAGCACGGTGCCAACACGGCCGTGGCACTCGCCAAGGTTAAGGCTGCCGTTGCCGAGAAGGTTGAGGATGACGAGGAGCTGCCGCCTTGGGATATCGTCGATGAGGTCTTTGAGGACGAACCGGTCATCAAGGAAAGCGTGCGCGCGGCACTGACCGAGGAGAAGGTTCCCGAGCGCGTTCCCGTGGAGCGCAAGCAGGTCGAGCGCGCTGCCGTGCGCAATCACAAGATCCGTACCGACACGGGTATCGAAATCAGCTTCCCGGCCGAGATGGGTTCGAATTCCGAGTACATCGAGTTCGTCAACGAGCCCAATGGCCTCATCTCCATCGAGCTCAAAAACATCGGGTCAATTGAGAATCGATAAACTGCGCTTGGACGCCGCAAAAAAACAAAGGCCGAAGCCTCGGATGAGGGCTTCGGCCTTTTTGCTTGGAGCTGAATTGCGCCGTAGGTTGAGCATACGTCAGCGAAAACGCCCCTAAGCGAGCAAGGTGACGTGAAAGAGGAGGGAAGCGTACTTCGGTACGCGACCGACGATTGAACGTCAGATTGCCGCTTAGGGGCGTTTGCAGCGTCGACCGGTCCGTCGTTCGTTAGAACGACGGAACCAAAAGTGCAGCGTCGACTAGTTACGCGGTTTGGTAAAACCGCGTAACCCTAGAGCTGGCGCAGACCCTCTTCCAGGCCGGTCTTGCTGTCGGTCTTCTCGTCGCGCATCTTGATGACGCGGGCGGGGACACCGGCCACGACGGCACCGGCGGGGACGTCCTCGACGCACACGGCGCCGGCGGCAACGACAGCGCCCTTGCCTACGTGCACGCCCTCCAGGACCACGGCATTGGCGCCGATCATAACGTCGTCCTCGATGATGACGGGCGTGGCACTGGCGGGCTCCACGACGCCTGCCAGCACGGTGCCGGCGCCGATGTGGCAGTTCTTGCCCACGGTGGCGCGGCCGCCCAGCACAGCGCCCATGTCGATCATGGAGCCTTCGCCAATGACGGAGCCGATGTTGATGATGGCGCCCATCATGATGACGGCGCGATCGCCAATCTCGACACGGTCGCGGATGATCGCGCCCGGCTCGATGCGGGCGTTGATACCCTTGAGGTCGAGCATGGGCACGGCGGAGTTGCGGCAGTCGTTCTCTACGTCGTAGTAGTCGATGGAGTCGGCGTTGGCGTCGAGGAGTGCCTTGAGCTCATCCCAGTCACCAAAGACGGTCTTGCCACGACGACCGCCGTAGACGTGCGCATTGCCCCACTGGACCTTCATGCCCGGCTTTTCGCGCACGTACAGTTTGACGGGCGTTTTCTTGGGCGCGGTTGCGATGTAGTTGATAATCTCCTGTGCATCCATCTCGGCTGCATTACTCATTTGCTGTCTCTCCTTTGAGTGGATCCGGTTGATACTTGGTTAGGCAAACATGACCTGGTCGAACGTATAGAAGCCAGGCTCGCGGGTGACGAGCTTCTGCGCGGCTGCCAGGGCGCCGTTGACGAAGATCTGACGGCTCGTGGCGCGGTGCGTGAGCGTGACCTCCTCGTCCTGGCCGAAAAAGCTTACCTCGTGCACGCCGGCGACGGTGCCGCCGCGCAGCGAGTGCATGCCGATCTCCTTGGGGTCGCGCGCGCCGCACATGCCCTCGCGGCCATAGACGGGGTGGTAGCCAGCCTCAGGCTCGGCCTCGACCACGGCGTCGAGTAGCAGCTTAGCGGTGCCGCTGGGAGCGTCGACCTTTTGGCTGTGGTGCGTCTCGACGATTTCGCAGTCAAAGCCGGGCAGCTCGCTCGTGGCCTGGGCAACCAGATGGCGCAGGGCGGCGATACCGATAGAGTAGTTGCCCGAGTGCATAACACGGGCGTTCTGACCCAGCTCGCGCAGGCGATCCATCTGCTCGGGCGTATAGCCCGTGGTGCCGGAAACGAGTGCGGCACCCGTGCGCTCGACATAGGCGACAACGGCATCGAAGGTCACGACGTTCGAGAAGTCGATGATTACATCGGCGGCCGGTGCGCTCTCGAGCTCGGACAAGTCGAAGCCGATCTGGGCGACGATGTCAAAAACGGGCTCTCCAGCGGCGTTGACAATGCCCTCGGCGGTGGTGCGGATGAGCGAGCCCATGCGGCCCGTTCCCATAATGACGGTCTTAATCAAGCAGACCAGCTCCCTTCAGAGCATCGGTAAGTGCAGCGCGCGTGTCGTCTGCCATGGGGCATAGCGGCATGCGGTAGTTTGCCTCGATCATACCCATCTGAGCGAGCGCTTCCTTGACAGGGATGGGGTTGACCTCGCTAAAGAGGGCATTGATGAGCGGCTGGCCGGCAATCTGGATATTGCGGGCGCGTGCCACGTCACCGTCCAAATAGGCGCGGCACATGTCATGCACAAGCTGCGGCTGAACGTCGGCCCACACGCTGATGGTGCCCGAGGCGCCCAGGCTCATGAGCGGCACGGTGAGCGCGTCCTCGCCCGAGTACATGCGGAAGTCGTCGGACAGCAGGTGGGCGATCTTGGCCGCGTAGGCGACGTTGCCCGAGGCTTCCTTAATACCCATGATGTTGGGGTGCGCGACCAAGCGCTCTACGTTGCGCTCGCTGATGCCGCAGCCGCAGCGGCCGGGGATGTTGTACAGGATGCAGGGGATGTCCACAGCATCGGCGACGGTCTTAAAGTGCTGATAGATGCCCTCTTCGTTGGACTTGTTGTAGTAGGGGGTGATGAGCAGCAGGCCGTCGGCTCCCAAGCCCTGGTAGGTGAGCGACTTGGTGAGCATCGTCTGCGTGGAGTTGGAGCCCGAGCCGGCGATGACGGGGACGCGTCCTGCAACATGCTTGACCACGGCGGCGACGACGGAGTTGTCCTCGTCATCGGTCATCGTGGCGCTCTCGCCGGTGGTGCCCAGGGTGAGGATGGCATCGGTGCCGTTTTGCAGGTGGAAATCGATAAGGCGTTCGAGCGCGTCAAAGTCGACGCTGCCGTCCTTTTTAAACGGCGTAACAAGGGCGACGATTGAGCCCTCGAGATTGCGGATGTCCATGTTCTTCTCCTTCGCGTCCGCGATCTGGATGCGTTTGTTCCATTGGGCGGCGACTGCCAGGCGCTCGTCTTGGGCGCGACGGCGAGCACTTTCGGCGCGCGACTTGGCCAGCAGCTCTCGGCCGCTCGGCAGCACGTCGAGTGTGGCAAAGTAATCGCCCGGGCGCTCGGCGCGGCGGATGAGGTCGGCCGAGCCATCGGGGCGCAGCAGCACCTCGGCGGAGCGCAGACGGCCGTTGTAGTTGTAGCCCATGGAGTAGCCATGCGCGCCGGTATCGTGGATCACGAGCACATCACCCATGTCGATCTGCGGTAGCTCGCGGTCGATGGCGAACTTGTCGTTGTTCTCGCACAGATTGCCCGTAATGTCGTACGTGTTTGTGACAGGCGCCGCGGTCTTGTCGGCGCCACCCGGCTGACCCATTACCGTAATGTGGTGGTAGGCGCCGTACATGGCAGGACGGATCAGATCGACGGCGCTTGCGTCGACACCGATATAGTCCTTGTAGATCTGCTTTTCGTGGATAGCCTTGGTGACCAGGCAGCCGTAGGGCCCCATCATAAAGCGGCCCATCTCGGTGCAGATGGCCACATCGCCCATACCGGCGGGAACCAGGATCTCGTCGTAGGCCGCGTGCACCCCCTCGCCGATGGCGTGAATGTTGTTGGCCTGCTGCTCGGGTAGATAGGGGATGCCGACGCCGCCGGACAGATTGATGAAGGCGACATGTGCACCGGTCTCGCGCTCCAGGCGCACGGCAAGCTCAAAGAGGATGCGCGCGAGCTTGGGGTAGTAGTCGTTGGTGACGGTGTTGCTGGCAAGGAATGCGTGGATGCCAAAGTCCTCGGCGCCTTTGGCTTTGAGCATGTGGAAGGCCTCGAAGAGTTGCTCGGTGGTCATGCCGTATTTGGAGTCGCCGGGGTTATCCATGATGCCGTTGGAGAGCTGGAACAAGCCGCCCGGATTAAAGCGGCAGCTGACCGTCTTGGGGATGGGCCCCGCAACGCGCTCAAAGAACTCGATGTGGCTGATGTCGTCAAAGTTGACGATGGCGCCCAATTTGTCGGCGAGCTCAAAGTCCGCTGCCGGTGTGTCGTTGGACGAGAACATGATGTCGTGTCCCGTGATGCCCAGCGAGCGGGCGATCATGAGCTCGGTATAGCTCGAGCAATCGCAGCCGCAGCCGTATTCGTTGAGAATGGAGATGAGCGCCGGGTTGGGATTGGCCTTGACGGCAAAGTATTCCTTAAAGCCCGGGTTCCATGCAAAGGCATCGCGCACCTCTTGCATGTTGCGGCGGATGCCCGCCTCGTCATATAGATGAAACGGCGTGGGGAACTGCTCGACGATATGCTCGAGCGTCTCCTTGTCCACAAACGGCTGCTTGGCCGCATATGCCTCGTTGGGGGTCAATGCCATGTCCCGTAAACCTCGCTATCCAGACGGCGCCATCTGCGCATCGAATCCGCATAGCGTGGACCCAATGTCCGGATAGCGCTCCCGCATTGCTGCAGACAGTCCTGCGGGTGTTTCCCGTAGGCCCACCAGGTTGTTCGTGCCCGAAAAGCCCAGTTCGGCGGGTTTCGCCTCCCCACGGGGTCAAAGCCTGCCGGCTCGCCCGCGGTTCTTCGTGCCCGCGCCTCTATCAAGTGGTAACGACCCTACCACGTTGCACTTTACCAAACAAGAGTATTCGTATATAACGTTTAAAAAATGCAGGGATATGCTGGAAACAAGGGTGCGGCAATCTTGCGGCACAATAAGATGGCAACTGGCGCGCACCTATGAAAGGAACCTTTATGACCGAGCTCCAAGAACTCCGTCGCTATCGGCGCGACTTGCACAGGATCCCGGAGCTCGACTTCGATCTTCCACAGACTATCGCTTATATTGAGGGCGTGTTGAGGCCGCTCGCCTGCGAGGTGACTCATCCGTGTCCCAGCTGTGTCTGCGCTTTCTTCGATGCCGGTACGGGCGCCGCGCATGCTACGGCGATTCGCGCCGACATGGATGCCCTGCCCATCGCGGAGGCAACGGGTGCGGCCTTTGCCTCGACGCATCCCGGCAAGATGCATGCGTGCGGTCACGACGGTCACATGGCCATGGCGCTCGCGGCGGCGACTTTTGTCGACCGAGCGATTCGTGAGCAGCCGGGTGCCATCAAGCGCAACGTGCTCTTTGTGTTTCAGCCGGCCGAGGAAACGACCGGTGGCGCCAAGACGGTGTGTGAGAGCGGCGTATTCGAGCGCTATGGGGCAGATCGCATCTTCGGGTTCCACGTATGGCCCGACCTGCCTGCAAACACGTTGGCGAGCTGCTCCGGTCCATTGCTGGCGCGCTCGAGTGAGACGCACGTGCGCATTCACGGGACAAGTATCCATATCGCCAAGACTTACGGCGTTCCCGTAAACGAATCACACGATGCGGCGCTGGCGGCTGCCAAGTTCTTGGTCGCCGAGCGCGAATTGATGGACGAGTTGGGTGCCGACGAGCCCTGCATTGGTAAGTTCGGCCTGCTGCAGGCCGGCACCGTCTGCAACGCGGTGGCGGGGGAGGCCCATGTTGCCGGCAGCCTGCGTGTGTTTACAGACGACATGTTCGACCGTGCACGCGGGGGCGTGCACCGCGTGCTTGATGAGGCATGCGCTGCAACGGGCTGCACGTACGATCTTGACTTTGCCGAGGGCTATCCGCCGGTTGACAACGACCCCGAGCTATTTGCCAATGTCGCGCCTGCCTTGCCCGAGCTGCAGCTCGTGGATGAGCCTTTGCTGATTGCCGAGGACTTCGCTTTCTATCAGCGCCATCTGCCGGGTGTGTTCTTCTTGCTGGGCACGGGCGTTCCTGTCAGTCAGGATAACCCGAGCGACGCCGAGGGCTGCCCCGCCTATGCCACGAGTGCCCTGCATACTGATACCATGCTCTTTGACGAGGAAGTCCTGCTCAAAGGCCTCGATGTCTACAAACGATTACTTTTGCTTGGTTAATTGACGTGGACGTTTGTTCTCGAAAATACGAACAAATGTACGCTATAATAGGGATGTAACTCTATAGAAACGTTTGACGTTATTAACGTAAGGCGATACTATGATTGCATCATATAAAGATGAAGACACTGAACGCTTTGCAATGGGTGTGCGGATTAGGAAGTTCATTCCTTTTGAGCGGGTCGCCTTGAGGAAGATTCGCCAACTGCAGATCTGCGCTTCGCTTGATGATCTTCGCGTTCCGCCAGGCAATCGTCTTGAAGCGTTGAAGGGCGATCGCGCCGGTCAATATAGTATCCGTGTCAATGAGCGCTATCGGGTCTGTTTTGAGTGGAGACAGGGGATGGCTTGGAATGTTGAAATCGTCGATTATCACAAGTGACAAAACTGATGCTGGATTGTTGTCGCCGGTGGCCCCCGGCGAGCTTCTCAAAGAGGAATTTCTTGTCCCTATGGGTATTTCTCAATATCGCCTTGCTAAGGAGACCGGGATTCCGGCTCAGCGTATTGGGCAGATTATTTTGGGAAGGCGTCGTGTTACGGCTGACACCGATCTTCGTCTTTGCCGCTACTTTGGCCTGACGGATGGCTATTGGCTTCGAGCCCAGATGACGTTTGATCTCGAGGCAGAGAAGAGGCGCATCGAACCGGAACTGGATAAGATCGTTCCCGTTCAGCAGGCCATTGCGTTGTAGCGCTCAAAGATGTTGAGGTTGGAGTGACGATGGAACGACGCCGGCAGTCTGCCGTGTTTAGTCCTGGTGGGTGCGGGTGCGGCTTGCTGCTGCTCCCGGTTATTGCTGTGAGCATTGGCGTGATGTTTGCGCTTGCTGGACTGGCGGCAGCGGCACTTGTGCTGTTGATTGTGGCCATTGGCGTGACGATTTGGCTGTGCCGTTCTCGCGAGCAACGTCGTGCCGATGGCAAGACCAATGTCGGATGGGCCTTCTTTCTGATCATTGCGTACCTGCTGAGTGTCAGCTACCTGGTGTTCTTTGTCCTGTTGATGATCAGTGCCTTTACCGGGGAATCCGTCACGGTGGGGTAGGCTTCGACGAGCCTCTTAAGGATGAAAAAGGGAGCCGGATGGGAAATGCCCCCATCCGGCTCCATTGCTCAATATTGGCGTGCACTTCTACTCGGCTGCCTCGCGGCGAGCGACCTCGTCGATCAAGATGGCGTCGCCGTGTTTGGCGGCGGCAATGCTCGCGGCCATAAACATGCCCATTGCCGTGATGTAGGCGAAGAGCATCGACGGCGCCACGTCCATGACGATGCCGGAGAGAATCGGTGTCGCCACCTGAGCCGCCATGCTCACGGTGTAGTAGTAACCGGAGTAGCGGCCTACGCTTTGGGAGCTGCAGCACTCCAGAATCATCGTGTACACGCACAGGTCCACGCCGCCCAACGCGACGCCCAGCAACAAAAAGACGCCGTACAACACGGGCGAGAAGCCGGGTGCCAGCCAAAGAAGCGCGGGGCACAAAACCATGATGACGGCGGTGCCCAGGGCGACCTTTTTGCGGCCGATTTTGAGCGAAAGGTTTGCCAGGGGTACGTAGCTTAGCAGCGCGCCTGCAATCGTCACGATATTGATGATGGCATAGGAACCGCCCTCCATGCCGTAGAACATATCGGCATAACGGCTGATATTGGTGGTCATGGCGTTATAGCTCATGTAGTAGAAAAACGTTGCAGCGAGCAGCATGATGATGGAGCGGTGTACGCCGGCGTCTGCAACGCGATCTTTACCGCCGGCCTCGGGGGAGTCATCTTTGTCAATCTGATCTTCGTCGATGCCCATGGACAGCGATTTCTCGCGCATCTTTTCGACGAGGGCGGGCTCACGGACAAAGATGCCGTAGACAACGGCCGACACGAGGATAAAGGCGGCCTGCAAGATAAAGAGCGGAAGATAATTGGGTTTGTCGGCCCTGGGAACCATGACCGAGATGGCGACGAGCATAAGGCCCGTTCCCGCATAGCCGACGATCTTCTCGATTGAGTCCGCCTTGGTTCGAAGTGGGCGAGGCGTAATATCGGCCACGATGGCAACCGTCATGGTGCGGTAGGCACATATTGCCAAAAGCGTGAGGATAATCGCGCCAATGAGCAGAGGTAGGCTGCCCATGTTGTTGGCAATCGCGATGAGCGGGACGGAGAGCATTGCCACCGCGGAGCCGCCCAAGATAAAGGGCGTTCGACGTCCGAGTTTGCTTGCGCAGCGGTCCGAGAGGATGCCAAAGAGCGGAAGCAGGAACAAGCCAAAGACATTATCGATGGCCATGATCGCGCCGGTGAGCGAGTTGGATAGGCCAAAGGTCCCTGTGAGCATCTTGGGAACGATGCCGTCGTAGACCTGCCAAAAGCTGATCATGCCCATAAAGGGTAGGGAGGCGAGGGCGACGGCCTTGGTGTCGAGCCGGGCCGCCCGCTTAAGATTTGGTTGGGTCATGCTGGTTCTCCTGGTCGGTAAAAGCGGGGAGGGGCGCTATCGGCCCTCCCGTCCTACAGTTGTCCAAGGTTGGCGAGAAACGCCACATAGAATTCGATACCGCGCTTGTAGACGTCGACGCCGATGCGTTCGTTGGCGGCATGGATGAGCTTGCGTGCCTCACCCGAGTAGATAAAGCCGCAGAAGCGGTAGACGCGATCGCAGATCTCGTTGAACTCGCGCGAGTCGGTGCAGGAGTTCTGCACGTAGGGAGCAAAGCCGGCCTCGGGATAGACACCCGACACGCAGCGATGGATGTAGTTGAAGGCGGCATCGTCTTCGTAAGGCGAGATGGGCGCGGGCTCGGTGTAGGGAATCGCCTCGTTGATTTCGACGGTGACATGGTCGGGGCTTACGCCCGAGGCGCGGCACTGCTGGGCGGCGAGCTTGCGGGCGCGCTCAACGGCATCGGCGATACTCTCAAACGGAGCGATGCGCACGTTGAAGTTGGCGCGAGCAGCTGGTGGCAGCACATTGTGCGCATTGGAGCCTTCGAGCTGCGTGAGCGCATAGGTTGTGCGCAGCATGGCCGAGGTCTCGGGGCTGGCGGCCATGATCTTGGTAACCGCGGGGCGCGTGAGCCACAGGTTGCCAAAGATTGCCTGATACGTCGCGCTGCTACGGGCACCCAACTCGGTCAGTGTAGCCTCGACGGCGGGCGTGAGCTGCGGCTTGCCGGGGTTGGCCGAGATAGTCTCGCATACACGGCAGAGAAGACGGCAGGCATCGTTTGCCGCAGGCGTAGAGGCATGGCCGCCGTCGGCGCGCGCCGTGACGGTAAGGTCGACGTGGCCCTTCTCGGACACACCTACCATGGCAACGGGTTCGGTGACGCCGAGCGGGGCATTGGTTGCCACGGCTCCACCCTCATCGAGCACCATATAGGGATGGATGTTGTGCTCGCGAAGCCACTGCACTGCATGGGTTGCAGTAGGCGCGGCGATTTCCTCGCCATCGCTCGAGAAGAACCAGACATCGCGCGGGGGAACGAAGCCCTGATCGATGAGGTGCTCGGTGGCCTCGAGAAAAGCAGAGACGATGCACTTGGTGTCGAGTGAACCGCGGGCCCAGATTTCGCCGTCGATGATCTCGGCTCCAAAGGGATCATGCTTCCAGTCTTGGCCCTCGACGGGCACGACGTCCTGATGCGCCATCATGACGATGGGGTCCAAGGCGGAATCGGCGCCAGGCCAACGCAGGAGCATGCCAAAGTCGTCGATGCGTGTGAGCTCGGCGACTTTAAAGAAATGCGGATAAAGTCGCTGAAGCGTGGGAATCCACTGACTGAAGGGCTCATCGTCGCGCTCGGCGATGCTCTCACGCGAAACGGTGGGGATGCGCAGCAATTCGCAAAAGCGCTCGACGGCTGCCTCGTCTGCCTTGTAGGTGCCTGCATCAAGAGGCGCGCCCTGTGCGACCGATACCGATGCTCCCATGGTGGGACTCCTTTCGTGTTGTATATCGAATATGTCAAGATTATCGCCCGCACCGCGCGTGGGAAACGGCGAAACACGTTGTTCATCTGAGGGCGGCGGGTCGGACAGTCTTAGCCGACGATGACCGTGCCGTCTTCGGCCACAGTGATGGCGTCTCCCGTCGATACGGCATCGAGAAACTCATCGCCCAGGTTGTCAATGGTGGGCATGGGGGTGTCGGTCCATACGCCCGAGAGAATCGCGCCAGCGGCGGCAAGGCTGTCAATGGGTTTGGAAAACAGCAGGCATGCGGGTTGGCGCCCCATTTTGGTGGCGCAGAAGAGCACCATGCCGCCTGTGGTGGAGCCGATGGTCTGCGGAAGGCACAGGGCGCATCCCGCCAAAGGTTTGCCGTACAAGTCGGGATTGTTTTGGTCGGAACACGTGGCCTTTTTGTCGCCAAACATCAGTGCCTTCTGAAACGATGCGAGTGTGTTGAGCCCTCCGTGAGAGACGAGTGCCTTGGCGTGGGCAGTTCCGGGGACAACGACGCGGCCGTGAAAGATTTTTTCCATGAGGAGTCGCCTTCCTATTTGATTGGTTTTCCGGTGGTGACGTAGGCGAGCACCTCGTCGTCGGTGTAGTAGCGCGATGCCGAGTACGTACGCAACTTGTTGGAGTTGGTGATGATGGGCATGCTGCCGCACAGCGGGTTGTTGGTGTACATAAGCGGGCAGATGCTCGAGACGACGGCGCCGGTAGTCGAGAGGCGTCTGTATGCCGCAGTCTTGCGGAAGGCGTCTGCCACAGATGGGGCGGCGGTCAGCACGGTGGGTACTTGCACGCGGCGGTTGCCGGAGGCGCTCAGCCCATCGCAGATAGCGTCTGCCCAGTGGGCGAGTTGTGCAGACGAGAGGTGGGGGCAGCCGATGAAGGCAAGCTTGGGGCGCGCGCCCGGGTTCTTCCGCATAACGGGGTAGCTCGAGCGGATGCGTTCCAGCTCGGCGTCGTTAATGCGATAGATTTGGGCGTCTGGTGCTATGAGGTGTTCGCCTTGTTCGACGGCCTCGGGCGTGATGCCGTCCACGTGGTAGAGCCCGACAGCGCCGTTCGATGCACTGGCGGCGCCCATGTCCTTAAGGTAGTCCTGCGTGCCGGGTGTGAGTTCGCGGCCAAGCCAGCGGTCGAGGCCTTTAATGTAAGGGACGTCTTCCATCACCTTCATGCCGATGGCGCTGCCAAGCACTTGCGCTTCGGGCTTGCGCTTACAGTCGACTTCGATGATCCAGGTCGCCTTGCGGCCCTCATCGGTGAGCAGGCCGAATTCCGGGACAAAGCCGGCAATTGAGCCGAACATCTCGATGATGCCGGAGTTGCGATTGCAGCGAGCGCCCAACACGGAGTTGGCAAAGACCACGGCGCTGCTTTCTGCCCAGCTTAGGATGTCGCCACGCCGAGGTCGATTGCCAACCTCGGGCTGGTAGCAGGTGCAGGTGAAAGCATCGTTGTCCAATAGGCCCATGCTGCGCAGCTGTGCCTCATAATCGTCTTGTTTGGAATACATAATCTTGAACAGCAGCTTTTGCAGCGGGTTGGCCGGGACGGCGGGGTCGAGGGGCCTCGGGTCGACCGAGAATGACTGACCGGACAGGGCGCCGTCTTTCAGCAGCTCATCCATAAGGTCATAGACTGGACCGAGCATGGAGAGGCCAAAACTTGTGACAAGATGACCGTTTGCGCCGGTCACGGGAACCATACGCTCGGCGCCAAAGCATTCGCCGTACATAACGAGGGTCTTGACCACTTTGGCCATGGCGGGGCCCTTGGCGCCGTCGAGCAGGGCTTGTTGCTGGGAGGTCAGGTTCATCTGTGAGCCCATCCTTTCGTGTTAGATATTGGTGCCGAGTCGGTATGCCGCACGGACCGCTTCGAGCACGCGGCCGGGTGCAAACCCATCGCCGATGTTATGCATCTCGTCTGCGGCGTGCGTCTGCTGCAGTTTGTAGAACAGCGCGTCGTCGGGGTGTCCGCCGCAGGCAATGATTACCAGGTCGCAGGTTAGCTCGAGTGACTTCCAGTCGTTGCCGATTTTGGGTGCGAGCGGGTTTTCGACGTTCTCGGGCAAGACCGGTGACCACGAGACGTAGGGGTCGGGAACGTTTTTGTGGCAGTTGCGACTCAAGTGGAGACGCGCACACCTCGATGGGGCTCCAGACTCGCGTTTGCCTTCGACCTCCGCGCGCTCGACGCGTGTCATATTGAGAAGCCGCACATTGCGTCCCCTGAGCGCATGGAGTAGGTGGCCACGATTTGCCGTACAGGCGCCCTGCATCATGTGAGGCAGCATTTCAATTACGCTGACCTGTGGTATGCCGTGTTCGACGGTGAGCCATTGGGCAACCTCGCAGCCCACGGCCCCTCCGCCAATGATGGCGACGGTTTTGGCGGTACCAAGCAGCGCGGGTTGGCGCAGTAGCTGCGTTGCCTGCACGGCGTGGCCCGATGCTGCAAGCTCCGTAAGGCCGGGGATGGGCGGTATCGCATTGGAAGTGCCTGTCGCGCACACGATTGCGTCGAAGCCTGCTTTTGCAAGATCTTCGGCGCGTGCTGCCCGTCCAAGCTCGAGTGTCAGGTTCCCGTTGGGTTTTTCTGTCTGCTCGCGCACCTGTCGAACAAGATAGGAGCGGTAATTATCGAGGTCGAACTTGATCCGGGCGGCGCTGGCGGAGAGGAGTTTTCCTCCAAGTTCATCTTCGGCGTCGATGAGCTTTACGTCGTGGCCGCGACGCGCGGCGATTAGCGCACAGACCATCCCGGCGGGTCCGGCTCCTATCACCGCTATGCGTTTGGATTCTATGGCGGGAGCGGGTGTCTGGGGCATGAGGTATTCAAAGCTGCAGCGTGGATTGACGGCACACTGCGGATGGCCCCCTTCGACAAACTCGTTGAGGCATCCTTCCTGGCATCCGATGCAGGGGCGAATATCTGCCACGCGACCGGCGTACGCCTTATTGGGCCACTCGGGATCCGCAAGTAGCGGGCGTCCGAGCATGATCATATCGGCGTCGCCATTGCGAAGGACGCGTTCGGCAATGTCGGGGTAGCCCAACTTACCCACCGCGACAACGGGTACGGGAAGGCCGGCATTGGAGCGGATATTGTCGGCGGCAAAGCGCTCCCGAACGGCGCGCGCCACGGGAGCGAAGCAGCCTGCGGGCATGCTCGCGGGCGGATGGGGCATCCACCAGTTGTCGTAGCAACCCAGGTCGACGTCAAAGATGTCTACTCCCGCCGTCACGAGTTCTTCCATATAGCACAGGGTCTGTTCGACCGTGCGGCCGCCGCGCATGCGTCCCAGATAGGTCGAATTCATGACCTGCTCGTCATAGGTTTCCTCGAGTGCAAGCGAAAGGTCGATGCGGTACATGATGGGGTAGTCGGGCCCAACGCGGCGACGGATTTCTTTGACCATATCGAGGCCAAATTGACGCCAATCGGCATAACGTCCGAGCTTGCGATGGTTAAAGGCGGGGTTTCCGAGCTGCTCGATAAGATAACCTTCGTGTCCGTGCAAATAGACGCCATCGATGCCCATGGCATGGGCATCGGCCGCCGCTTGGCCGATATTGTTTACGATACGGCGCAGCTTTTGGTCCGAGAGGCGCATGCATGGAATGGCGGGGATGTAGTAGTTAGGCAAGAAACTCGCCGAGACCGGAAACTTCTTTTGCGTGATGAGGCATTGCGGGTTGCCCACGCGGCCGAGTCCAGCCGTAAGCTGGACAAAAATGCGCGATCCGAAGGCATGAACGCCTTGGGCAAGGTCGCGCCAGCCTGCCATAACGGTTCGGCTTCGATCGATGCGCGGGAAATAGGTGAGCTTGTCCAGCTCGGTGACCGTGGTATCGATGCCGTGGCTTACCGGCACGAGTCCTGTTGTGATGAGACCGCAGCCGCCTTTGGCGCGGGCGAAAAAGTACTGCAGCATCATGTCACTGGGGCGGCCAGTTTCCTCGCACATGTCGATATTGCCCATCGGTGCCATGACAATGCGGTTTTTAACGGTGAGCTTGTTAATTTTGATGGGAGAGAAGAGCTTATCAAAAGGATAGAGCTCTTGTGTCATGCGGGACAATCCACAACCGGAATTTTTGGCGGGCCAGCTGTCGAATGAGTCGACGAGTTGCTGCACCAGTACGTCTTTTCCCAATGAGGTTCCTTTCAGATGTTGACAAGGTAACAAAGCAGTTTACGTCTAAATGTTTAATAGTCAACAACAAAGGCATGAGTTCGGTGAAGGAAGAAAGGGACTAATGAGTGTCAGATGGCAAGCTGTGTTGCGACATTAGCTCCCAGCTAATGAATTTGAGTTCGCTGCCTCCTACGATGTGCTGTGCGCCGGCACGGTAGCCGGATCGTAGGAAGGATGCATAATGGCAAAAGAGGGAAAGAAGCCGATTGGCAAGATTGTCCTAGGCGTCATCGTGGTGCTGGTTATTGCCGGTGCCGTGGGCTCTATGGGCGGCAACTCAACCGATTCGTCTGCGAACGATTCGGCAAAACCTGCCGAGACGACACAGCAGGCTGAGGAGCAAAAAGAACCGCAAGAACCGTATACCATTGCTGACGAGGCTGAAGACACCTCCAATCAGTTTGCCTATAAGATCACGGGTACGCTGACCAATAACACGGACAAGGAAAAGAGCTACATTCAGATTGAGTATGTTCTGTATGATGCTGATGGCAACCAGGTTGGAACGGCTCTTGCAAACACCAATCATCTGAAGGCGGGCGGCTCCTGGAAGTTCGAGGCGCTGGGCACGGTGTCTCCCGATCAGGTCGCCAGTTGGGAGCGCTCGGATGTGAGCGGTTTCTAGCATGTTGCATGCACTGGGGGAGGTGAAGTCGTATGCCCGATAAAAAGCTGACTGAGGAGCTGCTCAATGAGCTTCTCGATGCGCCAAGCATTGATGGCTATATCAAGGGGCATGACTTTGCCGCCCCGTCGCTTTCGGACTACTTAAAGCAGCTTCTGCAAGAGAAAGGTCTGGAGCGTTCGCGCGTGGTGCGTATGGCCGACCTCAACGAGACGTTTGGCTATCAGATCTTTACCGGTACGCGGCATCCAAGTCGCAATAAGGTGCTGCAGATTGCCTTCGCCATGGCGCTAACGCTCAAGGAAACCAACCGCGCCTTGACGGCGGCGGGTGCCAATGTCCTCAACTGCAAGGATCGCCGTGACGCCATCATCATTTTCTGTATCGATCGTGGCTGCAGCCTGCAAAAGGTGAACGAGGAGCTGTATCGCTTTGGCGAGGAGACGGTGAGTTAACGGCTAACTGCTGGCGGAAGCGCCGTTCACGATATTTAGAACGTGCAGGGCACGGGCGTCATTGGGCGTCCGTGCCCTGCGTTATTATGGACGCTATGGATACTCAGAGCCCAACATATTCCGATGATGAGCTGACCGCTGCGCTCGCCGGACACCTGGCGTCACTTGAGCGTGATGACAGTTATCGCGTAGACCGTGTGCTCAAGCACTCCGACGTCGAGACGACCGAGCTCGTATACTTTGAGGGCTCTGGCGGGGGATCTCTTGGCCCCTTTGTTCGCAAGCGCATCGACGCGTCGGCCCAGATTGGCGGGGCGTATGAACGCCTGTTTGCGGCCCAGCATGCCGGGCGACGTTACGAGCACTTGCCTCGGATTGTCGATTGCCGCCGCGTGGGCGACGAGCTTTGCGTGGTCATGGAATATATCGAAGGCGAAACGCTCGGGGCCCTGGTGGGGCGTTTGGGTGCGACGCCCGATTATGCTTGTGAGCTGTTTGGCGCCCTTTGTGATGCAGTTGCGGAGCTCCATGCCGGCTTTGCGTCGGCGGGGGAGATGACTGCGCCGGTGATCCATCGCGACCTAAAGCCCTCGAATATCATCGTTTCGGGCGCGAACTATACGCCCGATACAGGCATGACGTTTTCATCGCTGGTGATTATCGACTTGGGAATCGCTCGCGTGTGGCGCGAAGGAGCCGATGCCGATACCGTTAAGTTTGGTACGCGACCCTATGCGCCACCCGAACAGTACGGTTTTGGCCAGACGAGCGTGCGCAGCGATGTCTATGCGCTCGGTGCCCTGCTGTTCTTTTGTCTGACGGGGGCCGATCCCAAGCCAGGTCGGAACATGCGCGAGCAATGCGAGACATATGACGTCCCCGCCTCGCTTGCCGATGTTATTTGCATGGCGATGGCGCTCGATCCGGACAAGCGCTTTGCAAGTGCGAAGGCGCTAGGGCACGCTGTGCGCGCATCCTATGCGTTGTCCGCACCGACGCCGTCGTCCGCGCCGAATGCTGCTTCCTTCCAAGAGCCTCCAGAGCGGCGAGCTGTGTGCCCTGCGCCCGTGCTCCCCACGGATCAATCTCAGGGTGGGTTGCCATTGGTGCCTGAGCGCCCGAGTTTAATCTCCCGCATTCCCGACACCGTTGGGCGCATTTGGAACGGATTCGTCTATCTTTCGCTACTTGTTTTCTTTGCCGGAAGCCATTTTGCCGTTTTTCATCCCACGGGCGCCAACCAAAACTACCCGATGTGGTTTCTCGCGATTGAGTATTTTATCTTCGTTGACGGTCTCATAGTGCTCATTCATTTTGTGATGCTCGATAAACGCCGCCTTCGCCGGCGGTTTGAGCTACTCGATAGATATCGCGGTAAAAAGCTTGCAAAGCTCTGGCTCAAGGCTATGGGTGTGCTCTTGTTGGCAATGATCATCATTGTTGCCATCGCAAACGCGACTGGCATCGTCGATACCTCCGTCGCATAAAAGAAAAAAGGGCCCCAATTGGGGCCCTTTGACGTTGATCTTAGATGCGGTTCATCTGGGTTGCAACCTTGTTGTACCAGTCCTGCCACGTGGGCGGGCAGTACTTTTTGGCGGCTGCCGGGGTAAGCGTGGAGCCATAGTTGGCGCCCAGGTAGGCAACGTGGGCAGAGACGCCCTCGCTCCAGCTACCAAAGCTCCGCCAGCCGCCGCCGCGGGCGCTCCAGCCCCAGGCGTTATAGGAGCCGGCACAATAGAGGCCCTTGCTGCTCTCGATGCAGGCGATGGCGGGAGACCAGCGAGGGTCAACACCGGTGTTCCAGGCGGCGACGGCAAAGGTGTAACCCTGGCCTGCCATGGGGGAGCCGGCGAGGTAGTTGTCGATGCGACTCGTCCACTCGTTGATAAACGAGTCGTAATCGGAGTTGCCGGTATTGGAGTTGTTCACCGTGGTGTCAATGGTGGTGTTGGCGTTATTGGCCTGGCTGTTGGAGTTGTTGCCGCTCACGCCCTCGCCCGAGAGCTTCTCGGCGGCAGCGGCCTTGTCGGCCTCGAGCTTGGCCAGCTCGGCGGCATTCTCCTGCTCGGCCTTTGCCTGGGCTTCGCTGCGAAGCTGCTGGGCCTGTGCCAGTGCGTCCTCGGCGGTTTTCTGCTCGGTTTCGAGTTGGGACTTGGCCTGCTCGAGCTCGGTCTTGTTCTGCTCGAGCTCGGTCTGCATCTTGTTAAGCTCTTCGATCTCGTCGACGCTCGAGCTCGTGATCTGGTTGGTGTACTTGCAGGTGGTGATGAACTCTCCCAGGCTCTGCGCATTGACCAGGAAGCTCACGATGGGGTTGGTGCCCTTCTGGTACTTATATAGATCGCGCATGGCGGAGCTCGCCTTGGCCTGCTGATCGGGAAGTTCGGCTTCGATCTTCTCGATGCTTGCCTCGTTGGTGTCGATTTGCTTCTGCAGATCCTCGAGCTTGGTGCGGGCCTCGTTGTAGGCACTCGTGGCGGTTTCGATCTTCTGCTGGGCAGCGGAAAGCTGATCCTGCGTTGCCTGCGAGGCGGCATAGGCTGCGACGGGGGAGAGCATCGGCGCGGCCGTCAGTGCAACGGCGAGCGCGGCGCTCGTGATGATACGAGCCGGCTTCGACGCGATGAGCGCTGCGGTGCGATGGTTCGAATGCTGCATCCAGTCCCTCTGCAATCAATCGTAGGTTATGGTTCGAAAGGTATTCTACTACTGCTTTCGACCTCAACTTGAACCTTAAAGGTTCTAAAGGGTCAAGTTGAACTTGAGGCTTTAGCCTTGACCTGCAGTTATAGTGAATTGTTGAGAAACCATAGAGTTCAACTTTAACGTTACGGAACCCTGCGGGCTCGATCATAAGCGCCTGCTTGCCATAGATATGGTGGAACTTTGGGAAGCGGCAGCTTGGCACGCTAGAATAAACCAGTTGCATAAAGACCGCCCATCGTACGGGCAGTTGATGATAGGAAGTTACCATGGCATTGCAGTTTACAGAGCGCGAGTTTATACCCGTGCTGCTCGGCGGCGATATCAACGCCTATTCGGTGGCGCGCGCCTTCTACGAGGAGTATCAGGTCAAGAGTCTGGTCTTTGGCAAGTATCATACAGGTCCTGCATACCGCAGCCAGATTATCGACTATACGCCCAATGTGGATATCGATACCATGCCGGTCATGATCGAGACCGTCAACGGCATTGCGCAGGCCAATCCCGATAAGAAGATTATTCTGATGGGCTGCGGCGATAACTACGTCGCGCTTGCCGCACAGGCTCAGGATGCCGGCCAGCTTGCCTCCAACGTCATCGCGCCCTATGCGCCCTACGGCATGCTCGAGCAGTGCCAGAAGAAGGAGATCTTCTACGAGCTGTGCGAGAAGCACGGTGTGCCCTATCCGCACACGTTTACCTTTACCATGGCGATGCTCAACGCCCAGGGCGAGGCTTCCGCCGAGGTGCTCGACCAGATCGACTTCCCCTTCCCGATGATTCTGAAGCCCTCTGACGGCATTATGTGGTGGGAGCACGAGTTCGAGGGCCAGAAGAAGGCCTACGAGATTGCCGATCGCGCCGAGCTGGAGCAGGTCATTCGCGATGTGTATATGAGCGGCTACACCGACGACCTAATTCTGCAGGACCGCGTGCCCGGCAACGACGAGTACATGCGCGTACTGACCAGTTATTCCGATCGCAACGGCAAGGTTCGCATGATGTGCCTGGGTCACGTGCTGCTCGAGGAGCATCAGCCCCATGGTGTCGGCAACCACGCCTGCATCATCACTGAGCCCAACGACAAGCTCATGGGTGGCGTGCGCAAGTTGCTCGAAGATCTCAAGTTTACGGGTTTCTCCAACTTTGACGTCAAGTACGACGAGCGCGACGGTTCGTTTAAGTTCTTCGACTTCAACACCCGCCAGGGCCGCAGTAACTACTACGTTACCAACAGCGGCTTTAACGTGGCCAAGTACGTGGTGGATGAGTACGTGTACAACCGCCCGTTTGAGCCGGAGTTCGTGACGGCGCAGGACGAGGCGCTGTGGATGGTTGTCCCCATGGGCGTCGTTGACAAGTACGTCAAGGACCCCGAGTTGCGTGCGAAGGCGCATCGTCTGGCCAAGGAGGGCAAGGCTGCCGATCCTTCGTTTATGAAGGGCGACTTTGTCTTTAACCGCTGGCTGCGCATGTGGCACACCAAGTTGCGTCACTTTAAGCTGTTCAAGACGTATTACAAATAGGATGAACGTCGCGCCCGCCCGGTTTGCATCGGGCGGGCGCGGGTATGATACGCGCAATGGTGCGAGTGTCACCAAGGAGGCGGCGATGGAAAAACTGGGAGTTATCGGCGGTATGGGCGCCGAGGCCACGTCGTATTACTACGACCAGGTGGTGCGTCACACGGCGGCCGCCTGCGATCAGGAGCATATCGACATGGTGGTGCTCTCTAAGTCGACCATGCCCGACCGTACGCTGGCCATCAAGACCGGCGAGCATGCCGAGCTGCTGGCGACCATGAAGGAATGTGCGCAGGCGCTCGAGGGGCTGGGCTGTGCGCACATTGCCATTCCCTGCAACACGTCACACTACTTCTACGACCAGATCCAGTCGTTTACCAAGGTGCCGATTATCCATATGCCGCGCGAGTCGGTTCGCTATGCCCTGGCGGGCGCGGTGATGGGGGAGTGCGAGTTCGACCCCAACTTGAGCATGCCGGCCGAGCCGGTGCGCAAGATCGGCATTATGGGTACCGACGGCACCGTGGGCGCCGGCGTCTACGGGCGCGAGTGCGAGGCGGCAGGTGTCGAAGTCGTCTACCCCAGCGAGGAGCGTCAGGCCGACGTGATGTCGCTCATCTACGATGACGTGAAGGCAGGACGCGAGCCCGATATGGATAAGTTCGATCGTGTGATGTGGGAGTTCGCTCGCAGCGGCTGCGATCGCGTCATCCTGGCCTGCACCGAGCTCTCGGTGCTGCAAAAGTACCGAGAGATGCCCGAGATCACTCTCGACGCTATGGACGTCCTGGTACGCGAGTCCATTATCCGTAGCGGAGCCCCCTACCGCCTGTAGCCCTCGACCTGCCAAAAAGGGACAGGTTTATTTTGGTTGGTTTTATCTTGGAAAACAGTAAGGCCCCGGCTCGTTTGATGCGAGCCGGGGCCTTTTGCGTTTGTCGGTTGCCGGTGACGATGGGTTAGAACAGGAAGCCGAGGACGATGAGGGCAATGCTGACAATAAGTATGGCAATGTCCAGACCCTTGATGGGGTATCGCTTGTACGAGCTCGCGCGCGTACGCAGGTAGAAGCCACGTTGCTCTGCCGCCAAGGCCGTGGCATCGGTTTTACCCACGCTCGAGATCAGTAGCGGCACGCACAGCGGCAGCATGAGTTTGAGCTTCTTGATGGGGTTCTTGGTGTCATACTCGACGCCGCGTGCGGTCTGCGCCTCCATGATGGCGTTCATCTCCTGGCCAAACACCGGCACAAAGCGCAGTGCCGTGGTAAAGGTGAAGGCGTAGCGATACGGCACGTGCAACATCTCCACGCAGGCGTTGGCAAGGTCGTTGAGCTTGGTCACCATGAGCATCAGGATGAGTGGTAGCGCTACGCCCAGCAGGCGCAGGCATGCCTTGGAGCCGGTGATGAGACCCGTGTCGGTAACGAAGCCCCACACGATGTTGCCATCGCGCATAAAAGCCAGCTGCAGCACCAGCATGATGAACGCGAGCGGAATCAGCAGCTTGAGCAGCGCGAGCAGGCGGTCGACGACACCGGCGTAGGCTCCCAGCGCGAGCGTGAGCGCCAGAAAGCCCAGCAGTGCCACATAGGTGTCGGACAAGAAAATGCCGATGATGATGGCGGCGGCGAGGGCCAGTTTGATGACGGGGTTCAGGCGGTGTAGCAGCGTGTCACCCGGCATGTAGTCGATGACGTTAACCACGGCGGACCATCTCCTCGGTAATGCGTACGATATCAGTGACCTCACTCACCTGCGTAAAGGCGGGCGAGACGGTAGATGCCAGACGGCGCGAGAGTTCGATGACCTGGGGCGGCTCAACGTAGGCTTGCTGCATGAGTTCGATGTTCGAGAACAGTTCGTGCGTGCGGCCCCGGTCGAGGATGCGACCGTTGGCCATCACCACGATGCGTTCGGCAAAGTCGGAAACGACTTCCATGTCGTGACAGACCATGATGACGGCGCAACCGCGCTCGGCCATGGTGCGCACCGTTTCCATCACAGTCATGCACTCGCGGTAGTCCAGACCGCTCGTAGGCTCGTCGAGCACCACGATCTTGGGCTCGACCACTACAACGGAGGCGAGTGCCACCATCTGGCGCTGGCCGCGCGACAGCGAGAACGGTGCCTCGTCGGCGGGCAGACCAAAACGGTCGATGACCAGCTGGGAGCGACGCAGAGCTTCGGCGCGGTCGATGCCGGCAAGTTCTAGACCAAAGGCGACCTCGTCGAGCACGGTGTCTTTACAGATTTGGCGGTCGGGGTTCTGGAAAAGCGTTGCCACTTCGCGTGCGATGCGGCTCGTGGGAACCGATGCCGTGTCCAAGCCCGTAACGCGTACGCTGCCCGATGCGGGCCTGAGCAAACCCGTGAGCAGTTTGGTGAGCGTGGTTTTGCCGGCTCCGTTTTGGCCGACAATGCCCACGAGCTCGCCGGGGTAGAGCGTCAAGTTGAGGTCGTGGACGGCGGCGCCTCCATGGGGGTAGGAAAACTCGACATGGTCAAAGGCGAGCACCGGCTCGGCGTCTTTCGCATGCGGGCGCAGCGACGGTGCGTGCGGGGAGCCGGCTGGCGCCTGGGTATCACTTGTCGCACGGTCGGGGTCGACGATTTCCGTGATCAGGCGTTCTGCTTCGTCGACATCCAGGCAGGGCGTGCCGCTTACCAGGCCATCGGCCTCGAGACTGTTGAAGATGCGCGTGACGCGCGGGCAATCGACACCGATGGCGCGAAGCTTGTCGGTGTGCGCAAAGACCTCGTGCGGCTCACCTTGCAGCGCGATTTGGCCGTGATCGAGCACCAACACACGGTTGCAGTACTCCGAAAGCAAGGCGACCTTTTGCTCAACAACGACGATGGTGATGCCGAGCGTGCGGTTTGCCTCACGCAGTGTCTCGAAGACCAAGGTGGAACTGACGGGGTCGAGTGCTGCGGTTGGCTCATCGAGCACTAAGACGCGCGGGCGCATGGCGAGGATGGCAGCGATGGCTACCTTTTGCTTTTGGCCGCCCGAGAGGGTGGCAATCTCGCGGTCGCGCAGGTCGCTAATGCCGACGGTCTTAAGCGTCTCGCTCACGCGCTGCTCGATTTGGTCGTGCGGAACGCCAAAGTTCTCGAGACCAAAGAGCATTTCATCCTCAACGACCGAAGCGACCATCTGCGTGTCGATGTCTTGCAGCACGCTGCCGACAATCTGCGATATGTCGGTGAGCGAGACCTCGCAGGTGTCGTGGCCGTCAACTAACACGGAGCCATAAAAGGCGCCGGTGTAGTGGTGAGGCACGGCGCCCGACAGACAGGCGGCAAGTGTGGACTTGCCGGCGCCCGAGGGCCCGATGATGCCGATGAAATCTCCCTTGTTCACGCTGAACGAGACGTGGCTGAGCGCCTGCTCGGTTTGCGCGCCATAGGAGAACGAGACATCGTCGACGTTGATGATCGTTTCCATGGATACCTTTCATAGTCATCGGGGACGTTCTTATATGACTAGTCGTTTAAGAACGTCCCCAAAAAGCTCGTTGTTTGGGACAGTCTTTGGTGGTGAAGCACGGAGACGGCTTTACGAGGTGCCCCAGGTTGGCGCGAAAGAGGAACGAAGCGTACTTGGGTACGCGAGCGACGAATGAACGCCAAGATGGGGTGGCTCGTAAAGCCGAGCAGGTTAGTTGAGCTTAAGGGCCTTCTGGATGGGCATGTAGAGAGCGCCGACCAGAATGGCGTTAAACACGGCGGTCATGGCGACGACGGGCAGCATGGCCGCGGCGAGCTCGCCCACCACGCCGAGCATGGCCATCTTGATGACCATGAAGATGACGCCGGAGACAAAGGTGGTCACGAATGTTGCGACGATGGCGACGACGGGCTTAACCTGGCCGTCCTTGGCGGCGGCGTTGACAATGACGGCCATGAGCATGGCGGCGATCCCTTCGGCGGCAAAATCGACAAACGGCGAGGTGGTGGTGATCTGGATCACGGCCGCCGAGATGAGACCTATGACGAGCGCCTGGCCAATGTTGGGACGAACGACCAGGATGGTGAGGCAGAAGGCCGAGATGATGAACTCGGGGCTGATCATGCCGCCCGAGATACCCGAGATTGCCTTGCCGACGGTGAAGTTGAGGATGAAGCCTGCGGCAAGCAGGATGGCGAGCAGGACAAGGGCGCGGATATCGAGTTTGCCGCGGTCGGCGGTCTGGACGGTGCGGGGCCGGGCGGTGGCGGTGGTGCTCTGAGACATGGTGAAAGTCCTTTCGAAATGGGGAGTGTAAGAGAAAAACGGAGGCGCGTGATGTGAATGCGATCGGGCTCGAGATAGAAAAAGGCCCCCGGTCGAAACCGGAGGCCTTCCAATCACCTAGAGCGCAAAAACAGGCGTGAGGGACTCACTGTCGACCGATCGTATTCGCATCACGCCACCACCAGTTGTTGAGGGACTTCATCGTGTTCTTCATCTTGGTGGCTCCTTTCGTGATGCCTTGGCGCGGTTGCACCTCGTTGCTGTTGCGCTGCACTATAGCACAGCGAAGTGTGTGCGGGGAAATCTTTTTTTGAAAAGATTTCGGCGGCGTTTCCTGCCGGTCAAAAGGGCAGGCTGAGCGGGCGGGATGACTCATGCGACCCCGCCCGTCTCTCGGAACGTGAGGGTCTTAGGCCTTCTTGCGACGATAAAGCACGAAGCCGCAGACACCGATGATGACGATGGCGCCAACGGCCATGGTGGCCATGTTGTTGCCCTCGGACTTCTCCTCGGTCGCCTCTTCCTCAACCTCGGGCTCGGCAACGTCCTCATCGGAGAGGGCCTCGTCGGCGTAGGTGATGGACTCGACCAGGCGGTCGTTGTCGGCATCATAGTCACTCGGGACGAACTCCTCGGAGAAGTCGCCCTCCTTGAGGTAGTCGCGCATCTCCTCGAGCATGGCCTTGCACTTGACATAGGTGTTTTTGGTCGCTGCCTTGCCGGCCTTGTTGGCCAGAGCGGTGCGGGCCTCGGTGTCCTTGGCGGCCTGCATGGCCTCGTCGACGGTCAGGCTCTGCTCAATGAGCTCCTTCTGCAGGGCGTCGAGATAGGCGCGGGCGCCGGCGGCGCAGCTGTCGCGGTTCTCATAGGCAAGCGTGTTGATGTCCATGAGAACGTAGTTGATGGAGTTCTTGGGCTCCTCGTTGTTCACGACGTCTTCCTCTTCACAGTGATCGAAGGAGACATCCTGATCGCTGAAGTAGGGGCTGACCTCGGTGAGCAGTGCGGAATAGAGGGGGATAGCGACGGAGAACTCGGCGTTGGAGAGCATCTCCCACTGGATGGTAGCGATCTCTGGGTCCATGCCGTGACGGATCTGGAAGGTGTGGATTTCGGTGTTGCGGTTGGAGCCGATGGCATAGGCGCCGTCGGTGTTGGCGTTGAGGCCGGCGACATTCTCGCCGCGAGCGGCGAAGGAACGAATCATCTCAAAGGTGTTCCAGTCGGATTTGCCGGGCGTAAAGAACAGCGGCTGCATCTCGTGGACCAGGGCGCCGGTCGTGGCACGAGCGTCTTCGCGCTCGTCCTTGACGATCTCGTAGTCGGTGCCCTCGGTAAGCGGAGCCATGAAGTAATCGCGGCCCTGGACATAGCGCGACCACTGGTGCATACCGGCCTCGCTAATCTCCTCACCGTAAGTCTTGGCGACGTCGAACTTGCCGTCGGTGTACTCGGCAAAGCCCTTCTCCTTAGGCATGGACTCGATGCCTTCGGAGTGGAGGCAGTTCTCGGTGTCGTCGAGGTCGACGTCATAGGTGAGGTTGCCGATGTTGGGATTGAGCGAGGCGATATCGTCGGTGAGCCTCATGGCAATCCACTGATGGCCGGAAAGCGCTGCAAACAGCCAGGTCTCGTTGTTGTCGGCAATGATGATCTGGTCGTTGGAGCAGACGCCCTGCTCGTCAATCAGACTGCCGAGGAGCTCGACACCCTCGCGGGCCGTGGCGCTCTCGCCCAGAATGACGCTGGCGTAGTTGTACTCGCCGATGCCGGTCTCCTCGGTGACGGGGTCGGCTTCCTCTGCCTTCTCGTTATAGGAGGTGCTCAGCGTGGCAGAGCAGGAAACGCCCTTCTCGTTGATGCCAGCCTCGGAATATGCATCGTAACGATCTTCCCACTGAGAGGGGTTGTCGCGAACGAAGGTGTAGCGGTAGGTTGCGCCCTTGGACTTGTACTCAAAGCCGGACTCGATCGAGGTGTACTTGCTGCCGTCCTTGTGTGCGGGCTCGATGCCAAAGTGCTTGATGTAGCGCGGGCCGAAGTCCTCGGAGCGGCCGTAGTACGTGTTGCCGTCTGCCGTGAGCTGGCTGCCCATGTAGATCTGGGTGCAAGCGAGCGCCGAAGTCGGCATGGCCATAATGGCCGCTGCTCCAAATGCAAGGCCGCAGCCAAGCTTCTTGAGCGTGTTGACAGGATGAGTAAACCTCATGATCCCTCCCAACTGTTGAAACCCCGCGAAACCGTACGGAGCTTCAGCTAATAAATACATCTACTAGCCTAAAGGAAGTGTAAAGAGTATTCATTTGACAACAGGATTTACTCGATGAGCGCGAAGAAATATACGATGAGCGGATAATAATACTCATTTTATAGCTTTAGTTAAATAAAGGCACCCTGCATTTACTATAGCTGAATAAAGCGTCAGACAGTGCTCAAAAAGGAAACTCTCCCGCTGTATAGGATTTGCATAAACAGCGGGAGAGTCGATAACTGGATGAATATCATACCAATGTGGATTTACTTCTTTCGGCGATGAATCACATTGATAGCGTAACCGACGAGCATGGCCAAGACGATGACGATAAAGCCAATCAGGGGATTGTCGTTCATGGGGTCCTCCTATTTTCCGAGCGGTGAAAATTCGTCGACGATGAGGTCGAGACATTGCGGAAGCGCGCGGGCGCCAAAGACGCCGGAGTTGCTGGAGATGATCTCACCATCGAACTGCATGCCCAGCGATGGCGTGCAGGTGATCTTGGCTTCCTTGGTCTGGATGATCTTAAACTGCGGACGGCCGAGCAATTTGCCAGCGGGGTCGAGCGCGGCGGTAATTACCGTGGGGAGCAGCTGCACCGTGCGTACGGGCTCAATAACGACGATGTCGACCATGCCGTCGTCCATGCGGCAGTTAGGGAATAGGTTGATGTCGTTTTGGATGACCGAGGTATTGCCTGCCATGCAGCAGATGCCGTCGAGCTCCTCGACAATGCCGTCGTGCTCAATGGTGAAGTGCGCCACCGTGGGGTTGGGTGTGGCGAGTGCCGACAGGAAATAGGCGATCTCGCCAATGTCGTTTTTGGTGGGAGCGGCCTTCATCATGATCTCGGCGTCGAAGCCCGAGCCGGCGATGATGATGAAGCCGTGGCGCTTCTCGTTACCGTTCTCGTCGAGCCAAAAGAGCTCACCCATGTCCACCTTGACCGTGCGGCCGGCGCGACAAGCCTTGGCGAGTGCCGCCGCCTCGGGGGCATTGCCGATGTTGTTAAAGAACAGGCAAGCCGTGCCGGAGGGGAAGACGAGCGTAGGGACACCGCACCCGCGCATCTGGTCGAGCACGTTGGAGACGGTGCCGTCGCCGCCCGAAACGACCACGCGATCGAACTCGCGAACGTCCGCTACCGCGTCCTCGGGCTCCATGCCATCGCCGATAAAGCGCATTACGACCTCGTCGCCGCCCTGTGCAAGTGCGTGCGTGAATGCGTAGATTTCATCGGAGCTGGGACCCGATGCCGGGTTGTGGATGATAAGGCAGCGCATACTTACGTTCCCGTTCTGTGACTAACCGAGTATAGTTGTAGAGCAATGCCGATATCCTACCCGTGTTTTTCGGGCCTAACCTTATTCGATGGGTTGATATGTACATTTCCACACATCAGGCTCTGGTCGACTTTTGCCAGCGCGCCCGCGAGTTCGACGCGATTGCCGTCGACACCGAGTTTTTGCGCGAGCGCACGTTTCATCCGCGCCTGTGCCTGGTCCAGATTGCCACCCCCGCCGAGAGTGTCGCTGTCGATCCGCTGGTGATCGACGACCTGTCGCCGCTTGCCGAGCTTATGGCCGACGAGGGCGTGGTCAAGGTATTCCATGCTTGCTCACAGGACATGGAAGTTATGCTCCATACCGTGGGCGCACTGCCGCGACCGATTTTTGACACGCAGGTTGCCGCCGCCTTTTTGGGCGAGCGCCAGCAGATTTCGTATGGTGCGCTCGTTCAGACGTTCTGCGGCGTATCACTGCCCAAGACCGAGTCGCTGACCGATTGGTCGCGCCGCCCGCTGAGCGATAAGCAGATCGAGTACGCGATCGATGACGTCAAGTACTTAATCGTCGCCTATACCGAGATGATGAGCCGCCTGCGTGAGCTGGGCCGCGTGGACTGGGTGCTCGACGAGTTGCGTCCTTTGGCCGACGAGTCGCACTACCGCGCCGACCGCCATGAGGCATTCCGCAAGGTCAAACGCATCAACTCGTGTAGCCGCCATCAGCTGGGCATTGCGCGCGAGCTTGCCGCTTGGCGCGAGGACCGCGCCGAGCGTCGCAACATCCCGCGCAAGTGGGTCATGTCCGACGATACGCTGCTGGCCCTGGTTAAGCGCAATCCCGTGCGTGTCGAGGAGTTCCGTAGCATCCGCGGTACCGACCAGCTGGGGGAGCGCGACGTGGATGGCGCGTTGATGGCCATCAAGCGCGGCGCAAGCTGTCCGCACGATCGCCTGCCGCTCATGGTGCGCGGGCATCGCCAGATTTCGCCGGAGCTTGAGAGCGTGACGGATCTCATGTACGCGCTCATCCGCCTGGTTGCCGAGCGCTCGGGCGTGGCGACCTCGGTCATTGCCTCGCGCGATGACCTGGCCGACTACATTGAGCATCCTGAGCAAAGCCGTTTGCGCGAAGGTTGGCGTTTTGAGCTTGTGGGCTCGCGCCTGGACGATTTGCTCTCGGGCAATATGGGACTCACCGTGAAGGACGGCAAAATCGAGCTCCTGTAGGTATATAGTTACGCGGTTTTACCAAACCGCCTAACAGCTCGACGCTGCAAACGGCCGAGAGCGGCAATCTGACGTTCAATCGTCGCTCGCGTACCAAAGTACGCGTCGCTTCTCTTTCACGTCACCTTGCTCGCTTTCGACCGTTTTCGCTGACGGTGCCAAAACATCGATGCTGATTTGCTTGCCAGCTGAGTGGGTAGAATGCCTCCAACGTGTAATTCGATTCGGAGGAATTCGCATGCCCTATTACTATGGTTACGGCTTTGGCATCGACCCGCTGTACCTGCTGGTTGTCCTTGTTTGTACGGTGCTTGGTCTTGCGGCGCAGAGCTATATCAACTCGACGTACAAGACCTGGTCCAAGGTTCGCTCGGACGGCGACACGGGTGCCACGGTCGCTCGCCGCATGCTCGACGCCAACGGTTGCAACGCCGTGGGTATCAAGGGTGTTGCCGGTGAGCTCACCGACCACTACAACCCGCAGGATAACAACCTGTATCTCTCGGACGCTAACCGTTCGGGCGGATCGGTCGCAAGCGTTGCCGTGGCCTGCCACGAGGCGGGTCATGCCGCCCAGCGTCAGAGCGGTTACGCCATGATGAAGGTTCGCACCGCCCTGGTCCCGGTCGTCAACTTTACCCAGAACACCTGGACCATCGTGTTGCTCTTGGGCCTGTTTATGAACATCGCCGGGCTCACGACCCTCGCATTGATCTTCTTCTCGTTTAGTGTGCTGTTCCAGTTGGTTACGCTGCCGGTCGAGATTGATGCCAGCCGACGTGCTGTGGCGTACATCGAGCAGTCGGGTATGAGTTCCAAGCAGGTCAACGGCGCCAAGAAGGTGCTGACGGCAGCGGCGCTTACCTATGTGGCCGCAGCGCTCACTTCGATCATTCAGCTGCTCTACCTGATGGCCCGCTACAACAGAAACTCCAACCGATAACAAATTGGCTTGACAGGCGTCGTGGGGGTTTGTGTCCCTGCGGCGCTGTACTATGAGTTGGACTTAAATTTGCACGGGGCCGGAGCCCTTGTGCACGATGACGAAGGGGGGGCTGCGTGGCAGGCTGGAATCTAACCGGCAATGCCGTTTCCGCCGAGTTCGACGGTTCGGACGAGCAGGAGCGCAAGGAGCTCAGCGTGAGCCAGGCGGTAGAGATCGCTGCCGGTGCGCTCGATGCCATTCCGCAGCTGAGCGTTCTGGGCGAGGTCACGGGTTTTCGTGGTCCTAACGCCCGAAGCGGCCACTGCTATTTCCAGATCAAGGACGACTCGGCCGCCGTCGACTGCATTATCTGGAAGGGCGCCTATCTCAAGCGCACCTTCGATCTGCGCGATGGCATGCAGGTGAGCTTTAAGGGCAGCTTCAATCTCTATAAGCCCACGGGTCGCATGAGCTTTGTTGCCCGCTCGTTTTCGTTGGCGGGGGAGGGTCTGCTGCGTCAACAAGTGGCGCAACTGGCCGAAAAGCTACGCCGCGAGGGCCTGATGGACGAAGCGCGCAAGCGCCGCATCCCGGTGTTCTGCTCCCGCGTGGCGGTCGTCACCTCGCTTTCGGGTGCCGTAATCGACGACGTCAAGCGCACGTTGCGTCGTCGCAACCCGCTCGTCGAGCTCGTCTGCGTGGGCGCCAAGGTTCAAGGCGAGGGTGCGCCGGCCGAGCTCATCGAGGGCTTGCGCCGCGCCGCTTCCATTACGCCGGCGCCCGACTGTATTTTGCTGGTGCGCGGCGGCGGCTCCTTTGAGGACCTCATGACCTTTAATGACGAGGAGCTTGCCCGCGCGGTGGCGGCTTGTCCTGTGCCCGTGGTGACCGGTATTGGCCATGAGCCCGATACCTCGATTTGCGACATGGTGAGCGACCGTCGCGCCTCCACGCCAACGGCAGCGGCAGAATCGGTGGCGCCGGCTATGACGGAGTTGGCCGACGTGCTCGAGACGCGCCATCAGCGTCTGGGCGCCGCGATGGCTTCGATGATCGGGTCGGATCAGGTCGATCTGGAAATGCTCGACCAGCGCGGTCGTCGAGCCTGGGATGCCTATACGGCTCGTCTGGGCGACGCGCTCGATGCAGCCGCATGCCGCCCGTGCCTCAACGACCCCACGTTTATGGTCGAGCGTCGCGAGTCCGAGCTTGCCCTGACGGCCGATCGTCTGTCCGGCGCCATAACGCGTTCGGTTGGGGCCTTCCGCTCCAACTTCGAGCGTCTGCCCGAGCGCTTGATCGCAAGCACCTCAGGGCTCGATGGCAAGCGCCATGCGCTCACACTTGCGAGCTCCCGTCTGGAGCATCAGGGGCGCACGATGCTCAGCAAGCCTGCGTCCGACTTAGGCCGAGCTGCCGCGTCGCTCGATGCCCTGTCGCCGCTCAAGGTGCTTGCCCGCGGTTACTCCATCGCGTACAGCGATGATGGGGTGGCTACGAGCGCCAAGACCTTTAAGCCCGGCGACGCCATCCGCGTGCGCATGGCAGACGGCAATGTGGCGGCAACGGTCGATGCGGTCGAGTAGGCCGCGTTACATAGCGATAAACCTTTAGGAAAGGAAACAGATATGGCAGAGAAGACCCCGGTCGAGCAGCTTACGTACAAGCAGGCTTCGCAGGAGTTGGAACTCATCATCCGCAGCTTGGAGTCGGGCGATATGGAGCTCGAGGAGTCACTCGAGAGCTATACCCGCGGCGTCGAGCTCCTCAAGAGCCTGCGCACCCGCCTGTCCGATGCCGAGCAGAAGGTCTCGGTGCTCCTTAAGGACGTCGACGGCAACGACGTGCTCGCCGACGGCGAGGCCGCCAACACCGACGACAAGCTTTCGTTCTAACCATCCCGACCAAATATAATTACCTTGGTCTGTGAGAAAGGAACCAGCCATGTGTGATTGCATCTTCTGCAAAATCGCCAACCACGAGATTCCCTCAACCGTTGTCTATGAGGACGACCAGGTCATCGCCTTCGACGACCTCAACCCCCAGGCGCCGGTCCACACGCTCGTGATCCCCAAGAAGCACTACAGCGACATCGCCGACAACGTGCCGGCCGAGACCATGGGCGCCATGGCCCACGCCATCCACGAGGTTGCCAAGGCCAAGGGCTTGGAGGACGGTTTCCGCGTCATCTCCAACAAGGGCGTCAACGCCGGCCAGACCGTCATGCACTTCCACATGCACGTCCTCGGCGGCAAAAACCTGGGCGAGAACCTCATCTGAGGACGCTTCTTCCGTGCAATGAAACGGAAGCTCTGGCACCGATAACTTATATATCAACGCAATAAACCCGAGCGCGAGGGCGTTTGGGTTTATTATTGAAGCGTATGTAACCTGGCGGCGCCACACCGCCTGTTAGTAGGGAGACACATGAACGTTCTGGTCGTCAACGCAGGATCTTCGACCCTTAAGTATCAGGTCATCGATACCAAGTCCCACAAGGTGTCCGCAAAGGGCTCCTGCGAGCGCGTCTGCTTTACCGGCGGTACCTTCACCCACGCTGCCAACGGCTCCAAGAAGGTGACCGAGAACATCGAGTTCCCCGACCACAAGGTCGCCATCGAGGCTGTCCTGAAGGACCTCGAGGCCAACGGCGTCAAGATCGAGGGCATTGGCCACCGTATCGTTCAGGGCGGCTGGTACTTTGGCGATTCCTCCCTCGTCGACGAGGACGTCCTCGCCAAGATCCGTGAGGTCGCCCCGCTGGCGCCGCTGCACAACAACCCCGAGGCCAACGTTATCGAGTTCTGCCTGGAACAGTATCCCGATCTGCCCAACGTTACGGTCTACGACACCGCTTTTCACTTCAACATGCCCGAGGTCGCCAAGACCTACGCCCTTCCCAAGGATGTTTGCGACAAGCTGCACATCCGTAAGTACGGCGCCCACGGCACCAGCTATCGCTACATCTCCAAGAAGGTCGCCGAGATGACCAACGGCGAGGCCCGCAAGGTTGTCGTGTGCCACATCGGCTCCGGTGCCTCCCTGTGCGCCATCGAGGACGGCAAGTGCATGGATACCACTATGGGCCTCACCCCGCTCGACGGCGTCATGATGGGCACCCGCTGCGGCTCCATCGACCCGGCTACCGTGTGCTACCTGCAGCGCGAGGGCGGTTACACCTTCGACGAGGTCGACGAGATGATGAACAAGAAGTCCGGCCTTTTGGCTGTGACCGGTGGCAAGACCAACGACTGCCGCAACGTCGAGGAGCTTGCCGCCGCTGGCGACCCCGAGGCTCAGCTCGCCTTCGACATGTTCGTCTACAAGATTGCCGCCAAGGCTGCCGAGATGGCCACTTCCATGTGCGGCATGGACACGCTGGTCTTCACCGCCGGCATCGGTGAGCACGCTCCGGCCGTTCGTGCCGGCGTTGCCGACCGTCTGGCCTTTATGGGCGTCAAGATGGACCATGCCCGTAACGCCCTGCGTGGTGACGGCGCTTGGTGCCTGTCTGCCAAGGATTCCAAGGTCAAGATCTTCGTCATCCCCACGGACGAGGAGTTCATGATCGCTTCCGACGTCGAGCGCATCGTCAACGGCAAGTAATTGCAAGAGGGGAGGGGCTGGACGACCAAGTGCCGTTCAGCCCCTCTTTTGCGCTCGTCGGGCGACATTCTGATAGCTATTTATCAAGATATGATAACTTCTTATTATAATGCGGCCGCCTTAAGGGGTCTGCGTCGACCGTATTGCACTGCAAAGGAGTCTCATGAACGTACTTGTTGTCAACGCCGGCAGCTCAAGCCTTAAATATCAGCTTTTGGATACCGATACCCGCGAGGTTTTCGCCAAGGGCAACTGCGAGCGTATCGGATCGGACATGGGCATCTTCGGCCACTCCGAGAACGGTGGCGCCAAGCAGACCGAGGAGGTTCCCTTCCCCGATCATCGCTCTGCTATCGCTCGCGTGCTCGAGGAGCTCGAGAAGACCGACTTTACGATTGATGGCATTGGCCATCGCATCGTTCAGGGCGGCTGGCACTTCGATGATTCCGCGGTCGTCGACGACGAGGTCATGGCCAAGATTCTCGAGGTGGCACCGCTTGCCCCGCTGCACAACTACGGCGAGGCGGCGGCGATTGAGTATTGCCGTGAGAAGTACCCGGAGCTGCCCAACGTGGCCGTCTTCGACACCTCGTTCCACATGACCATGCCCGAGGTTGCCTACACCTACGCCCTGCCCAAGGACGTGTGCGACAAGTACCACGTGCGCAAGTACGGTGCCCACGGTACGAGCCACCGCTACGAGTGGATGATGGCTAAGGAGATCCTGGGCTCGCGCTGCCACCGTCTGCTTTCGTGCCATCTGGGCAACGGCGCTTCGCTCGCCGCCATCGAGGACGGCGTGTGCCGCGACACCACGATGGGTCTCACACCGCTTGACGGCCTGATGATGGGAACCCGCTGTGGCTCCATCGACCCGGCTACCGTGTGCTACCTGCAGCGCGAGGGCGGCTACAGCTACCAGGAAGTCGACGACATGATGAACAAGCAGTCCGGTCTGCTTGCCATCTCGGGTATCTCCAACGACGCCCGCGATATCCGTACGCGCGCTTCCGAGGGAGATGAGCGCTGCCTGCTCGCCTTCGATATGTTCGCCTATAAGGCTATGCAGCAGGCCGGCTCCATGATCGCTTCTATGGCGGGCGTGGATACCATCACCTTCACTGCCGGCATCGGCGAGAACGACTGGTCGATCCGTAAGGCCTTCTGCGACTGCTTCGAGTGGCTGGGCGTGCGCATCGACAACAACAAGAACCGCGAGGCCGTGGGCAACGGCCCACAGGTCATCAGTGCCGCCGGTTCCGCCGTCACGGTCATGGTCATCCCCACCGACGAGGAATACATGATCGCCCACGACGTCGAACGCTTGACCAAGAACAACTAGCGCGCGCATTTGCAAGTAAGCGAAAGGCCTTCAGAGCAACAGCTCCGGAGGCCTTTTGCTAGCAGGCGGAAATTCCAGTCCCAAAGTGATCGTCACCAGCAACGCCTGCGCTCCCAACAACGGCACCCAACCATTCAGATCCTCAGCTCCAGCTCGTAGCCAAGCCGCCGTCTACCCCAGATACCCTGATTGCTACGTAGCAGCAGGGGCCCTACAGGGTAAAGCTCTGAAAACATTCCGCACACTGATATCTTCTGTATTGAAGACGTCGATGGTGCACCCGTATACCATTGACGT
>CBCTZJ010000001.1:0-183047 GCA_965151385.1 uncultured Collinsella sp. | reverse complement strand
GGTGCTATTTTCCGAATGCCGCGCGGATAAAGCGCTGGGCGAACAGCTTGTTGGCAACTCACGAGGGCTCGGGGTGCCAATTTGGGGTGCAGTAGTGCTGCGCCACGAAAAGGGCCTATCTACTACGTTTAAGCCGCAGGGGTCAACCATAGTCGGCTTTTTCGAAAATCGACAAGCTGTCTACCTGCGGTTTTGTTTTCACGGTTTTCGGTATGGCCGAGGCTATCCGTGTTAACGTAGTAGATGGGCCACTTTTGTGGCAAGGGGCCGACCTGCGGCTCAGGGTAGCCAAAAAGCCCCGTCCCAAAAAGACTGATTGGGAGCTGGGGCGTGTCGATGCGATAGTATTGCATGGTGGTATTCGACTAACCGAGGACTTATCCGAGGGCTTTATGGAACAACACCAGCATTATCAGAGCCTGCAAGATCAGGCATACAACGCATTGCGCTCCAAGATCATCTATGCCGAGCTCAAGCCCGGCACGCGCCTTTCGGCGATTGGTCTGGAAAAGGAGACGGGAATCGGGCGCACGCCCATTCGCGAGTCCTTTGTGCGCCTGCGTGAACAGGAGCTGGTGGAAACGCGTCCCAAAAGCGGCACCTACGTTTCTAAGATCAGCATGGAACGCGCCGAGAACGCCTGTTTCTTGCGCGAAAAACTCGAGAGAAGCGTGCTCATTAAATGCTGCTCTGCCGCCACACCCGAGCAGAAGTGTCGGCTCGAGCAGATTCTTGCCGAGTCCGAGTCGCTCGACCATAGCGAAACGCGTCGCTTTTTCGACCTGGATAACCTGTTCCATGAGACGTGTTTCGTGATTGCCGGCCGTCACATGTTGTGGGATTGGATGAAGAGCGTCAACACGCATTTTGAGCGGTATAACTGGCTGCGCGCGGTATCTCAGGACCTTGATTGGGAGCCGATTCGTCGTCAGCACCGTCGGATTTTGGAGGCCATTAAGGAAGGCGACACCGATACGGCGAGCTATCTGGCCGAGACGCACTTGCATCTGATGCCCGAGGAGCAGGGCCCGGTTATCGCCTTGCATCCCGACTATTTTGAGCTGTCCAAAGACTCGTTCATCTAATCAATCCCCATATAAGTTGCGGTGAAATAGGGATTGTTTTGCGGCTCTGATGGTGTAAGCAGTCCGTATCTCACCGCAACTGCCGGGGCACTATCGGGGCACGAAAAAGCTGCGGCGCCGCTTGGAGGAAAAGACCGGAAGCAAGGGTCCATTCCTCCAGACGGCGCCGCAGCTGTTTTGATGGCTCGGCTTTTGTCGAAGTGTCTTAGTTGGGCGCGGTTGCCAGCCGAGTAGGCAAAGCGGCTCGGGGGCGTGTCGCTTCCGTCACGTTCTATCAGCATACAAGACGGTTTTGGTTCTTGTTCGTGACGGAAACGGCGCGCTTCCGAGCCGATTTAAAAGAAAGGGGGCGAGGTCTAGGGCACGCCCCCTTTCACGATAGAGAGCTAAACCTAGCCGCGGACCTTCTTGACGACGTCCATGGCCTCGCGGGCAATCTGCTCGACCTTGGAGAAGTCGCCGTCGGCAAACAGGGCCGGCTTGACCATCCAGGTGCCACCGCAGGCGATGATGGCGGAGGAGCTCAGGTACTCCTCGACGTTGGCAGTGCTCACGCCGCCGGTGGGCATAAAGCGGTGACCGACAAACGGAGCGGCGAGGGCCTTGATGGTGTTCAGGCCGCCATACTGGGACGCGGGGAAGAACTTGGTGACCTTGAGGCCCAGGTTCTCGGCTGCGGTGACCTCGGAGGGGGTTACGGTGCCGGGAAGGACAGGCAGGTCGATGTCGATGCAGTGCTTCACAACGTCCTCGTTGTAACCCGGGGAGACGATGAACTTGGCACCGGCTGCGCGGGCCTGCTCAACCTGCTCGACGGTCAGGACAGTGCCGGCGCCAACGCACATCTCGGGCTCGGCCTCGGCCATAGCGGCGATGCACTCGGCGGCGCAGGCGGTGCGGAAGGTGACCTCGGCGGACTTCATGCCAGCTGCCATAAGGGCGTGGGCGAGCGGAGCGGCGTCCTCGACCTTGTCGAGCACGACGACCGGCACAATGCCCAGGGACTCAAGCGTGGTGTAGAACTGATCGAACATGATGTTCCTTTCGATGTGTGGCGCGCATGGGCGCGTGATTGCCAAATGTGCTGGTCAGGAGCCGATTTTGGATTGGTTATCGGAGGCACTGCTTGGGGTTCAAGCAATTCCAAAACCGGCTGCTCGACCAGTCATGTAGGGAATGCCAGGCAAAACCGGAATGGGACTGGTGGTTTTGCCCGGCCGGAGGAATCGGGGAGTGGGCCGCAGGGGTATGGGATTGGAAAGCTGCGGCCCGCGGAATGGAGACGGACTAGCGCGCGACTCGGGTGCCACCGTCGGCGGCGTTTGCCACGGCGGCGATCTCGTCTGCGGTCACCAAGTTGGAATCGCCCTTGATGGTGAGCTTGAGGATCGAGGCTGCAATCGCGTAGTTGACGGCGTCCTGCGGGTCAAAGTCGTTGATGAGGGCATGGACGAAGCCGGCGTTGAAAGCGTCGCCGGCGGCAACGCCCTCGAGCACATGCACATCGTGAGCAGGGGAGAACCAGTACTCGCCGCTCTCGGCGTCAAAGAGCATGCCCATCCAGATGGAGCGCTCGACGCAGGAGATGTTGCGGACGACCGAGGCGACCTTCTTGCAGCCGTACTCGGCGCAAATCTGACGGGCCATCTCGACGTAGGTGTCACGCTCCTCGATGCCGTGGGCAAGGGAGCCGGAGACGCAGGTCATGCCAAGGCCGGCAGGCGCATCCTCGTCGTTGGCGATGCAGATGTCGACGAGCGGCAGGAGTTCCTTCATGGTGGCCTGCGATTTCTCGGGCGACCACATCTTGCCGCGATAGTTCACGTCGCACACGGTGGTGATGCCCTTGGCGCGGCAGACGGCGAGAGCCTCCTTGCAGGCGGCGGCCATCTCGTCGGAGACGGCGGGGGTCACGCCGGAGAAGTAGAAGACATCGATGCCCTTGAGGATCTCGTCCCAGTCGAAGACGTCGCGCTTGGCCATGTTGATGGCAGAGAACTTACGGTCGTAGACACAGCCGTTGCCGCGCTGCGAGGCACCGACCTCAAACACATAGGAGCCAAGGCGGTCGCCCTGACGCACGACGCGCGTGGTGTCGACGTCGTAGGCCTTCAGCGAACGCAGGGCGCACTCGCCCAGACGGTTGGCCGGGACAACGGAGACGTAAGCGGCCTTGTCACCCTGGTAGGCCAGGGAAAGAGCGGTGTTGGCCTCGGCGCCGCCGTAGCGGACGTCAAACTCGGTTGCCTGCTCAATACGCAGGTGGTCTTTGGGTGAGAGTCTCATCATGATCTCGCCGAAGGTAAGAACCGTTTTACCCATGGTCGCGTAGCTCCTTCTTGCTCGTGCGTACACCTTTGATATGGCGTTGGCACGCAGGTGCCAAGACGGTAGGGTGCGTCTTTGCACCTGCGTGCCAACGCTCACCGAAATCGGTTTACGAAATCGGTTTCGTTTCGAGTTGTAGTATACTCACCTACAGCGTTTTGCAAGCGAGATTTTTAAAAAAATGCCTAAAATGGTTCAGACCGCCGACAATTGGGAAACGGGGTGCGCTATGGCGCAGATGAGAATCAAGGACATTGCCGCCGAGGCGGGCGTGAGCCCGGCCACGGTCTCGCGCTATCTCAACAACCGCCCCGGGCAGATGACCGAGGAAACCCGTGCTCGCATCGCGGCGGTTATCGAGCGCACCGGCTATCGCCCGCGTGCCGCTGCGCGCAATCTGCGCAGCTCGCGCACCAACCTCATCGGCGTGATCCTGGCCGACATCGCCAACCCGTTCTCGAGCGCCATGCTCGAAGGGCTTTCCGTCAGCGCCGCCGCGCGCGGCTGCTCGCTCATGACGGCCATTAGCGGCAACGACCCCGCTAAGGAAGCAGAGTCGCTCACCAGGCTTATCGATGCCGGCGTGGACGGCTTGGTTGTCAACACCTGCGGAGGTAATGACGAGGCGATTGCCGCGGCAGCGGGACGTCTGCCCGTTGTGCTGCTCGACCGCGATGTTGCCGACGGCGGTGTCGATCTGGTGACATCTAACAACCGCGAGCTGGTTGCCGGCTTGGTAGACGCCTTGGCTGCCGCTGGCAGCGAGCGCCTGTGCCTGCTCACCGAGGCAAGCGATGACAGCCCCGTGCGTCGCGAGCGCGCCGAGGCCTTTACCGACGAGCTGTCGCGACGCGGCCTTGCCGGCGAGGTTGTCACCTTGGCCGATGGCGGTGCCACTGGCGTTGGCCGCTTGGACGAGACCATCCGCGGCTATGCGGGCAAAAGACTCGGCCTTATTGCTGTCAACGGCCTGGTCTTCCTACGCCTGACCGAGGCACTGGCACAGTTGGGACCCTCGTTGCCGGCCGGTCTTAAGATCGCGACGTTTGACGATTACCCCTGGAACCACGTGCTCTTTGGCGGTGTGACCACGGCCGCGCAGGACACCCTCACCATTGCCGAGCGCGTAGTCGAGCGCCTTTCCGAGCGCATCGACGTTGTTACCACCACCGTGGGCGAAGCCGCAAAGCTGGCGCCCAAACGCATCGAGATCCCCGGCCACATCGAACACCGCGCCTCAACCTTGCGTTAGTCACTCGTTCGCAACGGCCTGTTCGCACACGTTTTTTGAGCGCTTGATACGCTTTAACCCTGCGGAAACATTTTTCTGCGATAGTATCTGCGATATAGACCAGTCGAAACCCGCCCGAAAGAAAGGGGAGCGACATGAACCAGCAGAACATCGATTACGTACTCCGCTCCGTAGAGCAGCGTGACATCCGCTTTGTGCGTCTGTGGTTTGTCGACATTCTCGGCCGCCTCAAGAACTTTGCCATTAGCCCCGAGGACCTCGAGGTCGCTTTTGAGGAGGGTATTGGCTTTGACGGTTCCGCCATCGAGGGCTTTGCCACGCCCGAGGAAGCCGACATGCTGGCGTTTCCCGATGCTTCGACCTTCCAGATTCTGCCGTGGCGTCCGAGCCATAACGGCGTCGCCCGCGTGTTCTGCGATGTGTGCACCCCCGACCGCAAGCCCTTTGCCGGCGACCCGCGCGACGCCCTGCGCCGCATGTTCCGCAAGGCCGAGAAAGCTGGCTATCTGCTCAACGTGGGCGCCGAGCTGGAGTATTACTACTTCCCCGACGAGCACACCCCTGAGCCGCTCGACAACGTGGGCTACTTCGATCTTTCGGTGAGCGATGCCGCTCGCGACCTGCGCCGCAACACGGTCCTCACGCTCGAGAAGATGTCCGTGCCCGTGGAGTACACCTTCCACGCCGCCGGCCGCTCGCAGCACGGCATGAGCCTGCGCCACGCCGAGGCCCTGAGCATGTCCGACGCCATCACCACGGCAAAGCTCATCATTAAGCAGCAGGCCTACGAGAGCGGTTGCCACGCCTCCTTTATGCCCAAGCCGCTGGCGGGCGAGGATGGCAGCGCCATGTTCCTGTGCCAGTCGCTGTTCGACCACGACGGCAACAACGTCTTTTGGGGAGAGGACGACGAGAAGTACCATCTCTCCGACGTCGCCAAGCACTACATGGCCGGTATTCTGGCGCACGCGCGCGAGATCAGCGCCATCACCAACCCTACGGTCAACTCGTACAAGCGCATCACCACGGGTGGCGACTCCGTGCCGCAGTACGCCACGTGGGGCCTGCGCAACCGTGCAAGTATGGTTCGCATCCCGGTCTACAAGCCCGGCAAGCAGCTGTCCACGCGCATCGAGCTTCGCAGCCCCGACCCCATGGCCAATCCGTACCTGGTCAACGCCGTCACGCTGGCGGCTGGTCTCGACGGCATCGAGCGCAAGCTGGAGCTCCCGCCCGAGGCCACGGCCGAGACGCTCAAGCTTAACGATCGTCAGATGCTCGAGGCCGGCTACACGCCGCTGCCGCGCTCGCTCAAAGAGGCGCTCGACGTGTTTGAGGACTCGCAGTTTATGAAGGATGCCCTCGGCGAGCACATCCACAGCTTCTTCCTCAAAAAGAAGCGCGCCGAGTGGCATAAGTTTGAGTCTACGATCACCGAGTGGGAGATCAAGCACTACCTGGCGAACTCCTAATCGCGCTGGCTTGTCCCAATACGATTGAGCTCATTTCTTTGGAGGCCGATATGTCCGAAAAGAGTGCCCTGTTCATGGCGCGCACGACGCGCTTCCACGAGTTTGCCCGCAGCTTGACGACCACCCTGGGTGTCGAGGTGAGCCTGGCTACCCCCGATTCGCCGACTGCGGCGCACGACTTTGACCTGCTGATCCTCGATTCCGACGGTATCCGCAGCGACCGCATCGATCAGATTGCCAAGTGGCTTGACGATCGCGGCGGCGTTCCCATGCTGGTGATCGTCGACGACGAGGCGCTCGGCACCTTGCGCCTGCCGAATCACGCGCATGCCGACTTTGTATGCCCCACGGCGACGCCCAACGAGCTCAAGGCTCGCGCGCAGCGCCTGATGGGCGAGGAGGAGACCGTTACCGCCGACGATGTGCTCAACATTGACAACCTCGAGATCAACCTGGCCACCTACCAGGTGACGCTCGACGATGAGCCCATCGACCTGACGCTGATGGAGTACTCGCTGCTGAGCTTTTTGGCGACGCACCCCAACCGTGCCTACAGCCGCGAAGTGCTGCTGCACCGCGTGTGGGGCTTTGAGTACTGCGGCGGCACGCGCACCGTCGACGTGCACATCCGACGCATCCGCTCCAAGGTGGGCCCGCAGATCGCCGCACATATCACCACCGTCCGCGGCGTGGGCTATCTGTTTAAGGACTAGCAAGTAAATAGAGGAATGTGAGGGTACCGGAGATTTCTCCAGCACCCTTTTCTCGTTTAGGGCGGAAAAGAAGACCTTTCACCGATTTAAAGTGTGTCAGTAAAAACAATATCAAACGTATAGCACTATCTCACGAATATCATTTAGTTACCGTATCTCCCTACTGCACGGATGGAGGAAGAAATGCGTTATTCGAGAAAGGTGATTGTCGGATTCATAGTATTGCTTGCCGTCCTGATGTCTCCAAGGTTGGTTTTTGGAGACGACGACTTGGTTCGTGTCACACCGCAAATAGCTGTGGAGCAAGCGCAAGCTTTCTTTGATGACGTATCGGATGAGCCGGTGACCGCTTGTGACCCAGTAAAAATGGTGAATTCCGATGGGGAATCAATCGGGTATATCGTTCGCGCGAAGCGGGATGACGTTAACTATGGCTACGTCGTATTTGATTCAGAGCGATCTTGGTGGATCAGCGAATACTGCTTGGCTCCGAACGCCCCTATGCCCATTGAGAATACAAGCGATGAAATAGCCCTTCTCGCATCCCAAGATGACATCGTTGCTTTGAAATTTGACGAGCTGTCTTTTGGTATTGCAGATCTGGATAATAACGTTGTTTTAGATGAGAAGGGATGCCGGTCAACAGCGGTGTTTTCTGTGGGAAATAGCCGCAGCGGATCTCCAGGCAGGTTCGAGGATGTTTTCGTATCGCCCAAAGACCTGTATAAGCAAGGATATGTCATTGACGCAAGTAAAACAATTTCAGGGATGATAACGCCTACACAATCAGAGGTTATTAAAGAAACGGGGACCTATGCTTGCGATGTGTCTGCAATGTTTGCGGTAAGCAGCCATTATGTAACGCTAAACCGGCTCAAATTGCCAGACTTATATCATGAGCTTTGGCAGTTATCGGGAACATCCGGCGATCCAAATAAGTCATTCGATCAAGCTACGGGCCTTTACTTTACCCAAGGAAGGACTCCATCTCCAAATGCTGCCCCGGCTATTAAGGAGTTCTGTGCTAGGCGCGGGAAAAGGCTTGAGACATCATTTGCTTGGTATCCATCTTGGGATTCTTTCAGGGCAACTGCAGATTCTGGAAATCTCAGTATTTTTTCTGGGACTCTCAGGTCAAGCCATGACGCTCATGCGATGGCTGTTGCGGGATATGTGGCTATGCATAATACATATTCAAATGATAAGAAATATATGCTTGTTGTCTGGGATGGTTGGTTCAATCAGCTGCGTTTTCTTCCATATGACACAACGATTTATATATCGCATGAAGGGACGTATTGTGGAGAGTGACGGCGAAGATGATAGAAAGCGCATACGTAAAACGCTGGGGCTTCTTTGCGCATTTCTTGGGATATTGGTTGTCGCGGCCTATCAACCGAGCCCCTCGGTCGTCGGTGGAAAAGATGACGAACATATTTCAGTTGAAGTACAGACGCTGTCGGATATTCATAACGGACAATTTGAGGCGCTTATGCCAAGTGGTTGCCGTAAGAAAATCGATATGCGCCGTAAGTCAAGTTCCGGATATGTCTCAGGGTTGAAAGCAGGTGATAAATGGATTCTAGTTTTTGTGGAAGATAAGGAACTTGACGGGACTGTTCTGTATCCCCATTCAGCTGAGAAAGTCAAATAAAGTAGACAAGGGGAATGAAGAATGATTGATAGAAAGCAGTTTTTAGGTCTGATGGCAGGGGCTCCTATTTTGATGCGAGCTGGGATGGCAGAAGCCGTGGAGTTGCCGGACGCTCGGAAGCGATTGACGCTCGTGGTCGACACGGTGGTCAGAGATGAAAATGGCAATGAAAAAACGCGAACAAGAAGCAGGGAGACTATTTTCACGCCAGAGAGCGAAATTGTGTCTGCGGACGCTATGGCCGGTGATGTCATAACAATCCAGAGGGAATCAGATGAAACGTTGCCGCTGCTTGCCAAGATTGAGCTCACGGTCGCTTATTTTAACGATAAAACAGAAATTGAGATTCGTTCCGGAAAGTACTCGATAGTCCAAACCGATCCGCTTGTGATGTATGCAAACGCTTGGTACGCGCTCATGCAGAAGGATAAATACGTGATGAATAACTTCACGGAAAGCGAAGCATCATATGAAACGGGGTGGGGGCCAACGCCATACGACGCGGAGAAAGATAAGTGGACGTGCGGATCAGGCATGGGTGCGACGATTACGGACTTTATTAACGATTCAACATATAGTTTTGCTATCGACTGTTATATCGAATAGACATGACGGCATAAAACGAATTGGCTTATAAGCATGTCATTACTTAAGCAAAGCTGAAATCTTGGCATCTAGTGCTCGGGACTGCCCAGCTTGGGGTACAACTCAACGTGAACAATGATGGCCCGCCACATGTTTGGCGGGCCTTTGGTTATTAGACGAAAGGATCGCAGCCATGAGCGAGAACGATTCCCAGCGTCCCCAGGATGCGGGCAGCGCTGGCGAGACCCAGCAGCAGCCGCGTGTGCAGGTGGAGTCGACGCCTGCCGACGGCAACATTCCCTACGTGCAGGCCTACGACACGCAGACCGGCAAGCCGCTGGGCGGTGCGCAGGTCGTGAACAAGCACACGGTGGTCAAGACCAAGACCAAAAAGCTGCCGATCTTTATTACGGCGCTTGCCGGCTGTGCCTGCGGCGCTCTGCTGGTCATCGCGCTCATTATGAGTGGCACGCTCGATATCGGTGGCGGCAAGAATGCCGTGACGGCGGGTGCTTCGGGTTCATCGACGCAAAAGATCACCATCGACTCCGAGGACACTACGCTGGCCGAGGCCGTCTCCGCCAAGGCACTGCCCTCCGTCGTTTCCATCACCGCCACTTCGAGCGGTAGCCAGAATGGCTCGCTTTCGCAGTCTGCTGATGAGTCGGATAGCTCGGGCAGCGTCGGTTCGGGCGTGGTGCTCGATACCGAGGGGCACATCCTCACCAATAACCATGTGGTCGATGGCTATGACCAGTACGTGGTGACCATGGACGACGGCACCACCTACGAGGCCGAGTTCGTGGGCAACGACGCCTCGAGCGACCTGGCCGTCATCAAGCTCAAGGATGCCGATGCCTCCAAGCTCACGCCGATCGAGATCGGTGACTCCTCCAAGCTCAACGTGGGTGAGTGGGTCATGGCGATCGGCTCGCCGTTCGGCAACGAGCAGTCTGTCTCCACGGGCATTGTGTCGGCGCTGTATCGCTCCACGGCCATGAGCTCTACCAGCGGCAACACCATCTACGCCAATATGATCCAGACCGATGCCGCTATCAACCCGGGCAACTCCGGTGGCGCACTCGTTAACGACAATGGTGAGCTGGTGGGCATCAACTCGCTCATCGAGAGCTACTCGGGCTCCAGCTCGGGCGTGGGTTTTGCCATTCCGGTTAACTACGCCAAGAACATTGCCGACCAGATTATCGACGGCAAGACACCGGTGCATCCGTACATGGGCGCTACGCTTTCGAGCGTCAATGCGCTCAACGCCCGCACCAACAAGCTGAGCACCGATAGCGGCGCGTATGTGGCGAGCGTCGTTGAGGATGGTCCTGCCGCCAAGGCCGGCATTCAGGAGGGCGACGTCATCACCAAGCTGGGCGACGACGAGATCACGAGCGCCGATGGCCTGATCATCGCGCTGCGCAGCCACGAGGTGGGCGAGAAGGTCGAGATCACGCTCATGCGCGGCAAGGACGAGAAGAAGGTCACCGTCGAGCTGGGCTCCGACGAGGAACTGCAGAACCAGCAGCAGGACGACAGTTCGACCGACACCGGCAACGGCGGTATTACCGACGAGCAGCTGCGCCAGTACCTGGAGGAGCTGCTGGGCCAGCAGGGTCAGGGCCAGGGCTACGGCCAGGGCTACTAGCGAGCCGTTTCGCATATGCCGAAGCCAGAGGGGCTGTCCCGCCAAGTGTGGGACAGCCCCTCTTTTCTTATTGATCCGTTGGGGACGGAGGAAAACGGATCGCTTGGGGCTGACAAGAGGCCTGGTCCGGAATGGTCTGGACAGTTAGTTCAGATACGTATAAATCTGGGGCAGCTTGGGATGCGTTTTGAGCAATTTTTGATTGGGATGGGGCTCGAATGGGTGTTTGGAAGGGAGAGCGGGACGTTTACATGGTCTCGAGGAGCCCAAATTAGTTGAAACAGGGGTGTTCGTGCCTGATTCAGCTCTAGGATTTATACGTATCTGAACTAACTGTCCACTCCAGTCTGGCGGCTGCCGATTCGGTGCGGTTCGAGACCGCTATTCGGCCTCATTGCGACCGGTGGTACTCTAGTATCCGTTTGAAATCGAGCGAAGGAGTGCCGCTATGGAGCAATCGAGCCTGTTTGGTGACGGCGTGGACATCGATACCGAAACGCCCGCGAGCGCGGATGCCACCGCACCGGTCGACGCCCGTGCCCAGGCGGCAGCGCGTGCGGCCGAGTTGCGCCACGAGCTCGATTACCACGCCTATCGCTACTACATGCTCGATGCGCCCGAGATCACGGACGCCGCCTTTGACAAAATGCTCGTTGAGCTGCAGGAAATCGAGGCGACCTACCCCGACCTGGTGACGCCCGACAGCTATACTCAGCGCGTAGGTGGCTACGTGAGCGAGCAGTTTACGCCGGTCACGCACATGGCACGCATGTATTCCATGGACGATGCCATGGACCTGGATGAGCTCGACGCGTGGCTCCAACGCACCGAGGATGCGCTCGGCGCCGGTAGCGTCACCTATACCTGCGAGCTCAAGATCGACGGCCTGGGCGTGGCCCTTACCTACCAAAACGGCACCTTCGTACGTGCGGCCACACGTGGCGATGGCACCACGGGCGAGGACGTGTCGCTCAACGTGCGCACCATCAAGGATGTGCCCATGCACCTGTCCGAGCCAGCGCTTGTCCACATGGGCGCCGACCGCGAGCGCACCATTGAGGTGCGCGGCGAGGTCTATATGCCCAAGGGCAGCTTTGTGCGCCTGAACGACGAGGCCGATGCCGAGGGCCGCGACCCCTTCGCCAACCCGCGCAACGCCGCCGCCGGCAGCCTGCGCCAAAAAGACCCCAAGGTCACGGCGCGCCGCGATCTGGCCACCTTTATCTACGCCATCGCCGATACCGACCCGCTGCACGTCCACAGCCAGCGCGAGTTCCTCGATTGGTTGCGTAGCGCCGGCTTTAGCGTCAACCCCAACGTGGCTCGTTGCGCCACGCCGGCCGAGGTCCACGAGTTCTGTGCCCAGGCGCTCGAGCACCGCGGCGACCTGGACTACGACATCGACGGCGTGGTCGTAAAGGTCGATAGCTTTCAGCAGCAGCTCGACCTGGGCTTTACCGCCCGTGCGCCGCGCTGGGCCATTGCCTTTAAGTTCCCGCCCGAGGAAAAGCAGACCGTCTTGCGCGAAATTCGCATCCAGGTGGGCCGCACCGGTGTACTCACGCCGGTCGCCGAGTTCGACCCGGTGACGGTCGCCGGCTCTACCATCGCGCGCGCCACGCTGCACAACATCGACGAGATCCGCCGCAAAAACGTGCGCGAGGGCGACACCATCATCGTGCACAAGGCAGGCGACGTAATCCCGGAGGTCGTAGGCCCGGTGCTCGACAAGCGCCCGGCCGATTCGGTCGACTGGCACATGCCCGAGGTCTGTCCCGTGTGCGGCAGTCCCGTGGTCCACGAGGACGGCGAGGTTGCCTACCGTTGCGTGTCCATCGACTGCCCGGCGCAGCTCAAGGAGCGTCTGCTCCACTGGGTGAGCCGCGGCTGCATGGACGTTGACGGCCTGGGTGACGAGATCGTCGACAAGATGATCGCCGCCGGCCTGATCCACGACGTCGCCGACTTCTACCAGCTCACGGTCGACGATATCGCCGGGCTAGACACGGGGCGTACCTATGCCAGCTCCAACAGCAAAAAGGGCGTCAAGAAGGGCGACCCTATCCCGGTGGGCCTCAAGACGGCCGAGAAAATCATCGCCGAGCTCAACAAGTCCAAGAGCCAGCCGCTTGGTCGCGTGCTATTTGCCCTGGGCATCCGCCATGTGGGCAAGAGTGTGGGCGAGGTCATCGCCGAGCGATTCCTGTCGATCGACAAGCTTATCTTGGCGAGCGAAGAGGATATTGCCGAGTGCGAGGGCATCGGTCCCAAGATTGCGGCGAGCGTCAAGCAGTTCCTGGCCGTGCCCGAGAATCTCGCCGTGCTGGAACGCCTGCGCCAGGCGGGTCTGTCGCTCGAGGTCGATTTGGGCGCCGCACACGCGCAAGCTGCAGCTGACGCTGGCGTGGCGGGCGAGCTCGCCGATGCACAGCCACTCGCGGGTCTGACCTTCGTGCTCACCGGCACGCTCGTCAACCGCACGCGCGACGAGGCGGGCGCGGCGCTCAAGGTGCTCGGCGCCAAGGTTTCGGGCAGCGTGTCGAAGAAGACGAGCTATCTGGTCGCCGGCCCCAAAGCGGGCTCCAAGCTCACCAAGGCCGAGCAGCTAGGTGTGCCCGTGTTGGACGAGGACGCGCTCGAGCAGATTCTTGCGACCGGTGAGGTGCCGGAGGCTTAGCGCATCGATAACCAAATTGAAGAACCGCCCGGAAGCACGATGCCTTCCGGGCGGTTCTTATTTGGACGGGGCAACCGGCACCGTGATCCGCGTCACATAGGTCGCCGGATCATCGCTGATGATGTCGTCGATAAGGGCGATTTCGCGTTGCCCCGCTACGCTACCAACTTGTCAAAAGCCCCGCGCCGGTTGAGCACGGTAAACGCGACAACACAGATGACCGCCGACAAAATCGATCCGCACGGCGAGGCGATGCCCATGGGAAACAGCGTGTCGGAATAGGCGTTCGACAGCAGCCACGCGCCCGGCACGCGAATGAGCGCCACGGCTAGTACGTTGTGCGCAAAGCCGATGTAGCTCTTGCCGTATGCAGCGAAAAAGCCACTAAAGCAAATGTGGATGCCGGCAAAGATCGCGTCGAAAATGTAGCTGCGCATGTAGCCAGTGCCGGCCGCGACCACTGCGGCGTCCTTGGCAAAAAAGCCGATAAACGCCGGCGCTACCAGCCACATCAGCACCGTGATCAGGCAGCCGTACACCACCGAGATGGTCATGGCGTCTTTGAGCACCTGACGAGCGCGATCGCCCTTGCCCGCGCCGGCATTTTGCGCCGTGAGTGCGCTGACGGTGGCGCCCATGGAACTCGGCACAATGAACAAAAAGCTGATCATCTTCTCGACCAGGCCCACGGCGGCGGCGTCGACGAGCCCTCGGTGGTTGGCGATGACGGTGATAAACATAAACGCCACCTGGATGCAGCCGTCCTGCACGGCCACAGGCACGCCGATCTTAAGAATGCTGCCGAGCACCTCGGGCTGGGGGCGCAGGTCGCTGCGCTTAACGTGGATGTTCGTGCGGCGGCTCTTGAGCCACACGAGCGCGAGGGCAACGCTGGCCGTCTGCGCGGTTACCGTGCCGAGCGCCGCGCCCACGGGGCCGAGCCCCATGTGCCCGATAAACAGAAAGTCGAGCGCGATGTTGATGATGCACGCCACGCCAATCACGTACATGGGCGAGCGCGAATCGCCCAGGCCGCGAAAAATGGCCGAGAGGATGTTGTATGCGGCGATAAACGGAATGCCGACAAAGCAGATGCGCAGGTAGGCGGCGGTGCCTTCGACCGCCTCGGCCGGCGTGCCAATGAGCGCCACGATCTGTGGGCACAGTGCGAGCAGGACAGCGGCCAGCACCACCGAGACACCCATAAAGAGCGTAATGGTGTTGCCGATGGCGGTCTCGGCGTGGTCAAACCGGCGCGAGCCCACGGCGTGACCGACGATGACCGTCGTTCCCATGGCCAGGCCCACGAGCGTCACGGTAATGATATAGAGCGTCTGCGCGCCATTGCCCACGGCGGTGATGCCGGCGGCGCCGCTAAACTGCCCCATCATGTACAGGTCGGCCATACCGTAGAGCATCTGCAAAAAGTACGAGAGCATATAGGGCAGGGCAAAGACCGCGATGGTCTTAAGGACATTACCGCGTGTGAGGTCGTGTTCCATGGGCGAGGCACTTTCTGGCTTGGTTCGTTTAGCTACCAGTGTAGTGAAAACCCTACAACGATTGTAGAGTCAAGGTTTGTGTCGACAGTGGGGCGAAAAAGTCTCGCGCACCATTATTCCGAGTGAATATGGACACACGTCACGAGAACTCGCCGCCGGCGCTAACCTTGCAGAAAACGATTTCGGAATACTTGACACCATTATTCGGCGCGCAATAATACGTGCGTTTGCGAACAACGTTTGATGGGGGTTGAACCTGCGTGCGCAATCTCAAAATACTGTTTTCCTATCTAGGGACATACCGTCGCGATGCCATCCTCGGCGTGTTCTTTGTGTCGGTCGAGACGGTGCTCGAGCTGTTTATCCCGGTCATCATGGCCAACATCATCGATGTGGGCGTGCCTGCGGGTGATATCAACTACATGCTGCTGCAGGGGTCGTACATGTTGGTGTGCGCTGCGCTTTCGCTGGTACTGGGCTTGGGTTATGCACACACGTCCGCCCGCGTTGCCTCGGGCCTAGGCGCTAACCTGCGCGAGGCTGAGTACAAAAAGATTCAGACGCTCGCTTTTGGTAACCTGGACAACTACGACGCCAGCTCGCTCGTCACCCGCATGACCACGGACATCACCGTTATCCAAAATGCTGTGGGCAACGGCTTTCGCCCTATGGTGCGCGGCCCGGTGACGCTTATCGTCGGCCTTATCTACGCGCTGATGCTGTCGCGCCCGCTCGCCACCGTCTTTGCGATCATCTTGCCCGTGCTGGCAATCGTGCTGGGCGTCATCACCTATCGCGTGAGCCCGCTCTACCGCCAACTCCAGACCTCGATGGACCACCTCAACGGCGTGGTACAGGAGGACCTCACCGCCGTGCGTGCCGTCAAGGCCTACGTTCGTACCGAGCACGAGGAGGCCAAGTTCGACACCGTCAATACCGAGCTCGCCGGCACGGCGACAAAGACCTTTGGCAGCGCGGTGCTCAACCTGCCGGTGTTTCAGCTGTCGATGTACGTGGCTGCGCTCTCTATCCTGTGGATTGGCGGCCGCATGATTCTCGCCGGCAAGCTGGGCGTGGGCTCGCTCACGGGCTTTATGAGCTACGTGCTGCTGATCATGAATTCGCTCATGATGATTTCTAACGTGTTTTTGCTGCTCACGCGCGCTCTTACGAGTGTGGGCCGTATCGCCGAGGTGCTCGATGAGGAACCCTTTATCGCCAACCCCGCGGGAGACCTCGCGATTGCGGCACCAGCGGACGGCAGTATCGAGTTTCGCGACGTTTCCTTTAAATACCGCGCGGATGCAGACGAGGATGTGCTCGAGCATATCGACCTTCGCATCGAGAGCGGCTCGACGGTGGGCATCCTCGGCGGCACGGGCTCGGGCAAGAGCTCGCTTGTGCAGCTGATTGCGCGCCTGTACGACGCCACCGAAGGCGCCGTGCTTGTGGGCGGACGCGACGTGCGCGACTACGACCTCGCCGCCTTGCGCGACGCCGTGGGCATTGTGCTGCAAAAGAATGTGCTGTTTACGGGTACCGTGCGCGAGAACCTGCAGTGGGGCAATCCGCAAGCGTCGGACGATGAGCTCCTCGCGGCTTGCCGCGCAGCGTGCGTGGACGAGTTTCTTGATCGCATCGGCGGGCTGGACGGCGAGTTGGGCCAAGGCGGCGCCGGTGTCTCGGGTGGCCAGAAGCAACGCCTGTGCATCGCGCGCACGCTGCTCAAGCATCCGCGCGTGCTCATTTTTGATGACTCCACCAGCGCGGTCGATATGGCGACCGACGCTAAGATTCGCGAGCACATCGCCCGGATTTCCGATACGACCGTGCTCATCATCGCCCAGCGCATCGCGAGCGTTATGGATGCCGATCGCATTGTGGTATTGGACGACGGTCGTGTCCACGGCGTGGGCACGCACGAGGAACTGCTGGCGGGCGACAACATATACCAGGAGATTTACGCCTCGCAGATGGAGTTTGCGGGGAACGCGGACGCCGGCGACGGCAGCGACGATGGCTGCGCGAATGATCCGTTTTCCTCCGTCCCCGGAAGATCGCCCTTGGAAGGGGGTGAGCGCCATGCCTAAGACCGCAGCCCAAGCACGCCCGGCCGACCTCAAGCGCACCGTGCGCCGCCTGCTCTCCTACATGGGGCATGCCAAGTTCTCGTTGCTCGCGGTGGGCGTGCTCGCCTCCGTCGCCGCCATCGCGAGCCTCGCCGGCACCTACATGGTGCGCCCCATCGTTAACGGCTTGGCCACGGGCGGGGAGGAACTGCTCGCCAAGCAGGTCATCCTGACGGCGATCATCTACGCCGCGGGCGTGCTTTCGGCCCTGGGCTACTCGCAGATCATGGTGCGCGCGGCCCAACGCGTGGTGTCCGATATTCGCCGCGACCTGTTCGCGCACATCCAGACGCTGCCGCTCAGTTATTTTGACAGCACGCGCTCGGGCGACATCATGAGCTTTTTCACCAATGACGTCGACACCGTCTCCGAGGCGCTTAACAACAGCTTTGCCAACGTGATTCAGGCGACCATTCAGGTGATCGGCACCACGGCCATGCTCATCATCCTTAACTGGCAGCTCACGATTATCACACTCGTGTGCGATGCGGCCATTGTGCTGTATGCGCGCTATTCGGGCGCGCGCTCTAAGCGCTTCTTTGCCGCCCAGCAGGCATCGCTTGGCGACCTGGACGGATATATCGAAGAGATGGTCTCGGGCCAAAAGGTCATCAAGGTCTTTAACCGCGAGGCGGCGAATGTCGCCGGCTTCACCTGCCGCAACGACGAGCTTCGCCGCACCGGTACCGCCGCCGTGAGCTATGCCAACTCCATGGTGCCCATGACCGTCGTGATTGGCTACGTCAACTATGCCATCGTCGCCGTGGCGGGCGGCATGCTCTGCATCAAGGGGCTCGCCGATGTGGGCGCACTTGCAAGCTACCTGGTCTTTGTGCGCCAGGCCGCCATGCCCATCAACCAGTTTACGCAGCTCGGCAACTTCTTGCTCAACGCGTTGGCCGGTGCCGAGCGCCTGTTTGCGGCTATGGACCTTGAGCCCGAGGTGGACGAGGGCTGCGTGGAGCTGGTGCAGACGGGCGACGCCGCGTGGGCGTGGAAGATTCCCGAGGGCCAGGGCGTGGGCGCGTACGGGCACTTGCATGACGTGGCAGTCGTTGATGAGTCGGGCCGCGCGGTGGCCGCCGACGGCATCGAGCTCACGTGCGGCTTGGTCCCGCTTGCCGGCGACGTGCGCTTCCATGCCGTGGACTTTTCCTACGTGCCGGGCGCCCGCGTGCTCACGGACCTCAACCTGTTTGCCAAGCCGGGGCAAAAGATTGCGTTTGTGGGCTCCACGGGCGCCGGCAAGACGACCATCACCAACCTCATCAACCGCTTCTACGAGGTCGATGACGGCGAGATCACGTACGACGGCATCGACGTCAAGCACATTGCCAAGGCCAGCCTGCGCGGGTCGCTCGGCATTGTGCTGCAGGACACGCACCTGTTTAGCGGCACCATTGCGCAGAACATCCGCTTTGGCAAGCTCGACGCGACCGACGAGGAAGTGCGCGCCGCTGCCGAGGCCGCCTGCGCCGACTCGTTTATCCGCCGCCTGCCGCGGGGCTACGACACACCGGTCACGGCCGATGGCGCCAACCTGTCGCAGGGCCAGCGTCAGCTGCTCGCCATCGCGCGCGTGGCCGTTGCCGACCCGCCGGTGCTCATCCTGGACGAGGCCACGAGCTCCATTGACACGCGTACCGAAAAGCTCATCGAGCGCGGTATGGACCGCATCATGCGCGGACGCACCACGTTTATGATCGCGCACCGCCTGTCCACTGTCCGCGACGCCGACGCCATCATGGTCCTCGAACACGGCCGCATCATCGAGCGCGGTACGCACGAAGAGCTACTCGCCCAGCACGGCGAGTACTGGCAGCTGGCGCATGGCTTAAAAGAGCTGGATTAACCCGTTCGAGCACGATACTTTGACCCCTCCGTGCCCCTCACCTCGCCTCAAACCATCACAACATTCGACGTTTTTCGCCAAAATCGGGAAAAGCATCGAATGTTGTGATGGTTTTTCTGCCACTCGACCGGGTGGAATCGCTTTCTTGTGCACGAAGGTGTGCGGACCCGCGGGCAGGGGAATAAGGTTGGTTATCCGACTCCATTGGAGGGCTCATGGACCTGCCGATCGTCCTGTCCCATAAGACTGCCTGGCTGTACCACAACGTGGCACGCCCGTTCGAGCCGCTCTCGCGAGCAAGCAGCCTATACGATGAGGACTTGCTTGCTAACGAGGCGGAGCCGACCGCGGGCCTGCCCAAATTGGGACTCGATGCCAAGGGGCTGAGGGCTTCGGCGGCAGTTGGGATTGTTACCGACTATCTGGTTTCGTTCGGTATTCCACGAGAAGAGCTCGATCATATCGACACGCTCGTCAACTTCGATTTTGAGCGTTCGACGCCGGCTGGATTTAGGTGCCACGTGTTTGGGGCGCCGGTACCTCCAGGCCATCTTATTGAGGTGGCAGAGGGCCTTCTAGTGGTTGATGAGGCCATGTGCTTTGTCCAAGCGGGTTCGTGGATGAGTGAGCCCGAGCAGCTGGAATATGGCTACGAAATCTGCGCCCGATACCATTTGAATCATCTGTCGACAGGCGATTATATCGAGATGGGGCAGAGGTACACCGTTGCCGACTTGATTGCTTATTGCAATGAGAACCGACCTCGTCAGGGGGCTATACGCGCGGCCGCCGTGCTCAAGCGCGTGCACGATGGCGCGCGGTCGCCCATGGAGACGGCCACCGCAATCATGGTCGTAGCAAAGCGTTCCCAGGGAGGGCTGGGATACGCCAAGATCGAGCTCAACCATCGGGTCGATGTTCCCAACGAGTTCAAATATCTCGCTAAGGCCGGGTATTTCGAGATCGACGTATATGCGCCTGCGAGTGGTACGGGGATTGAATACAACGGCTCGGACCATCTTGATAAACAGCGCAACGCGTCGGATGCGGAGCGTATGACCGTGCTGAGCGCGCTGGGCTTTAGGATGATCGTCCTCACCGGGACTCAGTTTGCCCATCAGCTGCAATTTCACCGGGCGATGAACGCCATCGCGCTCGCAATGGGCCTCAAGTGCGACCGGAGCGAAGCGTTCCAAAAGCGGCAGAATGACCTGCGAGAATTCGTGATCCGGCACTGGGACGGCGGCCTTTAGGGGCGTTTTGGTCCTTCTGCAGGGTGCCGTGGGTAGGCGAACCATCACAACATTCGACGTTTTTTGCCAAAATCGGGAAAAGCGACGAATGTTGTGATGGTTTGTATGCTGAGGATGGGCTTGGAAAGTCCGTTTTGCTCGAAGCGACCTGTCCTGTCGTACGGGTGTCGGCATGATTCTCTCGTGGGGTATTATGTTTCCCGAAGAATAAATCGCCGCGCGAGGGGAGGGCTGCGTGGACGGGCACGTGCAACATGACGGCTTTGGCCGCGATATCAACTACCTGCGCATTGCCGTTACCGACAAGTGCAATTTCCGCTGCATTTACTGCATGCCGGCCGATGGCGTGGCGCCCCGCGCGCACGACGAGCTGCTCAGTGCCGAGGAAATCGCCCGCTTTGTGCGCCTGGTGGCGGGGGAGGGCATTCGCCGCGTACGCCTGACGGGCGGCGAGCCGCTGGTCAGCCGCCGTATCATCCCGCTTATTCGCGACATTCGTGCGATTCCGCAGATCGAGGACATCTCGCTTACCACCAACGGCGCCCTGCTGCCCAAGCTGGCGCCGCAGCTCAAAGATGCGGGGCTTAACCGCGTCAACATCTCGCTCGACACGCTCGACCCTACGCTCTTTGGAAAGATCACGCGTCTAGGTCGACTCGAGCAGACCATGGCTGGCATCGACGCGGCGCTGACTTGGGGCTTTGAGCCCGTTAAGGTCAACTGCGTTGTGGTGCGCCGGCTCAACCAGGATGTGGCGGCCCTTGCGCGGCTCACGCTCGACCGCCCCATCCACCTGCGCTTTATCGAATACATGCCCATTGGCGACGAACACACGAGCTCGCATTGCACTGTGGACCCGCATGCACCCGCGCTCAATCCCGAGCTGTGGGATGCGAGTGACACCGTGCCGAGCGACGAGTTGCGGGCGCGCATCAATGCCGGGGCCGCCGCGACGGGCCTGGGCGAGCTCGAGCCGCTCGACATCAACGACGCTCCTGCTGGTGCGGGTCCTGCGCGCTATTGGCACTTTCCGGGCGCGGCGGGAACGGTCGGCTTCATTAGCGCCATGTCCAACCATTTTTGTGCGAATTGCAACCGTCTGCGTCTGACGGCCGATGGCAACGTGCGTCCGTGCCTGTTCAGCGATGCCGAGTATTCGGTGCGTGAGGCGCTGCGCCGTGGTGATGATATGCGGGTACTTTCGATTTGGCGCGATGCTGTCGCCCACAAACCGCAGGAACACGCGATAATTGAGGGCACGCAACGATTTATGTCTCAAATCGGAGGATGATCATATGGCCAAGAGCAGGTACGCCGATGCCACCAAGGCCGCTCGCAGGGCCGCGATGTCTGCCCATAAAGCCACGGCTGCGGCGAATGTTGGCAACGCCGACGCGTCCGCACAGCCGACTGTCAGCACTGCCACCGAGCCCGCCCGCGACGCCCGTCGCGACGAGCTGACGCACGTGGACGCCAAAGGTGAGGTGCGCATGATCGACGTTTCCGACAAGGCCGAGACCCATCGCATCGCCATCGCCGAGGGCACCATCCTCATGCACCCCGAGACGCAGGCCATGGTGCTGCAGGACCGCGCCAAAAAGGGCGATGTGCTTGCCTGTGCGCGCGTGGCGGGCATCATGGCCATCAAACGTACGAGTGACATCATCCCCATGTGCCATCCATTGCTCATTACCAAAAGCAAGTGCGACATTGCGCCCATCGCTCCGGCGGGGACGCCGGCCGAGGACGTGCCCGAGGGCTGGGCGCCGGCGCGCGCAGACGGGCAGGTTGGCTTTCACGTACTGGTCACGGCCGGCGTGACGGGCAAGACGGGTATCGAGATGGAGGCGTTGACCGGCGCGAGCGCCGCGTGCCTAACGATCTATGACATGTGCAAAGCGGTCGATCGCGGCATGGAGATCGTCGACGTGCGTCTGCTGCGCAAGGAGGGCGGCCGCTCGGGCGTGTGGGATCGTGCCGAGCGTCAGGTTGCTGCTGTTGAGGCCGTGGCCGCTGACGGTGCCGCGCCCGCTGCCATCGCGCCCGCAGCTCCGGCCGTCCCCGCGATCGCGTTTATCGGCTACCAAAACTCGGGCAAGACCACGCTCGTCGAGAAGGTTATCGCCGAGCTCACCCGCCGCGGCCTGCGCGTGGGTTCGCTCAAGCATCACGGGCACCACGGCTTTGATATCGACGTGCCCGCTAAGGACACCTGGCGCCATCACCAGGCCGGCTCCAAGCACGTGGGCCTCATCTGCGCCACGCGCTGGGCGGAGTACGCCGACACGCGCGAGGAGGACGAGATGCCCGCGCGCGAGCTGCTATCACGCTACAACGATGTCGACGTGGTGATCATCGAGGGCTACAAGACCGAGGGCTTCGACAACATCGTCGTCGCGCGCTCCGGTGTCGACCGTCTGCGCGGCAAGAGCTCGCTCGACCTGGTCGACGGCCGCACGTTGGCTCTTGCCTGCAACGAAGCCCTTGCACGCCAAGCCTTCGATGCCGGCTTCGCGACCCGAGCCATCAACATCAACGACGCCCGAGCCATCTGCGATCTCATCCAAGACCATCTGGCCTAAAACCTGCCAAAAAGGGACAGGTTTATTTTGGCAGGTTTTATCTGGGCAAACGTCATTTCCACCACAAAGGGGCCAGGCACCTTTGTGGTGGTTTTTGCTTTGGTAGATGTGTGGGACATGCCTTACAATCTACCAAGTAGTTCATGACGGGCGAAAAACGGAGAGAAGGGGCTTGATGCGTCCTTAATGTTTCATGCGGATAGATTGATTTGACAGACAGTGGCGAATGCCCACCGTCCGCATTCGTATGAAACAAGGAGTCTCCATGCTCGCCTCCCTTTTCTCAAAGCCTCAATCATCGCTGTCCGTGCAGGCCAAGCGTCTGGTGGCGATGCGCTTTCTCATCTACACCGGTTTTCAGACCAGCTACTTTATCGGCGTCATTGGAACGCTTACCTATGCGGACGGCGCTTCGGTCGTCGCGACATCGCTGGCTGTCCTCTTTATGAACGTCTTTGTGATCCTGGGGTCCTTTGCGGGCGGTGCGGCGCTCGACGCTTGGGGCCCGCGCCGCCATTTCTTGCTGAGTATCGTCGGTACGCTAGTAACGGGTGCGGCGATCCTCGTTTTTGGCAGCGCGACCGGCATAGTCCTGCTCGGCGCGGTACTCCTGGGCTTTGTGATGGGATTCGCCCAGCCCATCGCCACGTCCTATCCGGCGTATCTCACCGACGACCCCGTCGAGCTCAAAGACATCAACTCCGCCATCGCCATGTTTTCAAACGTGAGTATCATCGTTGGCCCCACGCTGGGCGGCTTTGTCGCGGCTGCTGCGTCGTCGCGCGCGGTGTTCGTGCTCATGATGCTCTCTACCGCGTTGGCGCTCATTGCCGGTTGGGGCTTTAGGCAAAGTGCAGGCCAGGCCGCCACACACGAAGGCAAACCCGCGGTCGGCGACATCACATCAGATAAGGCCAGCCAAAGCCCCGACCCCAACACATCTTCCCGCGTCACCTTCGTGACCAGCATCAAGACGGTCTTTACCAACAGCGTCCTCGCCCTGCTGTTCTGCATCATCTTCCTCTCGAACTTTGGCTATGGCGCCTTTGACCCGCTGGAGTCGTTCTTCTACCGCGATGTTCTGCACGTCGGTGTCGAATGGATGGGCTGGCTCTCGTCGGCCTCGGGCGTGGGCGCGGTGCTGGGCGCCATTGTTGCGCTCCGTTTGCCGCCGCGCTTGGTTAACCTTAAAACGCTACTCGTGGCACTTATGTCCGTGGGCCTGGGAAGTCTGCTCTATGTGGGGACGCCGTACGTGGGCGTAGCCCTTGTCGGCCAGATTGTCCTTGGCGTGGCCTGGGGCGTCGTCAACCCGCTCCACAACACGATCGTGCAAACGACGGCTCCGCTCGAGCAGCTCGGTCGCGTCAACTCGGTCATGGGCTTTGGCAACATGTTCGCCGGCGTGGCCCCGCTGGCGATTGCCCCGTGGCTGGCGGCGAGGTTTGGCGTGCAGCAGACGCTCGTAGGGGCGGGCATGGTCGTGACGGCAATTCCCGCGACGTTGCTGCTATTTGGTCGTTGGCATTTGGATCGTGCCGCAAAGCAGTAAAAACCATCACAACATTCGATGAAAATCGCGATTTTGCCGAATAACGTCGAATGTTGCGATGGTTTACGTCCCGGCCATGCCATCCTGCGGGTCCGGCCACCACAAAGGGGCCAGGCACCTTTGTGGTGGTTTTGCGCCAAAGCGCCCCGTGTGCGCTTTGGTATACCATGAACGCCACTTCCAGATACACCCCACACCGTCGCACAACCCAGAAAGGCCCCCATGGACACCACCTTCAGCCACATTAAAGCCGTACTCTGCGATATCGACGGCACGCTGCTCACGAGCCAGCACACGGTGTCCCCGCGCACCGTGGCGGCGATTCGCGCCCTGCGCGAGCGCGGCGTACTCTTTGGCCTGTGCACCGGGCGCGACGCCCGCGCGACCGAGGCCATGTACGAGCTCTGGGGCATCGAAGGCCTGGTAGACGTGATGGTGGGCTGCGGTGGCGCCGAGGTCATCGACCGCGCGCATGACATCAACGAGCTGAGTTATCCGCTGCCGGGCGAGACCATCGCGCGCATTTGCAAGCACATGGCGGACCTTCCAGCAACGCCCGTCTGCCCCCGAGACGGCGTGTTCTACGTGCCCGAGAGCAACGCGTGCGTCGAGCACCTGTCGCGCGTCGACGGCGTGCCCTACCAGGTGGTCGATTTTGCCGAGTTTTTGCGCGAGCCGCAGCCCAAGGTGATGTTTACCATGGCGCCCGAGGTAATGCCGCGGGTGATTGAGCGGGCGTCGACGTTTGCCGATAACACTGTTAAGGCGGCGGCTCTGCAAACCACGCAGCGGCTCTACGAGTTCATGGATCCGCGCGTGTCCAAGACGCGCGGCCTTGTGCGCGTGGCGGAGCTCAACGGCATGGAGCTCCAGAACATCTGCGTGTTTGGCGATGCCGATAACGACACCTGCATGGTGGCTGACGCCGGCGTGGGCGTGGCCATGGCAAATGGCAGCGACGCCACCCGTGCCGCCGCCGACTTTGTAACCGCGAGTAACGACAAAGACGGCATCGCGGTCTTTGTCGAGGAGCATCTGCTGTAGCGCCGGGGGAGAACCATCACAAAGGGGACAGGCGCCTTTGTGGTGGCCTCAGGCGATTTGGGCGAGTTGATGCCTGCAATCTGCGCGCAAATACCAATATGGTTGTCTGAACATTACGCTTCTGACTACCGATGAGTTAAAGATATTCTCATCAGTTTGGTAGGGTATTTCTCCCGGTAAATGACCTACAGCTCATGGTCAATTTTCGACTGTTTACAGGATGTTTACTCTTGAGCAAAATGTTGTGCAAATAAATCTAATGCCATTAAAAAATGATGGGCAACTAAATTACCAGTAGAAACAAAAATAGATAGCGAATAAACGAAGGTAAATCTGAGCAATTGTCAAGAGAATTGACAATTCGCTACAAAACTATCGGTTTATTTGCCCAGATGTTCAAACAATCGTTAGAATAGTCATTACTAAGCGTGCGCAATTACAGATTGCGCAGATACGTTTGATAGTGAAAGAGCAAGATCGCGGTCTCTTGGGGAGGAGACATCGATGAAAGCAAATTCAGACAAATCTAAGCAGAGTAAAAAAGCGACGCGCCGTGTACTGGCAGGCGTTTTGTGCGGAGCCTCCGTGTTGAGCCTGGTACTGTCGCTCGTCATGCCTCCGATCTCGCAGGCCATTGCCAATGATGCCCAGACAGTTTCTACCGAGGAAACTGTGATGGGGGGGGGTTCCTCAAGTGAGTCTACTGATGTAGACAACACCAACAACGGGGATACCGAAAACCAGAATAGTGACGACGCTGAGGGTGGCGAGTCTGGCGACGATGCTCTCGGGACGCCCCCGTTGTCTGATGACACGGGAGCCGAGAGCGCTGCGCAGCCCGCGGATGATGGGCAGTCTGTCTATAAGGCCGCTACTGTTGCAAATGAAGGTGAGGTTCCGGGACTTCAAAGAGATAAGGATGGGTACACGCTGCTGACGAGTGACGGAGACCTGACAACGTACCTTAACGCCCCGACTAAACCCGATAAACTACGTCTTGCGGCTGACATTAGTTCAAGTGAGTCAATCACTATCAGGCAAAATACTACAATCGACCTTGCGAATCACAAGCTTTATTACAGCAGCGGTAACAGTGACAAGGGCACCAGCGATCCTGTTCGTGCATTTATCACAATTTCAAATGGCTCTACGCTAACTGTCGAAGGTACGGCGGAGGACTTGCAGACTGAAGCTACCAGTAGTGAACCTGGTCAGCCAGCAATGATGCAGCTAAGTGGAAGTGTTCCACAATCACTCACATACTACGTAACTGAAAGCACGCCTAACGGTTTTGGTACTAGCGAAACGACCTACCAGCACACTGTTGCCGATTTCGGCGCTATCGTTGCATGCAAAGAGGGCTATGTAAATCGAGTCATTTCCGTTGAGAAAGATAGCACGCTAAACCTTAAGGGTGGCATGATCACAACGCCTCGTGCCCTGGGCAACGACGGCCACGTTATTTTCTCTCAGGGCGCTGTTTATATTTCTGGCGGTTACGTCACCAACGGCAACGGCGGTGGCTGGGGCGGTGGTCTGTGCATAACGGGCGCGAATGCCAGCCTCGAAATGACAGGCGGCGTGGTCGCGGGAAACAAGGCTGCTTCTGGCGGTGGCATCTTTGCTAACAATGGCGCGACACTGGAACTCTCCGGCGGTGTCATCTCGGGTAATGCAACATATGAGAATGATATCACCGATGGTTATGACGTCGGCGACGGCGGCTACGGTGGCGGTGTTTATACCCAGGGTGCATCCGTAACCATCAGTGATTCTGCCAATATAACTAACAACCGAGCTGAAGCTCGCATCGCTAATAAAGACCGTTACAACAAAGGTCTCCTCGGTGGCGGCGGCATTGCATCCACGAACGGTGGAACGCTGTCCATGACGGGTGGCTCCGTTACTGCCAATTACTCCTATGAGGCCGGCGGTGGAATCTACGCTGGCCTCCCCAACGGGCAGGGAGTTGCATTTACCATGTCCAGCGGTTTTATTGCGGGCAATATGTCCGATAATGCCGAGGGCGGTGGCCTCCGTATTTCTGGCGATACTACCGGCGATATTAATACCGGCGATAATAATGCGGAAAATGCATCAAACAGGGTTTACATCACCAACAACAAGACCATGACGGGCAGCAAAGAAGACCGCGGTGGCGACTGGGGTGGCGGTGGTGTCTTTGTTCAGGAAGGCGGTACGCTCAACATCGTCAAGACGCTGATCACTAATAATAAGGCCGGTGGCTGGGGCGGTGGCATCGGTGCTTGTCCTACGGGCAAGACAATCGTTTCGCACTCAAAAGGCGCTGCTATCTATGACAACAAAGATAACGTTGATCAATATGGCAATAAACTGACAGCATATCATTATTCCGCTGGCGGCGCCGGCAAAAATGAAGACCACGATGAAGTAAATTACGTTACTCCTGACTTCCAAAAATCCGGCCATAAGGATTTCTTCCTGGTGCGTAAAAAGGAAGGCGCGGATCAGACAATTGCTGTCGTTCTCGGCAAGATGCTCGGCGGCGGCTCAGCTGGCTGGCACGGCACCTGCGACGGAAATCCGGTTACCATCGACCCAAATGGCGGTGCCGAGGCTAAGTACATGTTCGGTTTGGAGGCCCATCCGGCTAAAGATGCCATAGATAAGGCGCAAGAGAAGGCTACGACCATCATCAGTGGCAACTACTCCTACACCCACGGTGGCGGCATCATGACCAACGGCGATCTCATCGTCGGCGAAGTCAATGATCTGAGGGTTTACCCGAGTATGAAACTCAACGCCACTAAGGCGCTTGTGAATGCAAAGGGAAACAAGCAAAGCCTTGATGGGCACGCGTACAAGTTTCAGCTGCTGCGCCAGAAGGTTAACGGTACCAAGGCACCTTCTTGGAAAGATGACGGCACATTTGATATGGGCGATTGCAGTGGTGCGGGTGAGGCGACTGTTGATCAATCAAGCGGCAGTATCACCTTCGACTCTGGCAAGGACTATTCTTCAGGGCAATACGTTTTCTATCTCGTTGAGGAACCCATCAGCGGCCAAAACGAATTAGACACCAAATTCGATAAGACAATTTACAAGATCGAGGTAACTGTTGGCGGTAGTCCATACAAGACTGAATTCCTCATGACGTATCCTATCAACTATTACAAGGTAGAGAGTGTGGCCGTCTTTAAAAAGGCCGAGACGGATAAAGACTTCGTGCAGCTTAATCGCAGTGGTTATTCCTTCGCGCCATCGGAGGATGGAACGGAGGCCACGGTGACTATCGGTAACAGAAGCGACAACCCGACCTTTACCAACAAAATCGTGCCCCCCGTCTTCTGGACTCCTGAGGCGACTAAGGTCGTTGAGGGTGGCGAGATGAAGGCGTTCACGCTTCAACTTGCGAAAGACAGCAAATTTGACAACATCATCGGTACTGCCGTGACCTCTGCTGGTAAAGATACGGAGCAGACGCTTTCGTTCAAGGACACCACTGATAACAATAAAAAGGTTGAGCTCAAGTACTCGCTTTCTGATATCAGGAATAATCCCGACGACCCGGGTGGTTCCACGGGTGGCTCTTTCAAGAACTTTACGTACTATGTGCGCGAGGAAACCGACGGTTCGCAGTTCTCGCACTACACGTACGACCAGTCGGTCTATAAGTTCACGGTTGAGCCAACGTATGACGCCAAAAAAGGAGAGATCAAATGTAGGGTTACCTACAGGAAGGGAACCGTTGACCCCGGCGGTACGTGGAAAAACACCGATAATAAGGACCACGAGTTTCCCGACACTACCCCCACCTTCACCAACACCTACTCCACCTCTTTGCCCCTTTCTGGTATGTCGGGCGTCACACTGACGTACCTTGCCGGCGCGGCGGTGCTTTGCGCTGCTGCGGCCTGGATGCACATTCGTCGCAAGGCGAATGCGAAGGGAGGTGAGCATCGTGAATAAGAAAGTTTGCTCCTTCCCGATCTTGTTTGCACTGCTTGCCCTCCTGATCGGCACCTGCGCGGTTGTGTTCCCCGCATCCGCGCAGGCCGTGCCGACCTCGACCGGTTCCATCACGGTGAGCGGCACCGTGGCGCGCAGCTACGACGCCTACCAGATCTTTAGCGCCAACGTCGTCGACGGCGACAGCGACGCCAAGATCGCCACCGACCTCGCCTGGGCAAGCGACGCCGTGCGCGACGCCGCGCTGCCTGTGCTGCACAGCGCCGGCATGCCCAACTCCCAGACCACCGCGCAGGAAGCTGCCGAATGGCTCAACGCCGATTCCCACCTTACGAGCGCGCTGAGCGCACAGCTCGCTCGTTCCCTCCAGAGCTCTGACGCCGTGCCCCTTAACGCGGGCACGGCGTCAGAGCTGCCCTGTGGCTACTGGCTCATCGTCGCCGACGACGACTCCATCGCCCAGGGCGAGGCCGGCACCGCGCCGGTCATGGCCCTGGTCGGCGGCAGCGCCGTCACCGTCAAGCCCAAGGCGGCGACGCCCAAGGTGGTCAAGCACGTGCTGGAGGACAGCACCGCCGCCTGGCAGAAGGCCGCCGACGCCACGGTCGCCGACGACCTGTACTGGCGCCTCTCTGCCACGGTCCCGGCGGGTCTTACCGCCTACGACACCTATACGGTGCAGTTCGTTGACACCATGAGCGCGGGGCTCGACCCCTCCAAGGTCGCTGCGAGCATGCATGTATACGTGGCGGCAGGCGCGGACGGCGACTTCGATGCCGTCTCGACTAGCAAAGACGGGCGCGTAGGCACCGACCCCGCGAAGGGCTGGACCGACATCACTGCCCAGTGCAGGGTCTCGGTCGACGGCAAGTCCTTCACCGTGCGCACCGGCGACCTCATCGCCGCGCTCGGCGGGGCAGACGCCTTCACCGCGGGCGCCCGCGTGGTCGCCGTGTACAATGCGCCGCTCAACAGCGCATGCAACCACGGCATCGCGAAGGGCAACCCCAACGAGGTCTACCTGCGCTACCCGCGCTCTCCCCTCGCCGACCAGTCCGGCGACGCCGGCTTCACCCGCACGCCGAGCGACGACGCGTGCGCCTACACCTGGGATCTCGCGCTTACCAAGCGCGGCAGCGACGGCGACAAACCGCTGCCCGGGGCGGTCCTGAGCATCGCCGACGACCGCGGCCGCACGCTAGCGGCCGACGGCACGTGGGATGCGGAGGGCAAGGCCACCGTCACCACGGGCGAGGACGGCCGCGTGACCGTCTCGGGCGTGGACTCGGGCAAGCTGGAGGTCCGCGAGCCCAAGGCGCCCAAGGGCTACACCGCCTTTGAGGGCACGCGCTCCGTGACGGTCAAGGCCGAGGGCCTGGACGTCGACCAGGTGGCCGCCGCCAAGCCCAGGCTCACCATCACGGCCGAGTCGCCCCTGCGAGCCGACAGCGCGGACGGGTCGACGGGCAGCCTGGAGGCGTCGCTCATCAACACGCCCACTGGCACACCCCCTAGCATTACCACCGGAGGCTTTATGCCCTCGACTGGCGATATGGCAATGTACGCCGCGGCCGCCGCAGCGGTCGCCGGAGCCGCGCTCATCGTGGTCGCGCTCCTGGTCAAGCGGGGAGGTGGCAGCCATAAAGAGTAGCTGGCAGCCCCACAGAGAGCGGGGCGAGACGTAGCGAAGCAGATGCTAAGACACAGACAGACAGATTTAGATCAAATGGAATTCGAGCAGAAAGCAGAGGAAAAGAAGATGAGCATGAGCAAGAACATCGCACGCCTGGCAGTAACCGCCGGCCTCACAGCAGCGCTGAGCTTCGGCGGAGTTATGGCCCCGGTGACCATGGCGTTTGCTGCGGAGGGCGACGATACGATCACGATCACGCAGAACGAGAACAATGGAGCCACCAAGTTCAAGGCATATCAGATCTTTAAGGCCGATGTCGTGGACAAGGACGGGCAGAAGGTCGCGTCCAACGTCGACTGGGCGAGCGACCAAGCGAGGGATGCCGTTCGCGGCGTCCTTACGTCTGAAAACGCGCCAGGCATCACCAATTCGTCGACCGCGCAGGAGGTCGCCGACTACCTTTCTGAGGCGATCATGGATACCACTCCTACCGCGGTCGTGAAGAAGGACGATCTTCTCAATAAGATTGCCCTGGCCGTCGAGAAGGACGTGCCCGCGACTGGCGTGGGTTTTGATGCTGGCACCCCCTTTACTGCCACGAGCAAGGGCTACTACCTCTTCCTGACCGATACCTCTTCGATTGGAACCAAGGACGATTACGCCGATAAGAAGCAGACCGGCACCTCGCCGATCTTTGCGGTCGTGGGCGGCGGCGCAGTGAGCGTTACCGAGAAGACGGGCATCCCGACCGTGACGAAGCAGATCAAGGACGATGCTACGGGCGTCGATTGGTTTGACAAGGCGGACTCCCAGATGGGTCAGACCGTTCAGTACAGGCTGACCGGCACGGTTGCAAACAATGTCGACACGTTCGGCACCTACTATTATGAGTTCCACGATGAGCTGTCTGCCGGTTTGACTGTTGATGAGTCCTCTGTCAAGGCCGTGATTGGTGAGACTCCTATCAAGCCTACTTCTGTGACCGTGTCTAATTCCGATTCAAATGACAAGACGGTCTTGAGCGTAAAGTTTAAAGATCTTAAGGCTGCCGCCGGGGCGGCCGGTGTCACTGTTGACGAGAACACAAGGGTCGTTGTCAGGTACAGCGCCAAGCTCGACCCGAATAACTCCCAGCATGTCGTTGTCGGTGGCACGGGCAACTCCAACGCCGTCAAGCTCATCTACTCCAACAACCCTGGCCACGATACCAAGGGTGAGTCTGTGTCCGACACCGTGCGCGACTACACCTATGCGCTCAAGCTCGTCAAGAAGGACGCGACTGATGAGAATAAGAAACTTGCCGGCGTAAGGTTCACCATCTGTGCCACTAATCCCGACGATACTACATCCAAGGGCATGTATGTCCAGGATAATGGCTCCCTCGATAAGGAGCCTTATGAGTTCACGACCACCGACTCCGGCGAGATTAACGTCAGGGGCCTCGATGCCGGCACCTACACCGTCAAGGAAACCCATACGCTCGCCGGCTACAACACCATCCCCGATTTCACCTTCACCATCAAAGCCACTGGCCTCGACAAAGCAGAGGGCGTGGGAGAAAACAAGCTCACGGTCAAGACGAGCACCAAGGGTTCCAATTTGGTCGAGGTTGACACGACCAACACGGATAACGGTACTGCTGCTTTGATTGTCAAAAACAAGCAGGGCTCCGGTCTCCCCCTCACCGGTCTTAACGGCGTGACCTTCACTTGGATCGCTGGTGGCGCGGTGCTGTGCATCGGCGTGGCGCACCTCATCCGCAGCCGTAAGCAGGCTGAGGAGTCCGAGCAGGAGTAACGCTCACTCACCCATCCCTTTGGCAGGTGGGATGTGATGGCCATGAGACTTGCGGACACTTTTCTCGTCTATCCACGTTCTTGCTTCGCCATTCACTTTTCGGGGCAGACTCCGCACTGGAGTTTGCCCCGTTCTTTTTGAACGGCGCAGCCGGGGCGCCGTCGCTCGTATGATCGAGCGTATGATTAGCGAACAAATGTTTGCAAATATTGCGTTTACCAGCTGTAAGTGCGAGTGCTCGCAGTAAAATACCCTTACGACGCATTCCGTGCGCGGGCGGCCGACGACTCGATCGGAGGTCCCCAAATGCTGAAATTCCTTAACGCGCTCGCCGCCCTCGCGGCGGTAGGCTCGTTCGTCATCGCGTTTCTTGACTCGTATGAGGTTCGGTTTAAGGTCCGTAGGCGCACGCGCGGTGCGGACGGTAGAAGGCATTTGCGCTGCAACAAGCGCAAATAAGAATGCCCGGGGTTAGAGGCCCGGGCATTTAACAAAACCAGAAAACTAGGCCGCCCGCGCTTTCGAACACTTACGCGGGATGCGTCGTTTTCTATTGCCATTGTATCCCGAATTGCCCAGCCGATTCGGGATATTTTGAAAACTCAAATGCGGGCCCATACTTGCACTGCGCAATGTTGCCAGGCTGCGTTGCGCAGCGCATGAGCTCGCTAATCGGCTATTATTTGTTCAGACAACTTGAGTTGTAGAGGAGTGACCGGCGATGGTGCAGGGCGCCAAACATATGAAGAGCAGTAACGCCGCGGACAACGGCGGCTCAAGCCCTCAGCCCAAACCTCAACCAAAGCCCAAGCGCCGTCGCAAGCGACTGCCGCGCTGGGCCGACCGGCTCATCACCATCGTCATCATCCTTATTGGCGTGGGCCTTATGACCTGGCCGTGGATCTTGGATCGGCTCGAGGCCTCGGGCGTGTTCAACCAGATCAGCACGGTGTCCAGCACCGTGGATGCGCTCTCCGAAGAGGAGCGCGAGCGCATTCTGCTGCAGGCGCGCTCCTATAATGAGCAACTTTCCGGCGAGGCCACCGAGCTTCCCGCCGACCAGATCGAGCCCTACGCTCAGCAGCTCATCTTTGACCGCGACCCCATGATGAGCTGGGTCGAAATCCCCTCCATCGACGTGAGCATGCCTATCTACCACGGCACGAGCGAGGAGGTCCTCATGGCGGGCGTCGGCCACCTGGAGGGCACGAGCCTGCCGGTGGGCGGCGCCTCGACGCATTGCGTGCTCACCGCGCACTCGGGCATGCGCAACCTGAGCATGTTCGACGACATCCATTCGCTGGAGCCCGGCGACCTGGTGCTGCTGCACACCATGAGCAAGACGCTCGCCTACAAGATGGTGGACTCCGAGGTCGTGCTGCCCGAGGAGATGGAGTCGCTGACCATCGAGCCCGGCGCCGACAGGGTGACGCTCGTCACCTGCACGCCCTACGGCGTGAACGACCATCGCCTGCTGGTGCACTGCGTGCGCACCAAGTACAACAAGAAGGACGTCGACAAGCAAAAGTCGCTGGCCGACCGCCACTGGGGCAAGCGCGAGTTTGCCGTGCTCATCGTGGTCGTGGCCATTGTGCTGTTGCTGCTGGACATCGTGATCCACGCGGTCCGCAAGCGCCGCAAGGCCAAGGCCTCGGCATAAGACATCGTTCAGAACCACCACAAAGGGGACAGGCACCTTTGTGGCGGTCGGGGCTTTCAAACCATCACAACATTCGATGAAAATTGCGATTTTGGCGAAAAGCGTTGAATGTTGTGATGGTTTTTGTTGCGGACAGTACGGTCTTCGTTGTGGACGAGACGGTTTTCGCTATGGACGGTGCGGTTTCGCTGCAGAACCGCCAGCCTGCCGCCTGCCAACCCGCCACCCTCGTTACGTTTTCGCTGCATTTGGGTAAAGCACCTGCTCCAAGTGGCGTTGCCTTGTATACTAGAGCGGTTTATCTGTTATGCGGAAGGGAGCGCCTATGGCACTCAGCGAGAAAGACGTGCGCGGCATCGCCGAGTACGCAAAGATCGCACTGACCGATGACGAGCTCACCCAGATGACGTCCTACATGAACGACGCCGTCCAGATGCTCGAGCCCGTCCTGCAATATGACTTGCCCGACGTGGAGCCCACGTTCCATCCCATCGGAAGCCTGTCCAACGTGATGGGCGATGACCTGCGCGAGCCCGAGCGCGACCTGCCGCTCGACGTTGCGCTCGAAAACGCCGGCAGCGCGCGCGACCGCTACTTCCGCGTGCCGTCCATTTTGGGAGAGGGGGAGAGCGAGTAATGGCGCAGAGCTTCGATTCCCTTACCGCTGCCCAGATCGCCGCGGGCGTTGCCGCCGGCGACTTTACCGCTACCGAGGTGGCCCAGGCCTCCCTTGCCGCTATCGAGGCGCGCGAGGGCGGGGTCCAGGCATTCCTGCAGGTGGCGCCCGAGCTCGCACTCGAGGCCGCCGCGCGCGTGGATGCCGACCGTGCAGCAGGCAAGCCACTGCCCCCGCTCGCGGGCGTGCCGCTGGCCATCAAAGACAACATGAACCTTGCGGGCACGCGCACCACCTGTGCTTCCCGCATGCTCGAGGACTACCAGAGCGTCTACACCGCCACCTGCGTCCAGCGCATGCTCGACGCCGGCTGCCTGCCCATGGGCAAGGCCAACATGGACGAGTTTGCCTTTGGCAGCTCCACCGAGAGCTCGGCGTTCCACCGCACCAACAACCCTTGGGATACCGAGCGCGTGCCCGGCGGCTCCTCGGGCGGTTCCGCTGCCGCCGTCGCCGCGGGCGAGGTCGCGCTCTCGCTGGGCTCGGACACTGGCGGCTCCATTCGCCAGCCGGCGTCGCTGTGCGGCGTGGTGGGCTTTAAGCCCACGTATGGCGCCGTGAGCCGTTACGGCGTGGTTGCCTTTGGCTCGTCGCTCGACCAGGTGGGACCCTTTGGCCGCACGGTCGAGGATGTCGCGCTGGCCATGAACGCGCTTACCGGTGCTGGCCACGATCCGTACGACTGCACCAGCCAGGATTGCGCCGTCGACTTTACCGAGCATCTCAACGACAGCATCGAGGGCAAGCGCGTGGGCATCATCCCCGCGTTTATGGAGGCCGAGGGCCTGACGCCCGAGGTCAAGGCCGCTGTTCAGCGCGCCGCCCAGGAGTTGCAGAACCAGGGTGCCGAACTGGTCGAGGTCGACCTGCCGCACCTGGACGCCGCCATCGCCGCCTACTACGTCATCGGCCCGGCCGAGGCGTTCTCCAACCTGGCACGTTTTGACGGCATTCGCTACGGCTATCAGGAGGAGGGCTGCGCCAACCTGTCTGACCAGAGCTCGCTTTCGCGTGCCCACGGCTTTGGCGCCGAGGCCAAGCGCCGTCAGATGCTCGGCGCCTACCTGCTGAGCTCGGGCGTGTACGACAAGTACTACTACGCTGCGCAAAAGGCCCGCACGCTCATCACGCAGGACTACGACGCCGCGTATGCCAAGGTGGACACCATCCTCATGCCCGCTTCGCCGCGCACGGCCTTTAAGTTTGGCGAGATCAGCGACCCCACGCAGATGTACCTTTCCGACCTGTACACCATCTCGCTCAACATTTGCGGCAACGGTGGCATCTCGGTGCCGCTGGGCCTGGGCGAGGATACTCAGTTGCCCGTTTCTGCCCAGCTGGTTGGTCCGGCGTTTAAGGACCGTCAGCTGCTCACGTTTGCCCGCGCCCTGGAGCGCGGCTTTGCCGACGCCGCCACGGGCGTGCCTGCGCTTTCCGTAGCGCCCGATTTTGCCGGGAAGGGAGGCGAGCTGTAATGAAGGAGCTTTCCGAGGTCCTGCAGGATTGGGAGGCCGTGATCGGCCTGGAGATCCATACCGAGCTCACCGCACTCGATACCAAGATGTTCTGCAACTGCAAGCTCAGCCACGATGACGAGCCCAACGCCAACGTGTGCCCGGTGTGCCTGGGCCTGCCCGGTGCCCTGCCGGTGCCCAACAAGCGCGCCATCGAGAGCATCGTCAAGGCCGGTCTCGCCACCAACTGCGAGATCCAGCGCCACTCGATGTTCTACCGCAAGCACTACTTCTATCCCGATATGGCCAAGAACTTCCAGACCACGCAGGGTCCGGTCGCCTTTGCCATGTACGGCCACCTGGATCTGGACGTGACTGGTCGCGGTGCTGCCGAGCGCCCCGACTGCGCGTTTGGCGAGGCCGAGGCCCAGAGCCTGGCGAGCGCCTCGGCCAACGCCGAGGGCCTGTCCACGTCCATGACGTCGACCATGCGCGAGGGCAACCAGCGCGCCGGCCATCTGGCCAGCTACGATGCGTCCAACCTGCAGATGCCCGAGCGCCGCGAGGACGGTTCCTACACGGTGCCCATCCGCATCTTGCGCATCCACATGGAGGAGGACGCCGCCAAGATGGTCCACGTGGGCGGCGCCGAGGGCCGCATTACCGCCGCGGCCGAGTCGCTCGTCGACTACAACCGCTGCGGCACGCCTTTGATTGAGCTCGTCACCGAGCCCGACCTGCGCACGCCCGAGGAAGCGCGCCTGTTTATGGAGAAGCTCCGCCGCATCTTTGTGACGCTGGGCATTTCGGACTGCTCCATGGAGAAGGGCTCCATGCGCTGCGACGGCAACGTGTCGCTGCGCCGCCGCGGCGAGACCAAGCTGGGCACCAAGACCGAGCTCAAGAACCTCAACTCGTTTAAGAGCCTGCATGACGGCCTTGCCTACGAGATTTGCCGTCAGGCCGAGGTGCTCGAGGAGGGCGGCATCATCTATCAGGAGACCCGCCACTGGGAGCCCAGCCGCAAGCGCACCGTGGTCATGCGTGTCAAGGAGACGGCCGACGACTATCGTCTGTTCCCCGATCCGGATCTGGCGCCGTTCGATCTGGACGACGAGTTCATCGACCGCTGCTGCGGCGAGATCCCCGAGCTGCCCGATGCCAAGCGCGCCCGCTTTGAGGCCGACTTTGGCATTAAGGCGGCCGATGCCGAGCAGATCGCCGGCGATCCGGAGTTTGCCGAGTTCTTTGAGGCTGCCGCTACCGGTATGGTCGGCAAGGAGGCCCAGACGGTTGCAAACTTGCTGGTGAACGAGATGATCGCCTACCTTAAGAGTGCGGGCGTGTCGCTCGCCGAGTCCGGCATTGCGCCGGCTCAGGTGGCGGCGCTGGCCAAGCTGCTGGCGACCGATGCCATCAGCTCCAACCAGGCGCACGAGGTCTTTGAGGCCATGGCCCAGACCGGTGACGATCCCAACAAGATCGTCGACGAGCGCGGTATGCGTCAGGTGAGCGATGCCGGCGCGCTGCAGCCGATTGTGGACGAGGTGTTGGCAAACTGTGCCGATCAGGCGCAGCAGTACCGCGACGGCAACCAGAAGGTCATCGGCTTTTTGGTGGGCCAGTGCATGAAGGCGAGCCGCGGCAAGGGCAACCCGAAGCTCTTCAACGAGTTGCTGAGAACGTCGCTCTCGTAAGCGGGAACCCGGGAGCCCCGGCAGGGCGGGTGCTTCCTCAAAATTTCGAACAGTCCTGCGCAAGACGAAGGCCACATTAAGTGGCCTTCTTTGCGTGCGGAACTCATTTTGAGCAAGCACCCGCCCTGCCGGGGCTCCCGGGTTCTGCAACGACTCGGCCGTTCGGGTCAGGTGGGGCTGAATTAAATTTGGTGAATGAGGGCGCCATTGGCGCCCTCATTCTTTATATATGTTGGGAGCGCCAGGTGGTGGGGGTGGTGCCGGTGTGTTGCTTGAAGGCTTGGGCGAAGGCGGCCTGCTGAGGGTAGCCTAGACGCTCTGCCACCTGCGCTATCGTGAGCGCGCTGTCGGCCAAAAGGTCCTGTGCTCGCTCCATACGGCGTCTGCGAATGTAGGCGCCCAGGGACTCGCCAGTTTGGGCCTTAAAGGTGGCGCATAGTTTGGAGCGGCTTGTGTAGAGCCTCTCGGCCACCTCGTTGATACCCACACGTCTGCCTTTGTCGAGCGCGCGCTCAATCATTGCCGTTGCTTCTTCGGCAATGGTTATGCTGACGCGTGTGTCCGCCGCCTGCCGTGCCTGCTTGTGGGCCGCGCGCGAACAGGCGAGCTCCGCGACCATGGTCTCCACGATGCCCTGCATATAGACGTGTCCGCCTACGGTGCGGGCGCGTTCCTCGTTAACCCGGCGCAGCGTGTGGCAGATGGCAGACGTCGCTTCCTCGTGCCATGGCTCGGCAAACGCCTCAAAGATTCCCGCGAACTCGGTAGGATAGCGGTGCTCCAGTTCGTCAAAATATCCAGGCAAAAAGAGCACCGAGCGCGAGTGATAAAGCTCCCCCGCAAACAGCGGGCTTAATTCCTCGCCACAGCTATCTTGGATAAAGCTGCAAACGGCATTGTTTGGCCACGGTCCATGCAATGGTTTGAGGTTCGCGGGCGTTATGCCAGCCTCGGGCATGCATGTAAGTGTGGGCGCGCTGACTTCGCTCACGCAGGCGTATGGCTCGGGTGTGTATTCGGCCAGGTACATATCGTGCGTCGGGGTGATGAAATGCTCCATGACGATGCAGGCAGGGGAGAGAGGCATGATCCATGCGCGGCCGTGCGCCCGGTCGTTTGCCACCTCGCCGGTAAAGACGGCGCCCTTGCCGGTAAGCTCCAGGCCAAACTGCTCAAATTGCGGTGCGTAGAGCTCGGTTATGTCGGTCGCTGCCCGCCGTATTTGCAAAAGCGTCCCTTTCCTTTGCAGAAACGTCCACGCCTGGCTTGATTGTGAGCCATGGCTAACACATCAATGATAAGTTGAATACGGTTAACTCTCAAGCCGTTAGAAAGGAATCTCATGGCAAAGGGATCAAAAAGGGAAGGTGGAGGCATCGGCGAGTTGCTCGCGTATGCCGGTGACCGCAAATTCCTAACGTATTTGGGCATGGCGCTCTCGGCGCTCTCGCAGCTGCTGAGCTTTGGCCCGTACGTGTGCATTTGGCTTGTCGCGCGCGATCTGATCGCCGTGGCGCCCAACTGGAGCGAAGCCACTAACATCGCGATGTATGGTTGGTGGGCCGTGGGTTTTGCCCTGGCAAGCATCGTAGCTTATTTCGTGGGGCTCATGTGCACGCATCTGTCCGCGTTTCGCTGCGCGTCCAATATCCGTAAGACTACGAGCGAGCACCTGCTTAAGCTGCCGCTTGGCTACTTTGACACGCACGCCACCGGTGAGCTGCGCCGTATTGTAGACGGATGCGCCGCCTCCACCGAGACCCTGCTCGCGCACATGCTGCCCGATATCGCCGGCGCCACCGCCATGGTCGCAGGTCTGCTCGTGTTGCTTTTCGCCCTCGATTGGCGCTTGGGCGCGGCATGCCTTATCTCGGTCGTCGTTTCGTTTGGCGCCATGGCCGCCATGATGGGCGGCAAAGGCGCCGAGTTCATGAAGGCCTACATGGGCGCGCTGGTCAAGATGAACAAGACCGGCACCGAATACGTACGAGGCATCCCCGTGGTCAAGGTGTTTCAGCAGACGGTTTACTCCTTTAAGGCCTTCCACGATGCGATCGCCGAATACGCCGACATGGCACAAAACTATGCGGGCACGTTCTGCCGAGGTCCGCAGGTGCTCAACCTTACCGCGCTCAATGGTCTTGTGGCATTCCTGTTGCCCGTGGCGTTGCTGTTGGCGCCGGGCGAGACGGACTTCGCGCATTTTGTGGTCAACTTCACGTTTTACGCGATATTTTCGGCCGTGGTACCGACGGCCATGACCAAGCTCATGTTTGTGGGCGAGGCCTCTCAGATGAGTGCCGATTCGCTGGCTCGTATTCGAAGCGTCATGGATTCCAAGCAGCTCTCCGTGCCTGCCCAACCCAAGCACTCTGCCGGCGGCGACGTGCGATTTGAGGACGTGAGCTTTACGTACGAGGGTGCCGAGGCACCTGCTGTCAGCCATGTGAGTTTCAGCGTTTCCGCGGGTAGCACCCTTGCGCTTGTGGGTCCTTCGGGTGGCGGTAAGTCAACCTGCGCAAGTCTGATCCCGCGTTTTTGGGATGTTTCCTCGGGTCGAGTGCTCGTAGGCGGTGTGGACGTTCGCGATATGGATCCGCACGAGCTTATGGACCAGGTCGCCTTCGTGTTCCAGACCAACCAGCTGTTCCGGCAAACACTTGCCGATAACGTGCGCGCCTCCAAGCCTACAGCCACTGACGACGAAGTGCGTGCGGCACTCTCCGCAGCTCAGTGCGACGACATTGTGGCCAAGCTCCCGCAGGACATCAATACCATGCTCGGCGCCGGCGGAGCATATCTTTCGGGCGGCGAGGTCCAGCGCGTGGCACTCGCCCGCGCGATCCTTAAAGACGCGCCTATCGTGGTGCTCGATGAGGCCACGGCGTTTGCCGATCCCGAGAACGAGGCGCTCATCCAGCGCGCCTTTAGCAAGCTGGCGGCGGGTCGCACGGTCATTATGATTGCGCACCGACTCTCGACTGTAGTGGGCGCAGACCAAATCGTGGTGCTCAACCAGGGCAGCGTGCAGGAGTCGGGTACCCATGCCGAGTTGCTGTCCCAAGAGGGTCTGTATGCCAAGATGTGGGCCGAATACGAACAGGCCGCGAGCTGGAAAATCACTGCAGCGACCGCGGATGCCGCCGTCACGAAGGGGGGCGAGGCCTAAATGTTCGCCTCATTCCAGAAGAAGTATTTCCTATCCGATAAAGGCGTCGCAGGCGTAAAACGCGGCATTTTCTGGACCACGCTCACCAATCTCATTACCATGGCCGGCATGGGCCTTTTATTACTGGTTATGGCCGGCTTTGTCGAGCATCTCGCCAGCGGGGCTGACCTGCCGGATGCCCTGCCGATCGTGGGCGGCCTCCTGGTCTTTTTCGTGTTGCTCTTTGCCTCTAACTGGCAGCAGTATTACTACACCTACTGCATCTTTTACGAGGAGTGCGGCAAGCAGCGTATGGAGATCGCCGAGCGCTTGCGCAAACTGCCGTTGTCGTTTTTTGGTCGTCGTGATCTGGCCGATTTAACCGAGACCATCATGGGTGACGTCCAGGCCATGGAGCACGCCTACAGCCACGTGCTGGGAGAGCTTTGGGGTGCCATCATCGCAAGCGCCATTGTGTTCGTGGCGTCGCTGTTCTTTTGCTGGCAGCTGGCGATCGCGGCGTTTTGGAGCGTTCCCGTGGCCTTTGCCGTGCTGTATCTAACACGCGGCCCCATGACCCCGGTGTTCGATCGCGTGCGCGCCGAGAAGGTCAAGGTTACCGAGGCGATTCAAGAGACGCTCGATTGCGTTCGCGAGATCCGCGCCACCAACCAGGAGGCCCATTATCTTGAGGGGCTCAACGCCGTGATTGATGCCGAGGAGCGTGAGACCACCAAGGGCGAGCTCGCTAACGGGCTTTTGGTCAACTCCGCCTTTGCCATCCTGCGTCTGGGCATTGCCACCACGCTGGTCACGGGTGCCGCGATGGTCGCCTCCGGGCAGGTCGACTTTTTGGTGATGTTTGCCTTCCTGCTTATGGTGAGCCGTATCTATGCACCCTTTGACCAGGCCCTCATGCTCGTTTCCGAGCTGTTCGCCGCCGAGTCCTCCGCCAAGCGCATGCGTTCCATCATGGAAGAGCCTGTGGCGCGGGGCAGCGAGAAATTTGAGCCCGCGGGCCACGATGTGGTGTTCAATCACGTGGCATTTGGCTATGGTGCGGGCGAGGACGGACGCGCCGGCGAGAAAGTTCTTACCGATGTGAGCTTTACCGCCAAGGAAGGCGAGGTCACGGCGCTGGTCGGTCCTTCGGGTTCCGGTAAGTCTACGGTGAGCCGCCTGGCCGCGCGCTTTTGGGATGCTACCGAAGGCACGGTCACCGTGGGTGGCGTGGGTGTTGCGAGCGTCGATCCCGAGGTGCTGCTGCGCGATTACGCCATTGTGTTCCAAGACGTGCTGCTCTTTGACGACACGGTGATGGGAAACATCCGCCTCGGGCGTCGTGATGCCACCGATGAGGAAGTGCTTGCGGCTGCGCGTGCCGCCAACTGCGACGAGTTTGTGAGCCGCATGCCGCAGGGCTACGACACCATGATCGGCGAGAACGGCTCCAAGCTGTCCGGCGGTGAGCGCCAGCGCATCTCTATCGCCCGCGCGCTGCTCAAAGATGCGCCCATCGTGCTGTTGGACGAGGCGACGGCGAGCTTGGACGTGGAGAACGAGACCGTGGTACAGCAGGCACTCTCCCGTCTGCTCGCAGGTAAGACGGTTATCGTTATCGCCCATCGTATGCGTACGGTGGAAAATGCCGACAAGATCGTTGTACTCAAGGATGGTGTGGTTGCCGAGCAGGGCGCTCCGGCGCAGCTCAAGGCGGCAGGCGGAGAATTCGCCCGCATGGTTGCGCTGCAAAAGGAAGCGGCTACCTGGCAGCTGTAGGAAAGGGGACCAAGATTTCCAAAGGTTAACTTTGGTTGACCATAATAGTTCGACTAAACTAGTCTCAAAGCGTGCTCGAGCAAACTAATGAACTCGGGTGCTAAGGCACCATGCCGCGCTTGTGCGGCAAAAGGGAGAAGCAACATGAAGAAGTCGACTTTTAACACCCTGCTTGTCGGTGGCGGTTTTCTGCTTGGCACGGCCGGCATCAAGCTGCTTACCAGCGCTCCGGTAAAGAATGCCTGCGTGCAGGGTATCGCGTGCGGCATGCGCATCAAGAACGGCTACCAGGACATGGTCGAGCAGGCCAAGGCTAATGTCGACGACATGGTTGCCGAGGCTGCTTACATCACCCAGAGCGAGGCCGCTGCTGACGAGGCAGCCGAGTAACGCTCTCAGGCACAAATTATGAGATTCTCGATTATTAGCGAGATCCCTGGCAGGACCCGTCTTCAATTGGCGGGTCCTGTGCCAGAGAGCGATCTCGACGCACTTCTTAAGCTTGGCGGCGACATCGACGGCGTGCACAAAGTGCGCGTGTATGGCCGCATTGGCCAGATGGCGCTGGAGTACGACGAGCCGCGTCGTGCGAGCGTGCTCGACGCCCTGGGCGCACTCGATGCTCAAGCTATCGCCGATGCCAAGTCGGGCTATGTGATGCAACTCGAGCCGCGCAAGCACAAACTCGTTATGGACCTGGCGACACTCGTCGGCGCCCATTACGCACGTCGCTGGTTCTTGCCGACGCCTCTGCGTGCGGTGTTTGTCGTGGCCGGTTACATGGCATTTTTGCGCGCTGCCCTTTATGAGCTGGCACAGCCGCGCCTGACCGTTCCTGTGCTCGACGCTTCGGCCATCGGCATTTCGTTCGTCAAGCGTGATGTCGACACTGCGGGCCAGACGATGTTCCTGCTCAACGTGGGCGAGCTGCTCGAGGACTACACCCGCGCCATGAGCGAAAACGAGCTCATCAACTCGCTGCTCGATGTGCCCGACAAGGCGCAAAAGGTCGTCGGCGACACCGAGGTGAGCGTTGCTGCGACCGAGCTCGAGCCCGGCGATCTGGTCGCCGTACGCACCGGCATGTCCATCTGCATTGACGGTGTGGTCGAACAGGGGAGCGCCATGGTCAACCAGGCGACCCTGACCGGCGAGCCGCTTGCCGTCGAGCGCAGCGCAGGCGACGACGTGTTCGCCGGAACTGTCGTGGAAGACGGCAGCATCTTGGTGCGCGTGCGCGCCAACACGGCGCAGACCAAGCTGCGCTCGATCGTCTCGCTCGTGCAGACCGCCGACTCACTCAAGTCCGAGGGCCAATCGCATATGGAGGACCTTGCCAACAAGATCGTCCCGTGGAACTTCCTGCTCGCGGGTCTGGTTGCGCTTACCACCCGCAGCCTCATCAAGACCTCGGCGGCGCTGATGGTCGACTACTCGTGCGCACTCAAGCTCACGGGTTCCGTCGCCGTCATGACTGCCATGAGCGATGCTGCCAAGATGGGCGTCATGGTCAAGGGCGCCAAGTACTTTGAGTCGTTTGCCAAGGCCGACACCATTGTGTTTGATAAGACCGGCACACTTACCGAGGCGCAGCCGCGTCTTGCCTGCGTACTCACCACCGATGGCTGGAGCGAGGACGAGATTCTGCGCCTTTCCGCCTGCCTGGAGGAGCATTTCCCGCATCCGGTGGCGCGTGCCGTGGTCAACGCCGCCCGCGAGCGTGGGCTCGAGCACCGCGAGCGCCATGCCGCCGTCGAGTACATCGTGGCGCACGGCATCGCTTCGTCCATCGAAGGGCGACGCGCGATTATCGGCTCGGCGCACTTTGTATTCGAGGATGAGGGCGCGCAGCTCGAGTCCGACATTAAGGAGCAAATCGAGCTCCAGATGCAGGGCCTGTCGCCGCTGTATCTGGCGGTCGACGGTACCGTTGTGGGCGTGCTCGGTATCGAGGACCCGCTCAAGTCCGGGGTCCGCGAGGCCATCGCCGACCTGCATGCGTTGGGCGTTAAGCACGTGGTCATGCTCACGGGCGACTCGGAACGCACGGCCGAGCGCATTGCTCGCGAGGCAGGTGTCGACGAGTTTAAGGCCGAGCTGCTGCCCGAGGACAAGTACGCGTATGTTGAGCGCGTTAAGGGCGAGGGGCGCCACGTTGCCATGGTGGGCGACGGCGTCAACGATTCGCCGGCGCTCGGTTTGGCCGACGTGGGGCTGGCCATGGGCGGCGGAAGCGACATCGCCAAGGAGGTCGCCGATATCATCCTGACCGATACGGATCTGGCCGCGATCGTGCGCCTGCGCCGCATGAGTCAGGGGCTTATCGACCGTCTGACGAGTTCGTATTCCAAGGTGATGCTCACCAACTCGGCGCTGTTGGCATTGGGCATTACCGGCATGATCACTCCGCAGACGTCGTCACTGCTGCACAACGGCTCGACGATCGCCTACAGCCTGAGCAACGCGAAGGCTTACCTGCGTTAGCGCTTTCAATTGAGTATATGGCCTGCATTCGGGCGGCACCGCAGCCGCCAGGGTGCAGGCCTTCTTTTGTTTGACGAGATGTTAGCTCAGATATATGCTTGTGCTAGCAATGCTAGCAAATGCTGAAGGTGAGGTTGAGATGGCTACCGTTGGTAGCATGGCGCAGGTGAATGTTCGCGTAGATCGCTCGGTTAAAGAGCGCGCCGAGGAAGCGCTGCAGCTTTCGGGCAGGTCACTGCCCGAGCTCATCAAAAAGGTCGTGGCCAAGGTTGCGCAGGGTGGCGGGCAGTGTGAGGAAGTGCTGTCTGCCGTTGATGGCCGGCAACAGACCGTCGCGCCTGATACTCCGTTCGCTGCGTCGTGGGCGGCGGCGGATCAGCTTTACGCGGACCTGGGCATCGCTACGTCGCCCGTATCCGACGATCGTGATTGGGACACAATCTATTCCGAAGCCATGGACGAGCGCTATCGCCAAAAGGGGATGATCCTGTGAGCGGGTCTCCCCTCAAAATAATGGTGGACGCCAACGTATGGGTTGATTCGTTTTGCGTCGACCATGCCGAGTCGCTTGCCGCGCGTGCGTTTATTGGGCAGGCGACGGAGACGGGGGCGTTGCTGTTTTTCCCGGTGCATATCGCTAAGGACGTGCTGTACGTTGTCCAACACGAGCTGAAGCGTAGCGTTCTTGCCAGCGGGGGAGCGCTCGACGAGGCATCTGCCCGCGCAATTGGCGATGCGGCGCTGGCATTTGTTCGGAACATGACCGAAAACGCCACGGCCGTGGGTGTAGATGCGTCGGACCTTTGGCTGGCCGAAAAATACTTAGCGCTCCATCGCGATTACGAGGACAACTTGGTGCTCGCCGCGTGCAAGCGCGCACAGGTCGATTACTTGGTGACTAACGATCGCAAACTGCTCGAACATGCCGATCTTGCAGCGAAGACCCCGCGCCAAATGATGCCGATTCTTGCTTTGGCCGAACGCGGTGGCGCGGCTATCGGTTGACGCGAACTGTTTGCGGGCCTCTTGGACGACGATGCGCCAAGGGACCCGCGTCTGCTATTTACAAAAGCTCGGCCTTAATGGTGGGACTTTCTGCGAGCTGCTCGGTTGCCTTTTCGTCGGAGCTGTCGAGTGCTGCCAGACTGCGGTAGACCCACTCGTTGACCTGGGTGTTCTTGACGCCTGCGGTCTGCATAAGGGCGCCTACCTCGCGGATTGCTGCGAACAGATCGGCTTTGGGACCCGCGAGCTCGACCTCGATGCCGTGGTAGGCGGCCACGCCGCGGTTCTCACTCACGTGGTCGATAAAGCCCTCGACGGTCTCAAGCTGCTGGGCGAGAGCTGCATCATCGTCAGCGTCCAGCGCGACGAGTGCGTTCGATACCGTGAGGGCGGGATGTCCGCAGGGGACAAAGCCTTCGATGACATCCATAGCTTCGGTAATGGTTGAGCCCAGGCCCGCGAGGGCATTGACGAGTTGCTGTTTGGTATCCATAACGGTCCTTTTGACGGGTCAATTTTGCTTGGCGAAAATATACGTGACGCGATCGGTAGCAAAAGTGCGAAGTGCGGCGCACATTGGGGTCTTCACAGCTCGTGCATAGAACAGCTGTCCGCTTTCAGAACGTGGTAAGATAACACTTCACAAGCGGGGCTCGCCCCGTATGTTCCTTGAAAAGTCGACGGTTATCGGGTGTTTGTAGGCCCGATACCATCCAGACTTTCCCGACATTCGGGGGCGACTGGTTTCGACACGATAGCTCTGAGAGAGGAAGCAAGCCGAGGTCTCCTCGCCTCGTTAAACAGGGGTACCGTCAAATTGAATTGACAACAACTCTTCTTTTGAGCCTATGGCTCTCGCTGCTTAGTTTATAGCGGCGCGTCAACCCGGTGATTTCCCCGACACCGGCGCGACGTCATTTTAGGGGAATGCTCCTGCGCACGTAATCGGTATGGCGCAGGCTAAGACCGAACCGGTTAGGACGCCGCGAGCGTGTCGCTGCGCGCAAAGCGTCCGAGACTAAACCAGCGACTGAGCTTGGAGATGCCAATCAGGGGGCTTTCGTGGACCGGAGTTCGATTCTCCGCGCCTCCACCAATAGTTACAGGCAGGTAGAGAAGTGTCTCTACCTGCTTTTTTATTACTTATAGATACCGCGGAGAATCGAACTCTGTGCAGGGCGCGAGCGTTAAACAAACGCGGAGCGTTTGTAGCGAGCGGGCGAGGACGCCGGCAGGCGGCCGAAGCCGGTGCGTATTTGCGAAGCAAATACGCGGATTCTCCGCGCAAACTATCAGCTCAATTTGGATGCGATGTTTATCGAATCTCAGCCGGCCATGCGCCGCATCAACGGATCCCCCCGTACCGCGGAGAATCGAACTCTGTGCAGGGCGCGGGGGTAAAGAAAACGTCGCAGCAGCGCAGGTGGGACGCGCTTTCCCAATGGCGGCCCAGGTGGAAAGTCCATCCCGGAATCCGCGCTCAGACTGGGACGTAGTTTCCGGATGATGCCTCAAGCGGAAACTGCGACCCGGAATCGAGCCGTAGAGTGGGATATGCTTTCCCAATGGCAGCTCAAGCGGAAAGTACATCCCGGAATCCTCGTTCGGAATGGGATGCAGTTTCCAAATGAATGGCTAGCGGAAAGTTCATCCCGGAATCCGCGCTCAGAACGGGACGCGCTTTCCCAGCGGCGGTCCAAGCGGAAAGCGCATCCCGGAATCTCGCCTCAAACTGGGACACACTTTCCGCTTCACCTGCCGCCTTGAAAAACCTGCGCGCTCGCCATCCCAAAACTGGGTAGAAGAAAGCCAAAACGCAATCGCAGGAGGTCAACATGACTGCAGAAGATAAGGCAAAGAACGCTGGCAAGGTCGCGCTCGTTTTGGAGGGCGGCAGCTTCCGCGGGCAGTTTACTGCGGGCGTGCTCGACGTTCTCATGGAGGCCGGCGTCGAGATTCCGGCTGTCTACGGTGTATCGGCCGGCGCCCTCAACGGCGTGAACTATAAGTCGCACCAGATCGGCCGTGCCAACCGCATCAACCTGGCTTTCTGCAACGACAGCCGCTTTATGGGCGCCGCATCGTTTGCGTCCACGGGCTCTATTGTGGGTTACGACTTTATCTTCAACGATGTCCAGGACCGCCTGGATCCCTTTGACAACGAGACGTTCGACGCGAGCCCCATCGAGATGTATGCCGTTGCGACGGACATGCTCTTTGGAACCGCCACGTACCTGCCGGTCAAAAGCGCCGTACTTGACCTCGACGCTGTTCGCGCATCGACGTCGCTGCCGCTGTTGACGCCGCCGGTCGAGATTGACGGGCACAAATACGTCGACGGTGGCGTAGCCGATTCGGTCCCCATCGAGCACGTGCTGGAGGAGGCGGGCTTCGATCGCGCGGTTGTTATTGTCACGCAGGACCGTTCATACGAGAAGAAGCCCTACGAGTTTATGCCAGCCGCGCGCGCTCGCTATGCCGACTACCCCTACCTGCTCGAGGCTATCGAGACGCGCCACGACCGCTATAACATCCAGCGCATGCACCTGTGGAAGTATGAGCGCGAGGGCCGTGCGTTGGTCGTCGCTCCGCAAAAGCCGGTCGAGGTCGGTCACGTTGAGCACGATTCGGCAAAGCTTTTGGACCTGTATATCCAGGGCCGTCAGGAGGCAAAGCGCCTGCTCGCGGAAATCCAAGAGTTCGTTGAACGCTAGCGACGGCGAACCCTCAAAAAATGACAACAGCTAAAGAGCTGGAAAAATCACGGCTCGTGGATGACATGTGCAGAAACTCTGGTCGGAGCCAAAATACCTGTTGACTCGGGCGACGAGCGGGGTAATATGGACGGGTTACTTGCAGAGCCCCGTGAATCTCTGTAACAACACGTACTGTACATGGAGGAGTCTAAGTGATTTCGAAATCGACTCACTACGCCAAGCAGGGCGAGGTCCAGCGCAACTGGGTTCTCGTCGACGCCGATGGTGCTGTCCTGGGCCGTCTTGCCACCCAGATCGCAATGATCCTGCGCGGTAAGAACAAGCCCCAGTTCACGCCCAACAGCGACTGCGGCGACTTCGTCGTCGTCATCAACGCCGATAAGGTCCAGCTTACCGGTAACAAGGCCGACACGAAGACCTATTATCGCCACAGCGGCTACAACGGCGGCCTCAAGGCTGAGAGCTTCCGCCAGGCTATGGAGAAGCACCCGGAGAAGGTCATCGAGCGCGCCGTTCGCGGCATGCTGCCCAAGACCACCCTCGGCCGTGCCCAGATGACCAAGCTTAAGGTCTACGCTGGTGCCGAGCATCCGCACGCTGCCCAGAACCCCACGAAGATTGAGCTGGAGGCTTAAAGATGGCTGAGAACACCGTTGTCTACCAGGGTACCGGCCGTCGTAAGAACGCCGTCGCCCGCGTCCGTCTCGTCCCCGGCACCGGCAAGGTGACCATCAACAAGCGTGACGCCGAGCAGTATTTCGGCCGTCATCAGCTCGTTGAGAACGCCCTTGCTCCCTTCAAGGTGACCGACACCGCCGGTCAGTTCGACGTTATCGCTCTGTGCGATGGCGGCGGCATCTCCGGTCAGTCCGGCGCTCTGCGCCTGGGCATCGCTCGCGCTCTTCTGAACGCTGGCGACTACCGTGCTGACCTCAAGAAGGCCGGTTTCCTTACGCGCGATGCTCGCGTGGTCGAGCGCAAGAAGTACGGCCTCAAGAAGGCCCGCCGCGCTCCCCAGTTCTCCAAGCGCTAAGGTTTTATCTCCTTACGAGATACAATGTACAAGCGGGGCCTGCCGATTGCTCGGCGGGTCCCGCTTTTCTTTTTCGACTAGGGTGGGCGGTTGCATATCGCCTGCTAGGGAAGGAGCGATCCTATGCCCCAGAACATCTTCGGTACCGACGGCGTCCGTGGCGTCGCCAATGCCGACCTTTCGTGCGACCTCGCGTTTCGCCTGGGCCGCGCGGCGACCAAGTTTCTTGGTCCGGACATCTGCATCGGCCGCGACACGCGTCTTTCGGGTACCATGCTCGAGAGCGCGCTGACCGCCGGCATTATGGCCGAGGGCGGCCGCCCGCACTGCTGCGGCGTCATTCCTACGCCGGCCGTGGCGCTGCTCACCGTCCAAAACGAGCTCGATGGCGGCATCGTCATCTCTGCTTCGCACAATCCGCCCGAGTTCAACGGCATCAAGTTCTTTAGCCGCAAGGGCATGAAGCTTCCCGATGCGGTTGAGGAAGAGATCAGCGCCTGGGTCATGTCCGAGGAGGCCATGGCTGCCGACACGCTGCCGACCGGCGCCGGTGTGGGTCACATCATCAAGATGAAGGATGCCCGCAAGGACTATGTCGATCATGCCATCAGCACGCTCGACGGCCTTAAGCTCGACGGCCTGGTCGTTGCCGTCGACTGCGGCCACGGCGCTTCGTGCCAGACCACGCCTGCCGCGCTGCAGCGCCTGGGCGCCACGGTCCATGCCATCAACACCGATTACTGCGGCACTGACATTAACGTCGAGTGCGGCTCCACGCACCTTGAGCCCCTGCGTGAGCTCGTGTTGCGCACCCACGCCGATATCGGCCTGGCCCACGATGGCGACGCTGATCGCGTGCTGTTCGTGGACAGTGAGGGCAACGAGATCGATGGCGACTACATCCTGGCCATCTGCGGCTCCGACCTGGCTGCTCGCGGTAAGCTTGCCAACTCCGAGATCGTCTCGACCGTTATGTGCAACCTCGGTTTCTCCATCGCAATGAAGGAGCAGGGTTTTGAGATGGTGCAGACTGCCGTGGGCGACCGCTACGTTTTGGAGCGCATGCTCGAGGACGGTGCCGTCATCGGCGGCGAGCAGTCCGGCCATATCATCTTCCTGGAGCACAACACCACCGGCGACGGCTTGGTGACGGCCCTGCAGCTTCTAGCCGTGCTCAAGCGCACCGGTCGCACCCTCACCGACCTTGCCGGCATCATGAAGAAGTACCCGCAGGTGCTCGTCAACGTGCATTCGGACAACAAGGCCGGCCTGGACGATTGCCAGCCCATTTGGGACGCCGTCGCTGCAGCCGAGAAGGAGCTCAACGGTCGCGGCCGCATCTTGGTGCGCCCGAGCGGTACCGAGCCGCTGGTTCGCGTTATGGCCGAGGCCGAGACGCACGAGCTGACCCAGCGTGTTGTCGACGACATCGTCGAGGTTGTCAAGCGCGAACTTCCCTAATGGTCAATAACGGGTGCCAAGTGGTAAACTGTTAAGGCTATTTTGATTGATTGGTATGTCCGAGGGGGAGCATGTTCACTAAAGTCCTGAGGTCTTTTGGTATGCGTGGTCGAGTCCTTACGCTGGATGCTCCCATCTCGGGCGACGTCATTCCGTTGTCGGAGGTCAATGACCAGACGTTTGCCACCGGCCTTTTGGGCCAGGGCGTGGCGATTCAGCCTACCGGCACGCGCGTGATTGCGCCGGCAGACGCCAAGGTCGAGGCCATTTTTCCCACGGGACACGCCGTTGCGCTCAACACGGTCGATGGCCTAGACGTGCTCATTCACGTTGGTTTGGACACTGTTCAGCTCGAGGGCAAGCACTTTACCGTACATGCGCAAGTGGGCGACATCGTCCATAAGGGCGATGTGCTCATCGAGTTCGATCGCGAGGCAATTGCTGCCGAGGGTTACGATGTGACGGTTCCTATCTTGGTGTGCAACTCCGTTGAGTTCTCGAGCATCAAGGGCTCCGTTGGCGAGCATGTCGAGGAGATGGACCAACTCATCGTCGCTCGCGAGCGCTAGTGAGCGCGCTTGGCCTTTAGCCTACAATTCGAACACGTTTACGGAGGGCGCCCTTGAAAGAGGACGCCCTCCGTGGCAAGATGGGATTTGTCCGAAGCTAAACGGCTTTGGGTCACCGTGGACGGGCAGGGGCCTCGACGCGGCTAGACACGAGACACATACATTACGCGACCTCGCCCTGGTGGCCGCACACGTTGGTTGCGGCCGACGCGGGCCGCGGGCAAGTGCTTGTAAGGGGAGCCTTGCCTCTCTTGTACGAGAAAGGACACGTAATGAAGATCATTAAAGCTAAAGACTACGAGGATATGAGCCGCAAGGCCGCCAATATCATCTCGGCCCAGGTTATCCTCAAGCCCGATTGCGTGCTGGGTCTTGCCACCGGCTCCACCCCGATTGGCGCCTACAAGCAGCTCGCCGCTTGGTACGAGAAGGGTGACGTCGACTTTGCCGAGGTCAGCACCTACAACCTCGACGAGTATCGTGGCCTTTCGCACGACGATCCCCAGAGCTACCACTACTTTATGCGTGAGAACTTCTTCGATCACATTAACATCGACCTGAACAACACGCATGTGCCCGATGGCTCCAATCCCGACGCTGCCGCTGCCTGCTCTGAGTACGACAAGATCGTTGCTGCTGCCGGTTATCCTGATCTGCAGCTGCTCGGCATCGGTAACAACGGTCACATTGGCTTCAACGAACCCGATGACCACTTCTCCAAGGGTACGCACTGTGTCGACCTTACCGAGAGCACTATTCAGGCCAACAGCCGCCTGTTCGACAGCATCGACGACGTGCCCCGTCAGGCCTACACCATGGGCACTCAGACCATCATGTATGCCCGCATGATCCTGGTCGTCGCCAACGGCGAGGCCAAGGCGCAGGCCGTGCATGACATGTGCTATGGTCCGGTTACCCCCCAGTGCCCTGCCTCGATCCTGCAGCTGCACACCAACTGCGTCGTCGTTGCTGACGAGGCCGCTCTTTCGCTCTGCGAGTAACGCGACCAAGCGATCTTACATAGCTTCTCAAAAGGCCCTCGCTTTGCGGGGGCCTTTTTAGTGGGCATACGCCGTGGCGTATACATGACGGAAACCTTGCCGCGTGCTTGACTGGAGGGTTTTAAATTTTTGCGATTCATTCTATAGCAGATTCTATGCACATTTGCCACCATAGAGTCGCAGGCGGTAGCGAGGAGTAGGCGAGTTGCGCAACTCAAATAAAAATAGCCGACTGCGCTACACTGCAAATGGGATGGGACATGCTGGCAAGCGCATTGACCTGCGCAAAGACCTATTGGTCGGGGGATAAGTTACCATCGGGCCTCGCTGTACAAAAACTTGCCAAACACGTACCGGCAGACAATTAAAAACTCTAAGTCGCGTTATTCACGGGGCGGCTCATATGGTCCTGCAGCTACGGTGTCCATATGGTCGAGTTGAGGAGCAAGCATGGTAAACGATCTGGGCAATACGGACGACCTCGAGTTGATGCCGACGGGCGGCGGCTATATGGTGCGGCGCGATCGCTTGATGAACGAGCTCATCGTTAAAGGGCGCAAGGCGGGAATTGTTTTGCTCTACGCGCCCGATGGGTTTGGCAAGACGTCGGTGTTGCTGCAATACGTGCAGGAGGTTAAATCGGACCCCACGCGAGGGCCGGTTCGGATTATCGAGGCCGACCGCGCGATTGGACGCGAGCTCTTTATGCAGCTCGAGGTTGTCGCCGATGAGCTTAAGGACAAACCTCATTCGCTCGTTGCGATCGATAACGTGCCCAATCTCGAGCAGCACGAAACCGAGGACCTCATCGATCGAATCCGCAGCTTACGTGCTACGGGGACGGGGGTCTTTATTGCCTGCCGCCCCTCCAACCGATTGCTTATCCACGGGCTGGGCGATTCTGTAAAAGTCAATGCGCAGATGCTCAAGGTGCACGCCTATGAGTATTCGTCATGGGCCACGGCGTTCTCAATCAGCACATCGCTTGATTTCTATCGGCTCACACAGGGTGTACCCGAGCTGGTATCTGCCCTGCAGACGGGAATGTATGGACAGGGCGATGTTGCCGGGTTGCTCGAGAACGAAATCGTCAACGTGTACGGTGCGGCGCTGGTCGATCTCGCATCGCTCGAGAACAACCTGTTGTTTACCGTTGCCTGTTTGATGGTACTGATGGGCGAGGGCCGCATTGCGGAGCTAGAGGCGTGCGGCGTGAGGCTTTCGATGGTCGACCAGTCCATCTTTGTGCGCGATTATCCGATTTTTGGCGTGGATCCGTCTGATCGCACCTTTAGGTGTTTGGGCGCTAAGGACAACGCGCGCCTGAGGCTGCGAAAGCTTGTTGCCGAGATCCGTCCCGAACTTGTATCGCGGGCTGCTCGCATTTTGATCAAGGCGGGCCGATGCGATTTGGCTATGGACCTGGCCGACGCGTTCTTGGACCGCCATGTGGTATTGGAACTTGCCGGGCAGTATGGGGCCGATCTTGCCCTGACCGGGCACGGAGGGGACATTTGCCGTGCGGCGTCGGCGATGATCAATGCGGAAAAGCAGGAGCAAGAGCCGGCACCCGCCGAGGCACTCGGCGTGTATCTGGCGGCTGTCAGCGTGTGCAATACAAAGCTAGCAAGGTATATGGCGTCCGTTATCGAACGTGCGGGTGATCAGGCGGCGCACGAGGTCGATCCCGCTACCTGGAAAATAGCCCAGGCGCTCACCATCGCCTTTTATGGCGACAATGACCTGGGGCTTCCCGCCAACCCTGTTGTGCAAGAACAGACATCCTGCGAGGTGCTCGACATGCTGTCCGCGCATATCGAGGTCAAGCGCCACCTAATCGAGCGAGCGGAAGACGGCAATGTTCTCGCGAAGCTCAAGGTGTGCAAAGCCTATGATTGCGAGCTCGATATCGCGGGGATTCTCATACAGGCCGACCATATGCTGGTGGAGCTGTTCGACGGCTCGTTTGCTAAACCCGACGAGCGCGATGACAAGATGGCGCAGATACTCGAGGCGCTCGATATCCGCGGGCTTAAGGCGCCATCCATTTGGCTGCGTATGGTGCTGGCGGCGCGGCGCCTGCTCGCGGGCTTGCCCGTGACCGACGATGTGGCGTTTGGCGAGCTCGACCGCTTTGCGGTGCGTGTTCGTGACAATCAAATTCAGCTGTTTGGGTTATTGCTGGAGGGTTGGCAATCGCTGGCAGAGGGGCGGCCGGTCAACGCAAAGTTTCGCGCGGTCCAGGTGCTCAAGCTCGCCGACGAATCGATTACGTACATGCGCGAAAACGCGTTGCTGCTTGAGCGCGTGGCGTACCTGCGCAATACGTCGCTGGTATCGGTTCGCGAAGAGGCAGAGCTGCTCGACATTAGCAAGACGCAGGTCGGTGGCTCAGAAGCCTGGATCGTGGCGCTGCATCTGGCCGCTGCGGGTCGCGATAGCGATCTTGCCGCCTGGATGTCTATGAATCGCTCGGGGATTTTAGACCCATCGTATCGACTGTTCGCACGTCTTGCGATGCACTGTCTGGGCGAGCCTGCCGTCAGGATTCGCAAGAAGCTTCCGGTGCGTGAGCTGTCGCGGTATTCACTACGCGATGATTTTGAGGGCGAAAGCGAGCACCTGTTCCAGGCGGGCGAGGTTGAGGCTGTCGATACGATCGGCCATATTGAGATGCGCATGTTTGGCGCATTTCGCGCCGAGCGCGACGGCTTTCCCATCACGGATAAGATGTGGCGTCGCAAAAAGGCGGCAACACTTGCCGAGCGGCTCGCGTTGGGCATGGATGCCATGGTCGACCGCGAGACAATCGCCATGGAGTTGTGGCCCCATGCCGAGTTTAGCGCCGCGCGCAACAATCTGTATTCGACGGTATCGCGCTTGCGCTCGGCTTTGGGTCCAACGCCAGATGGCAAGTCGTGCGTGCTCATCCAAAACGAGTGCATTGGGCTCAATGGCGACTACGTTAAGACCGATGTAAGGCTCTTTGACCAGTTGAGCCGCGAGATCCTGGGAAACCGTATGGGTGCGAGAGGCCCTCACCTGGTTGAGCTATGTCTTAAGGTTGAGCAGCTCTATGCGGGTCCGCTGTATGTTCCCACCGGTTGCAATCCCACGTTCTTTACGCGCATGCGCCACATAATGCAATCCAAGTACATCGACTGCATGATTAGGGGAGCGAATGCCGCTCTCGAGGAAAATGACCTGCAATCGGCAATTTGGCTCGTGGAATCGGGGCTTCGCCAGGAGACGGCGCGCGAGGATATGGTTCGCTGTGCCATGCGCGTTTACGGCGCGGCGGGACGACGCCGCGATGTTGTTGAGTTGTACAGCGGCCACATGCACCACCTGCGAGAGCAAGTACAGGGAGTGCCCGAGCCGGAGACAAGGCGTCTGTATGAGCGCTTGGTCGAAGGCAGGCTCAAGCGCGTGCTTGTCGAGCGATAAAAAACGGGCGCCCGAATCAATCGGACGCCCGCAGGCTTGCTCGATATGGCCAGTCGGTTTTAGACGAGCTTGATCTTCTCGATATCCTTGCGCGAGGACTCGCGATACAGCGAGAACTTGCGGCCGATAACCTGAACGACGTCGGCGTGGCAGCGCTCGGCGAGCTCCTCGGCGGCCTCGCGGGCAGAAAGGCTGGAGCCGTCTAGCACGGAGCACTTAACGAGCTCGTGCTTCTCCAGGTAGGCAACCGTCTGCTCGACGGTGCCCTCGTTGACATCGGACTTACCGATGATGATGGCGGGGTTGAGGTGATGGGCCATGCTGCGAAGCTGCTTGACCTGGGCTCCTGTCAGTGCCATGGGTTCTCGCTTTCTATGTATGGGGCGCCCCGCAATGGGGCCTTAATCTACGTGAGCTGTCCCACGATAGCGCAGGAACGGCGCAGTGTGGAGCGCGTTTGCCCAGTTCGCAAAGAATGCGGATGCCAGGCGGGAAAACGTTGCAAGCTTTAGATGGGCTACGGGCGGGGTACGGAGACCGGCTCCCAGGCGATAAACGCCCATCGGACTTTGCGGATGTGGTCGAGCATGTAGCGTCCCTGCGGTACGCCCTTGGATCCCGGCTCGCCGGCATGGGGGTTCTCGATCATGTGGTGGGCGATATAGTCGCGCAGGCGGTCGATCTTATCCTCATTACCGTGCTCGAGCATGCGAGAAAAGTCTGCCACGCCCGCCTCGAGACTATCGAAGGTGTCGCGACGGGGCGATTCAAAATACGTGACCTGCGGCAGCGCCCCCATCTGAATAAGGATGTTAAAGGCGTAAACAAAACCATTGCTACAGGTAACCGAGGCGCCGATGGCGTTCATCACGTGCAGGTCATAACGCGGACTGGAGTTGGCGACCATCGTGACAGCACAACGTCGGCGAGCCGTACGGTCAAGCTTGGCAAGTGCCCCCTTCAGGTCGTTCGTAGTAACCGAGCGACTCGCAAAGGAAACGTCAACAGCCTTGGCAACCGGCCCAACCAAATCCCAATCATCATCCCAAGCAAGCTCAAGCGGCGTAATAAGATCCTCGAGCCCATAGTACTCAATGCCAGCATCAAGGGTGCCTAACATGGCAGGAGAAAAATCAGCGGCAATCACAGGATGCCCGTCTTGCGCAAGCGGAATAGCAATCGACCCAGCCCCACATCCCATATCAAGCACCGACTCACCAGGCTTTAACGCCAACAGCTTTATAAAATCCCGGGCATACGGAGCAGTCTCAAGCGGCCGAAAATGCCGAGCCCTTTTATCCCACTCAAAAGAATCATCAGTCCGATGTCGAGCGGCCTGCAGACGCATCCATTCGCCATTCCAATCCGCAGAAAGCAGCTCAGAACGAATCAAATCATCAGCCACGGGCCATCTCCCTCACAACAAAAAAGCGACTCCTCCCAAAAGAAGAGCCGCAACCAGCATATATCAGAAAGAACCGATCCAACGCTAAACCGCCATACCAGCAAAGTAGGGCAGAAGCGAAGCGACTGCCAAAGGGATAGAACCCAACTGAGGTCCCGTTGTGCGGGAGCCCCGGGGAGGGCAAATATATAAGGTCGATCGCGAGTTCCGCACGAGCCGGAGAGCACTTAATGTGCTCTCCGTGCGAGTCAGGACTGTCCGAGCAGGCGACCTTATATATTTGCCCTCCCCGGGGCTCCTCGCCAGTCCCCCTCAGCTAGTTCTTGAGCGAGTTCAGCGGAGCCGGGAAGCGTCCACCGCGGTGGGCAAGCACGGTGCCGGCGTTGGGGTTTACCGGCATGATGGGCGCACGGCCAAACAGGCCGCCGTACTCGACGCAGTCGCCCACGCCCTTGCCGATGGCGGGAATCACGCGCACGGCCGTGGTCTTGTTGTTGATGACGCCGATGGCCATCTCGTCGGCGATGATGCCGGCGATGGTCTCGACCGGGGTGTCGCCGGGGATGGCAATCATGTCCAGGCCAACGGAGCACACACAGGTCATGGCCTCGAGCTTCTCGAGCGAAAGCGCGCCGGCTTCGACGGCGGCGATCATGCCGGCGTCCTCGGACACGGGGATAAAGGCGCCGGAGAGACCGCCCACGCTGGAGCTGGCCATGACGCCGCCCTTCTTGACGGCATCGTTGAGCATGGCGAGCGCGCAGGTCGTGCCCGGGCCACCGCAGGTGCCAACACCGATGATCTCGAGGATGCGTGCGACGGAGTCGCCGATGGCGGGCGTGGGAGCCAGCGACAGGTCGACAATGCCCTTCTCGACACCCAGGCGATGGGCGGCCTCGCGGCTCATGAGCTCGCCGGCACGGGTGATCTTAAAGGCGGTCTGCTTGATCTTCTCGGCGACTTCCATCATCGATGCGGAATCGGGCAGCGTCTCCAGGGCTGCGGCCATAACGCCGGGGCCCGAGACGCCTACGTTGATGACGGCGTCGGCCTCGCCACCGCCGTGGACGGCGCCCGCCATAAACGGGGAGTCCTCGACCATGTTGGCAAAGCAGACAAACTTGGAGGCGCCAACGGAATCCTCATCTGCCGTAAGCTTGGCGGCATCGATGATGGTCTGAGCCGCCATGAGCACGGCATCCATGTTGATGCCGGCGCGCAGGCTGGCGACGTTGACGCTGGAGCAGACGCGGCTCGTGGTGGCGAGCGCCTGGGGGATGGACTGGATGACGCGGCGGTCGGCGTCGCCGATGCCCTTCTGGACGAGTGCGGAGAAGCCGCCCAGGTAATCGATACCGAGCGTCTCTGCCGCGCGGTCGAGGGCATGCGCGATAGGGGTGAGGTCCTCATCCTTGCAGCACGCGGCGATCTGCGCCACCGGGGTGACGGAAACGCGCTTGTTGACGATGGGGATACCGTACTCGCGCTCGAGGTTCTCGGCGGTCTCGACCAGGTGCTCAGCCGTGTGCGTCACGTGGTCGTAGATCTTCGTGCACATGCGGTCGAGGTTCTCGTCGCCGCAACCCATGAGCGAAACACCCATGGTGATGGTCCTGATGTCGAGGTTCTGCTCCTCAACCATGCCGCGGGTTTCCGCGATTTCTGCGGGCGTGATCGCCATCCTTGCGCTCCTATCTGCCAAAACGAGCATAGTCTTATCTATTTTAACGTGCCGCACGTGCCAAGTGGCGCATGCGGCACGTTTTGGTGCTCGGTTGTTTCCGTTGTGTTACTGCCCAAAGACCTCTTCGGCGATGCGAGCGCTTTCGGCGGCGTCCTTGGCGTAGTAGTCCGCGCCGATCTGCTTGGCGTATTCGGGGGTGAGTACGGCGCCGCCCACGATGATCTTGACGCCCGGCACCTCAGTATGAAGCAGCTTGATGGTCTCCTCCATGGCGACGACTGTGGTAGTCATAAGCGCCGAGAGGCCGACGAGTTTGATGTCGCGCTCCTTGACGGTCTTGAGTACTTCCTGCGGATCGACGTCGCGACCCAGGTCAAAGACGGTGTAGCCGTAGTTGTCGAGCAGCATTTTGACGATGTTCTTGCCAATATCGTGGATGTCGCCCTTGACGGTGGCCACGCAGATTTTGCCCTTGTCGGCAATCTCGCCGGCGGGCATCAGGCGCTTGATGGTGTCGAAGCCCACGCGCGCGGCCTCGGCCGAGGCCATGAGCTGCGGCAAGAAGAACTTGCCCTGGTCAAAGAGGACGCCAACTTCGTCGAGGGCGGGGATAAAGTGATTGTTGATGAGGTCCATGGCGTCGTGGTCGGCCAGCAGGCGCTCGGTCTCGGCAGCGATCTCGCCTTTGCGGCCCGAGACGACCATGCGACGAATCTGGTCGTCGTTGCCGTCGGTGCCGGCGGTGCCAGCAGCGGGCACAGCGTCGGTCGATACTGCCTGAGCAGCTGCCGGGTTGGCGGCGATCTTGTACGGATCGGTCCAGCCGGCATAGCGCTCGATGTATCCGGTCGAGCCCTCGTCCTCAACGCTCAGGACGCGATAGCTGTAGACGGTATCCATAAAGCGCTTGGAGCCCGGGTTCATGATGGGGGCGTCCAGGCCCGCGCCAAAGGCGGCGGCCAAAAAGACCGAGCCCAGCAGCGGGCGGGCGGGCAGGCCAAAGCTGATGTTCGACACGCCGAGCGCGCATTTGACGCCCAGACGCTCCTTGCACAGGGACATGGCGCGTAGGATCTGCTCAGCCTGGCGTTGATTAGTCGAGGCGGTCATGACCAGACAGTCGATGAGGATGCGGTCCGGGCCGATGCCGTAGCGGGCGGCCTCGGCCACGATGCGCTCGGCGATGGCGAAGCGGGCCTCGGCGGTATCGGGGATGCCGCCTTCGTCGAGCGTAAGGCCGACAACGTTGGTGCCGTAGTGGGCGACCAGCGGAAAGATCTCATCCATGATCTGCTGCTTGCCATTGACCGAGTTGATGATGGGCTTGCCGGCGTAGCGGCGCACGGCGGCCTCGACAGCGGCGGGGTCGGTGGAGTCGATCTGCAGCGGCAGCAGCGTGGAGCCCTGGAGCTGTTCGGTCGCCTGTTGGATAATCTTGACCTCGTCGATCTCGGGCAGGCCCACGTTGACGTCCAGGATGTCGGCGCCCTGCTCCTGCTGGCTGATGCCCTGGCTCACCACGTAGTCCAGATCGCCGTCGCGCAGGGCCTGCTGCAGGCGCTTTTTGCCGGTGGGGTTGATACGCTCGCCGATGACGGCGATCTTGTGGCCGTCGCGGGGAAGGTCCACGACCGTTTGGGCGCTCGTGACCGACATGCTGGGCTTGCAGTGGCGTGGACTGGGCGTGTGGTTGTCGATAAGCGTGCGCAAGGCCGCCATGTGCGCCGGCGTGGTGCCGCAGCAGCCGCCCACGACGCTCACGCCGTCGGCGATCATACCGGCGACGGCCTTGGCGTATTCGGGGGCTTGGATATCAAAGACGGTGTTGCCGTCGTCGTCCACATGGGGGAGTCCCGCATTGGCCTGCACCATAACGGGCTTGTCGGTAACGGTGAGCATACGTGCGGCGAGCCCCCGGAGCTCGGCCGGTCCTTGGCTGCAGTTGATGCCCAAAACGTCGGCGCCGATGGCATCGAGCGTGATGGCGGCCACCTCGGGACTCGTGCCCAGGAAGGTGCGACCGTCTTCCTCGAAGGTCATGGTGGCAAAGACGGGCAGGTCGGAGTTCTCGCGGCAGGCGAGGACCGCCGCCTTGATCTCGGCCAGGTCGGTCATGGTCTCGATAATAAAGAGGTCCACGCCCGCATCGACGCCTGCGCGCACCTCCTCGGCAAAGAGGTCGTAGGCCTCGTCAAAGCTGAGGGTACCCAAGGGGCGAAGCAACGCGCCGATGGGGCCGATGTCACCGGCGACGTAGCGGGCGCCGGCCTCGCGGGCACAGGCGACGGCCGCGGCAAAGACGTCTGCCACGGTGGCGGCGCCGTCGAGCTTGTGGGCATTGGCGCCAAAGGTGTTGGCGGTGATCACGTCGCAGCCAGCCTCGACATATTGACGTTGGATATCGGTGATAACCTGGGGCTCCTCAAAGTTGAGCAGCTCGGGCAGGGCGCCGGCCTTCATGCCGGCCGCTTGCAACATGGTGCCCATGCCGCCGTCGAACAGCAGGTGTCCCGTGCCCTCGATGGCCGCACGCAAGCGATCGTCCTTAATGCGCAGATCGCCGATCGTGCGCGTCTTGTACGTGGCACCGTTGCGACGTGCGGCATCAACGGGTGCCGCCAATGCAGTGCCGTCAGAATCATGAGTGATAAGCGGAGTAAACATTGAGGGCTCCTAATGGCTGGAATAGCAGGTGGTGTGGGCGGCGCGGAAGCGGCAGTGCTCGCGCATGCGGCAGATATTGCAGGTGGGGCGGCTCTGGGCGTCGTGGACTTCGCCGTCGAATAGGCCGATCACCGCGGTCACGCTTTTGGTGGGCATGAGCAGGCTGGTGGGTGTGACGGTAAGCCCGATGAGCCGCGTGGCGTTGAGCGCATTGACGATCGGGCGCTGGGCCGAGAGCGGGCAGTCGCCGTAGCCGGGACTAAAGCGCCAGTTGCCGACGAGTCCGTGTGCGGCGGCCGCAGCCTTGACCTGCTGGTCCATCTGCTCGACGGCGGCTTCTACGTAAGCGGAGCACGCGGCGTCGAGCACGGCGCCCTCCAGGGGATGTTGGGCTCCCGTGGTGCGCAGGCGACGCTCGGCGTCCATGCCGAGGGTACATGCCATGAGCGCGGCAAAGCGGGCATCTTTGAGATGTCGATAGATATCGCGACCTCGCAGCTCAACGTTGGTGCCGACCAAGCGAATGCAAGGCTCACTTTGTTCGTCCACGCCCGTGGCATCGACGGCAAACACGCGGCGCACGCCACGGGGCTCAATGTCCAGTTCCAGACGTTCAACGACAAGCTCAATACGTCGTGACAGCTCGGGCTCGATCTGCTGGCCGCCGTAACCCAGATACCGCAGCATCTCGGCACGGTCGACACGGGGATGGTGCGCAGCATCGACACGGTAAAGCGCCGGCGACGCAAGGTCGGCCGGCACTTCGACAGCGGTTGTATCGATGTGCGGTTTTTCCATTACCCCAGGCGCTCCATAATGGTCGCGGCGATCACAGGACGGTTCATAGTGTACAGGTGCAGGCCGTCGGCGCCGTGCTCCTTGAGGTCGCAAAGCTGACGGGCGGCATAATCTACACCGGCTGCCTGCAGGCTCTCGGGGTCGTTCTCGTACTTGGCGAGAATCTTGATGACGGGGGAGGGCAGCGACGCGCCGCACATAAAGACCATGCGGCTGATCTGCGACTTGCCCATAAACGGCATGATGCCCGCGGTAATGGGCACGGTGATGCCGGCCTTGTCGGCAAGCTCGCGAAAACGGTAGAAGCACTCGTTATCAAAGAAGAGCTGCGTTACAAAGAAGCTCGCGCCGGCGTCCTGTTTTTGCTTGAGGTGTTCGACCGAGAGGTTGAGATCCTCACAGGCAATGTGGCCCTCGGGGTAGGCTGCGGCGCCCACGCAAAAGCCGGCGTCGACGAGCTCGGGGATGAGGTCACGGGCGTAGGCGTAGTCGGAGGCAGGCTTGTCGTCCTCGGTCGCGCCAGCGGGAAGATCACCACGCAGGGCCAGGATGTTTTCAACCCCGGCGGCGCGATACTCGTCGATCTTGGCGGCGATATCGGCATGCGAGCGGCCCACGCAGGTAAGGTGTGCCACCGAGGGCGTGTCGAATTCGCTCGAAATCATATGCGCGATGGGGGCGGTGGTGGCACCGTTGCCCGAGCCGCCGGCCGAGCAGGTGACCGAGACAAAGCTCGGCGAAAGCTTGCACAGATTGCCTGCCACTTCGCGAGCCGTGTCGAGGGTCAGCTCGCCCTTGGGCGGGAACATCTCAAACGAAACGGGCGCGGTGCCCTGGGATGCTGCCTGCTTAAAAACCTCGTCGACGCGCATATCGTGCTCCTCTAGATACGTAATAGTGTGATGTGTTGTAAGGATTCTACAGCACCACTGTGTCACGGTGGAGTTTCACTCGTTATTCGGGGATACCAATCAAAGATGCCTTGCTATCGGCTTTCCCTATAGCAGAGCGGCTAATTTTGCCACGGGCTATAAAGACTGGTATTTCGCATCAAATACCAGTCTTTATAGCCCGTGGCAAATGAGCTACCCGTAAACTGTGCGGGGAGGTCTGCAATTTATACAGTTGATTGGCTGTTGAGGGTGGCAACGCCGCCTCGATAGGGTAACCTCATTGATTGGTTTCGCGACAGCAACATAACGGTAATGTCGCGGAAACACGGCGAGTCTAAGCTATGACTCGTTCGTTAGTAATCAACACCGCTTCTCACGCGGTGCCGATACGAAGGGAGTTCCGTATGGCCGATCTTACTGACCGCTTCGGGACCATGGTGTTCTCTGAGGAAGTCATGAAGGACTACCTCCCCAAGGACATTTGGAAGCGTCTTGCTGCAACCCTCGAGGGCGGTGAGCCGCTCGACCTGGATGTGGCCAACGCCGTTGCCCATGCCATGAAGGTCTGGGCCATCTCCAAGGGCGCGACGCACTACGCGCACTGGTTCCAGCCGCTTTCGGGCATTACTTCCGAGAAGCACGACAGCTTCCTGGAGCCCAACCACGACGGCACCGCCATTACCAAGTTTACGGGCAAGAACCTCATCCAGGGCGAGCCCGATGCCTCGAGCTTCCCCAACGGCGGCCTGCGTGCTACCTTCGAGGCCCGTGGCTACACCGCTTGGGACCCCACTAGCCCCGCCTTTATCAAGGACGATGTCCTGTGCATCCCCACGGCTTTCTGCTCCTACACGGGCGAGGCCCTGGACAAGAAGACCCCGCTGCTGCGTTCCATGACCGCGCTCTCGCGTGAGTCTAAGCGCGTTTTGGCGCTGTTTGGCAAGACCCCCAAGAAGGTCGTTCCTTCCGTGGGCGACGAGCAGGAGTACTTCCTGATCAAGAAGGACGCTTACCGCAAGCGCAAGGACCTGGTCATCACCGGCCGCACCCTCTTTGGTGCTGCTCCATGCAAGGGCCAGGAGCTCGAGGAGCACTACTTTGGCGCTATCCGCCCCACCGTCTCGGCCTATATGAAGGACCTGGACGATGAACTGTGGGCGCTTGGCATTCCCGCCAAGACCAAGCACAACGAGGTCGCACCCTGCCAGCATGAGCTCGCCCCCGTCTACGGCGAGGTCAACGAGGCCATCGACCAGAACCTGGTCATGATGGAGAAGATGAAGCTCATCGCCTCCCGCCACGACTTGGTCTGCCTGCTGCACGAGAAGCCCTTTGAGGGCATCAATGGTTCGGGCAAGCACAACAACTGGTCGCTTGGCACCGAGTCCGAGAACCTGCTCGATCCGGGCGACACCCCGCTCGACAACCTGCAGTTCATCGTCTTCCTCACCGCGGTGATCGAGGCCGTCGATAACTATCAGGAGCTCCTGCGTGCCTCTGTTGCCTCGGCCGGCAACGACCATCGTCTGGGCGCCAACGAGGCTCCTCCGGCGATTATGTCCATCTTCCTGGGCGACCAGCTTACCGAGGTCGTCGAGAAGATCATCGATGGCAAGGCTTCCGTCCATGCCACGCGCGGCGTGCTCGACCTGGGCGCCGATACCCTGCCCAAGCTGATGCAGGACAACACCGACCGCAACCGCACCTCCCCGTTCGCCTTCACCGGCAACAAGTTCGAGTTCCGTGCCTGCGGCTCCGAGCAGAACGTCTCCGACTCCAACCTGGTGCTCGATGCCGCCGTGGCCAAGTCGCTCAAGTCCTTCGCCGACGCGCTTGAGGGTACGCCCGAGGATGAGTTCCAGGATGCCGCGCTCGAGTACTGCAAGAAGGTGTTGACCGATCACCAGCGCATCCTGTTCTCCGGCGACGGTTACTCCGACGAGTGGCCCATTGAGGCCGAGAAGCGCGGCCTTGCCAACAACAAGACCACGGCCGATGCCCTGCCCGCCTTTGTTTCCGATAAGGCTATCGCGCTCTTCGAGGAGACGGGTGTCCTGACCAAGGCCGAGGCTCAGTGCCGCTACGACTGCAAGCTCGAGAAGTACAACAAGCTCATGAACATCGAGGCTACCACGATGGTTCGCGAGGCGCGTCGTACCTATCGCCCGGTCATTACTGCCTATGCCACCAAGGTCGCTAAGGGCCTTGAGACTATTCGTGCCGCCGGCGCCGAGGCCGCCATGCAGTGTGAGCAGAACACGCTCAACAAGCTCTGCAACGGCATCACCACCATCAACGACTCCATCAAGGCGCTCGACGCCGTGCATCAGAAGGCCGAGGGCCTCGATGGCCAGGAGCAGGCCAACGTGTACGCGCACGAGGTCGTTCCCGCTATGGATACGCTGCGCGCCGCCGTGGATGCCATGGAGGAGATCGTGGCTGCCGACTACTGGCCGGTCCCGACTTACGACGACATCCTGTTCTACGTGTAGAGCGTAACTGACATATCGTCACGGTATTGAGCCGGGGTCCGCATCATGCGGGCCCCGGCTTTTTGTTTGCGAAGGACGCTTTGAAGCCCGTTTTGCCGCCGATGTGCCTAGGTATAAAGGGCTATGGGCAAAAAACGTCAAATATGAGTACTGTCACAAGTCCTGTAACATTATTTATTTGCAAAATATGTAGTGTTACGCAACATATGTCCAAGTACTTAGCCGATAAACGTCTGCAATTATTCCGCCGTAGGACGCCCGACGGCTAAATCGCCTTCTGAAGGCATGAAATCGCTGTAACTAAAATGGTAACAGTACTCATATTTGCCATTTTTTGACCACAGGCCTTGCGATGATGCCGGGATTCGCACCCTGTCGGGTTCGAATCCCGGCATATCGGTAGCAAAAAGCCCGTCACCGCGGGGGTAACGGGCTTCTAGTTTCAAATGGTGCCCCCAGCGGGATGTCCGCGTGCGGCTGGCGCCGCCCGCTTCCGCTGCGTCGCTCCGCTCCTTGCGTGCTGCGCTGGAAAACGCTTGCGCGTTTCCTCAGCTTCGCACCCTGTCGGGTTCGAATCCCGGCATATCGGTAGCAAAAAGCCCGCTACCGCGAGGGTAACGGGCTCTTCAATTCAAATGGTGCCCCCAGCGGGATTCGAACCCGCGATATCCACCTTGAAAGGGTGGCGTCCTTGGCCGCTAGACGATGGGGACAGCGGGAAAGAGTATAGCAGACTTTTTTAGCCGTTCACATATCGTTGGCAAACTGAAAAACCACCACAAAGGTGCCTGTCCCCTTTGTGGTGGTGAGGTGCTAGGGGAGGAGCTTCATGGCGGCGTCGTGGGCGGCGTGCTCGTAGGTGTCGTCGAGGGGCTTGAGCGGCAGCAGGGCGGCGGCCTGTGCATCGCCACGGCGCTCGAGGGCATGGGCGATCAACCAGTCGGCGAGCTCGGGGTTCTTGGGTAGCGCCGGGCCATGCAGGTACGTGCCGATGACGCCCTTGTAGATCAGGCCCTCAAAGCCATCGTCGCCGTTGTTGCCGGTGCCCGTGACGACGGACGTTCCGAGCGGCGTGGCATCGGCGTCCAAAAGCGTGCGGCCGCCATGGTTCTCGAATCCCACAAAGGGCTCAGGTGCCAGGTCGGTTTTGACGGCTACGTTGCCGATCAGGCGGTCGGAGCCGCGTACGGTTTCGGCGGCAATGACCCCCAGACCCTCAATGCGATCCTCGCCCATATAGTACGAACGGCCGAGCAGCTGATAGCTGCCACAGATGGCGAGCAGCGAGCCGCCATCCTCAACATAGGATGCGACCTTGTCTTTTTGGGCGAGCAGCTCGTGCGCCACGGCCAGCTGGTCGCGATCGGAGCCGCCGCCCATCATGACGATATCGGCGTCGGTGAGATCGAGCGCCTCGCCCATGCGGACCTCATCCACGCGAACGGGGATGCCGCGCCAGGCGCAGCGGCGCTCGAGGGCGATGACGTTGCCGCCGTCGCCATAGAGGTTGAGGGCATCGGGATACAGGTAGACGATGCGCAGCGGGCGCGAGAGCTCGACCGGCGCGACGCCGACGGGGACGGCGCTGCCATCGGCGCGTGTTACGGCGCAGGAGGCAACCGAGCTCGCATCGGTACCTTTAAGCTCGTCGAGCTCCTTGACCAGCGGCGGGAAAGCCGTGTAGTTTGCGACGGCGTAGAAAGTGTCGCCGGCGGCTTCATCCCCAACGGCACCAATCGCCTGCTCGACATTCGAGATAATCGTGGCATCGATGCCGGCGTACTTCAGACGTGCCTGCATATCGTGCGCGCGCGTGCCGCCAGCAAAAGCGACAAGCCCCGTTGTGTCGGCGATGCGTTCGAAGTCGACGTCGTAGATCCACGATACATCGTGGCCATCGGCATCGTTGTCGTTCAGGAAAAAGGCGCAGAGCCTGCCACCTGCTGTTTTAATGGACTGGATTTGTCGATCGAAGCCTACGGGATTTTTGGCCAGATTGGCCTCGACGGTACGGCCGGCGATTTCCCAGCGGCCCATGCGTCCGCCGGCGGGGACGTAGGCATCGAGCGTGGGCTGTAGGTGAGCTGCGTCCACGCCCAGCTCGCGCGCCGCAAAGAAGGCGGCGGCAACGTTGTAGACCATATACAGGCCGTTGTAGCGTGTGGCGATGTGCACGGCAGCCGCGTCGGGCGTAGATCCAAACACCAGGTCAAAGCCGTAGCCGTCGCAGCCGAGCTCCACGCCCGTCACGCGACGGACAAGCCCAGGGCGGGCCCAGCCGCACGAGGGGCAATGGTATGCGCCAAGCTGTCCGTACTGCACATAGTCGTACTCCAACGGTGCGTTGCACTGTGAGCAAAAACGCGAGTCGCTAATGCGGTCGGACTCGGTGTTGGTGGCGCCGTCGATGCCAAAGGCGATGCTTGCATTGGGAACGCGCGCGGCGATTGCGGCACACAGCGGGTCGTCTGCGTTGTAGATGAGCGTTGTTGCCGGAGAGAGCTCCAACGCATGGGCGATGACGTCTTGGGTATGGTCGATCTCGCCGTAGCGGTCTAGCTGGTCGCGGAACAGGTTGAGCAGCACAAAGTACGTCGGCTTGAGCTTGGGCAGAACGCGTACGGTGTAGAGCTCGTCGCACTCAAAAACGCCCACGCGCTTGCCGCTGCTGGTGTGCTTAAGGCCGCCGCGGGCCTCGAGCAGAGCACCCACCACACCAGGCTCCATATTGTTGCCGGCACGGTTGCACACCACGGTAGCGCCGCTGGCAGCAACGGCGTCGGCGATGAGGTTGGAGGTTGTGGTCTTGCCGTTGGTGCCGGTGATCACCACGCTGCGGTCGACTAGGCTTGCGAGGTCGCTTAGCAGCTCGGGGTCGATCTTCATGGCGATACGGCCGGGAAGCACGCCACCCTGGCGTTTGAAGACAGAGCGCAGTCCCCAGCGGGCGATATCGCTCGAGGTGCAGGCGAGAGATGAGCGGAGGTTCATGAAGCCGTTCCTAACGTAAACGACATGGTCGGGGCGATCGCGTCGCTAAAAGCCGTAGCGGCGCGCAAATTCCTGGGCAAGCTGCGACACGTCTTCGCAGGCATTGGCCCAGGGGGCAAAGTCGGGGGTGTCCGAGATAATGCCGTCGGCTTCCCAAACCGCCTGGTGCGAGAGGTCCCAGGGGTCGCGCGGCTCGGGTCGGCAGGGAAGATACGGCGTCTGGTACATGGGGTTCAGCAAGAAGAACGCGCCGCCCTCGCAACGGTTAGCGAACTCACGCAGCGCGCGCGTCGCCGGGCGCATCTTGTTTGTTTTGAACAGCAGAATCGTGCGGGCGAGCAGGTACCAAGGAGAGTTTTCGAGTGCGTCTGCCCCCATCTGCTCCTCGAGCTGGTGAGCCAGGGCAAAAAAACCGTCCTGGTCTTCCAAGCGGGCGAGGGCAAGCAACACGGTGCCGGCGGCCCGGGTGGGATAGCCCTCCGCCTTAAGGACACGGCGAGAATAGTTGGCGGCGGCGCGGTAACGAGCGCTCGCCATACACAGCTGCGAGATGGCCTCGAGCGTGTGGAGCCACCCGATAAGAGCCGGCTCGCTCACGGTAAGGTCTGCTGCGGTGACACCGTCGGCCAAAACATTATTGGCCCAGTAGTGCGGGGCCTCCATATCAAACCCGGGCACGCTCTGTTGCAGGTAGTCGGCCGTACTCGCCTCGAGCTTCATCAGGTCGCCCAGGCAGGCATCGACGGGCGTGTCGGCCAGGATGATGGCGAGCAGCTGGGCATCGAGGACATGCGCATCGACGCGAACAATCTTGAGCAGCTCATCGCGCATGTCGTCGAACAGGCGGTTGCGCGTCTGCTCAAACTCCTCGTCGCTGCCCATGTCCTCGATGCGGCGAAGCTCGTCAAGCAAATGACGATGAACGCCGGCATAGGACAGCAGCGCTTGGGCATGCTCGGTCTGCGCATACTTTTGAGGGTTTGCGCTGATGTCGTTATGGACAAGCTCGCGTGCTGCATCGGTGAGTTCGGGGTGTGATGCCAGATAGGTGCGCTCCAGATAGGCGGGGATGTAGACGCTCGGATCCATTAGAGGTCTCCTCCCTTAAACGGCAATCCCTGCTCGGCCGCGCGTAGGATGCGCTCGTCGATTTGGGAGCGCACGATGTCGTTGGTGGCGACCCAGGCGGCAAAGCTGGCGTTGTCGGGGGCGCCAAGGCCCTCCTGCAGCACCGGCGTCGCCTCGGACAGGGCAAGGACGAGCTCATCGGTGGAGCCCGGACCCACGTTGACGCGGGCATAGACGCCATCGGGAAACTCGGTTTGGAAGTAGAGTGCTTCGGCCGCGTGCGGGCATGAGCGCACCAGGATGCGCAGGTAGTGTTCGGCGCCCTCGTAATCCAGCTCGCGCCAGGCTGCGCTCATCAGTGCGATGAGCGTCCACGGGTCCAAGTCGCGCTCTGCGTCCTTGGGACGGCGGCGCAGCGGCGTGTTGGCAAGATAGGACACGGAGTGGGCGGAGCGAAAACGCTTGAGATCCTCGGTGGGGTATTCGAGCTTTGCCATGGCAAGCATCGCAGTATGGCGGACGCCGGCGGGGTCGTTGGGCGCAAAGTCCAGGCTGCGATTCGCGGCATCCAGCGACATGCGGTAGCGGCCGCTAATGAGCGCGCGCGATGCCAAGGCGGCAAGCCAGCGCAGGTAGGGACGGCGGGTCAGGTCGCCTGCGGCCTCACGCTCGTAGGGGTCCTGCGCCGAGGCAATCTTGAGCGCCAGATCGTGCTCCACCTCGTCGCACTTGGACACCAGATACTGTACGTATTCCTCGTTGGATTCGGCGGTGAGGGCGGTCAGCATGCGCTGGGCATCCCAGTTGGCCGGATCGAGCGCGGCTGCCTCGCGGAGCATGTTCTCGGCTGCGGCTTCTTCTTGCTCTGCCTGGGCATCGTCAGGGATAAAGGGAATGCGGTAGTCGACGGCCTCGACTACCTTGGCAATCAGATGCCCGGCGCGGTCGCGGTCGTGCACGATGAGCGGTGCGGGGTTGCGGGTGAATTGCTCCATCAGACGCTCTACGGCGGCACCGTCGGTGAGCGGGATATTGTCGCGGCGCAAGGCCTCAAGAACGAGGCGATGGCAATCCTCTTGAATGGGATCGAATGCCATGGGGCCTCCTTTGCTGCGGTTAGGGTTCAGATGTTTCTATATAAAGTTCTAGTTTACCCGCATGTGGCACACCGGGGGTGCCGCACTTGGACTTGCACCTTTGCACCACGAAGTCGGATGTCGCACAAATGTCGGCACCATGGACGGCCGAGTGGTATCACGGTGCCGCAAACGGTCGATTTTTGGCGGCGAACGGTGCATATTTTGGAGGGGCACAGTCCTGCCCGGGATATGTAGTCAACCTTGATAAAACGTTTGCCCAGCTTGGGAGTATGAATGCCGCACAAGGGTCTTCAGGGATAGAAAAAACGTTTCATCATTGGCGGCTTTAGGTGAATAACTGACCAACCAGAACGGTAAAATAGTGTTTGTCTGAGCGTTGAGACGTTTAGACATCGCGCATTGTCATCGCCGGCAACGCGCAAACCGGTCCTAACGGAGCCAATTGGGTGCTCCGTTATATACGCAAGTCTAAGAGGGGCTTGTTTAGGAGGCACAGTATGGGACGTTTTACCAATCCTCGCGATCTGTACTTTGGTGAGGGCGCTCGCCACGAGGTGAAGAACCTCAAGGGCAAGAAGGCCATCATCGTTTCTGGCGGCAGCTCTATGCGCCGCGGCGGGTTCCTGCAGGACGTCGAGAACGACCTTAAGGAAGGCGGCTTCGAGGTCAAGCTGTTCGAGGGCGTCGAGTCCGACCCGTCCATCGAGACGGTCATGAAGGGCGCCGAGGCCATGCGCGAGTTCGAGCCCGACTGGATTATCGCCATCGGTGGCGGCTCGCCCATCGATGCCGCTAAGGCCATGTGGGTCTTCTACGAGTATCCCGAGGAGTCCTTCGACAACATCATCCAGCCGTTCAGCTTCCCTGAGCTGCGTCAGAAGGCTCATTTCTGCGCCATCTCCTCTACCTCCGGCACCGCTACCGAGGTCACCGCGTTCTCCGTCATTACCGACTACGCCAAGGGCATCAAGTACCCGCTGGCCGACTTCAACATCACCCCTGATGTCGCCATCGTCGACCCCGAGCTCACCTACACCATGCCCGCCAAGCTGTGCGCTCACACCGGCATGGATGCTCTGACCCACTGCATGGAGGCCTACGTTTCCACCTGCGCCTCTATGTTCACCGACGCCAACGCTCTGCACGGCATCCGCGAGATCGTCGAGTGGCTGCCCAAGTCCTATGCTGGCGACCATGAGGCCCGTCAGCACATGCACGAGGCTCAGTGCATCGCCGGTATCGCCTTCTCCTCGGGCCTGCTCGGCATCGTTCACTCCATGGCTCACAAGACCGGTGCTGCCTTCGAGAACGGCCACATCATCCACGGTGCCGCTAACGCCATGTACCTGGGCAAGGTCATCCAGTGGAACTCCAAGGATCCCCGTGCTGCCGAGCGTTACGCTTACGTGGCCAAGGAGATCCTGCACCTTCCCGGCGAGACCAACGAGGAGCTCATCGCTGCGCTCGTCCAGAAGATCCGCGACCTCAACGACCAGCTCAACATTCCGCAGTCCATCAAGGATTACGCGAATGGTGGCGTGAAGGTCGACGCCGAGAACCCGCAGATGGTTTCCGAGGAGGAGTTCCTCGCCAAGCTGCCCGAGATCGCCGCGAACGCCGAGCAGGACGCCTGCACGCCCGAGAACCCGCGTGAGACCAAGGCTGCCGACTTCGAGAAGATCCTCAAGGCCTGCTACTACGACACCGACATCGATTTCTAATCGACTCTTGTTATCGTAACGAGGGGCTCCGCACGTATCCGTACGGAGCCCCTTTCTTTTTTAGAGAATGGGATAGTTATGGCTGCAATTTTCAATAGCCCCAGCAAGTACATCCAGGGTCCGGACGAGCTCGCCAAGCTCGGCTCCTATGTCGAGCCGCTCGGCGCTAAGGCCCTCGTCATCGTGACGCCTTCGGGCAAGAAGCGCGTCGGTGCCAAGATCGAGGGCGGCTTTGCCGAGGCCAAGGCCGAGCTGCTGTTTGAGGACTTTAACGGCGAGTGCTCCAAGGGCGAGGTCGATCGCCTGGTTGCGCTCGCTCGCGACAACGGTTGCGACATCATCGTCGGCGTCGGTGGCGGCAAGATCCTCGACACCGCGAAGGCCGTCGCCTATTACCTGGAGTCCCCGGTTATCATTTGCCCCACCATTGCCTCGACCGATGCACCGTGCTCGGCACTTTCGGTGCTTTACACCGATGACGGCCAGTTCGACAAGTACCTCTTCCTTAAGGCAAACCCCAACATTGTCCTGATGGATACGACGGTTATCGCGGCGAGCCCGGTGCGCCTGACGGTTTCCGGTATGGGCGATGCGCTCGCAACCTATTTCGAGGCTCAGGCGACGCACGATGCCGACGGCGGCACCTGCGCCGGCGGCAAGGGCGGAATGGCCGGCCTGGCGCTCGCCAAGCTCTGCTATGAGACGCTCATGGCCGATGGCGTCAAGGCCAAGGTTGCGCTGGAGAAGGGTGCGCTCACGCCTGCCGTCGAGCACATCATCGAGGCCAATACGCTGCTTTCGGGCATTGGCTTTGAGAGCTCGGGCCTTGCCGCTGCTCATGCCATCCACAATGGCCTGACGATGCTGCCCGAGTGCCACGGCATGTATCACGGCGAGAAGGTCGCCTTTGGCACTATCGTCCAGCTGGTACTCGAGGATGCCCCGACCGAGAAGCTCGAGGAAGTCTTGGGCTTCTGCATTGAGCTTGGCCTGCCGGTCACGATGAAGGAACTTGGCGTTGCCGAGCTTACGCGCGAGCAGGCCATGATTGTTGCCGAGGCCGCCTGCGCACCCGATGACACCATGTGCAACATGCCCTTTGAGGTGACGTCCGAGATGGTCGTAAACGCCATCCTGGGTGCCGACGCTCTGGGCCACTACTATCTCATGGATGAGTAAATCAAGCTAAGGAAGGGGCAAAGCCAACAGATGGCTTTGCCCCTTTTTGCTATGGTGCAAAGGGGCAAGGTTTCTTTGCACCAATTGTTGTTTGATGAAGGGCGGATTCTCGTATGGCGCTTCCTATGGTTTACGGCGGTCCCGGCCGGTATGTTCAGGGGCCGGGGGAGCTTTCGCGCCAGGGCAGGTATTTGTCATGGTTGGGCTGCGCTGCCTATGTCTTGTTTGACCAGGGCACCGAGGATCGGCTGTGCAGGCAGATCGTCGATGGATTTCTGGACGAAGATCTAAGCGAGCCGTTCTTTAAGATTTATGATGGTCCGTGTACGGAAGAGGCCGTTGTCGAAATGGCTAAGGAAGCCCAGGCCGAGTATTGCGACATGGTAGTGGGTATTGGCGGCGGCAAAATGCTCGATATCGCCAAGGCCGTTGCGTTTTATGCCGAGTTGCCGTTGTGCGTATGCCCCACGGCGGCGTCGATGGACGGTCCGTGCAGCGTGATTTCCGATGGCGACCTGCAGGGTGTTGCAAATGCGGTCTTTAGAAACGAGCGTAATATGGCCAACGAGCAGGCCAAGGTGACCAAACTAAAGCTCGTGCAGCTCATGCGCGAGGCATAGCTTGGCGCTTGATCGACCTTGTGCAATCGAGGCGGCGATAGGCCATAGACTATTTGCCTCAAAGGTGCGCCGCGTGTAATTTGCCCGAGGTGTGAACCGATGGCGTATCATTATCTCTTGCTTGTTTGCACTGCTCAGGGAGGGGCCGCGCATGGCGCAGGAACACGATCTGTTTGATGACATTATCGAGATCAGCAAGGGTTTCGACTTTCTTAAAAATCCGCTTGGCGGCGTGACCGATGCACTCGATCCGTCGGCGCCGCAGTGGAATCCTGCCGACTACAAGGAGCGCCCGCGCGGCAATACCATTCCGTGCCTGACCTGCAAAAACGAAAAGAGCGGCTGCACCGCGTGCATGGACGTGTGCCCGGTCAACGCTATCGAGGTCGAGGAAGACGCCATCGAGATCCTCGACTCCTGCCGCAAGTGCGGTCTGTGCGCCGCTGCCTGCCCGACCGAGGCGATCATCTCGCCGCGCTTGGCGCCCAAAAACCTGTATGACGATATCGTCTCTGCTGCTACGAGCCACGAGACCGCCTACGTCACCTGCACGCGCGCCCTCAAGCGCATGCCGCGTGAGAACGAGGTCGTCGTTGCCTGCGTGGGCGATATTACTGCCGAGACCTGGTTCTCGGTACTGGCCGACTATCCCAACGTGAGTGTGTACCTGCCGTTGGGTGTGTGCGATAAATGCCGCAACACCGGCGGTGAGGACATTCTGGGCGAGGCGATTGCGAAGGCCGAAGAGTGGACTGGCACGGGCATGGGCCTGGAGGTCGACCCCAAGAGCCTCAAGTGCCATAAGCGCCGCGAGTACGAGCGCAAGGAGTACATGGAAAAGATTGCCCGCACCACGGGCCTGACGGTGACCAAGCTCAACCCGGCGACGGCGGCGCTGGCCTCGGTGACGCAAAAGCTCAAGGCCCATCGCCATCAGATTACCCAGCTGGAGCGCACACTCAACACCATGTGCGGCACTACGACGACCAAGCGTCGCCGTTCGCTCACGCACGGGCGCCAACTGGTACTCTCGACGCTGCAAAACCATCCCGAGCTTGCCCAGAACATACAGGTGAGCACGCCGGAGTGCGATTTTGACAAGTGCACGTCGTGCGGCGAGTGCGTCAATGTATGCCCCACGTTCGCCTGCGATTTGGTGGGAAGCGGCCGCTTTGCGTTGGAGTCTACGTATTGTTTAGGCTGCGGCGCCTGTGTCAAGGTTTGTCCCGAGCATGCGCTCAAGCTTGTTGAACACGACGCGTCCAATCTGGTCGTCGTCGATCCCGAAGCCGAGGAAAAGGCCGCCCAGAAGGCGAAGGCTCACGAAGAAGCTGAGAAGGTCAAGGCCGAGGCAAAGGCCAAGCTGGACAAGATGCTCGACCAGGTGGAAAAGCTCGCGGACTAGTTAAAAGAGCGTAAATGATGGCCGGTGGGACAGGTACTGCCCCGCCGGCCAAAAAAGTTGCGGTGGAATAGTTCCTGTTTTGCCCTTAAGCTGGCCATTCTAGGAACTATTCCACCGCAACTAATAAATGGTTAGTTCATGCTGCTTTGGTGGCCGGTTCGACTGGTACCGTTGCGCGTCACGGTTTCATGGAGCAAAAAGAACCCGGGGACCTGTTTGGTCTCGGTGTATTCCATAAGGATGCCGTCGGCGTTGTAGGTCTGCCCGCGTATAACGGCGAGTGCGTTAAAGTCGTCGAGATCGAGCACGCGCGTATCCTCGGGCGTGGGATGCTCGATCGTCACATCGCGTTTGCCCGTGGCAATCTTAATGCCAAGATCTTCTTCGAGGTAACGATAGATCGAGTCGTTGACAATCTCGGGTGTCAGCCCCGGTACCTGTGAGCTTAGATAATAGGAGTCGTCGGAGCACACGGCTTGTCCGTCTGCATAACGGATGCGTTTGGCGCGTGTGAGCTCACAGCCTTCGGGAAACCCGGTAATCTTGGAGAGCGCCTTGCTGCAGATGAGGAGCTCAAAGACGGTGGTGACAGTCTTGAGCTCAAAGCCTCGGTTGACCGCGATTTCCTTAAAGGTCTCGAGTCCGCCGCCATCACGACTCTTCTCGTCACTGATGTTGCGAATGACGCGCATGCCTTTGCCTTGCTGGGGGAGCACGTAACCATCTGCCGCAAGCATCGAGATGGCGCGACGGACCGTCATGCGCGAACAGTCAAACAGCTGCGTGAGCTCAGTCTCCGAAGGCAGATAACTCTGATAGGCGTATGTGCCGTCGTCAATCGACTGCTTCACGTTGTCATAAATAGTTTGGAAGATGGCTCGCGCCATGACGGTCTCCTAGAGCTGAGTGCGCGAGCGGTGGATGAGGACCGCTCGCGCAGGTGTCGATCGATTTACTTGCTGGGGTCGATTATATATTTACCCATGGCACGCAGAGCTGGGTCTGACAGGATGGCGCCGAGTTCGTCGAGGGAAGCCACCTTGGCGACCATCGAGGATACGTCGAGCCTGCCTGAGTCGATGAGCTCGAGCGCGCGACGCTGCGTATAAGGGTTGATGTAGGACGAGGTAAGCACAATCTTGGGGCAGTGGGGCCCTGTCTTTGGTGTCGACTATTCTGTCGAGGCGGGCAGCGGTACTGGTCTTGCCACTATCGCAAGCATCAAAACGCTTGACATGGGCATCATGGGCGCGCTCATTATCTCTGGTATCGCCACGATGCTGCATAACAAGTTCTTCGACACCGAACTTCCTGAGTGGCTGGGCGTGTTCTCGGGTTCCGTGTTCATCTATATGATCGGTTTCTTCGTTATGGTTCCGGTCGCTCTTATCGCCTGCCTGGTGTGGCCGCATGTTCAGGCTGCTATCTCTGCCTTCCAGGGATTCATCCTTTCCGCCGGTACGTTTGGCGTGGGTGTCTTTGCTTTCTTCGAGCGCGTGCTGATCCCTACAGGCCTGCACCACTTTATCTATACGCCGTTCTATTACGACAACGCGGCGGTCAACGGCGGCATCTTTGCTGCTTGGGCCAACATCCTTCCCCAACTGGCTGCCGATCCGAGCATTGCTCTTAAGGATGCCGCACCCTGGGCTGCCTATACCTGCCCTGGTTGGACTAAGGTCTTCGGCTCGCTTGGCGTCGCCATTGCGTTTTATATGACCGCCAAACCCGAGCGCAAGCAGCGCGTCAAGGCTCTGCTCATTCCCGTCACCCTTACCGCTATGCTTTGCGGTATTACCGAGCCGCTTGACTTCACCTTCCTGTTCATCGCGCCCGGCCTGTTCGTCGTCCACTGCGTGCTCGGAGCGCTTGGCTGCATGGCTCAAAACCTCCTTGGCGTCGTGGGTATCTTCGACGGCGGCATCATCTCGATGCTCTCGTGGGACTGGCTGCCCCTTTGGGCCGCACACGGTCTGCAGTACGCCATCTCCATCCTTGTCGGTCTGTGCTTTACCGCTCTTTGGGTTGTGGTCTTCCGTTTCCTGATCGTCAAGTTCGACTTTAAGACCCCCGGTCGCGAGGATGACGATGTTGAGGTCGAGCTCAAGTCCAAGGCCGACTACAAGCAAAAGCAGGGCGGTGCTGCTGGCAAATCGGCCGCCCAGAGTAAAGATGATGAGCGCTTGGTGCTTGCCGAGAACATCCTCGATCTGCTCGGTGGCACGGATAACATCATCGATGTAACGAACTGCGCTACCCGTCTGCGCGTTAACGTCAAGGACAAGAGCGTCGTTGCACCCGAGGCTTCCTTCAAGGCGATCGGTACGCATGGCTTGGTGGTCCAAGGTCAGTCAATCCAGGTCATCGTCGGCCTTAGCGTCCCGCAGGTTCGCGAGAAGTTCGAGAGTCTTCTGAAGTTCGAGACTCTTCTGTAAACCATCGTCCATCGAAACAATCGGCCTTGCAGAGCCGGTATGCACCGCAAGGCCGATTCTAGAGATAAAAAACTCCACTTCTAGGTAACAATTCCAAACCGTGCAGGCCGCGTACGGGGATGGATTGAGCAAGCGGCCAGAATGAGGAGGACATCATGTCCAAGAAAAACTATGCCGTGACCATTGCCGGCGGTGGCTCTACCTTCACCCCGGGCATCGCTCTGATGCTGCTTGAGGAGCGCGACCGCTTTCCGGTCAACAAGGTGACCTTCTACGATAACAACGCCGAGCGCCAGGAGACCGTGGCCAAGGCCTGCGAGATCTACTTCCACGAGAACGCCCCCGAGGTTGAGTTTAGCTACACCACCGACCCCGAGACCGCATTCACCGGGACCGACTTCGTCCTTGCTCACATCCGCGTCGGCCTGTACGCTATGCGTGAGCTCGACGAGAAGATTCCTCTCAAGTACGGCTGCGTTGGCCAAGAGACCTGCGGCGCCGGCGGTATCGCCTACGGCATGCGCTCCATTGGTGGCGTCATCGAGATCCTCGACTACATGGAGAAGTACAGCCCCAACGCCTGGATGCTCAACTACTCCAACCCCGCGGCCATCGTCGCCGAGGCCTGCCGCGTGCTGCGCCCCAACAGCCGCATCATCAACATCTGCGACATGCCGATCGACCTCATGGATAAGATGAGCCGTATGTGCGGCATCAAGGATCGTCGCGAGCTGCAGTATAGCTACTACGGCCTCAACCACTTTGGTTGGTGGAGCAAGATCTACGACAAGGACGGCAACGACCTCATGCCGCAGATTAAGGAGCACATGGCTAAGAACGGCTACCTGGACGGCATCGAGCACGAGGCCGGTAAGGAGCAGCATGTCGAGGAGAGCTGGATTCACACCTTCGGCAAGGCCAAGGATGTCTATGCTGTCGATCCCGAGACGATTCCCAATACCTACCTCAAGTATTACCTGTACCCGGACTATGTCGTCGAGACGTCTGACCCCAACTACACTCGCGCCAATGAGGTTATGGACGGCCGCGAGAAGAAGGTCTTTGGCGCTTGCCGCGACATCATCGCCAAGGGCACTGCCAAGGACGGCGGCTTTGAGCCCGACGTACACGCCAACTACATCGTCGACCTTGCCTGCGCGCTGGCCGAGAACACGCTCGAGCGCTTCCTGCTGATCGTCCCCAACGATGGTGCTGTGCCCAACTTCGACCCGACGGCCATGGTCGAGGTGCCTTGCATCGTTGGCTCCAACGGCTTTGAAAAGATCTGCCAGGGCCCGATCCCGCAGTTCCAGAAGGGCCTGATGGAGCAGCAGGTTTCCGTCGAGAAGCTCGTTGTCCAGGCTTGGGTCGAGGGCAGCTACCAGAAGCTCTGGCAGGCGCTCACGCTCTCCAAGACCATTCCTTCGGCAAGCGTTGCTAAGCAGATCCTGGACGAGCTCATCGAGGCCAACAAGGATTTCTGGCCCGAGCTTAAGTAAGGACTGCTGTCTCGAACTCTCACGCATCTCTGCTTCATTTGCGCCGCCGCGGTGTCCGGATTCGCCCGGATGCTGCGGCGGCGCTATACTTATGAAGTTTGAAGTACCTGTACCAAAAGGAGCTGTCGTGTCCCTTTCCATCGGTATCGTGGGCCTGCCCAACGTGGGCAAGTCGACGCTGTTCACCGCGCTTACCAAAAAGACCGGCCTTGCCGCCAACTACCCGTTTGCCACGATCGACCCCAACGTGGGTATCGTCGATGTGCCCGATAGCCGCCTGCAAAAGCTCGCCGACATCGTCAACCCCGGCCGCATTGTGCCGGCGACGGTCGAGTTTGTCGACATCGCAGGTCTGGTGAAGGGCGCTAACGAGGGCGAGGGCCTGGGCAACCAGTTCTTGGCCAACATCCGCGAGACCGATGCCATCTGCGAGGTCGTGCGCTACTTTAAGGACCCCAATGTCATGCGTGAGGTGGGCCGCACGGGCGAGTTCGTCGATCCCGCCGGCGATGCCGACACCATCATGACCGAGCTCATCCTGGCCGACATGGGCACGCTCGAGAAGCAACTGCCCAAGCTCGAGAAGGAGGCCAAGCGCGACAAGGAGCTCATGCCTAAGTTCGAGGTGGCCAAGCGCCTGCTTGCCTGGCTCAACGAGGGCAAGCGCGCCGCATCCATGGAGATGACCGACGAGGAGCGTGCTGCCGCCAAGGGCCTGTTCCTGCTCACCATGAAGCCCATCCTGTATGTGGCCAACGTGGACGAGGATATGCTCAACGACGATCTGGCGCCCATCGATGGTGTCAAGCCGCTGCCCATCTGCGCCAAGATCGAGGCCGAGCTTTCCGAGCTCGATCCCGAGGACGCTGCCGACTACCTGGAGAGCCTGGGCCTGGAGCAGCCCGGTCTGGACGTGCTCGCGCAGGCGGCCTATAAGCTGCTCGGCCTGCAGTCGTTCTTTACGGCCGGCGAGATGGAGGTCAAGGCCTGGACGGTTCGTCAGGGCGCGACCGCCCCGCAGGCCGCCGGCGTCATCCACACCGACTTTGAGCGCGGCTTTATTAAGGCCGAGGTTATTGGCTATGACGACTACATCGAGCTCGGCGGCGAGCAGGGCGCCAAGGCCGCCGGCAAGCTGCGTATTGAGGGCAAGGACTATGTCATGGCCGATGGCGACGTCGTGCACTTCCGCTTTAACGTGTAAGGACGACGCATATGTTTAAATATGGCAAAAAAGCTGGCTACATGGGTATTGCGCTGCTCGTACTTGCGGTGATTCCGCTGGTGGTTGCAGCGTTTGTGATCCCCAACATTGGCCCCGAGGTGGCAACGAAGTTTAACGCAGCCGGCGAGGTGACGCGCTGGGGCAAGAGCTACGAGTTGCTGGCGCTGCCAGTGCTCAACCTGCTGCTGAGCGTGGCGACGTACTTTACGGCGGGACGCCAGGCTAAAAACAATGATGACTCCGACGCCATGGCGCGCATCGTGTGCGAGCGCTACTTGCGCAACGGCTGCATCACGGGCGTGTTCCTCAACGTAATCAACGTCTACTTTATGTACTCGGCGATTACCGGAACGGGCTTTGGCTTTGGTTTCTAGCTTGTCCTTTTAGGCAACGAGCCTGCACGCATATTCAATGGCTGCTGCGAGGCCGCCGCTCGATCGTGGTTTAAAGACCATGTCAGCGGCGGTCTCGTTTTCGTATCCGGCGCCGCGAAGGGCGAGTGCGATACCGGCTTCCAGGAGAAGAGGCAGACCGCGCTGGCTGGTTGCGATTACGGCAGCCTGATTGAGTGAGCAGCTGTGCGCTTGGCATCGGATGGCAAGTTCACCTTGCGCCGGGCAAGGGACCAGAACGGCGGCGACGCGACTTGATAGCAATGCAAATGCTGTGCGCTCATCGGGCGAAAGGCATTCTGCTTCAACGACGACGAGCTTGGGCGGTGCGCTGTTTGTGCGAGGCGTGGCTCGGTACATGCGGACCGAAGAACCCGACATAGAAAACTCCTGTGTATTCGGCAAAACGTAAACTATAGTTTACGTTTATGTTCGGCTCCATTTCAAACTCGGCTGCATGGACGAACGTGCGAAACAGATTCTTGGCAGGCGGGTCGAAGAGACACGCAGGGACCTTGGTATCTCCAAGGTTGATTTTTGTGTGGCAACAGGAATCAGCCGACCCTACCTCGACCGAATCGAAGGTGGGACGGCAAATTTCACGCTCAAGGTTTTATTTAAGATCGCGCCCGCACTCGGCATGACGGTGTCAGAACTTCTCGAAGGTATCGAATAGGGGATACCCGTCGACAACTGAATTACGCCATCGGGATGCGGTCGTGGTTGACTTGGCTGTAGAACAGGCGCTGGATTTCGGCGGCATCGCGTGACTGGCCGAGTGCCCACATGGTTTTGGCCACGAGCGTCTCGGTGGTCATGTCGTCGCCGCGCAGAATGCCCGGATAATCGGCGTAAGCACGGCCGACCTCGTAAACGCCCAGATCGAGGCCCTCTTCGGGGACCTGCGTGGTCATAACGACAGTGCGGCCCGAATCGACCCAGCGGAAAATAGCCTCTTGGAACGACTCGCCCGACTCACCAAACTCGGGGATACCGCCAATGCCAAAGGTCTCAAGGATTACAGCATCGTAGCTATCGGCAAGGGCGTCGAGGATGCCCGGGTTTACGCCGGGCGTAAGCTTGAGTACAAATACGCGCGGGTCGATGCTGTCGTAGAAACGCACCGGGTTTTCGCCCTGACGAGTGCCGTGGAGCCCGTTGCGCACGATGCGGTCGTTGCGGATGTAGGCAATGGGCGGATAGTTGACGCTAATGAACGCGTTAAAGCTCATGGTGCGCTGTTTGCGGGCACGCGTGCCGGCAATGGCTACGCCGCCAAACACGATCGAAACATCGTGCGAATGCTCGTCGAGTGCATAGAGCAGACTCTGGTACAGGTTGAGCTTGGCATCGGTAAAGGGGTTGCCCATGGGCTTTTGCGAGCCGGTGAGCACGATGGGCTTGGGGCTGTCCTGAATCAGATAGGAAAGCGCCGCCGCGGTGTAGCTCATGGTGTCGGTGCCGTGCAGGACCACAAAGCCGTCGTGATCGGCATAGCCTTCGACGATGACATCGCGGATGCGCATCCAGTCGCTCGGGCGCATATTGGTGCTGTCGATGTTCATGGGCTGCACGACGTCGAGCTCGCAGAGGCCCGAGATCTCGGGGACGCTCTGGGCGAGTTCCTCACCGGTCAGGGCGGGGGAGAGGCCGTTGCCGTCCTCGGTCGATGCGATGGTGCCGCCCGTGGCGATGAGAAGGATGCGCTTCATGCTGGTATTCCTATCGTATTTGCCGCCACAGAGGCGGAGCCGTTCGGCAGTATTGTGGCACAGGGCGTCCAATGTTCAAACGTATTACATCATCTGCAACGTCTGGTAACACTTCAATTGCCGTCAAATAGGGGCCCAGGTCGTGCGTTTGCCGTGCGCTGATGGCTGCGAGGGACGAGAAACCCCATATAACGTGTACACTATGGAAGTTATTTTCGTTCATTCATGCGGGTGGGCACCGGCTCCCCGCCAACAAGAGGGGGAAACCATGGATCAAAAGGCTTCCGCAAAGGTCCTCGTACTCGACTTTGGTGCGCAGTACGGTCAGCTCATTGCCCGTCGCGTCCGCGACCTCAACGTGTATTCCGAGATTGTCCCCTGTGACATCTCGGCCGACGAGATTCGCGAGATGAACGCCTCTGCGCTCATCCTTTCTGGCGGCCCGGCTTCCGTGTATGCCGAGGACGCTCCGTCTATCGATCCTGCCATCTTTGATCTGGGTCTTCCCGTCTTGGGCTTCTGCTACGGCCATCAGATCACGGCTGTGACGCTCGGCGGCAAGGTCGGCCACTCCGAGGTGGGCGAGTACGGCCGCGCCACCATCACGCGCACGGCCGGCGCCAAGCTCTTTAACTCCACGCCCATGGAGCAGACCGTGTGGATGAGCCATCGCGACGCCGTTTCCGAGGTGCCCGAGGGCTTTACCGTTACCGCCAGCACCGACGTGTGCCCGGTTGCTGCCATGGAGTGCCCCGAGCGCAAGATCTTCACCACGCAGTTCCACCCCGAGGTCAAGCACTCCGAGTATGGTCAGCAGCTGCTGAGCAACTTCCTGTTTGAGATCTGCGGCCTGGAGCCCAACTGGAGCATGGACAACCTGGTCGAGACCATGACGGCCGAGTTCCGCGAGAAGGTCGGCAACGACCGCGTGATTCTGGCCCTGTCCGGCGGCGTCGACTCCTCCGTCGTGGCTGCGCTGGGTGCTCGTGCCGTGGGCAAGCAGATGACCTGCGTGTTCATCAACCACGGCCTGCTGCGCAAGGGCGAGCCCGAGCAGGTGGAGGAGGTCTTCACCAAGCAGTTTGACGTCGACTTTATCCACGTTCACGCCGAGGACCGCTACGCCGAGCTTCTGGCCGGCGTGACCGAGCCCGAGGAGAAGCGCCGCATCATCGGTACGCAGTTCTGGAAAGAGTTCTTCGCGGTTGCTCAGCAGCTCGAGACCGATGGCAAGCCGGTCAAGTACCTGGCTCAGGGCACCATCTACCCCGACATTATCGAGTCCGGCGCTCGCAAGACGGGCGGCAAGACGGCCACCATCAAGAGCCACCACAACCTGATCCCGTTCCCCGAGGGCGTGCACTTCGACCTCATCGAGCCGCTCGATCACTTCTTTAAGGACGAGGTCCGCGCGCTTGGTCTGGCGCTCGGCCTGCCGGGTCACATCGTGTTCCGTCAGCCTTTCCCGGGCCCGGGTCTGGCCATCCGCATCATCGGTGCGGTCGATAAGGAGAAGCTCGAGATTCTCAAGAACGCCGACGCCATCGTGCGCGAGGAGCTCGATGCCTACAACCAACGCCTGTTTGAGCAAACCGGCGAGCGTAACTCCGAGCACAGCTGCTGGCAGTATTTCGCGGTCCTGCCTGACATCAAGTCCGTTGGCGTTATGGGCGACGAGCGCACCTACCAGCGCCCGATCATCCTGCGTGCCGTCGAGTCCAGCGATGCCATGACCGCCGACTGGGCCAAGCTGCCCTACGACGTGCTGGCCCGCATCTCGGGCCGCATCGTTGCCGAGGTTCCCGGTGCCAACCGCGTGTGCTACGACATCACGTCCAAGCCGCCCGCGACGATCGAGTGGGAGTAGGCTGACAGGGTTCTGACCTGCACTTTTGAGTGCCGCACTGTGCCGCTGAGTTTCGTTTCGTACGAGAGTCATGGCAAAGCCGCCAGCGACGGCGGTGAGTAAAAACGATTTCCTAGCCTCCGTTCCCTCGTTGGGACGGAGGCTTTTTCTTTGCCTTTTTACTCTCTTTCATCTGCGATTTCGCCATTTACTCCCCGTGTTTCAAGACGACAAGGCATGGGGCGGTATTCGGAGGAATGGGAGTAAGGATTCATCCCGAGTGAGTAGGCGCGCGGTTTTTGTCCCCGAGGGCGAAACGGCGCCGTTTCGGGCCCCGTGAAACTCAAATCGAACTCAATGGGCATTTTTGCGGTCTCCGCACGGCGTTTCGCCAGGTGGTTGATGGGGAGTAAAGAATCTCGCCGTCTCAATGAAAACGGGAGTAATCAGGGGAAATGCCGCGGCGTACTGCCGTGTGCCGCCATGTAAGCCACCGCGTCATTTACTCCCCAGACATGCCGGAAATGCCTTGGCACGCAATGGGGAGTAAAAACTCAGCTTACGCAGGATCGAGCGGCGCTCGCCGCCTAGCTTGGCGTCCCGATTCGGTTGCGCTGGTTGCGAAATGCGGGGAGCCGCTACAGCGAGGCTTTCCAGTCCTCGTATTCGTCGGCGTCGATCTCGCCGTTCTCGAGCTGCGCGCGCTTCTCGGCCCACAGTTCGATCGCCATCGCGGCTTTGGGAGCGCGTGGAGCCTTGGGGTTCAGGGAGAGGCCCGAGCCGTCGGCTGCGGGAACGATGCCGAAGGAGTCCTCGAGCCGCACGAGCAGCGACATGAGGTCGCCCGCGGTCTCGACGCCGTAATCCTTGAGGGCGTTGACGGACACGCTGAGCGCTGCGGCGATGGATTCGAGCAGCTCGGGCTTGACGGCGCGGATGCCACTCTCGTAGTGGCGCACGGCCCCCTCGGTCAAGCCGACGGCCTCGGCCAGCTGCGCCTGCGTCATGCCGCGCGACTTGCGGTACCGCCTTATGTTCTCGCCTACGGACATGCGCCCTCCTTCTGGAATCACGTACCAGCACATCTTATCAGCGTACGCAAATGTACGCAATCCTATTGACAGTACGGATTCGTACGTTTACTCTGAATCTGTAAACCGTACGTATCCGTACGCTATTGATGGGAGGAACCATGGACGAGAAGGTGGCGAAGACGCCGAGGCCGCACATGCTGGACGCCGACGAGGTCGCGGAGCTGCTGAGGATCAAGAAAGGCAGCGCCTACGAGGTGATCAGGAGGATAAACGCCGAGCAGGAGGCGCGAGGGCGCGTGGTGATCCGCGGGCGCGTTCGGAGCGATGTCTTCGACGCCCTGTATTTCCCGGAGGCGGACTGACATGCCCGTGTACAAGGATGGAAACAACGGCACGTTCTACGTGCAGTGCTACTACCGCGACGCCCGCGGCTCGAAGCGCCACAAGACGAAGCGCGGCTTCTCCTCCGAGGTGGAGGCCGCCGTGTGGGAGGGCCAGTTCAAGAGCCTTAACGGCGGGGCCATGGACATGACGTTCTCCGAGTTCGTCGAGGTGTATGCCTCAGAGGTGAAGCCGCGCGTACGCGAGCACACGTGGATCACCAAGGAGTACATCATCAACGACAAGCTCGTGCCGTTCTTCGGGGACATGCGCATGTGCGACGTGAGGCCGATCGACGTCATCAGGTGGCAGAACGAGCTCACCGAGCACCGGGACGCCGACGGGAAGCCCTGGGCGCCGACGTACCTGCGCACGGTGAACAACCAACTGAACGCCATCTTCAACCACGCCGAGCGCTACTACGGCCTCGCCGACAACCCGGTGCGCAGGGTCGACAAGATAGGGTCGAAGAAGGGCGGCGAGATGCAGTTCTGGACCAAGGACGAGTACCTGAGGTTCAGCGAGGCAGTCATGGACAAGCCGCTGTCGTTCCACGCCTTCGAGCTGCTCTACTGGACGGGCATACGCTGCGGCGAGCTCCTGGCGCTCACGCCGTCCGACTTCATGCTGGAGAGCTCGCGGCTGCGCATCAACAAGTCGTACCAGAGCCTCCACGGCGTGGACACCGTTACCGACCCCAAGACGCCCAAGTCCGTGCGCACGATCGTCATGCCCGCCTTCCTGCGCGACGAGATGGCAGACTTCATCGAGATGCGCGACGACGTCGCCCCCGACGAGCGCCTGTTCGCCGTGACCAAGCACTTCCTGGCCCACGAGATGGAGCGCGGGTGCAAGGCGTCGGGCGTGAAGCGCATCCGCATACACGACATACGCCACAGCCACGTGAGCCTGCTGATCGAGATGGGCTTCTCCGCGCTGGCCATCGCCGAGCGCATGGGCCACGAGGCGGTGGACATCACCTACCGATACGCGCACCTGTTCCCCACGAAGCAGGACGAGATGGCCGCCGCGCTCGACGGAGCGAGGGGGTAAGCAAGATGCCGTGCGAGAACGGCGCCCGCAAGCGCAGCAAGACGATGGCGTTCCGCTGCACGCCCGAGGAGCGCAATCTCATATGCGAGATGGCAGCCTGGAGCGGCATGAGCAGGCAGGACTACATCATCGCCAAGCTCACCGATACCCAGGTCGAGGTGAGGCCCTCCGTGAGCGTGCAGAAGGCGCTGAAGGACTCGATGGCGGAGTTGGCCAAGGAGGTGCGGCTGGCGGCCTCCTACGGCGAACTGAGCGAGTCCCTGCAGCAGAGGATCGAGCTGGTGATGAGGTTCTTTCTGGCTCTCGGCGAGGAGGTTGACGCGCTTTCGACCAACGAACCGATGAAATCATCGATGGCAGCGTTAGAGATGTCTGGCATGGTTGCCAATGGGGACACGAGCATCTTCGATATGGGACGCGGGTAGATTGAGTCTTTAAGCTGCATCCGGCACGCAGTTCTCCATGCAATTTGGGACTAATAAGCGCAGGACATAAAGAGAGTGCTGGATGCAGGTCTTCAATCCGTTCCCGCGCTCTCTGGTCCTATCGTGCCGTCATCAAGCATCTTATTTACTCTGTGCAATATAATTCTGGATGCAAAAGATACCTGCACGGAGGTTTCCAACATGTCCAAGCTCAACATCGACCAGAAAACGATCAAGCTGCTCCTTACAGATAAGCATTCGGACTTCCTCATCCCAGATTACCAGCGACCTTACGCCTGGGGCGAAGACGAGTGCGCAACGCTATGGGACGATCTCTTCACCTTCGCGTTTCCCAACGACGACTGCGACGCCTTCGAAAGCACTAGTGATGAATACTTCCTCGGCCCCATTGTTACTTTCAAGAACGACGCAGGTCAGCTTGAAATAATCGATGGCCAACAGAGACTTACAACCATCATGTTGCTGCTTAGGGCGTTTTACGACAAGTTCGCAAACATGAAGGACAAGCAGTCAATTAAAGTGCGTGACTCGATTGCTGGCTGCGTCTGGAAGACCGATGAGTTCGACGACCCCGACATGGATGCGCTGAAAATCGATTCAGAGGTGGCGAGCGATTCCGACAAAGATGAGTTTCTAGATATATTGCGCCATGGCTCCGTGGGTCCCATGTCCCACAGCGCCTATTCACGCAATTTCGCCTTCTTCTCTAAAAGAATGGCCGAAATGGCAAGCGAGTGGCCAAGCTACATCGCGCTATTCGCCGCTCGCATTCTCAATAACGTAATCTTGCTTCCCATCGAGGCGGAATCCCAGGACACCGCGCTCAGGATCTTCTCGACTTTGAACGACCGTGGACTCCCGTTGGCAGACGCTGACATCTTTAAGAGTCAGTTCTACAAGCACTTTTCCATCGAGGGCCGCAAAGACGAGTTCGTTGCGCGTTGGAAAGTGCTCGAGGAAACAGCCAACCTCATTTTCAAACCAACCTCGGGCACGCCGCTCGACGAGCTTTTCACCCGCTATATGTATTATCGCCGTGCAAAGAAGGGCATCCGCGACACAACAACCAAAAGTCTACGCGACTTCTACAGCGACAGCTCGTACGAAATCCTACGCGAGGACGCGACGCTCGACGATTTGGAGTCTCTGCTCGTTTTTTGGAAACGGGTTGATGCGCAGGAGGGCTTTTCCGAGCGTGTAGCACGACGCCTATTCGTTCTCAATTACGCACCCAACGGCATGTGGGCTTATCTGTTGAGCACTTGGTTCCTGGCAAAGCGCAATACCAAAGGCGAGCTAGACGACAAGGAGCTCTACGATTTCCTTTGCTACATCACTGGATTCATCTACGCCTACTCACTTGAGCGTCCCGGCGTAAACGCCCTGCGCGGTCCCGTCTATCCCGCACTCATAGATATCGTAGAAGGTCGCAAGGTCGACTTTTCAGCCCATCTGTTCGACCGTGATACAATTACGGGACGCTTCAGAAGCTATCAGTTCACCAACCAGCGTCGCTTCACACGATCGATGCTTGTTTGGTGGGCCTACTCAGATCCTAAGCAACCTCTCATGGACTTGGACACAACGCTCGAGATTGAACACATCTATGCAAGAAAGCGTAACGAGGTACACCCGCTATCCAATCGTTCAAATCTTGAAGCACTAGGAAACAAGGCGATGTTGGAGAAGCGCGTAAACATTCGCGCCTCAGATTACCAGCTGTCGGATAAGCGCAAGTATTACGAGGGCTATGTGAACGATAAGGGCGTTGAGGTGTCGGGGACCGCTGTTCGCGAACTCGTGGAAATTGCGCGATGCGGCGACTTCGCCGAGAGCGACATCGAAACGCGCACCGAGCGAATCATCACCACTTTTGTCGAGTGGCTTGGCAAGTTGGGCCTGTTAAGGGAGTAAAACTTAATCCATCTTCGCTTATCGGTCTTGGACCCGGAAAAGCTCGTTGCTTTTGCGCAGTAGACGGACGTTGCCGTCTACTGCGGTTGTGTGTCAAACGTGGGTGCCAGCACCCCGGAAAAGGGGTGTGGCCACCGCCTAGAATCTTCAGTTACCACGCTGAGACGATAGGAGATGACCACATGGACACTGTAACGCACGAGGCGCCCGCGACGCCATTGCTTGCGTTTCGCTTCCGCTGCTCGAAGCACGTCGCCCGGAGTTCCCCGCCAGGGGAGAGCTGACCGTTCCTTGCGAAACCGCGAGATCAGCTATATCCGCTTGCTGCGAGCTTGCTTGAGCCAGTTCCTCTTGAAAGAGCCTATACCTCCGAAGAACTTGTTATACGTCTCACCGTTCTCCTTGGCCTCGTACTTGACTAAGGCAAGTTCGATAGTGCAGAGGTAATCCGCCACTTGCTCGAGGCGGTAGTCGGTCATCGAGGTCTTGCGGCGTCGGACGACCCCTTTTGAGAGGACCTTGCCCACCGAGCGGTCGAGTGCCTGCTTGACGATATCCTGACCGTTGTCGTAGTAAACCTTCACATCGTCGAAGGATTGAAAGAAGCCCAGGTGTTCAATCATGGCAGAGGAGATATCGCGCCCCATACGCTCCATTAGCCTTGCCGGGTCTTCGAGCTGGCTGCGGCGGTAGACGAACGTGATATAGGAAATGGGAAGTTTGCGGACGAACGAGGAGAAGTAGGCGAGCATCACCTTGCGCTGCTCGATGTCAAGAAACTCATAGTCCTTGTGCCCGTTCATGAGAGGCTCGGAGTGAAACGGAATGTTAGGGAGATCGGCCCTGGCAAGCTTGGCCTCATAGCCCGTGACCGCCTCGGCGATGCTGTCTGCCTGGTCGTGAAAGACGAGTGTGAGCAGATAGTAGCGAGCTTTGCCGCCGCGGTCGCCGCTCTCGTCGACGAAGATGCTGAGCTCCTTGGCCAATGGGGACTCCTAATGGAATGGATAAAAAAATAGCCGGGGGACTCCCCCGGCACTTGGAGGTAGCTTAATGAGCCACCAATAATCTTATAGCATGTGCTGGCGGTGAGTGCAAGAGAGGAATGGGATGAAACTGCTGTTGATAGCGTCCCTGGAATAGATTCGCAGCTTCTTCAAGATTACGGAACACGAGAATTGATCGTCGGAGCTGGCTTGCGAAAGCAACCCGAAGCTTGCCTTTGTCTGTACGAACCTGATTCAGGGGCGCAGTGACACCATCCACGAGAGCGTGCCTGAGATCTTTTCGTCTCGAGGTTCCCTCGCATGCCCGGCCGCGGGCGGCTCCCGGGGCGGTCGCCGCCGTCATTTCCTCCTGCTCCTCGACTCGATGTAGGCGTCCACTGACACCCTCGACACCAGGAGCTTCCTTCCGAGCCTGTACGAGTCGATCTCTCCCGACCAGATGAGGTCGTACGCCTTGCTCCGGCTCGCCCCCCATGTACTCCTGTATCTCGATCACCGTCATCCATTCGTCGCGGCCCCGGTTGCTCTCGGGTACCGCGCATTTCGTAGCGTGCGCCATGGTTCCTCCAATCTTTCCGCGCGATGCGCCTGCGCGGTCCCGTGTGCGTTTTCGTCTGCGCGACGATTGAACCGCCTGATGGCGCGACGCGCGCGGCGGGGGCGGAGACGGGTCGAGGTGGGTCGAGCTAGTCGGGCCTCCACGAAACTGCCAAGGGCCGCGCTTCTTAGCTCTCAGCTAAGTCCCTGAAAAGTAAAAGGCGCCCATATGGGCGCCTGCCTAGTAACTGGAGTTGTTCGGTTGTGGTCGGGATGCTCGTCTTCCGCGGTACTGTCGTCCGGGGTCCGGCATCTGTCGTTCGCCTCTTTTGTCGTGTTTGAGGTTGCGTGTTCTGCGAGCGACCTTGCACAGGTTTTTCTGCCCGTTGCCCCAGGTGCACCCGGGTAAATGGTGCCCACCCGCTGGGACATGGTTCGCCATAGCTAGCGTTTTGATAATGGGAGGCAGGCGAGCGGCGTAGACATTGGCGCCGAATCAGAGGCGAACGATGCCGCCTATCTCAACCCTGTGTCTTTCGATGGTTTTTGCCGCCAGCAGTTATCACCCGGTAGAAAGTAAAGCCGTCTTCGTTTTGATAGGCCTGGAGTGTTGAATCGGTGCCACGAAGGGCATCTTCCAGTGCGGCGATTATCTCGCTTCCTTTCCCAGGTGAGGGTTCATTTGCCAATTCAGCCAAATAAAGACTTGCGAGGTTTGCATAGTCCTGTGGCGTCATGATGCTTGAATTGGATTCAGGGGTCGCTCTTTTTGTGGGGGAAGCCTCGTAAAGCGCGGCCGCTTTTGCATAATTCTTCGGTATCCATCTGCCGAATAGATACTCCCTTGCAAGGCGCAGTTTCATCGAGGGAGATTCCATTTCCGAAAGAATGGCATTGCCCCTATCGGCTGAGGCGTTCGAAATCAAGCCACGCAAATGTAATCCGGCATACTGGATTTGTTGATACCACATGAGGTTATCTACGCCCCGTTTTTCAAAATAGTAGGCTGCCTTTTCGTAGTCGACGGGAGTGATTTCACCTGAATAATACGCATCCGCGAGGTTCGATGCTGCGAGCGTAAATCCTTCGGCCACTAATGCCTCATTGAAGCTGTGCCAAAGGTGGAAGGACGCGCGAGAGTCGTTAGGGAGCTTGCAGATCCATTTCGGAAATGCGGCACCGTAGGCATTCAGGGGGTCGCGAGATGTTGCTATGTCATGTGCTTCGGTTTCCGCTTGTCGTTTTAGCTCCGCTATTTGCCCATAGCGCGCATCGTATTCCTCTCTGTTCCTTTTCCGCGTTTCTTGAATCGTCTTGATGGACTCTTCGAAATACTCCTTGTAATGGTCTTCCTGCAGCGAGCCATTTGCGCTCTTCGCAAAAAGCTCTATGCGGTCCAGGGCCTCGCATGACCACGGTTTGACGTACTCCATGGGTTCGTTCGTCGATTCGTGCGAATCGTAGTTTTTGTCATCCACGATTTTTACGAAGAGCTCGTATTGCTCATTAGAGAGCCATATGCCCAAGGGGTGAATGTGCAGGACGATCGTTCGCAGCGCGGTTAGGTCCCAGCTGCCCATGTCCATTTTCTCGAGACCAACGCGGTCAAGTGGCGCGGTTACCGCGTCATAGCTAGGCTTAAAGCGAGGGTTCTCGTCGCCCCTGCGGCGCGCCTCGTCGCAAATGGACTCAACCTGCCTTGTCCAGCTTTCACTATCCGGGCACCTTTCTTTGACCCATAGCTTTAAATACTCTTGGATTATTCTTGTCGCGGTCTTTTTTACGTTGTAGATAATCTGGCTACTGTCGTTCATCTCTGCTCCGTCTCGCAGGTCAAAGCCTTTAAAAGGGTGTCTGTGCTCTCCGAATCGAGCCGATTGGGGTTGTTTTCTCGTTGGCGGCTTTTCAGACCAATTGCAAAATAGCAGCTTCCAGTGCGACTTTATAGCCCCCTGCGGCCGCTTCGTAATCTCGCATATAGGATTCGAAGTCGGAGACGGCGGCATTTGGGAAGCTCCCGACCCATCGTTTTCCTTTCGGCTTCGCCAACTTCACCGCGCCGCCCATTCCGAATAGCCACCTGAAAAAAGTGGGTGACAGCATCACGTTGACGCAGGCGTAGCCGACGGCGTTATCTCCGCCGCTCTCGTCGATATGGCAGAACTTGAGGTCGTGGCCGAACCTTTCGTAAACGTACTTGGCATGACTGCCGGAGACTTTGAGGAACAGCGTCCTGGCGCTGTCCGAGCCGAACATGTCGATCCGCTGGCGCGTGTCCGCGACCACCCGCGTCCTCAGCGCCTCGACCTTTTCATAGTCCGACAGCGGCTTTCCGGTGACAACCGGGTCTACGATATCGTCTAGTCGGTGGAAGTAGGGGCTTGAGGAACCGCTTTCGTCGACATGCATGATCTCGAGGTAGTATCTGCCGAAGCTGAACACGATCGCCACCGGGTCCTCCTCGTACGGCCCGATTTTTACGATCGATCCGTTCATCAGGTGAACCTGCTTCTTGAAGGCCATCCTTTCGTTCGTCCGAATCGCTCGAGATGCGGCATGGAGGACGCTGAAAATTGCGTCGGTGTTCTTGCCGGCCTTGCGGTCGACGAACACGGTCTCCACGCTTTCGTCGACGTCGTAGTCGGAAGAGAATGCAAGCACCTTCGAGGAGATTTCGTCTTTCTGCCCCTCGCCGATGAAGGAACTCGTTCCCAGCACGTCCGAGATGAGAATCGCCTCCTCGGACGACAAGGGCTTGTTCACGGCCCTGAACCCGACGTTCTCGCCGTGGCCTGGTATCGCTACGCGGATCCCCATTGGCGTGTTTTCGCTTATCTGGTGCAGGTCCTTGAGGATGGCGTTCTCCGACGTCGGCTTTTCGGAGCAGATGCCTATGATGCGCGCGATTTCCGATGCGGATATGCCCGTTCTCTCGTCAGTGAATCGGACGAGAAGATCGAGGACGGACAGGATCCTGCTTCTCGATGTGCCGCTCGCTGCGAATCCGGATTCCTTTAACTCGGAGATCTCCTCCTCGGTGAATGTTCTAGACATGGCAGGCCCTCCATAAACAGCATTATTACCCATGAAATTGTAGGTAAACCAAGCCTGTCAGAGGAGACGAAATTCCGATGGCGGTTGAAAATAAGGGCCGAAGCAATGGAAAAGAGCGAAGGGGGCAACCATGAACAATGCTAGACAGGCGGTAGGCATCCCGACGATTTCGCCAATCGAAGCCGTGGCGGAGATGGCGTGCGATGACGGAAAGAAGGCCCTCGGCTTTTCGCCGGAACAGCTGATTGCCGCTTGCGGTCTGGTTTTGATGGGTGTCGCGATTTTAGCCGTGTCGAACTACAGCCTCGCCATCGCCAAGGGGGATTTCAGGCTAGACCTGCGCCCTGCGTGCTAGGCGATACACCCATGCGAAAACAACAACAGCTGTTATGGGGTGCAGCGCCGGCGACGCGCGCCAAAGAATCAACGCTCGATTTGAATGATAGGAGACCATATGGAACGCAGTGATTTTCCCGAAGTTGGCACCAGGTTGACGTACGGGGAGGCGATCCCCGCATACAACCGCTTCGAGCGATCGATGCTTGAGAAGAAGATGTACGGGGTCGGGCTTCTGTCCGCGGTGGGGCTGTACGACCTGCTCTGGCAGCTTGACTCGCTCGCGCAGAAGTTCGGAACCGAGGGCAAGGGGGTCTTCTCAAGGTTCAAGAGGGAGATCAGGTCGTTCTCGAGCGAGAGGACCGCTCTGGTGAACGGGGTGAACGGCGAGAGGTTCTACCTGCTTCGGGATGAATCGGCGCTCAGGTAGCATGACGAGACGCGCCTCTTCGAGGTTGGGATCGACGGGGGCAGGCTTGCTCGGGACATAGACGAAGCCCTCGAGCTGCTTTCGAAAGAGTCCGCCAAGACTGACGAGTATGGCGACACGTATTCGCTCGATTGTCTGGAGCGGGATTCCGACAAGCTGGGTAAAGACCCTTTCATGAAGTGGGTCGGAATCGGGTTTTGCGTGATGATGGTTTGTTTCGGAATCTCGATGCTGCTTCATTCGGTGTTTCAGATTGGCTTCTGCTCCAAGTGGTTTATCTGATGTGAGAGCCGTTAAACGAGCAGAATTTTATTCAATTCGTCGACTCATGGGCAAGCCACCCGGGACTACTCGCCTTTCCCGCCGATGGCGAAGACCCGCGACCTGGGGTTTTGCGAATGTCGCGCAAGCCGCCCGCGTTAATTCACTTACGATTGCAGCTGGCGGCTTGCAGACTAGAGGGCGGTTGAGTTTCAAAACGGGCGTTTTCGGCGCTATCGAGTCTCCAGAGGCGGCCCGCCGCACCCTTTGGGACAAAAATAAAAACTCAAAGCCCTGAGTTTGAAAAAAGTTTTTGAAGTTGCCCCAGCTTTTGTCCCCGAAGCACGACATGGTGTTACTTGGCGGCACTCGGCTCGAGACGGCACCGAAAACTGGATGCAACCGGAATGACGGGACGGCAGAACCGAAGCCATCGAGTGGAAATAGATCATACGTTCGATAAATTAATATAGTACCAGATAGCGGGCCCGGTTTCAATCGAATCCGTGCCCGCTGCTGTATGTGTGCCCTTGCACGCCCAATATGCGCCGTAAAAGCCGTCTTCTTCAACGTCAAAGTGAGCGCGCTTCATTTTTGTCTCTCAAAATCTTATTTTCACGATTTGCATTTTCATTCCTTTGTCACCGACCCTTGCGAGAAACCGGAAAAAGCCGCTGACAGAAGGGTCTCTCAAATCGTTGTAACCAAGCATATAGCCGCGACTTGTGACCTGCAGACGGCTGTCCCACGTGCCGATTTCCTTGGCGGCATCCGAAACCGCAAAATATGCCCCCACATCCTTGATTTTTGCAGTCTTAAGCCATGTTTTTGCGATCATCTTTACTGCCGTCCGATTGGCAGCATCAAAGACCAGCACACCGCCGGGGAAAGCGTCTGCCATCCCCCGTACCAGTTCCCGGACCTGCTGGGTCAGAAAGTAATAGAACACCCCGGAGGCAAAGAACACCGCCCCGCCGGAGGCATCGATTTTGCTAAACCATGCGGTGTCTTTCAGGTCGCAGGGGATATTATGTTCTCGATCCCCGGCGGGCAGTAGCTGCTGCCGCAAGGCAATCACATCCGGGAAGTCCAGATTGTAGATCTTGCATCTACCGTTGTCGCAGGTTCTGCCGGTGTTGTCCAGCCCGCAGCCCAGATTGACCACCGCCGCATTGGGGTGGCCTTTCAGGTAATCCCGCACCTCGAAAGCAAGATCACTCTGCCGTGTGGCCACCTCCAGCGCACCAAAGCGCTGCATCAGGCTGCGGGAGTTTTTCTCTGCCTCTGAAAAGTCGTAGTCGATTTGGTCGAGCAGACGAACCGCTGTTTCATCCCTATAAAGGTTCGGGTACAGCTCCGTACACAGCTTCCGGGAATACAGCGGGAGGATCAGCGTCTCCTGAACGGTGTTTTTCTCAATTTTACATTTCATAGGTTTCTTCCTCAGTGAATAAAAATTGTCACAATTGCCGCCAGCACAGCCGCTATGACCGTCATGCCTATCGCCATGTGCAGGATGGATGCAAAAATACCCGTGCTTGATGCCCTTACTTCCGCGCCGTGACGCAGAGCCACTTTTTCTTTTTGTGTATCTGCACCTCGTGAAAACCCGCCTGCTCCAGACATGCCTTTAATTCGATGTCCTTGTAGATGGTCATGCCGCCGATGATCTGCGTCCACCTCTCGTCCTTGTCCGTATCGCCATTGCTCTCGTTGCAGATAAGAATTGTCCCGGCTGGCTTCAGCGTCCGCCAGACCTCACGGAAGCATTGGGGCAAATCAGGCCAAAAATAGACGGTCTCAAAGGCCGTGACAGCATCGAAGTAGCTATTCTCAAACGCCATATCCGCCACACTGCCTTGCAGAACGGCGCAACGCCCCTCCTGAATTGCAGTTCGGTTGAGCTTTCTAGCCTTCTCCACGCTGACGGGCGAATAGTCGATGCCCTTGACGACGCCATGCGGGCATTTTTTCAGCAGCCGTTTTATGTTTGCCCCGCCGCCGCAGCCGCAATCCAGCACCTTGGCATTTGGCGCAAGTCGTAGAAATTGAAGTCCCCACTGCGCCACAGGGCTGTGGCCCAGATTCATCATGGCAACCATAAGTTTTCCGCCGAGGCCCACGGGCTTGCGGGTGTTTTCAAAGAACGACATCTGGTCCCTCCGATTTCGTGCATTCCGCATAGGTCAACGGGAACGAAGCCTTCAGCACCGCGCTTTTCTGCACCGCCCAGCCGTTTTGACGCAGGAAACACAGGTATTCCTCGCTTGTCCACCTGCTGTGGAGGGGGAATCCTGCCATACTCATGAAAAAGGCTTTTACCTTGCCGGAAACCGAGTTTCCCGCGTGGGTGAAGGTTGGCGCGATGAGCACGCCGTCGTCCTTCAGCACCCGCCTGATTTCTTGCAGGGCCTTTTCTGGATGCGGCACTATGTGAAGCGCGTTGGACGCGATCACCACTTCGAAGGACTTCTGTGCATAGGGCAGGCGGAACATATCTTGTACGGAAAAGTGCAGCTTTGCGGATTGATTGTCCCGCTTTGCTTCAAGGATCATCTGTGCAGAAGCGTCTGTAGCCTCGATGTGTGCCGCCGCATTCACGATGCTCTTTGCGATAAGCCCCGTGCCGGTGGCAACCTCCAGTACGGTTTTTGCTTTCACTACCGGCCTGATCAGTCCATACATCTTCTCATACGCCGCCCGGTCGTTTCGCATGAAACGGTCGTATCGACCGGCATTCTTGTCCCAGAAGCCCTTGCGTTCGTGCATGGCTATCGCCCCCAAACAGTTAGAGCCATCTAACTATAACACACGAATCATACAGTAAAATAAGGCTAACCTTATTTCTTGGCTAAGATGCATCTCTTCGGTTTTCGCTTATAACGGCGTGAGTCAGATACTAGGCTGGAGCTGAAGAAGGAGCTTGGCGGACAGGTGGGTCGATACCGGTTCCCGGAACGGTGATCCAGCCAATTACACCAGGGCTCTAGTCATTGAGTGGGAATAGAAAATTCCTTAGTTATGGGGGTATAAATTTGATTTCCTTCAGGATAAACCCCCATGACTATATGAATTGACCTGCTGACTTCAATGAAGATTGGAGGGTAACGGTCAGGGGTGACGGCCCAGCGAGTGTTATTTTGCGAGCTATGCGCATTGAAAGCGACCTTTCGTGGTATAAACTACTTGCCGGAAGCCGCGGCTTTCAGAGTACGGCTTACGTGTACGTTTAACCTCCGTGGGCGACGGGGTGCCGCAAGGCGTAGAATATCGCCCACCTGTAGGGGCCTGCAGCGATGCGGGCCCCGCTTCGTATGAAGGGGGCGTAACCGATGAAGATCGTATCCATCTCTCAGGATTTCTTCGACCTCGTCGAGGGCGACCGCGAGCTCATGCTTAAGCACAATCGCCCCTGCATCGTGGTGGTGAGGCTGCGTTTCCGCGGGAAGCGCAGGGACTTCGCCGTGCCGCTGCGTTCCAACATCGCCCCTAACGTGCCCAAAGACCAGTACTTTGCGTTGCCACCCCGCCCCACGACGCGCCCCGGCTGCCGCCACGGCATCCACTACATCAAGATGTTCCCCATAACCAAGGCCTACCAGCGCCGCTTTAGGACCGAGGGCTCGGCCTACTACGAGACGCTCCAGCGCATCATCGACGGCAACACCAAGCGCATTGTCTCCGAGTGCCAGGCATACCTCGACCGCTACGAGCGCGAGGGAAGGCCTCGCTTTGCCGTCGACATCGACCGCATCGTGGGGCTGCTGGAGGGCGAGAAGTAGGGCACCTGGGACATTAAGGTGATCACGGGGATGCGCCGCTCCAGCAAGTCCGAGCTCATGAAGGCGTTCTCCACCTCCGTTGCTCGGAAGGACCCATCCTCCAACAACGTCTACATCGATCTGCCGGACCTCGACAACGAGCTACTGCTCGAGTACCAGCGCTGCATCGCGAAATCATAGAGCGGCACAAAGAGGGCGCCCGCAACCGTCTCTTCATCGACGAGGTGCAGCTGTGTGAGGGGTTCGAGACAGCAATTAACAGCATTCACGCGCGTGGCGGATGGGATATCTACCTCACGGGATCGAACGCGTTCCTCCTGAGTTCGGACCTGGCGACCCTGTTCACAGGGCGCCACGGGGAGGTACACATCCTCCCCTTCAGCTTCGGCGAATACCGCTTCTACTTTGACGAGCGGGGGGCCGTCGACGACGACTTCGACGGATTCATCAGGCGCGGCGGGCTCGCCGGGTCCTACGATTACGATGACATCTCGGAGTCGTACGGTTTCCTTCGGCGCGGGCGGATCACCCACCGCCGATCTAGAGGCACTCGGTCAGAATCTGAAACACCTCGCTGCGCTCCAGTTTCTTGGCGCAGCCGCCGGTGAGCACGCAGGTGTCCGCAACCTTGTGCAGCGTCTCGTCGGATGCGTCGGAGCCCATCTCGGCGAAGCTCGTGGGAAGCCCCATCTCGCCGATGAACGTCTGCAGGCGGTCGATGCCCTCGAGCGCCACCGTAAAGTCGTCTTTGCCCTTGGCGTCGACGTCCCACACCTCGCGCGCCCAGCGGGCGAACTGCGCGGGCGCCTCGGGGGCCAGGTGGCGGTAGAGCGCAGGGTGGATGACCGCGAGGCCCATTCCGTGGTTGGTGTGGGTGTACGCGCCGTACTGGTGCTGGATCATGTGCGCCTGGAAGTCCGTTGACTTGCCGATCTTGAGCACGCCGTTCTCGGCCATGGCGGAGTCGTATACGAGCTCGCTTCTGGCATCGAGGTTCTGGTCGTCGTCCGCGATGAGGCGCATGTTGCGGATGACGTTACGCTGGATGGCGAGGTTGATGTCGTCGGTGACGTTGCGTCCGCGCGGGCTTCCGAAATAGCTCTCCATGCAGTGCGAGAGCGTGTCGAACGCGCAGCTCATGAACTGCGCGTGCGGTACGGTGAGCGTGAGCGCCGGGTCGAGTGCCGCCCACATGGGCATCGCCCCCAGATAGGCGCCCTTCACGTGTGTCTCCTCGTTGGTGATGACGGCCCCGTTGTTCTGCTCGGCGCCCGTGCCGGAGAGTGTCACGATGCAGCCCATGGAGATGAACGAGTTCGGCATCTTGCCGTCGACGTGCTCGAACGTCTCGATGTCTTCGTCAAGCATCGCCTGCGCGGAGACCACCTTGCAGCAGTCGAAGACCGACCCGCCGCCGACGGCGAGAATGAAGTCGACCTGCTCCTCGCGTGCGAGCGCGGCACCTTCCTGGCACTTCTCGTAGGTCGGATTGGGCATGATGCCGCCGAAGTCCACCACGCGCTTGCCAGCGCTCGTGAGCTTATCGACCACGTGGCCGTAGACGCCGGTTCGCTTGACCGAACCTCCGCCGTAGGCGAGCATCACTGTCTTGCCCATGGCACCCATCTCGGCGTCGAGTGCCTGGTCCATGGCCCCCTCGCCGAAGTAGTTCCTGACCGGGTAGTCGTACGTGAATGAGTTCATGGCAATTCCTCCTAGTAAGTTATCAGTGCGGTCTGACCGCTCGTCTACACGTTGCGCACGAGCTCGGACAGCCATTCGATGGTGGCGGGGTCGTGGTGGTCGAAGAACGCGCTGCGCCCGGTGTCGAGCGCGGTGATGGCGACCATCTCGTCGTCGCCCAGCGCGAAGTCGAAGACGTCGAAGTTTTGCTCCATGCGATCGCGGTGCGTGCTCTTAGGGATGCAGACCACACCGCGCTGCAGCAGCCAGCGCAACACGACCTGGGCGACCGTCTTGCCGTGCGCCTCGCCGATGCGAGCGAGGACCTCGTTGCGGAAGAGGTCGTTTCTGCCCTCCGCAAAGGGCGCCCAGCCCTCCATGGCCACCTCCTTGCCGACCATGTACTCCTGCGCCTCGCACTGCTGGAAGAACACGTTGCACTCGACTTGGTTCACGGCGGGGGAGATGCGGTTGAACGAGATGAGGTTTGCGAGGTGATCGGGGTAGAAGTTGGCTGTGCCTATGGCGCGGATAACGCCCTGCTCGTAGAGCTCCTCCATGGCGCGCCACGCGCCGAAGACGTCGCCGAACGGCTGATGGATGAGGTAGAGGTCGACGTAGTCGAGCCCCAGCCGCTTGAGCGACGCGTCGAAGCCGCGCTTGGCCCCCTCGTAGCTCACATCCGACATCCACAGCTTGGTCGTCACGAACACCTCGTCGCGCGGCAGGTCGCTCGCACGAATGGCGGCCCCGACCGCCTCTTCGTTGCCGTAGCTCGCGGCCGTGTCGAGCAACCGGTAGCCGACCGAGAGCGCGTCCTCCACGGCGCGCTGGCATTCCGCGGCGTCCGGGATCTGGTACACGCCGAAGCCGAGCTGCGGCATCCTGACGCCGTTGTTCAAGGTGATGTAGTCCATGGTGCCTTCCTTTCTCGCAACTTGACGTATCCACCATACGAGGGGCGCCGCGCCGGCGGAAGTTTCCGTTGGTGAGGGTTCTATAACGCTGGGGTGCGCACGGGGCTATAACCCGCGGGTTCTAGCGTCACCTCAAAGAGATCGGCGCCGAGCTCGTCGGCGATGGCCTGAGCTACGACAGCGGTGTGGCCCTGTGCCGAGTAGTAGGCCACGAGGACGTTGCCGTCTGCAGCGGGCGCTGCGGCGGGCTCGTCCTCGACAGCCGACTGGTCCTCGGCGGCGGCTTGGTTGGTCCGTTATCGTCTGAGCACTACTCCTGCGCGTCGAAATCGGGACGTATGGCCAGGTAGCCCGCGAGTGCTTCCTCAGTGGCGGTGTAGTAGGTCATGGTCCCGTCGAGCTTGGCAATCTCGGCCATCTCGTCTTCGGTGAGGGAGAAGTCGAAGATGTTCGCGTTGTCGGCGATGTGGGCGGGGTTCTTGGAGCCGGGGATGATGGAGGTGCCCATCTGCACGTGCCAGCGCAGGATCACCTGGGCCGGGGTCTTGCCGTACTTCTCGGCGAGAGCGACGAAGACGGGCTCCTCCAGAAGACCTTTGTCGCCGTGGCCGAGCGGGTACCACGCCTCGATCGCCGTGCCGTACGGCGCGAGGTAGGCGCGCAGGTCGCGCTGAGCGTGGTAGGGGTGGCACTCAACGGTCACGAGCTGCGGCTTGATGTCGGCGACCTCTATGACCTCGGCGATCTTGTCTTGCGGGAAGTTGGAGAGGCCGAGGGCGCGCACCTTGCCTGCGCGGTACGCCTCTTCCATCGTGCGCCACGCGGCCACGTAGTCGCCTACCGGCTGATGCAGGATGAGCATGTCGACGTAGTCGAGCCCCAGGCGCTGGAGCGTGGCGTCCACCGCCGGCATGCCCGCGTCGTAGACGCTCGGCCAGAGCTTGGTGGAGACGAAGATCTTGTCGCGCGCGATGCCGCTCTTGGCGATGGCACGGCCCACGGCGCGCTCGTTCATGTAGGCGTTGGCGGTGTCGATGTGCTCGTAGCCAGCCGCGAGCGCGGCGGTTGCGGCCGCCTCGGCCTCGGCCGGGGTCATGAGGAAGGTGCCCAAACCCTCGATGGGCATCTCTACGTCGTTGTTGAGCTTCAGATACTCCATGGTCTCCTCCTTAATGGTGACTTTTCGAATACAAGGCTACGGCGTTTACTGACGTGCGAGAAGTTCACGTTGGAATGATGGATATAACCATGGGGTATATACAGCACATAATGCGTGACAGGAGGATCGATGTACAACCCACAGCTTGACACTTTCATCCGCGTGGCGGAGGCGGGCAGCTTCTCCAAGGCGGCACAAGAGTCCTTCATCACGCCCACGGCCGTCATCAAGCAGATGAACCTGCTGGAGTCGCGGCTAGGCCTTACGCTGTTCCACCGATCGCATCAGGGGCTTTCGCTTACGCGAGCAGGCAGGTCGCTGCTCGCCGACGCCCGCCATATCGTGCAGTACTCTCAAGAATCAATCGCACGCGCCCGCATCGCCGAGCGCGGAGAGAAGCGCATCATCCGCGTGGGGGTGTCGCTCATGACGCCCAGCACGCCGCTCACGAAGCTGTGGCCGAAGGTGAAGGAACGTTGCCCTGGCATGAGCCTTCAGGTGGTCACGTTTGAAAACACACCCTCGGCGGCGCGCGGTTTGGCAAACCTCGGGCAAGACATGGATATCGTGGCGGGGATTTTCGACGATGCCTTTCTTAAAGAGCGCGGGTGCCTGGGCCTCGAGCTCTCGCGCGAGCCGCTCTGGTGCGCCGTTCCCGTCGACAACGAACTCGCCAAACGCGACATCGTCACATTCGACGACCTCCACAATCACAGTCTTATGCTTATACGCCGGGGCTGGAACGCCGAAATCGACCGCGTGCGCGACGAGATACTCTTGCATCATCCTCAAATCGCGCTCGTAGACTTCCCGCAATATCGGGCGGAGGTGTTCAATCGCGGCGCGAACGAGGACCTCGCGCTTGCGACGCTGCCGTTGTGGGCCAACGTCCACCCCATGCTCAAAACCGTCCCTACCGATTGGGACTGTCTCGTGTCTTACGGGCTGCTTCATTCGTCGCACCCCGCAGACCATGTGCGGGAGTTCCTCGATGCGGTGTCTGCCGCGCTCGAGGCAGAGCATCGATAGGCAATCGCGAACAGATGCGCTTATGCCTATGGGAATAACGGGAAAAACAGCCTCCGGACCCTCTGGTTCGGAGGCTTTCTTTTTCGTTCTGCTCGGAAAGAGCCCCTTGCCAAAGCCCCTTGAGCATCGGGCGGCATTATTGAGCGTGGGCGTTATTGTAGGTATCTTTGATCTCTTCCGGCAAATCGTCGGGGATCAGCGCCTTCACTCTATCCTCGTTGCCATCCTGAATCGCCTGCTCGTAGTACCAGCATTTGAACTTCAACATGTCCAGCGCGCGGCTCATCTTCGCGATCTCCGACTCCATGTGGGCTTTTCGCTCCTCGAACATGGCCTTGCGCTTGGGATATGTCGATGGGCCCTCCGCGCACCATTCCATGAACAGCCGGATGTCCTTGATTTCCATTCCAGCCTTCTTTAAGCATTCGATGACCCGAAGCGCCTCGAGTTCCGTATCGCCGAATCGGCGAATGCCGGACGTCCGCTCCAGCCCCGGGAACAATCCCTGCTTATCGTAATAACGCAGCGTGGAAACGGGCAGACCGAACATCTCCGCCACCTGTCCGATTGTGTACATGGTCCCTCCGGACAAATCTCGAATTAACTCCTTGACCTAAAGTTAGGTTTAGGTATTACCTTTATTTTCGTCAATACAAATCGGGAGCGCAAGGGATTTTCGCCAAAGGCGCACGCTTGCCGGAACGGTATTCGCCGGCGGCTTGAACGGCGTGGGCGAAATCGGCGGGCATCCCGCTCTTGAGCAGGCGCGACGAATGGGCACAGGAGTCTAGGCGCGGCTTAGCTGCGCGGAAGCAGTTTTGTACTCAAAACCATCGACAGGAGGAAATCGATCATGGCAATTAAACAGACGGCAGGCAGAGATGCTCTGGGGGACTTTGCCCCCAAATTTGCTCAGCTCAACGACGATGTGCTGTTTGGCGAGATATGGAGCCGAGAAGACGGGCTTTCCCTTCGAGACCGCAGCGTGGTGACGGTGGTTGCCTTGATGGCACAGGGGCTGACGGACTCTTCGTTCCAATATCATCTGATGTCCGCAAAGAACAACGGCGTGACCAGGGCTGAGATAGCGGAAATCCTTACGCACGCGGCATTTTACGCGGGATGGCCCAAGGCATGGGCGGCCTTCCGCATGGCGAAGGAGGTCTGGGCGGACGAGGATGGCGCTACCGACGCAAAGGCCCGACACCAAAACGAGATGGCCTTTCCTATCGGTGCCCCCAACGACGCATTTGAGAAGTACTTTATCGGACAAAGTTACCTCGCGCCCCTTTCCACCGAGCAGGTCGGCATTTACAACGTTACGTTCGAGCCCGGCTGCCGCAACAACTGGCACACCCATCACGCCAAAAGCGGTGGCGGACAGATCCTCGTCTGCGTGGCTGGTCGAGGGTTTTACCAGGAATGGGGAAAGCCGGCACAGGAGCTGCGCCCAGGCGATGTAGTAAATATTCCCGCGGGTGTAAAGCACTGGCACGGTGCGGCGCCCGACAGCTGGTTCTCCCATCTCGCGGTGGAGGTTCCGGGCGAGGAGGCCTCCAACGAGTGGTTGGAGCCCGTGGACGATGAGCAATACCTTAAAGCGACTGACAAGGAGGTTTAGGTATGGAACAGTTGAATCTGACGCAGGAATGGGACAAAGTATTCCCCAAAAGCGACAAGGTTGAGCACAGCAAGGCGACCTTCCATAACTGATACGGCATCACGCTGGTGGCTGACGTCTACGTGCCTAAGAACGCGGAAGGCAAGCTGCCCGCCATCGCCGTCAGCGGCCCTTTTGGCGCGGTGAAGGAGCAGTCCTCCGGTCTGTACGCGCAGAAAATGGCGGAGCTGGGCTTTTTTGCAATTGCCTTTGACCCGTCCTATACCGGCGAGAGCGGCGGCACGCCCCGCTATGTAGCATCGCCGGACATCAACACCGAGGACTTCTGCGCAGCGGTGGATTTCCTCTCTGTGCAGGAAAGTGTCGACCCGGAGCGTATCGGCATCATCGGTATCTGCGGTTGGGGTGGCATGGCGATTAACGCCGCGGCCATCGATACCCGTATCAAGGCCACTGCTGCTATGACCATGTACGACATGACCCGCGTGACCGCAAACGGCTATTTTGACGCCGAGGATTCCGAGCAGGCACGCTTTGATAAGCGGAAAGCGCTGAACGCGCAGCGCATCGAGGACTATAAAAACGGCAATTATGCGCTGGCGGGCGGCGTAGTCGATCCACTACCGGAGGATGCGCCGCAGTTCGTGAAGGACTATTTTGCCTACTACAAGACTCCTCGAGGCTACCATCCCCGCAGCCTGAACTCAAACGGTGGCTGGAATGTGACGTCCTCGCTGTCCTTTTTGAATATGCCGATTTTGCAATATAGCAGCGAAATTCGCTCCGCTGTGTTGCTGGTGCATGGCGAGAAGGCGCACTCCCACTATTTCAGCGAAACCGCGTACGGCAAGCTGACGGGGGACAACAAGGAATTGCTCATTATCCCTGGTGCCAGCCACACCGACCTTTACGATCAGATGGACATCATTCCGTTTGTAAAGCTGAAGGCATTCTTTGAGGAATATCTGAAATAAGGCGCACCTTGATTCAATGCCAAGTCTCCAGCAACGATTCTTCTAAAGAGTGGGAGTAGCTGAAACGAGGCGATTGATTAACTCCATTCGTTTTGGTTACAAGAAAACATGCTGCGCGCCTGTAGCATGAGGGAGAGGGAATCCTATGAATATCGTTGTATTGAGTGGTAGCCCGCGCAGGGGCGCCAATACCGACACCATGGTCGAGGCGTTTGCCGAGACCGCGCGCGAGGCCGGCCATACGGTCGAGGTCATCCGCGTTGCCGGCAAGAAAATCGCTGGTTGCCTGGGGTGTCAGTATTGCTTCGCCCACGAGGGCACTTGCGTGCAGAAGGATGACATGGCCAACGTGATTGAGTCGCTGAAAGACGCAGATATGGTCGTCTTCGCCTCGCCTATCTACTGGTTCGATATCACCGCGCAGGAGAAGGCCGCCATCGACCGCCTGTACGCCTTCGGTGCTACGGGCTTCCCGTTCACCAAGACGGCCCTTTTGCTCGATAGCCACAGCGAGGGCGTCTATGATGCGGCGATCGCTATGTACAAGTCAGCCTGCGCGTACTGCAAGTGGGAGGACCAGGGCATTGTCACCATCAGCGGTATGACCGAGCGCGACAGCATGGCATCGTCGCCCAAGTTGGAAGAGGTACGAGAGCTCGCTCGCAAGCTCGCCTAAGGACAAGAGGAGCGCATGGCAATCAGCACAAGCGGAAATGCTTGCTGCCCTTACCAAGAGGATTGCTGATTGCCATGCAGCGATGCTCCCGCGGACAATTCCGGTGTGCTAAAACGCCTTCTCGTTCAAGAATTCCCTGAACGCAGGGATGTCGAAGCCGACGAGGCCACGTCCACGTTCCCCGATAACGCCGTCCTCGAGGAGGCGGCGTTTGTATTGGCTTGCGTAGTTGCTGGCGACGCCCATGCGTTTGGCTATCTCTGAAACCCTGCTGGGGCCAGAATCGGGCAGCATCGCGAGCAAAAACTCAATGTCTTTATCGGAAAGCTCCCGATAGGTCGTTTCGAGAATTCGATCGCGCAGCTCCATGCGGGCAAGCAGAGAACCCTGCTGTACATCAGGTGCACTGATTTTGGGCGAGTTCTCCGAAACATCCCATGTGCGATATCCGACGAGCTGCATCATATAGGGAAATCCGTCGATGGCCTTCACGGCATCCTCGAGCGCTTCTGGCGTGATTGAGCGGCCTCCGGCCTCAACGGTTTTGCGGAATGCGTTTGCAATTTCAACGTCAGTGATTCGTCCCAACTGATGATATTGGGAACGCCTGAGGAACGAGACGGAATCGTTACGCAGCAACGCCGATACTTTGTAGGGCAGTCCTGCCATGAGTAGGGCAACTTTTTTACCTTCGCGTACAAAGTGCTGGTAAACAGAGGCAAATTGAAGCATTTCTTCGAGATCGACGGTGACTTCATCGATGGTGATGAGAAGTCCGATGTCATGTTTTTCGAGTTGCTTAAAGATGCCATTCATGCGCGTGCGCCAGTTGCCCTGAGCCTCTTGAGCATATGTCCAATCGATGCCCACTGGGCCAATTTGAACACCGTTTATGCGCGCGTGAGGCTGTGAGAGGTAGCTATCTGCGGCTTCTTTGGTTCGCTCGATAATATCTTCGAGCATGCCTGGCATGGCGGAGACATTTGCTGCGATCCAGCCGTGTTCAAGCGCCGTTTCTGAAAGGAGCGAGAGAAGCGCCGTCTTGCCCGTTCCCCTTGCGCCAGTAAAAATGGTCGACAGGTTGGGATCTCCCGGGCCGTTGATAAAGCCACGGTTGATGTCACGCAGGATATGCTCGCGACCCGCTAGAAAGGGAGGGACGCTTCCGAACGTCGGGGTAAAGGGGTTCTTGCTGTACTCCATGGTAGCTCCTTTGCAAGTTTTGCTAATTTTTGCAAGTTTTGCTAACTTTTACAAGTTTTGCTAACGACTGACCAAAGGGCATCGAAGCAGTGACGCTGACATTTTTTACGCAGAAAAATAAGCAGAAATCAATTTATCTGCGTTAAAAAATAGTTGAGAAGAAAAACGACGAGTCCCGGGCGCAATGCCGTTGCGTTCCGGGCCTCGTCGCTTTGCGAAGTATCTAACGATCTCGTTGCCGTGGTACCTAGTCAAACAAACTCGGCATGTCGTTTTCCTTCATGAGGGCACCGGCAGAGGGGAGGCTCTGTGCGGTGAACTTCTCGGCTGAGACGCCAGCGCCAAGAATCTCCTCGGTTGTGCCGACGGTGGTGACCGAGCGGCCCTTCTTGGCGGTAAAGGCCTGGACGCCCTGCGTGTTGGTGGTCGTCTTGGTCTTGAGCAGCGACGTGTTAAAGTTCATCAGACGGTAGTCGCTCGAGACCAGCGCAATGTCGCGATCCTCCTTGAGCACCTGGGCATACAGCAGCTTGCTGCCGCCGTAGATGGCGTTCTTAAGGCGCTTGCGGTTGGTCTTGGTGACGTATCCAGAAAGCGCGACGCGCACTACGCGGCCGTTCTCAAAGACGAACAACACGTCGGCCTTGTAGTCCTCGGGGTCGATGACCCAGATGACACTCTCGTCGGGTTCCATCTCGAGGTCGGTGGGCAGGTACGAGCCCAGCTGGGCCGACTTGGTGTCCTCAAACGTCGCAACCTTGCACTTGTACACCTGGCTCTTGTTGGTAAAGACCAGCAGCTCGTGGGTGTTGGAGGACGGAAACTCGATAAAGGGCTTGTCACCGTCTTTATACTTGAGCGTGGTGGCCTTCTTGAGCACTCGGTCGGTCATCTTTTTGAGGTAGCCATCGCGCGAGAGCATGATGGTGACCGGGTACTCCTCGACCTCGGGCTCCAGGCTCACCTCGATGACCTCATGGGGCTCAATTCTGCCCGTGCGGCGCGGCATCACATACTTCTTGTTGACCGCTGCCAGCTCGTCGCTGATGACCTTCTTGATGTTATCCTCGCTGGAGAGAATCTCCTCAAGCTCGGCAATCTCACCCTCGAGCTTAGCGATGTCCTTGGTGCGGTTGAGGATGTACTCCTCGTTGATGTTGCGGAGCTTAAGCTCGGCAACAAACTCGGCCTGGGTCTCGTCGATGTCGAAACCCTTCATAAGGTTGGGCACGACCTCGGCCTCGAGCTTGGTGCCGCGAATGATGGCGATGGCCTTGTCGATGTCGAGCAGGATCGCCTCAAGGCCGTGCAGTAGGTGCAGGCGCTCGGATTTTTTGCCCAGGTCAAAGTTAATGCGGCGACGCGTGGACTCAATACGCCACTTGACCCACTCGTGCAAGATCTGGCGCACGCCCATAACGCGGGGATAGCCGTCGACCAGCACGTTAAAGTTGCACGAGAACGAATCCTGCAGCGTGGTCGAGCGATAGAGCTTGGCCATGAGCTTGTCGGGGTCGACGCCGCGCTTAAGGTCGATAGCGATACGCAGACCCGAAAGGTCGGTCTCGTCGCGGATGTCAGCGATCTCCTTGACCTTGCCCTCCTTGGAGAGCTTGACGATGCGCTCGATGATGACATCAGTCTTGGTGGTGTAGGGAATCTCGTACACCTCGATGATGCGCTCTTCGGGAATCCAGCGCCAGCGGGAGCGGATCTGGAAGCTGCCAAGGCCGGTCTCGATGATCTTTTCCATCTCCTCGCGGCGGTAGATGATCTCGCCGCCGGTCGAGAAGTCGGGCATGGGCATATATTCGAGCAGGTCGCAGTCGGGATCCTGCAGATAGTGCATGGTGGCGGTGCAGACCTCGTTGAGGTTGAAACCGCAGATGTCGGACGCCATGGCGACGCCGATACCCTTGTTGGCCGAGACAAGGATGTTGGGGAACGTGGTGGGCAGCAGGCGCGGCTCCTTCATGGCGCCGTCGTAGCTGTCAACGAAGTCGACCGGGTCCTTGTCGATGTCCTTGAAGATCTCGGCGCTGATCGGGGAGAGCTTGGCTTCGGTGTAACGCGAAGCGGCGTAGCTCAAGTCGCCCGAATAATACTTGCCAAAGTTGCCCTTCGACTCCACGAAGGGGGCAAGCAGCGCTTCGTTACCCGTCGCCAGGCGCACCATCGTCTCGTAGATCGCGGCGTCGCCGTGCGGGTTGAGCTTCATGGTCTGGCCCACGATGTTGGCGCTCTTCTGGCGCTCGCCCTTGAGCAGACCCATTTTGTACATGGTGTAGAGCAGCTTGCGGTGCGAGGGCTTAAAGCCGTCGATCTCGGGGAACGCACGCGAAACGTTGACGCTCATAGCGTAGGGCATGTAGTTGACCTCGAGCGTCTGCGTGATCGGCTGGTCGGTAACCTCGGAGTGCAGGCCGATGACGTTCTCGGCGTTAACCTGCTTTTTCTTTGGCTGGTTCTTCGTCTTCTTCTTTGCCACGATTTCCTCTTGAACTTCTTATGGGCCGTCGTTATCGATTTGCTGCTATTGCAGGTCCAGCTGGTCGAGGTATTCCTTGCCGTGCTCGGAGATATGGCGCTTGCGGCCTGCCTCGTCATTGCCCAACAACAGGTTGAACATGGTCTCCATCTTGGTGACGTCCTCGGGCTCCACCTTGATCAGGCGACGCGTCTCGGGGTTCATGGTGGTGAGCCACATCATGTCCGGATCGTTCTCACCAAGACCCTTGGAGCGGTTGATGGAACACTTCTGGTCGCCGATCTCCTTAAGGATGCCGTTCTTCTCGAGCTCGGTGTAGGCAAAGTAGGTCTTCTCTTTGCAGTTGATCTCGTAGAGCGGCGACTCGGCGATATACACGTAGCCCTCGTCGATAAGCGTGGGCACCAGACGGTAGAGCATGGTGAGCACGAGCGTGCGGATGTGGTACCCGTCGACGTCGGCGTCCGTACAGATGATGACCTTGTTCCAGTTGAGGTTGTCCAGGTCAAAGGCGCCAAGGTTCTTGATGCGCTTGTCTTTGATCTCCACGCCGCAGCCCAGCACGCGCATGAGGTCCATGATGATGTCGGACTTAAAGATGCGCGGGTAGTCCTCCTTCAGGCAGTTGAGGATCTTGCCGCGGACGGGCATAACACCCTGGAACTCGGCATCGCGCGACGTGCGAATGGCGCCTGCTGCCGAGTCACCCTCTACGATGTAGATCTCGCGGCGGCTCTTGTCCTTGGAGCGGCAATCGATGAACTTTTGCACACGGTTGGCCATGTCGGTCTTCTGCTGCAGGTTGGTCTTGATGCTCTGGCGCGTCTTCTCGGCGTTCTCGCGCGAGCGCTTGTTGATGAGCACCTGCTCCATGATCTTGTTGGCGGCATCTTTGTTCTCGATCAAGTAGGTCGAGAGGCGCTCCTTAAAGAATGCCGTCATGGCCTGCTGGATAAAGCGGTTATTGATGGCCTTCTTGGTCTGGTTTTCGTAGGACGTCTGGGTGGAGAAGCAGTTGGTCACCAGTACCAGGCAGTCCTGGACGTCCTGCCACTTAATGCCGCTCTCGTTTTTGTTGTACTTGCCCTGTTGCTTGATGTAGGCATCGATGGCGCTGGTCAGAGCACTGCGGGCGGCCTTCTCGGGCGAACCGCCGTTCTCGAGCCACGATGAGTTGTGGTAGTACTCTTGCATCGTGAAGGTGCGCGAGAAGCACATGCAAGCAGTGATTTTTACGTTGTAATCGGGCAGGTCTTCACGGTCGCGACCACGACGGTCGGCCTCGATAAAGAAAGGCTCGGTGAGGTAGTCGGTACCGACCTTCTCGAGCACATAGTCCTCGATGCCCTTGGGATAGCAGAAGTCCTCTTCGGAGAACTCGCCGTCGTCGCCCTCGATACGCAGACGGAAGGTCACGTTGGCGTTGACCACGGCCTGGCGGCGCATGGTCTCGCGATACCACTCGTGGGGGATGCTGATGGAGGTAAAGACCTCAAGATCGGGGCGCCATTTGATGGTGGTGCCGGTACGGTCCTCGTCGCTGGGCTCAATCTCGAGTGCCTTCTTTTTGGCGCCGACCACCTTGCCTTTCTTAAAGTGCAGGGAGTACTTGTTGCCGTCGCGCCAAACCGTGACGTCCATGTATTCGGAGGCGTACTGGGTCGCGCACGAGCCTAGGCCGTTGGTACCGAGCGAGAAGTCGTAGTCGCCGCCCTGGTTGTTGTTGTATTTGCCGCCGGCGTAGAGCTCGCAAAAGACGAGCTCCCAGTTAAAGCGCTTCTCGGAGGGGTTCCAGTCGAGCGGGCAGCCGCGGCCATTGTCCTCTACCTGAATGGAACCATCGCGAAAGGCGGTAAGGGTGATGAGCTTGCCGTAGCCCTGGCGCGCCTCGTCAACGGCGTTGGACAGGATCTCGAAGGCGGCATGCGCGCAGCCATCGAGTCCGTCCGAGCCAAAGATAACGGCGGGGCGCAGGCGTACGCGCTCCTCGTCCTTGAGCTGGCGGATACTGTCGTTACCATAGTTTGCGGTGTTTTTTGCCATACTCGCTCTCTCGGTGCTCGTTTGCTGCGTTTTAGTCATATAGATAGTCAAGGTAGCATAGCCCAGCCCTTGGGCGATTCCAACCAACACGAAATCCATCGAACAATCGTTCGGAATTTGGTGGAACAGCGTTTACTTGGACGAAACCGAGTCGGTTCTGTCCGAGTAAGTTTGAAAGCGGTCGAATGCGTCCTGCTGCGCTTGCGGTTGGATGCGTTTGTCAAAAACGTGCCATGCGGATTGTTGGATTGAATCGGACATTGGGACAGGCGTCTCATTTTATGGGCCGAGCGCGTGCGTATACGATTCTTTTTGGTCCATAGGGGATGCTGGGCGGTTGCTAGTTGGGCCACGGGTCACTTCGCGTGCGCCGTGTTTCGTCATACGCTCATAGTGGAAGCCGATGCCACGGAGTCGACTTGGGACTCGGGCAACGGATGAGCTGCAAGCCGAAAGAAGCGGTGAGGATGATGAAGCCCATGACGAAGAAGCTGCTGTTAGGAATTCCCACCGTGACGCTTTCGGCTGTGTTGGCGTGTACGGTGGCAGGCTGCGGCAGTAGCGCGCCGAGCGGTTCGGCTGGCAGCTCGGGCGGGAGCGCACCCGTGCAGGAGAAGTCCAAGAAGGCCAAGGCCTATGATTCGCAGACGGTCGAGGTAGCAGGCATTACCTATGAGTCGGTGGCTCACGGTACGTTCTATCGCGGCGATGCCAAGCTGCAGGACGGCTTTTACCTGCACATCAAGATCACCAACAACAACACAAAGAACAGGACGTTCAGTTCCTTTAACGTGCATGCTGCCCAGGGCGATCTTGAGGCAGGCGACCCGTTGTTTACTTCCGGCAAGGCGGCCGTGCTCGACTACGTTGCAAGCGAGGCTCCCGATGAGCTGCACGAGGGCATCGACCTTTCCGAGAGGCCAGATATCGGCCCGGGCGAGACCGTTGAGTACGTGTATTTCTGGGCGCCCAAGACGGCGTACTACGGGCCCATCACTGTCGAGTTCGTAGACGCTTATGCCCCCGCCAAGAATCATGAGGCCATGCACTTTGACACCACGGGATGCGAGACCAAGGAGTTCAAGGCGGCCGGCGGCGTGGCCGATTCTGGCGAGAAGGCAGATTTAACGGGCATCGACTGCGCATCGTACAGCATCGAGGCCGCCGATGGGTACACGCTGGATTCGTCCGACGAAGAGCGCGAAAAGGCAGACTTCTTCCACGACGAGACTGGAGGACGCCTGAACATCAGCATCTTCCCGCGCTCGCCGGAGGAAGAGGTTGCAAGCCTAGAGCAGGTCTACGAAGGCAAGGAGACAACAACCGACCAGGTCGAGTACAACGGCATAACGTGGCTGCGCTTTACCGGTCCCGACAACGGCCATACACTGTTTGCGACGGCTCCCGCAACGGGTGAAACCGTCCGCGTGTCGATCGGCTGGAAGATCGATTGGGATGCCGCCGTGCCCATGATGGAGGCGCTAAAGCTCAAGTAGCGCTGTGATTCTCACGTCAGGCGACTCAAGGCTGGCTCCGAGTTATCGGGGCCAGCCCCTTTTGGTGTTCGATGAGCCGAGTCGGCGTCTCTCGCAAAGGTAACTGAGAGCTAGCGAGGCCTATCCGAATTGACCTCATCGGCAGTGTCGGTTTCGAGCGCCGTGCGGCGGGCGCTGTAGGCGACGAGGCCGGCGCCTGCTGCGGCGAGTGCTGCAGCGGCTGCCGTAAGGGGAGCGTTGACATCGCCCGTGCCCGCAAGCGCGCCCGCTTTTCCGGGGCGCTTGCTATTGCCGTGATCCTTGCCGCTGCCAGAGCCACTGCCGCCACCGGAGCTGCTTCCGCCGGAGCCACCTCCGCTCGCGCCGCCATCGCCGTCGACCGTCATCGGGGCGTCGTGAAGTCCCGTCGTATCCGCGCTGTCGCATACGCCGACCTGAACTTCTGAGCGTTCGCATGCCGCGTCGGGCACATGAAGCTCGTGCAGTACGGCATCCAGCGCCGAGTTTGCGCCCGGTCGAATTTCCTCGAGCGTTACGGGATCGAGCGCCACCAGATTACGTGCCTTCGCATACAGCGTTACGCGTTTGCCCACTTCGTCGCTCCAACTCTCGGGAATGGCGAAGCTCATGCGGAACTGTGCCGTGCAACCCGGTGCCAGCACGGCGTTGCCGTTGTCGGCTACCAGCGGGTGCGTTGCAAAACGTGTGCCCAGCGTCTCGAGCGCGTACTTCACGTGTGCCATGTCGTTGGCCGAAGCGTCCTCGGCAAGCTCTGGATCGTAGATCGAAGCCATGCGTGCGTTCACTCCGAATCCGATGGATGCGCTGGAGAACGGCTGGCTGGAGCCCTCTCGGTATAGATCGATCGTGCCGGCGGTCAGCAAGGTGTTGCCGTCGTTTCGCACCGTGACCATGAAGGATTCGCCTGCTGCCCCGGGCACCACTGCGCCCGAGGTAGCGACCGCGCCCGTCGGAGTGGCACACGCCACCAAGGGTACTTCGATGCCGTGCAGCTCCGCCTTGCTCTGCTCGGCACTCACAATGTGCGTGGCGAGCGCGGAGAGCATGCCTCCCGACGTCAAAAATGTCGTTATCTGATCGACGGGATGGTCCAGCTCGCACATCACGAACGGCTCCGTGAACAGATCGCCTGCCAAGGTGCTGGCGAAGATGCGGAAGTGCTTGCCCATCACTGCTACCGGGTTGCCTTCTTCGTCGTAGGTTTGTCCCACCTTGCCATCGGTGTTCTCTACATAGAGTACGCACCTGCCGTTGTTGCTTACGCTAAACGATGCCGGGCCACAGCCTGCGGCACCCACGGGCTGCGTCGCAAATGCCGATGCGCCTCGCGTCCAAGTAATATGCTGCAGTTGCTCGTTGACGGTTGCCAAAAAGCCCGAATGTTGTGGCCACGGCACCGCGTGGGGTACTGTGGCATCTGGCGACATAACGCCCCAACCCGCAATGGACTGGCCGATCACGGCGTACGATGCGCAGCCACAACCGCCTGCAGTCTCGTATACAACGGGCACCACCATTTTGCCATTGAGATTCTCGGGCGTGCCGAGCTCGATGCTCGACGGTGCCTGCGGAAAGCGGAGGACCTGACGGAACGTGAGACTGTCGCCCAAATCATCCGACCACAGGGTAAAGCACTCCAGCGCAACCTCGGCCTCGCTGCCGAGCGCCTTCTCTGCGGTGGCTCCGTGGCGGTGGAGGTAGGCGCCCGACAGACGTCCGTCGACAAGTGTCTTGCCCACCGTGATACGCGGACACTGCAGGCAATGGTAGCCATCCTCTTGCAGGCGGCCGCGCGAGATGCTGCGCCATGACGTATGCGACACCACGCGGATCTCGTCATTACTTATGCGCAGGCGCACGACGGACAGTATGCCGGATGTGCTTGCCGTATCGAAAAGGGTGTTGTCGCCGTCGGGGCGCTCGCCCGAGACCAGCAGCACGTAAGCGTCCTGGTTTCCTCTTCCGTCCGTATATTCCACTACGTCGAAGTCGTAATCGAATGTGCCGTTGCGCTCCACGTCGCCCTCGCCAAAGCCCAGGGGGAAGTCCACGGGCATGGGGGCAGACCACGTGCCGTTTGCCTTTGTGTGCACCACTAGGCGCGAGCGGCCATTGTCGCCGTAGCGCACCGAGGCGATACGGAACAGGCATTCTACGCCGGCAATCATTGCCAGCTTCATGTGAGCTTCGCTGAGCACGCCGGAAAACAGCACGTTGTCGCTCGAGGGTTTTATGCCGCCACGCTCGTCCTCCGATACACCAGCAGAATTGGCGTTGGGGTCCGCAACGGCGTTCGTCGCCTGCCCGATATAGGCGTACTCATACATCGGCGCGGCATTTTCGTCGTTCTCTATCAGTGTATGGACGAAATGCTCAATCTGTCCCGTGTCGTCGCTTTCTGTATCCGCCTCGAGCTCAATGCGCGTGACCGCTTGATCCCAATCGCGCACGACAGGCACGGCGTTTACGGCAGTGGCCTTAACCTCGGCGCGTGCGAGCAGCTCGGCGTTGGTGACGATGGTGGCCGATGCGATAAATTGCGGCACGCCGCCTGCCTCGATGTTGCCGGGCGTGCCGAAGCGGGCATCCAGCGTGTAAGGCGTATCTCCGCCCAATGCGAGCTCAGAGCGCTGGAGCACATACTGGTTGCCATTGTTCACCGACATATTCCACGAATCGAGGAGCGTGGGCCACGACCCCGACCAAGCCTTGGTGGTCCACTTGAACATCAAGAACTGGAGTATCACATCGACATCGACGTCTGCACCTACGCGCAGTCGCGGAAGCTGGTGTCCATCTGCCTTCTCGTACCCAATGAACAGCGTGAGGGATGCGGCGCCGCGCACGGCAGACGAAGCGACGCCTGCAACGCCGGCGCCAAAGGTGACGGCAAGTCCGATCTGGATGGTGAACGAGCCCGAGGTGTTTGAATAGTCGAGCGAAATGTTTTTAAAAAACGCCGCGCCGCTGCCGTGCGTGTGGGCACCCACGGCGAGCGCCAGCTTCGCCAGCACCCAGGGGTTGACGTTTAGGAAAAACGGCACCGGCCCTAGGGTAAACTGCTCGGTCCAATTGAGGTCGGTTCTTACTTGAAAGAGTGCCTTAATATTGCCGTATGCGGGGTCGTTGTTGTCGCCCCAGGTTTTGCCCACCCAATCGTAGGCGAGCGAGCCGTACAGCTGTGTGGCGATATCCATCGTGAACAGCGGCGTGCAACGGTGGCGAAGGAGCTTAGTGTTTCTTGGATCGGTGCCCGAACCGGCACTCATACTCTTGTACTGATTCCACTTCCCCTCCATCTCGTCGAGGTAGCGGTTTGCCTGTTTGGCGCCCGATTCACGCGGCGATTTCTTCCAGTATTCCGGATCAGGGTTGCCCGAATCGTTCATATAGCTGGCTGGTTTGTATCCTCCGCCAAACAGCACGTATCCGGCAAACGAGAAATCGAACAAAATGGGGAACGAGGGCATCCAGCAGGTGAACTTGTTGCCGCCGATGCCGGGAAACGCCGCTGGGAAATCAAACGGAGTGACCTCTTGGTCCATGGTGGTGGGGACGATAGTGGTCGAGCCCGATTCCGCCTTTGCCGCCGGCGCGGTGACAACGGCCATGGGGGAGGAGAGCGTGTAGGTTTTGCCCTGATAGTCGAGCACAAAGCGCAGCTTGCACCCTTCTTCCAGAAGGACCGATGCCGCGTCGAGAAACTTGTCTTCGAGTGTGAACGTTGCCAGATTGTCCGAACCCGATGCACTGGCCTTGACTTGGCCAATCTGCGTGACGGTTTCGGGCGAGCTGTCCGTGGCGGGCATTACCTTGTTGATGTGCAGCGTTGCCTGTCCACCCTGTGGCAGATGTGCCTGCACGGTAAAGGCGTGCGTATCGGGCTGGTCGTTTGCTGCTGCGTCCGCTGGCATTGCCATAAACGTGGCGTCGGCGTACTGGATGTCCCATTCGTCGAATGTGAGCTGGCGGAAGTACGGCTCGCCGTCGGAAAGCGGACGCGTGGGCGCGGTTATGGCGGTGCCGCCCTGGATACGCGCAAGGGGAATCTCGACATCACGGTAGCCCGCCATGCTAATGGAGATGCCGCCGTTAAAGTCGTACGCGTCGAGAAGCGTTGCCTCGTCCACGTAGCCTTCCGAAAGCGGCGCGACCTCAAAGATGGCCGTGCCTTCGTCATCGGTCGTGGCGGTGAGCTGCTTGCCTGCGGCATAGCGCGATGTGAGCGTGACCTGGGCACTCGTGATGGGCGTATTCTTGTTGGCGACGTCGACCACGACCACACCGAACATGGTGCGCGAGAGAACGAGCACCCTGAAGGGGTCTTTTTCGTCGGCATAGGCTTCGGTGGGCGCGAACGGCAATATGAAGGCGTTTGCGCTTCCCGGCGCGCGCGGCAACATAATGCTCGCCAGCGAGGACGCTCCGGCAACGAGTATCGAACGGCGATCAAGCATTTTGGGCTCCCATCCCGCAGATATCGGTGGAAATAATCCAATTTTGCGAGAAGGTGCCCCGTGGTGGTAGTGCCGTTCAAGGGCCAAAATGTCCAAATTGATCGAGCGAAAGCGCCAGGACCCCAGAGCGCTTTCGATACGACGGGCAGTCTGCCGCTAGCGCAACATGTGGGCAACCAGCTCGGCGCGAGTTCCGATACCAAGCTTGGCATACACTCCTGATAGGCGGTTTTTGACGGTGCCCGGCGATACTCCCATATGGCGTGCGATTTCGACGTTGGTCCACCCACGACAGGCGAGCATGGCCATGGTGAATTCCGTGGTCGTTAGATCGTCGGCCACGTCCTCGCCCGAATCAGGGTTGTGGATGCGCCGCCAGCCGTAGCTGAAGCGGTACGTGATCTCGATGATGCGCGCGAAGTCGTCTGGGTATTGCGTTTTTAGGCACGCCTCGATGAGCCCCTGTAAAAGGCCGTGGTGCTCGCCAATGAGCTCGATAAGGCCGTCGGGGCGCGCAATGCCCCAAGCGGCTCCGAAGTGTGCCTTTGCGGCGTCGATGTCCTTGAGGCTCATGCATGCCATGGAGGCTGCCAGGTGCAGGAACAGTTCCGAGATCGGATAACTTCCCTGTTTCATAATCAGGGCGTTTTCCGCCATGCCCAGGCTGCGGCCGTATTCGCCGCGCAGATACAAGGCGTGCGCCATCACGTAGCTGGCGAACAGGCGCAGGCCTTCGGGCAGATGCGCCGCAAGTGGATAAAACTCTTCGGCAGAATACGGGGAAGGCAAGTGCAGCAGGACGCTTGCGGCCGAGGCGAACAGGATATGCGTGGCGTGGATAGCGGATGATTCCTCGTCGGCCGGCGTATCGAGGATGCCCGCAAGGCACCGGCGGGCGTCGGCGATACGGTTGAGCGACAGACTGGCGTATCCGCAGATAAAGCATGCGGAATGGCGCAGTGCGGGATCGGCGGCGTCAAGATGGGGGCGCGCCGTCTTGGCAGCGAGGGCGGCCTGTCCGCGAAAGTACAGCGCTTCTGCCGTGGCAATGGCGCGCGAATTGGGGTCGGAAATGCCTGCAACCGCAGCGTCAATCTGCCCCGGCACAAAGGCGGTGCACATCAACGGCATGGGAACGCATGGGTAGCCATCGCAGTCCATCTTCCATCTCCCAACAGCTGACAACAATGCAGCAATTGTACTCCTGTTGTTCGGGACTGGAATTTGTGGGTATCGCCGACGATTATGCCGAACGTATAAAGGAAGACTAGCGGCTCTCTTGAACCCGAGGTCGAAGGGGGCGTTGTACAAGGCATATGGGGCCGAGTGGAAGTGGATCAAAAGAGCGCTACTTGACGTTTCATGCATAATGCCAACCGCCCCGCGACATCACGTTCGCAGCGCGCAGGGGCCGGAGAATCTTCGCGATGAGAGTTGACGTCTAATACCTTGCATCGTATAGTGTGTATAGCATAGTATATGACGAGAGGAGGTGTGCGGATGGAGGCCCAGATGAAGCGCGGCTTCCTGGAGGCCTGCGTGCTCGCGGCCGTCTCCGGCGAGGAGTCCTACGGCTACCAGATCGTGAAGGACGTGCCGGCGAGCATGGGGCTCACGGAGTCGACGCTCTACCCGCTGCTCAAGCGCCTGGAGAAGGCCGGGTGCATCACGGCGCGCTCTGCCGAGCACAACGGGCGGCTGCGCCGGTACTACCGCATCACGGACGATGGGCGTGCGCGCATCGAGGAGTTCCTGGCCGAGTGGCCGTCCGTACGGGAGATTTACGCATACGTTGAGGGGGCGCACCATGACGCGCGATGAGTTTCTGGGCCGGTTGGGCGAGCTGCTTGCCTGCCTGCCGGCCGAGCAGGTGGAGGAGACCAAGGCGTTCTATGCGGAGGCCATCGCCGACCGCATGGAGGACGGTATGAGCGAGGAGGAGGCCGTGGCCGCCATGGGCGCCCCCGGCGAGGTTGCCGAGGCCACGCTCGACGACCTGCCCGCCGTGCCGCGCGCGATCGCGAGGACGCGCCGGCGCAGCACCGCGCTGCTGTGGGTGCTGACCATCGTGGGCTCCCCGGTGTGGGTGCCGCTGCTCGCCGCCTTCGCCGCCGTGGCCGTCACGGTCTATATCTGCATCTGGGTGCTGGCGCTCTGCGTGTGGATCGTCGCGGCGGCACTCGGGGGCGTGGGCGTAGTTGAGCTCCTGCTTGCCGTAAGCGGCGTCACCATCGGCCACTTCCCGTACGCCCTCGCCTCGGCGGGCGTGGGGCTCGGCCTCGTCGGCGTGGCGCTCTTCGTTGGTGCTGGCGCTTGGGCCGCCTCAAAACAAATTGCGCGCCTCTCGGCGCTCTGGGCGAGGAAGGCCGCCTCGCCCTTCTGGAAGGGTAAGGGCGAGAAGGGCGGCGCTGCCGCGCATCTCGCGGCGTAGAAAGGAGTGAGTACCATGACCAGCGCGAAGAAGATCTACCTCGCCGTGGCGGGCGGGCTCGTTGCCGCGGGTGTTGTCCTCGCGGGCATTGGCTTTATCGCTTCGGGTTTCGACCCGGCCGTGTTCACAACCCAAATCGACACGCGCGACAGCACCATCGTGCTCGGCGGCGTCGAGGTGGACGACCCGACGGGCCTCCCCCTCATCGAGCAGCTCGCCGGAATCGGCGAGGTCGACACCTCCGGCATCACCGCGTCCGAGTCCCCTGCTGCCCCGGAGGCGCCCACCGCTCCCTAAGCATAGCGTGCCCGGACGCCCCGTCCGTCGGGCTGTGCAAGCCTGTGGAACCCGGACCTCAACCCCAACCCAACCGGCCTCGAGCCTGCGTCGATTCGCTCCCCGTCCCGCGCGGGGGCCCATGACGCATACCCAAAATCCATCCGAGGAGAAAGGAACGCAATGACGACAGCCATGCCCCTCCGCCTTCACGGGGTCACGAAGGCGTACCGCGGGAGGACCGTCCTCGGCCCCATCGACCTCGCCCTCGAGGCGGGGCGCGTCTACGGGCTCATCGGCGAAAACGGCGCCGGGAAGTCAACGCTCATCTGTATCGTCACTGGCACCGCCAGCCCCAGCTCGGGCTCGGTTGAGCTGTTCGGCGAGCGCGGCGGGCGCGGGCTTGCCGCCGCCCGGAGGCGTATGGGCTACATGCCCGACGCGAGCTCGGCCTGCCCGGGGCTCTCTGCGCGGGAGAATGGATTTGCAACGGTTGCTTAAACATTTTTTACAGGGACAGCCCTGCGTTCCTGAACTCAACTGGGCTCATGTAGACCAGTGTCGAAGGGGCAGTCGCCCCAGTCCGCGTACCAGACCTGTGTGCCGCCGAGGGAATACTTCCTCCAGTAGGGCCAGTGCGGGACGTCCATCCTCTCTTCCTTTCGGGGCGTCAGGCGCCGGGCCCAAGGCCGCACCTGCGCCCCAGCTCCGCCACGAGGGCGTCGTTGTCTCTGACCGAGACGATGGCGTCGCCGTCGTAGGGCGCCTCGATGTAGACGCGGTCGAGCGAGTTGGCCGTCCCCGCCCAGAGCGTCCTGGTGCGCCGGACGCCCCGCACGTGGGCGTAGGGTATCACCGAACGCGTCCCAGCGTACACGACGACGAGGCGGTCGCCGTAGAGCTCGAGGCGATTGCTGCGGACGGGAAGGGCAGCCAGGGCCACGAGGGCCGGGATGGGCAGCAGCGCGAGCCAGCCCCATAGGAGCGCGGGACTCGAGCTCAGGAAACACGCGATACACGCCGCGGATAAACCGCCCGCCACAATCACCATGGCCGCTATGAACCACGGGTCTGTCCTGCCGGGGAACACCCGCTCCGGCCGCTCGCCCTTCTCACCCATTACGGCCCTTCCGTCTCTTGCACCCCTCCTGGAACTGTCCGCATCAGTATAGCCAATGCTTTTTCTGATTTGTCGAGAAGCCGGCATTTGGGGGCATTTTGGATAGCGAACAGTTCAAACAAGAAGCTGAGAAAATAGAACAAAGCCTGAGTGCCTTGAGAGTCGCCGAGCGCAATGCAGTGATTCCCTTTATGAACGGCGACTTTACCCAATGGGATCTATATCTGGCATCCTCCTCTGAGTATGCGATGAGACTGATAGACGGATTTATCTCCATGCTCGAATCGAGGAATCTTGTTTGCGTCTCCCAGCTTCTCCGCGCACAGGTTGGAGTCTGCCTGCGGACATTCGCGTTATTCGCCGCCGAAGACCAGGATGACTTTCTCCCAAAAGGCTGCCAAGTACCATGGCGTGAGCGTTGGGGTAGCCATCATTCAGCGTGGATACATCCGGATGCGCATAGATCCAGACGATTCCAACGTTCTCGTATTTCCCGTGCAGGTAATCGAAGAGGGCAAGCGACACCATGCGGTTGCCGCCGACGGTCACGACTCTGTCGGGGTTTTCTGCCGTAAGCTTCCTCTGCGCATCCTGAATCCCCGCCAGGACTTCGTCCTCGGCATAGATGCGAGCTGCCTCCCATTCCTCATATCCAAGTTTTGGGACGCGTTTCACAATGCCGAGTGGAACCCCTGGACAGTCGGATCACGTGGTGGCCCCCTTTGAGAGGGTCACGAGCATCACGGTTCCGTTTTCGGAACTTGTTTCGACCTCTACCGTGCCACCGTGAAGCGCTGCAATCTCCCAAACGAGCGCTAGTCCGAGTCCTGCGCCGCCATATGCCCTGCTGCGGGATTTGTCTAGACGAAAGAACGGCTGGAAGATGCTCTCTCGGTACTGCTTGGGTATTCCCGGGCCCTCATCTTTGACTCGCAGGATCACGTGGCTGTCGTTGTCGCAGATGGAGACGTTGACAGTCGAGCCGGAGCGGCTGTAACGGATGGCGTTTTCGACCAGATTAAACACCAGCCGATAGAGGAGCGTGTCGCTCCCGATTGCTAAAGCGTCTCCAGCACAATTGAGGGCTATGCCCTTATTTTCGGCAAGTGGCGCAAGGTCGGTGAGGACCTCTTCGGACAAGGGGCCAAGTTCAACATCGTCCTCGCAAGGAACGCTGCGGAGCTCACTCATCTCGAGCAATACCTTGGTCATTCGAGACATGCGCTCGGTTTGTTCTTGTAGCAGGCCGAGCAGCTCGGCTGTTTCGGGTTGCAAACCGGAGTGCTCGGAGACAAACAGTTCGATCTGTGCTTGCATAAGGGCGAGCGGGGTGCGCAGCTCGTGTGCGGCGTTGCCGGTAAACTGACGCTGTGCAGAGAACCCTTCGCCAAGACGGGCGATCATGTCGTTGAAAGAGGCGCTGCATCGTTGTAGCTCGGTGGGCACATCTTCACTGAGTCTGATTTCGCTTAGGTTGTCAGGCTGCACACACTCAACCTGGGCTGCAAAAGCTCGTAGCGGTTTGAGTGCACGGCCGCTCACAAAGTATGCCAGCACGCCGCCAAGGAGTGTGACTCCAGCCGTGATGCGCCAGGCTGTCGTGCCAAAAGACTCCTGTGCGTCGTTTACGACGATCGTGACCTCGTCATCGAGGGTCGCTTTCGTTGGGTCGAACGCCTGGGGCGAATCTTCGCCGGTTGCGTTAAAGGCCGAGATGTCACTGCCGATGGCATCCATGTAGCGCATGCCCGTATAGCCGACCAGGCAGTTCGTCAGCACGCATGCCGCACACGTGAGCAGTGCCGTCATAATCGTTATGCGCCATTGCAGCGAAAGCCTTTTCATTCGCTGTCCTCCATAACGTAGCCCTCTCCAATCCGATTGCGAATCGGGTCGTATCCCAAAGCGATGCGTAGCTTTTTGCGGAGTGACGAGATGTGAACGCGGATTGCGTTGCTAAAGCTGTTCACGCTGCTATCCCAAACGTGCTCGATAAGCTCCTCTTGGCTTACCGGACGCCCCTGATTAAGCATCAGGTATTCCAAGATTCCCGTTTCCTTGCGCGTAAGAGATAAAGCCTCGCTGTCCACGGAGGCGATGCGCGCCTTGGTGTCAAAGCGGAGCTTTCCGCAGGTTAAAACTATGTCGCTTTGTGCGAAGCGCCTGAGGGTAAGGCTGCGGATCCTTGCCGCAAGTTCGTCCAGATGAAACGGCTTGGTAAGGTAATCGTTGGCGCCGGCATCGAGTCCGGCGACTTTATCGGATACTTCGCCACGCGCGGACAGAATCAGTATCTTGGTCTCGCAGTCGGTTTTCCTAAGTTCCCTGAGCACGGTCATGCCGTCGATACGGGGAAGGTTGAGGTCGAGCACCACGAGGTCGAAGGCCTCAACGTCCAGTAGGTCGAGCGCCTCCTGTCCGTCGTGACAGCAGTCGACGCTGTACGCCAAGTTTCGCAAGCTGCGCGCGATTGCATCGCACAGTGCTCGCTCGTCTTCGACGATCAAAATACGCATAACAGTCTCCTTGCACATTCCAAATCGCGCTTAACACGGATTTTATAGTCGATATGGTCCAATGGTCGCGTAACGAAAGGAGTGGTCGTGTTGTTCAAAGCGGTAAAACCCGTGGTACAGGTCGCTTTGTTGATCGTCGGAATTGCCATGGTGTGCTTTGGCGTTATGCGTGGCGAGGCGGATGCCGTGCTGGCCAAAGCGATTAGGCTGTGCTTGGAGTGTATCGGAATTGGATAAAAGAGAAAACACTGCGTCGCATGTTTTGGCCCGATTTCGCGGATTCATTCAGGCGGCGGCGACGCTTGTCACCAACATTCACCTGCCAAACTTTGCCAAAGGCGGCATCTATCAGGGCGCGGGAAAAACAGTCTGCGTACCCGGGCTTAACTGCTATTCGTGCCCTGCGGCATCGGGTGCGTGCCCCATCGGGTCGTTCCAGTCGGTGGTGGGTTCATCCAAGTTCAACTTTTCTTACTACGTCACCGGTACGCTCATTTTGCTCGGCGTGCTGCTGGGACGCTTTGTATGCGGCTTTCTATGTCCGTTTGGCTGGCTGCAGGAGCTGCTTCATAAGATTCCCGGCAAAAAGCTTTCGACAAAAAAGCTCAAGGCGCTTACGTATATCAAATACGTTGTGCTGCTGTTTGCTGTGGTATTGCTGCCTGTGCTGGTGGTCAACGACCTGGGGATGGGAGATCCGTTCTTTTGCAAATACGTCTGTCCGCAGGGCGTGCTCGAGGGTGCCATTCCGCTGGCCATTGCCAACGCCGGCATTCGATCTGCGCTGGGACAGCTCTTTACTTGGAAACTTGTCGTTCTCATTGTCGTGGCAGTGCTGAGCGTTTTGTTCTATCGCCCCTTCTGCAAATGGATTTGCCCGCTCGGCGCATTCTATGCGCTCATGAACAAGGTGTCCTTACTGGGGATACGGGTCGACGCGTGCAAATGCGTCTCGTGCGGCAAGTGCTCAAAGGTTTGTCAGATGGACGTTGATGTGGTCCGCGCGCCCAATCATGCCGAATGTATCCGGTGCGGAAAGTGCATCGGGGCCTGTCCCGTCGATGCCATCAGCTATCGCTATGGCCTGGATGTGTCGGCGGAAAAGATTCCCTTGACCGCCGATAAAAAGTAAACAAGCTTCGACAAAACGGAGGAATGATCATGAAGCTTTCTAAGATTGCGGCCCTGTTTATGGTGCCGGTACTGGCCTTGTGTCTTGTGGCGTGCTCGGCACCTGGCGGCAATGCGAGCGAATCTGCGGGCTCCGATTCTAAGATCGCAGAACTCACTGCGCAGAAGCCGACCAGTGCCGACGAGGCCGCCGAGTTGTATGCGAAGCTCATGAAAAAGGAGAACGATATCCTTTCGAGTGATAACGCGCTGTGGGAAAAGGTATTCAATGCGGCAAATAAAGACTCGGTAATGATTGAGGACGGCAGCAATTACGGCGATTTCCTGCTCAAGACCATCGACGGCGCCAAGGATGAGTTCACGGCGGATGAGCTCAAGACGCTCAAGGCCGGTGCGCAGCAGATCAAGGAGATCGAGGACAAGCTCGAGAGCTTGGAGAAGGAGTTCCCCGGCTGTGGAAGCACGCCGAGCGAAGGCGAGAGCGTCGACGCTTCGGCCGCTGGCATGACGGCTGGTGCCAATGCTTCGAGCGAGGCGACGAAGTTCCCCAGCTTTACGGGCAAGGACCTGGATGGCAACGACGTGAGTAGCGACGAGCTGTTCTCTAAGAACAAGGTCACCGTCATGAACTTCTGGTTCACTACTTGCAAGCCGTGCGTGGGCGAGCTGGGCGATCTTGAGAAACTGAATCAGGAGCTTGCCAAGAAGGGCGGCCAGGTCGTGGGCGTCAATTCCTTTACGCTCGATGGCAACAAGGGCGAGATTGCAGATGCCAAGGACGTGCTGAGCAAGAAGGGCGTGACATATAAGAACATCTGGTTCAAGTCGGATAGCGAGGCCGGTAAGTTTACGTCAAATTTGTTCTCGTTCCCGACAACGTATGTCATCGATCAGAATGGCAACATCGTAGGGGAGCCCATCGTGGGAGCCATCAGCTCCGCCGAGCAGCGCGCAGCACTCAACAAACTTATCGACCAGGCGATTGCGAATAGCGAGCAGTAAAAAACGCGTAAAGCATGGCGAAGATCGTGCGCCGCTGTGCGGAGTAGTCCGCTGCCTTTCAAGATAATCTCCACCATATAGAGGTCCCGCTCGGGGCCTCTTCTTTTGGGTGCCGTCCCGTTCGTTTTTTGGCGCGGTTCGTTGCATTCCTCACTGGTGTCGGTGAAAAATGGGGATAGAGTAGGACAAACGCGTCGAATACGAACGGCGGGGGAGAGCGGGCAGGGTGCCTGCGCAGGAGAGGTTGCCGTCCATGTTGGAGCTCAAAGGTATTTGCAAAAGGTACGTTACGCAGTCGTTTACGCAGGTGGCGCTCGACAACGTAAGCCTGTCTTTTCGCGATAACGAGTTCGTGGCCATTCTGGGTCCCTCGGGCTCGGGCAAAACTACGATGCTCAACGTTATCGGTGGGCTCGATCATTTCGATTCTGGTGACTTGCTGATCGACGGCATATCGACCAAGGACTTTCACGATCGCGATTGGGATGCCTATCGCAATAACCGCATCGGCTTTGTGTTCCAGAGCTATAATCTCATTCCGCATCAGACCATTTTGGAAAACGTGGAGCTGGCGCTTACGCTCACGGGCGTGGGGCATGCCGAGCGCCGCCAGCGTGCGCGCGAGGCGTTGGAGAAAGTCGGCCTGGGCGAGCACATGAACAAGCGCCCGAGCCAGCTATCGGGCGGGCAGATGCAGCGCGTGGCCATCGCCCGCGCCCTGATTAACGATCCCGAGATTGTGCTGGCCGACGAGCCGACCGGCGCTTTGGATTCAACGACATCCGTACAGGTCATGGATTTGCTCAAGGACGTGGCGCGCGACCGCCTGGTCATCATGGTCACGCACAATCCCGAGCTGGCGTACCAGTACGCCACGCGCATCGTCAACCTGGCGGACGGCAAGATCACCGACGATTCCGACCCCTTTGATGTTGCCAAGGCCGCGCGTCGCGAGGCTAAGCCTACGCGCAAAACCTCGATGAGTTTTGTGACGGCGCTGGGGCTTTCTGCCCGAAACCTCATGACCAAGAAGGGCCGCACGGCCATGACGGCCTTTGCAGGTTCGATTGGCATTATCGGTATCGCGGCGATTCTGGCGCTGTCCAACGGCGTAAACGGCTACATCAAAAAGGTCGAGGAGGATACGCTCTCGAGTTACCCGCTTACGATCTCCAAGCAGGACTACGACCTGTCATCCATGATGGGCGGACAGGGGGCTGCGGATGATGAGGCGTCCAACGGCGAGGATTTATCCGACGACGGCACCGACGGCAAGACTCCGGGAACCGATAAGATTCCCGTGGTCACGGCCGTAAAGGATATGTTTGCAAGTGTTAAGTCCAACGACATGACGAGCTTTAAGGCATGGCTCGATGCCGGTGGCGACGGCATCGACAAAGAGGTCAACGCTATTCAGTACGGCTATGGCGTAACGCCGGTTGTCTATCGCGCGGGCAAGGGAGACGAGAAGCCCGTGCGTCTGGTGCCCAATGCCATGACCGAGGCCATGAGCGGCGGCGCGAGCTCGGCAGCAACGGTGAGCATGGAGTCCATGGGAACCTCGGTCTTCAACGAAATGATTGACGACCAGAGCCTGCTCGACAGCCAATACGACGTCGTGGCGGGGCATTGGCCTACGTCTGCTAACGAAGCCGTGATGGTGCTTTCGAGTCGCGGCACGGTGGGCGACTACACGCTCTACAGCATCGGTGCGTTGGATATCAATGAACTCAACGATCTGGTTAACAGCGCCATGACGGCTGACGGTGGGGTCGAGACGCCCGAGACCGGCGCCGACTTTACCTACGACGATGCGCTGTCCACGACGTTTAAGGTGTTGTCGCCGGCCGATGCCTATCGCAAAAACGAAGAGACCGGCATGTGGACTGACATGTCTGGCGACGCCGATTTTATGACGGCCAAGGTTGCCAACGGTATTGACGTGCACATTGTGGGCGTGGTGCGACCCAACGAGACGGCCAACGCGAGCGCGTTGTCCCCGGGCATTGCCTACACGCATGCGCTGACTCGCCAGCTTATGGAGCGCGCCGCCGATTCGCAGATTGTGCAGGAGCAACTCGCCCACCCCGAGACGGATGTCTTTACGGGCAAGTCTTTCGATGAGCTGCAAGGCGAGGCCAAACAAGGCGTGGACCTGGGCAGCATGTTCAGTGTGGACGAGGCGGCACTGAAGAGCGCGTTCTCGTTCGATGCATCTGCGCTCTCGGGTGTTGCCGACAGCATGGACCTGTCGGGTCTTGACCTGTCCGGGCTGGACATTGACCTTTCGGGCGTTGGGAAGGACGTCGACTTCAGCGACATCATGGCCAAGGCGCCGACCCCAGATTTCTCGGGCATCTTTGACGGTCTGGAGCTCACACCCGAGCAAATGCAGCAGGTGGGAACGCTTGCCAACCAACTGTTTGAGGGCTTTTTGCAGTCTGATCACTTTAAGGCCTTGACGCCCGAGGACCTTAAGGACGCGTCGAAGCTCGCCGCCGCATTCTCGGCGTATCTTGAGAATGATGCGGCAGCCCAGCAAATCCAGGCCCAGCTCAAAGCCCTCGGCGGCGATGCCCTGGCCGAGCGCCTGCAGCAGGCGATGACCGACTATGTGCAAAAGCAGCTGGCTCCGTATTTGCAGCAGGCTATGAATCAGGTGATGAAGTCGATCAGCGATCAGATTGCGGCGACGGTGTCGGCTCAGCTTAAGGCGGGCGCGGCAGGGCTCATGGGCCAGATGGCGACGCAGGTGTCTTCGAGTTTTGCCAACCTGGCGAGCGCCATGCACGTGGATGCGAGTGCCTTTGCTCGTGCCATCCATTTCAACATGGACGCCGAGGACCTGAGTTCGCTCATGATGAGCTATGCCAAGGCGTCGCAGCTCACCTACGACAACAATCTGACCACGTTGGGCTATGCGGACGAGGCAGACCCCATCTCGGTTAAGATTTTCCCGCGCGACTTTGAGGCCAAGGAGCGCGTGCTCGATCACATCGATGCGTACAACAAGCAGGTCAAAGCCGCCGGTCACGACGAGCAGGCAATTTCGTACACCGACTACATGGGCATCATCATGGGTTCGGTGACCGACATCGTGAACACCATCAGCTTGGTGCTCATCGCATTTGTGAGTATCAGCCTGGTGGTGAGCTCCATCATGATCGGCATCATCACCTACATCAGCGTGCTGGAGCGCAAGAAGGAGATTGGCATCCTGCGCGCGATTGGCGCGTCAAAGCGCAACGTGGCCAACGTATTCAATGCCGAGACCTTTATCGAGGGCCTCATTGCCGGCGTCTTTGCTGTTGTCGTTGTGGTGGCCGTGAGCTTTCCGGTTAATACCTGGGCGCTTGCTGCCAAACAGGTTCCCAACCTGATGAGCCTGCCCGTGCAGGATGCGCTGGTGCTCATTGCAATTTCGGTGCTACTGACGGTTGTCGCTGGCCTGCTGCCGGCCCGTAGCGCATCCAAAAAGGATCCCGTGGAAGCCCTGCGCTCCGAATAGCGTGGCAAAGGAACGGTCCTTTGTCGCATTGAGCGGCTTGTGAATTCGAGGTCTAATACTTTTCCGAGAAGTGAACGAGTGAAAATAGACCCCCGAAGCATCGGCGCTTTCGAGATGCAATTTCCTGCGGTTTTGCCAGTCAAATCCTGCGGTTTTGGCGCCAGAAAATGTCGATGCTTCAGGGGTCCAAAAACGGTCGTTCACTTCTCGGAAAAGTATTAGACCTCGAGATATAGACGATGTTCGCGAGCGGCAATTAGATCGAAAGCCTTTAGTTCTTCTTTGCAGAGAGCATGAGCCTAATTTCCGGATGGGTGTATTCGTCGAATTCTTCTGCGGCCTCGGTGTCAAAGGTGTAGTACGACTTGATAGATTCGTCCTCCGTCTTGATGCTGATTTCTTCATATAGGGAGCCAGCTAAAAATGTCTGTTTAAATTCATCCGACAGGCTGCATGGCGTGAGGAGGCCCGGTGTGGCAACGGAAATGTCCAACCCGTTGAGCGGGGCGCAGAGCGTCGCGATATCCTGCTCGGCGCGGGCGAGGTTGTCTGCGAGGCTTGCCTCGGGGTCGATCTGACTGACGTAATCGACGTCCGTGAGCATGCCGTCTGCATCAAAAGAAAGGTAGACATAGGCAGCTTGAGCGCCAAGGTCATTGTCGCGCAGATAGCCGATAATGCGGTAGCCGTAGTCGTGATACGACTCGTATGGGTCGTCTGCCGCGACGCGTTCGCACACGGGCTCCAAGGCATCTTGCGCGATGGCGAGCTGCTCGGCGGCTGCAGCCTTTCTTGCCTGAAGCTCGTTATTTCCCTGGACAAACTGCGGGATGTAGACGCCAAGCAGCACAATGGCGGGCACTGCGATGAGCACGATAATCTGTTTCTTGGCGCTCGGAATCACAACGCCGTATGCGGCCGCCATGGCCTCGGCATTGCTCGAGGTTTCGGCCAGCACGTCTGCCGCCGTGGCGACTGCCCCTACGGCGCCGGCGACCTCCGCGGCGCCGCCCAGGTTGCGCGCGAGATCGTTATCACTGTTCTTGAGCAGGTGGCCGGCAGCTTGCGTGGCGAGCACACCGGCGACCTCCGCGGAGCGGTCTTTGTTGGTCTGGGCCACCGCAAGCCTGCCCTGCAGCTCCTTCCACTGTTTGCCCTGCATTCCAAAGCGCGGCGCAAGAGCGCAATAGCAAAAGATGGCGAGTTCGATTGCGGTGAGTGCGATGGCGGTATATATGCCCGCGGGTTGGAATTCCTTTTGATGGAACGCGATATCGTTGATCATTTGGAGCGGCAACATCAATAGGCATGCTACGAACGACATGACGAGTGCGGTCGCTGCGATTTTGGGGTATGTGCAGTACCGCTGGATGCGTTTCTTTTCTTGCTCGGTGAGCTGCTGCATGGGGCCTCGACTCTCATCGTTTTTCGGGGGCGATGCGCACACGCTCTTGAGTATAAATGAGTGGGGCGTCTATTATTCAAACATAGTGTCAACAGCGTGGTGTTGGTGGTCGTCGCGATCATGAACGTCGTTTTTGGAGCACGGAGTCGCTGTCGTGGGGCGAATGACGCGCAAGGGGGTTGCCGTGGGACAGTCTCTCACTGTTTGTGAGCGCCAGCAAATCGAAGGTGAATGGTTTTCAGAGAAGTGAACGACCTATTCTGGACCCCTGAAGCATTCGCACTTTTGGATGCAAAAACCGTAGGATTTGAGCGACAAAACCGCAGGAAATGCCTCTCCAAAAGTGTCGATGCTTCGGGGATCCGATTTCACTCGTTCACTTCGCGGAAAACCATTCGCCTTCGTTGCGTGAGGCGACGGATGGAAGGGTGATTATCGTCAAGCTGCTACCTCTGCCTTGTGAATCATCTGGAGCACAAGGCATAATGCATGTGACAAAGGGGCGGTCCCTTTGCCGCATTGATCTGAGAGCAGATGTTGATGATTCTTTCGCTTGCCCCCATGGAGGGGATTACCGGGCATGTGTTCCGTCGCGTGCATGCGGAGTGCTTCGGCGCGCTCGATTGCTATTACACGCCGTTTTTGCCGCCGCCGCGGGTGGGAAACCGCTTTGGCGGCAAGGCGTTTAAGGAGATCGATCCTGCCAATAACCAGGGGCTCAACGTAGTGCCTCAGCTGATGTCCAAGAACGCGGACGAGTTTGTGTGGGCGGCACAGGTACTCGCCGACATGGGATATCGCGAGGTCAATCTCAACTTGGGTTGCCCCTCGGGGACGGTTGTTGCCAAGGGCAAAGGATCGGGCTTTTTGCGCAACTTGGACGAGCTTGAGGTGTTCTTGAGTGACGTGTGTGAGCGCTCTCCGCTGCCGGTATCGGTCAAGACCAGGTTGGGGTTGGAGAGCGACGACGAATACGAGCGCGTACTCGATCTATATTGCCGCATGCCGCTGGCAGAGCTGATCGTGCATCCTCGCGTACAAAAGGACCGCTATACGGGCACGCCGCGCAAGGAGTTTTATGGCGAGACGCTGGAGCGCGCGCCGTTTCCGGTGGCATACAACGGTGACATTTTTGATCTTGAGGACATGGGTGCGCTGGTGGAGGCCTATCCCGGCACACGTCATGTGATGCTGGGGCGTGGCTTGCTCGCGAACCCAGCTCTGGCTCGCATGGTCAACGGCGGTCCCGCTGCCACGGCAGCCGAACTGCAGCGCTTCCACGACACGCTGTTTGCGGCCTATGCAGAAGAGATCGGGGGCAACGCGGTCTTTCGTATGAAGGAGTGGTGGTTCTACGCCAAGTGCGCTTTCGCCGACCCCGCTACCGTTCACAAGCTCGTACGTAAGACTAAAAAGGTTGACGAATACCGCGCCGCCGTCGAGCGCGTCTTTCGCGAGCAGCCACTTGCACCCATAGCCCGCTTCCACGGCTAGTTAGTCGTTGGTGACGTTCTTTAACGACTAGTCATTTAAGAACGTCCCCAACGACTACCCGTGCCGAACCCATACAAAAACTGTACGCCAACATCCAAAGATGTCGAAAAATGTCGACTTTGGATGCTGGCGTACATGTTTGGGTCGGCGGGGGAGTGGAGTCTAGGCAATCATTGCATCGAGCGTGATGAGCTCTCTGAGTCGCTCCGTGCGTGTTTGCCCATGGCGCTTTGCTTTTGCGTCAAACGCATCAAGAACAGACTCACCCACACGTGCCGATAAAACAACGCTTGGCTCATCGGAGATCGACGGCCTTCCCAGCTTGATGGTGCGACCCTTCGGCCACTCATCTTTTTCGTATGCCTCCGCGGCTTTCTCCAACTCTCCGGGGGCAAACCCCATCATCTTTTCGAGCTGCTTAGCGTCCATAGCGCCTCCTATCGATTGGCATAATGTCGAGCGCTGGTTCTCGGAATCTATTTTTGTATACAGTTTTGTAGACAAAAATACAAGCAGTTTATCAAGCTAATTAGCTTGTGTTGACTAGTTTTTCCGATAGGAAATGAGCGTCGATGGCTTCGATATTTCTTCATTTTTCAGTTTGGAACATGAGCGCTCATTGAACTTGCAGGGGGGCACTTTAACAAACTATCGAGATTCTGGCCAGGAGCTTTCACTGGTCTTCGGTGGTGAGACCAGCTTAATTCGCGACACAGTGTGTCGCGAATTGGAGTAGTCGCTGAGTGTTCTTTAACGATTAGTCATTCAAGAAGAGAACGTCTAAGTGCCGGATTTGTCATTTTGAGTCGTCTCTAACGACTATTCAGGAGGGCTGTGTGCAAAAAAGGCAAATATGAGTACTGCTGCCATTATGGTTGCATTTATTCTGCTCAAAAATGAGACCCCTGATGAGATTTAATACCATTAGGAGTCTCTTTTATTGAACATATGTGGAGAAATAACGACGTCTGCGGACGCTTGGGGCGTTGGATGATCCCTGAAATGATTAAAATCGCTGTTACTAAACAAGTAACAGTACTCATATTTGCCATTTTTTGAACACTGTCCTCTAAGGAGCCCTTTCCAGAGACGTCAGGCGGCCTCAAACAACCATAATCCAAAGGCTATCTCAAACAACTAGTCATTTAAGAACGTCCCCAATGACTACCTCTGCAAAAAACTGTACACCAGCATCCAAAGATGTCGAAAAATGTCGACTTTGGATGCTGGCGTACATGTTTGGGCCGTATGGGTTGGGGCCTTGGACGGACGGGATGCGCGTGCTAGAGCAGGTTTTCCTGCACCCACGCGATGATGTCGCTCGATTCGTAGAGTGGCTTGCCGTCGATGAACAAGCAGGGAACCTGGCGTTTTCCGCCGACGGCGATGAGTGTCTGCTCGGCTTCGGTATCGGTCGAGATATTGCGTTCGGGAATGGTCACGCCGTTATCGGCCAAAAAGCGCTTGACCTTTATGCAATACGGGCAGCCAGTCATAACGTACAGTGTGAGCTCATGATTAGTAGCCATAGGTCTCCAATCGGTTGCGGTTTCGATTGAAATACCCAAAGCCGCCGCAATCTATGCGCGAGCAGACGACGACTCGATGGCTTGCACCAGAAACACCGTGGCGCCGGTGCCGCAGGGCTTGTCGTAGTAGTCAATAAAGCGCTGGTCGGCAAGATAACCGTGAGCGAGCCCCAGATACGCCTCGTCTTGGGGCTCGCATCCCCAGTTGAGGGCAATCCAGCGACGATGCATCGCGACAAGCTTGCGAGCCTCGCCTCCATCCGCATCGCCGTCGCCCATGGCAATCGAAAGCTGGCCCAAAATGGCGCGTTCAAGTTCCTTCATGTCGTTCCATGTCTGAGGATCCATATCCAGTAACGTTTCGTTTGCTGCATCGATAGCCTCATCGCCATAGCGCGCCCGAGCCTCGGCGCCGTAGCGCTCCTCGTTTTCCTGCACGGTGCGCCAGCGCTCCAGTTGCGGCAGGACGGCGCCCATGAGCGAGACGGCTTCGTCGAGCGACATGCCGGTGTTTTGCGCCAGCCGCGGGGCACAATCCTCGATCATTGCCTCCATGGTGGTGTCGTAGGTGTACTTACCGTGGTTGTAGCACCACTTGCAGTAATGGTCGGTCGCGGCGCCCGTGGCATCGGTGCCGCGGTCGTCGGGCGTGAGTATCATGCCGCAGCTCTGACAATAGTGCTCGGGCATTTCGAGCAGGTGAGACAGGGGCTCGCCGGTCACGGCGGCAATGAGCTTCATCATGTCGATGCCCGGTGTGACCTCGCCGCGTTCCCAACGGCTGACGGCTTGGCGCGTGACGAAGAGCTTGGCGGCGAGCTGCTCCTGGGTAAGGTGATGGACGCGACGGACAGCGATGAGCTTCTCTGCAAAGGCCATAGCGGCTCCTTTCTGCTGGTTGATGGCTTAAGCATACGCGGCAGCAGGTGCCCTTCCAAGCAACCGTTGGTTGCACGACGGGGACCGCGGCGAAGAATTGCGCGCAACGCCCCACACCTCCATGCCGTACAATGACCGGCATGGAACCTATCGCACACATACATACCGACCTGCCGCAGAAGTTCGGCATTCCGCGCAACAGCTTTTTGGCGCCTCATCTGCAGGGACGCATCGTTTTTGAGCCGGAATTTGCCTCCAACGCAGCGGTTGAGGGTCTGGACTCCTTCTCTCACCTATGGCTGCTGTGGCGTTTTGAAAACGGCACGCCCGGCGGCACGGCCAAGGATATTGCCGCCGATGCCAAGACGCGGGACAGGTCCGGAACCAACGCAAAATGGTCGAAAACCGTGCGCCCGCCGCGTCTGGGTGGAGCCGAGCGCGTGGGCGTGTTTGCCACGCGCAGTCCGTTTCGCCCTAATCCCATCGGGCTCACCTGCGTCAAGCTCGATCGTGTCGAGCTCACCGACGATGGCCCCATCATCCATGTGCTGGGGGCCGATCTGCGCGACGGCACGCCCATCTACGACATTAAGCCCTACATTCCATTTGCCGACTGTCACCCGGATGCGACGGGCGGCTGGATTGAAGACGCGCCGTGGCAAGAGCTCGACGTAGAGTTTCCGCATGCGCTGCAGGATATGGTCTCGCCCGCAAAGCTCCCTGGCTTGGTCGAGGTTCTTCGCCAAGATCCGCGCCGCGCGGGCAGCAAGCACGAGCCAAACCGCGTTTACCATTTGGCTTACGCCGGGCTCGACATATCGTTTACGGTCGACGGAGCCGGGTTGACGGTAACCGCCATCAACGACGCTCAAGACTAACCTGCCATCCGTCCGTATCCGTCAAAATCAACAGTAAACCTCATGCCAAAACCGCCCACGCTGGTGGACAATAACGCCTACCAAAACAATCACTTTGCACGGGGCTCAGCATGAAATACGACTTTAGCTCGCTTATCGACCGCCACGGCATGGACTCCATCGCCGTTGACTCCTGGGGCGAGATCCCCGGTATGGCTCCGAACGCACCCGACGAGGGCTTCGACCGCATTCCCATGTGGGTGGCCGACATGAATTTTGCCACGGTGCCCACGGTCCAGGAGCACATCATTCAGCGCGCTCAGCATCCCATGTTTGGCTACTTTAACCCGCGCGCCGAGTACTTCGACCGCATCATCGAATGGCAGAGCCGCCGCAATGGCGTCGAAGGCCTGCGCCCTGAACATATCGGCTACGAAAACGGCGTGCTGGGCGGTGTCGTGTCGACGCTGCGTGCGTATGTTCAGCCAGGCGATGCGGTGCTGGTCCACAGCCCTACCTACATCGGCTTTACCAAGTCCATTGAGGCCGCGGGCTATCACATTGTCCACAGCCCGCTTAAGCTCGACGACCAGGGCGTGTGGCGCATGGACTTTGAGGACATGGAGCGCAAACTCGCACAAAACCATATCCATGCCGCCGTGTTCTGCTCGCCGCACAATCCCTGTGGCCGCGTATGGGAGCGCGACGAGATCGAGTGCGCCATGGACATTTATCGCCAGCACGATTGCGTGGTGATCTCGGACGAGATTTGGTCCGATATCATCCTGCCGGGACACAGACACATCCCGACGCAGTTGGTGAGCGAGGATGCCCGCATGCGCACGGTTGCCCTCTATGCGCCGAGTAAGACGTTTAACCTGGCGGGCTTGGTCGGCAGCTACCACATTATCTACAACGAGACGCTGCGCGACCGCATATGCGCTGTGTCCAACAAGACCCACTACAACGAGATGAATGTCCTCTCCATGCATGCGCTTATCGGTGCCTACCAGCCGCAAGGCTACGAGTGGGTGGACGAGCTCAACCAGGTGCTTGCCGGCAATATCGAGTACTTCTGCGATTACGTGGACGAGCATTTTGGGGGCGTGTCCTATTCGCGTCCGCAGGGCACGTACATGGTGTTTCTGGACTGCACCGAGTGGTGCCGCGAGCATGGCCGCGATATTCAGTGGTTGCTCGACGAGGGGGCGCGCGTGGGCGTGGGGTATCAGGACGGTCGCCCGTTCCACGGGCCCTGCCACATTCGCGTGAATTTGGCGCTGCCGCTTTCGCGCGTAAGGGAAGCGTGCGACCGCTTGGATCGCTACGTTTTTAATGCACGGTAAGCGCGCACTGCATGCGGAGCCTTCTGCCAAGTCGGCTAGAAGGCCCCGTGTGGTAAGGCATCTGTAACCATTGGGCGCAGACCTGCTGCGGAGGTTTATTTTTCTTGAATCTGCTTACCGCAGAGATGCTCAATCGTAATCTCGTAGAGCTGGACGCCCTTGATGTCCTTGGCGATTTCCTCTTCGACTTCTTCGGCAGAAGGGTAGTACTTAAGCGCGAGCTGGCGGACTTTGTCCTCGATGAATGCGGGCGCCTCTTCAACCAGGCGACAACGGCCAAAGACCACGGTACTCATAACGTAGGGAGCCCAGTCATCGTCCTTATACCACTCGTTACCGTAAACGGTAAAGCAGATCTTGTCATCGCGTTTGAGTGCGTCGACCTTGTGGCCGGCTTTGGCGCCATGGAAATAAATCTTGTCGTGCTCGGCGTCGAAGAAGTAGTTGACGGGAATGGCATAAGGGTAGCCATCGTCGCCGTTGACGGCAAAGACGCCGCGCTTGCAGGTAGCGAGCAGTTCGCGCGCTTCCTTGTCGGTGATGGCGCGTTTCTTTCGACGTAAGGGCCTAAACATCGTTGGCTTCCTTTCTGGTCGTGCGTGGTTGCTGCAAAAACTATAGCGAAACGGATCCGTTTTTCTTGATGCGGGCGAGTGTGTTTTTGAGCTTGTTAAAGTCGATCGGTTTGGACAGATGGGCGTTCATGCCGGCATCGTGTGCCGCCTTGGCGTCCTCGGCAAAGGCATTAGCGGTGAGCGCGATGATGGGGATATCGGCTGCATCGGCCTTCTTGCTCAGGCGAATCGCGCGGGTTGCCTCATAGCCGTCCATGTCCGGCATCATGATGTCCATCAGGATCGCATCGAAGCTGCCGGCGGGATGCGATAGGTACAGATCGACGACTTCGTTGCCGTTGGCGGCGCGGGTGACCACGACGCCCTCGGATTCTAGCAGCGCCTGGGCAATCTCGGCATTCAATTCGTTGTCTTCGGCGAGCAGCACGTTCATGTCGGCGAGCGAGCAGTCGAGCGCCCTCTCGACCGTATTCGCCCGCGTCTGGGGGTTCTTGTCGATATCGAGCGGAATTTCCACGTAGAACGTGGTGCCCACATGGAGTTCGCTGGTGACTTCGATGGTGCCGCCCATCAGTTCAATAAGCGACTTGACGATTGGCATGCCCATGCCGGTTCCTTGGAACTTGCTGCGCGCATCGTTACCTTCTTGGGCAAACGGCTCATAGATATGTTTTAAGAATTTGGGAGTCATGCCAATGCCGGTATCCGAAACGCTAAAGCAAAAGAGCGCGCGCCCGTTATCGAGTGGCTTGGTCTTTGAGCTAAAGGTGACGGAGCCGCCGCGCTTGTTGTACTTAATGCTGTTGTCTAACAGGTTGATCATGATCTGTCGGATATGGGTGGGACTGCCGACCATGTATGGCCCCGTGGTGTATGGCAGACTATTGTCCTGCATGGTGATGCCGTTATCGGATGCGCGGAGCTTGCACAGAACCAGCGTATTGTCACAGAGCTCTTTGAGGTTAAAAGGCGCATGTTCCAGTGTTATCTTGCGGTCTTCGATTTTGCCCATCTCGAGGATGTCGTTAATCAGCGAGAGCAGGTGATTGGCGGCAACACGAGCCTTGGCGCGGCTTTCGCGGGCGACCTGGATATCGCCTTCCTTCAATTCCTCGATATCGATAAGGCCCAGGATGCCGTTGAGTGGCGTACGGATGTCGTGGCTCATGCGCGTGAGGAATGCCGTCTTAGCGGCGTTGGCGGCGTCGGCTTTTTCGCGCTCGGTCCGAGCGCGCACGAGCGCCCAGATGAGCAGGACGATACCGACCGACAACATACCGATGAGGGTAGCGGCAATGGCGGTGCGGTTGCGAAAAAGGAATCGAAGCGTGTCTGATTCCTGGGTCGTGTACGACGTGGATGAGTAATTGCTTGCGGAGAGCGATTCTCCGGCATTGATGATGCCCTTGTTGATGATTCCCAGCAGCTCGGGCTTTCCGCGCGAAATCCAGCACGAGAGCTCACAGGTGTCAGGGAGCTCGACCGTCTCGTAGTCCTTGAGATCATGACGGTCGCCGATGGTTTTTATGCGTGAGCTGGGAGCGACGATGCAGTGCGCCGTTCCCTTCCTGAGGGCGTCGAACGCTTCATCGTCGGATTGGTATTCGGTCACGGTCGCTGTGGGGAACAGATTTTCAAGTACATTTTGGTTGATAAACGATGATTTGGTGCAGGCGATGTTCTGAAGGTCTTTGTTCAGGTTGCTGCCAGTGTGGATGGCGGTGAGGGATATGGTCCCCAACGATACCGACTGCACAACGCCTGATTGCTCGGCAAACCAGTAATCTCGGTATACCGGCAGTGCAACGTCTATGCTTCCCTTTGACAGGGCCTTTGACATCATCTTGTAGCTATCAAAGGCGACGGTTTTGACCGTAATGCCAAATTTATCGTGCAGCGTCGTCGCAAGCGATGCGAGCGAGCCTTCCATTTTGCCGTCTTCGTCTTCGTTGCAGTAGGGGAGTTTGCCCGTAATGTAGCCGAGCGTGATGGTGTTGTTGTTTTCTTTGAGCCAGGAACGTTCGGGGCCGTTGAGCGATGATGAACCGCTGTTTTGGGCCGAGTAATTCGCCTTGACCTCGTCGTTATAGCGTGGGTTGACGCGGGCGATTGCCGTCATGGCGGCATTGATGTCGTTCATCAGGTCGGGGCGGCTTTTGGGGACGGCAAAATAGTAGTCACTCGAGCCAACGTAGAACATGGGCGACGCATCGGGCGACGAGATGGTGTCGTTCATGATGACGGCGTCGACTTCGTCGTTTGCGAGTGCGTCAAAGAGCATGGAGCCTCCGTCATACTCCCTGTATGTGCAGGTGATTCCTTCGTTGGCGAGCCACTGCTGGCCAACGAAGGTTTGCATAACACCGGAGTTGCAACCGATGGTAAGGCCCTGGAGCGCTTGGGGGTCACCCTTGGCCAGGTCGTCGCGATCGGGCTTGGCGTAGATGTAGTAGCGCTCGGCGCCCTCGGGGTTCGAGGAGAAGAGCAGCTTTTGGGCGCGTTCCTCGGAGTAGGAGATGTTGGGCATGAGGTCGATTTCGCCCGCCTCGAGCATGTCCATAAGCTCGGTGAAGGTGCCGGAGACGTATTCGTACTGCCAGCCGGGCGTATAGTACGACAGGGTCTGGAGGTACTCGTAACCCCATCCCGAGAGGCGCTCGCCGGGGGTGCCGTCCTGGAAGCCCTCGTTGCTGGCGAGCCAACCAACGCGGACCGTCTTGACTGGCTGACTAGAGTCATCGGGAAAAGCCTGGACAGGCGCGATGGAACTCAGTGCGGCAAGCGTGGCAAGCACAATGGCCAGGGCGCGACATATAACTGAACGAAGGACAGTGGCAGCTCTCACATGCAATCCTAACGAATCGAGACAATACCGCATAAGGATACCAGCTCAGCCTGCCCAGTCGGCAGCTGTACCGCTAAACGCTCCCGCCCGGCAGTCATCGGGGACGTTCTTAAACGACTAGTCATTGGGGACGTTCTTGTTTGACTAGTCATTTAAGAACGTCCCCAATGACTAGTTTCGTTTGCGGGGGAGGCGTGGGAAAATACCGAGCGAACGTGATTGGTTGTCCGTGGAAGGGGTCGCGATGAAAAAGCTCAGGACGCTTGCCGATGTGTTGCGACAGGCTGGCTTTGCGCGCATCACGGGTCTGTTTCTTATCTTTTACCTGCTGTGCTCGACGGCCGTCTGGCTGTCCGAGCCAACGACCCTTACGTTTGGCGATGGCCTGTGGTTTAGCTTTGAGACGGTCTCGACGATCGGCTTTGGCGACATTCCGGCCGAGACACCGGTTGCCCGCGCCATTACCGTCATTCTGAGCATCATCAGCATCTTCTACATCGCCATGCTCACGGGCGTGGCGGTGAACTACTGCAATACGCTTATCAAGATGCGCCAAAAGGACACCATGGCGCGCTTTATGGATGATCTGGAGCATTTGGAAGAGCTCGATCGCGACCAGCTCGCCGATCTGTCGCGCCGTGTGCGCGAGTATCGTCGACGCCAGCGCTAAGACGAACGTCGTGCGCCACAACAAGGGGGACCAAACATGAACATCACCGTCTACCTGGGCGCGAGCGTCGGCAACGACCCGGCGTTTCTGCCCGCAGTGCAGGAGCTGGGCAATTGGATTGGCGCCAACGGACACGCGCTCGTATACGGCGGGTCCAAATCGGGACTGATGGGCGCGCTCGCCGATAGCGTACTCGAGGCAGGCGGACATGTGACGGGTGTGGAGCCGAGCTTTTTTATCGAGGCAGAGTTTCAACACGACGGAATCGACGACCTTATCGTGACGAGCGACATGGCCGAGCGCAAAGCCAAGATGATCGAGCTCGGCGATGCGTTCATCGCATTTCCGGGCGGCACGGGCACGCTCGAGGAGATTGCCGAGGTTATGTCCGCGGTGTCGTTGGGACATTTGGACGCGCCGTGCATCTTGTACAACCTCGGGGGCTACTACAACGATCTTAAGGCGCTGCTCGAGCACATGATTGATAAGGGACTTTCGAGCCCGCAGCGCCAGCAGGGTATTTACTTTACCGAGGATCTGTGCGAAATCGCATCAATTATCAACGGATAAGCCTTGAGCTTGTCCCGCCGGGGTCCCCGGTGGCTCCGCTTGCGGCGCAGACGGTTGGCTTGACTGGGCAACGCTCGCTCTACAATAAAACGTATCTATGTCGACTTTGACCGCGGGAGGACCCGATGGATAACCTTGCCAAACCCACGAACCGAGCGCTGTTTTTGGTCAGCGTTGCCGTGACCGGTGCACTCGCGGGTGCCGCAGTCTGGCTGTTCTTTTTTGCGATGGAGCACGGTATCGACTATCTATGGACCGAGATTCCGCACGCGCTGGGCGTCGCTTCGCCCGAGCTTGCCAGCGGCCCGTTTGGCTTTCTGCCGTACCCGTTTTTTGTCTGCCTGCTGGGCGGCCTGTTAATCGGTCTGTACGAAAAGATGACAGGCACCAAGACCGATGACCTCAACCAGGTGATGGCTAAGGTTAAGCAAGACGGGCGCTACCCGTACGACAACCTGGGCAAGCTTTCGCTCGCGGCATTGCTGCCGCTGCTGTTTGGCGGAAGCATTGGACCGGAGGCCGGCCTGACCGGCGTTATCGCCGGTCTGTGCAGCTGGGTCGGCGACCGCATGCGTCGCTTTGGCGCCGAGTTTAGGGAGCTCACGTTGCTGGGCACCCAGGCCGCCCTGACGGCGCTCTTTACCGCGCCCGTCTTTGGCTTTGTGGCGCCGCTTGCCGGTAGCACCGACGGCCAGGGTGAAGACGCCGACGATGAGTCCGCGTCCGGCGAGATCACCATCAAGCTGCCCAAGGCGCAAAAGACGGTGGTCTACGGTATTGCGATTGCCGGCGGTCTGGGCACCTACCTGCTGCTTGGACAGCTTGTGGGCGGCGGCATGGGCATGCCCAGGTTCGAGTCCGCCGAGGTGGGCAACCTAGAGCTTACCTGGCTCGTCCCTCTGTCGTTGATCGGCACCGTCTGCGGCTGGCTGTACTTTGTCTCTGAGCATGCAAGCGAGGCACTGTCCCATGCAATAGGGGAGCGTCCTGTCGTCAAGGCCATGCTGGCCGGTCTGGCACTCGCCATCTGTGGCACGGTCCTGCCCTATACCATGTTTGCCGGCGAGACCCAGGCCGACGTGCTCATGGAAACCTATCTGACCATTCCCGCTGGCGTGCTTATCGCGACCGGTCTTGTTAAGGCCATGCTGACGCCCGCCCTCATCAACCTTGGTTGGCGCGGCGGTCACTTCTTCCCGGTTATCTTCTCGGGCGTAAGCCTGGGCTATGGCCTTGCCATCCTCACCGGCGCAGATCCGGTCTTTTGCGTCGCCGTCTGCACGGCATCGACGATGGGTGCGGTCATGCGTCAGCCGGTCATGGTCGTGGGCCTGCTGCTCATGTGCTTCCCACTCAAGGGTATCGTCTGCATGATCATCGCGGCCGTCATCGCCGCCGGCATTCCACTGCCCAAGCCGCTGCGCAAGTAGTACAGTGGCGCACGCCGGGGACATGCCCTTTGCCACGGATTTGCGGGGAGGGGCGGCGATCGCGTCCTTCGCGGATTGAGACTCGTGTGGCTACAGATCGCGTACTCGATAAACCTTGGTGCTGACGGTGCAGCTGATTGCGCATAGTGCGAGCGCCAGTACGGCAATTCCTGCACACAGACAGCCAAGGACGGCAGGATCGGGATTCGCCCCGGCAATCGACATAAGCCAGTTGCTGATGGGGTTGGAGGAGCTCAGCGCTGCCATGGTAAGGCATCCGAGTAGGGCAAACAGGCCAACGGATAGGCGCAGTGCCTCCATGTGTCCAAATCGGAAGAACAGCGGCTGTGCCAAGAACACCATCATGAGGGAGATGAGCATCGATGCTGCCGAGGCAATTGCGATCTCAAAGATGGTTTGTCCTGTCGAGGCCACGCCCGTGCTGTTGAAGAACGGAAGGGCGATGATGTTCAAAAGCACGGCGGCGCATGCCATGACGGCCGAGAAAGCAATAATGCACAGGTAGCGTGCGCAGATGATGTCTTTGCGCGAGAACGGCAGCGTTGCCCGATAGCGCTCCCAGCCGTTTTGGTTATCGTAGCCAGCCAGTGAGTTCATGATTATGATGGGCGACATGGCGCTGACCGCGCAGGCGCCGGCGCTCATACCGGAATCGCCGTCCGATGCGTTGGCAAGGGTTAGCACGACGAAGATGAACAGGCCGACGCCCGCAATGCTCGGGATGAGCGTGCGAGCGATGGCGAGCTCGGACATAAAGGCGCGTTTCATTTCGAAGCCCCTTTCAGCGTGAGGCGCAGATAGTCGTCAATGGTTGCCCGATCGCAGGGAATCTCGGGGAAGGCCTCGAGCACTTCGCGGTGGTTGGGCACGAGCACGTCCACGCTGTAGGCGTGGCGGGCGGCGCGGGTGCCTTCGACGCAAGCCATGAGCTCGGCGGCCTGTGCCTGGGTGCAGTGGGCGATGCCGGCGCGGTCGGTAATGTCCTCGCGTGGCAGGTCAAACACAATCGAGCCGTTATCGATGCAGATGACGCGGTCGGCAGCACGATCGAGATCAGACGTAATGTGGCTCGAGAGCAGCACGCTGCGCTGGCCGTCGGCGACAAAGGCGAGCAGCTCATCGAGCAGTTCCTCGCGTGCCATGGGATCGAGGCCCGCGGTGGCTTCGTCCAAAACGAGCAGCTTGGCATTGTGGCTGAGCGCGCAGGCGAGCTGCAGCTTCATACCCATGCCGCGGGAGAGGTCCTTGACCTTTGTCTTGGGATCGAGGTCAAATCGGTTGATGAATCCGGCGAACGTTTCGCGGTCCCACGTGGGGTACGCCGGGCCTACGAGCGCCTCGATCTGGCCCACCTTGAGCGTGGAGGGGAAGGGGCACGTGTCCAGGACAAGACCGACGCGGGAGCGTAGATGGCGTTGCGACTCATCGGGCGCGTCGGCGCCACAGCGCTGCCCAAACAGGTGCACTTCGCCGGCATCGAGCTTTATAAGCCCGAGAGCAGCTCGAATCGCCGTTGTTTTGCCAGCACCGTTGGCACCAACAAAGCCGACGATCTGGCCAGGCTCCACGGCAAGCGTGACGTCGCGCAGCGAAAAGCGGTCGCTTACAGTGCGTGAGATGCCTTTGAGTTCAAGCAAGTTTTGCATGGTATAGCCTTTCTTGCAGATGGCTACTGCATGGTTGCGGGGGCTACCAGGTCGAGCATCTCGTGCAGTTTGTCGCGCGTGACGCCCAAGGCTTCGGCTTGGCTTGCCGCTTTCGCAAGCAGCTCTTCGATATGGCAGAGCTGGTTTTCGCGCAAAAGCTCCTGGTTGCCCTCGGCGACAAAACAGCCCTTGCCCTGCACGGTGCAGATAAACCCGAGCTGCTCCAGGTCGGCGTAGGCGCGCTTGGTGGTGATGACGCTCGCGCCAAGATCGCTCGCGAGTGCACGGATGCTGGGGAGTTTGGCTCCCGCAGCGAGCGTACCCGAAAGGATCTGGGCTTTGACCTGCGAGGTTATCTGCTCGTAGATGGGCTTGTCGCTCGAATTGGATAGGATGATGTCCACAGCGGCTCCTTAGCTGTTGGGCTACACGTGTATATAACCGGTAAGCACAGTATATATACACTATATACAGTTATGCAAGAGGCAAATACTGATTGGGCCGGCTACCCTGGCCCCAACTGATGAATTTGTCCTGATAGGCGCCCTAGAGCGGGATTTCGCGGCTACAATAGTACGGTTACAACGACGTAATGCACTCAATGCAAGAAAGGATCCGCATGGCAAGCCTGTCGGATGAAATCTCGTCGCGCCGCACATTCGCGATCATCAGCCACCCGGACGCCGGTAAGACCACGCTTACCGAGAAGCTGCTGCTCTATACCGGCAGTATCCAGACCGCCGGCTCGGTCAAGGGCAAGAGCTCGGCCAAGCATGCCGTCTCGGACTGGATGGACATCGAGAAGGAGCGCGGCATCTCCGTCACCTCCTCGGTGCTGCAGTTCACCTATAACGGCGCCTGCGTCAACATCCTCGATACCCCCGGCCACCAGGACTTCTCGGAGGATACCTACCGTACCCTTATGGCCGCCGACGCCGCAGTCATGGTCATCGACGGCGCCAAGGGCGTCGAGGCCCAGACCAAAAAGCTCTTTAAGGTTTGTACGCTGCGTCACATTCCCATCTTCACCTTTGTGAACAAGCTCGACCACGAGGCTCGCGATCCGTTTGAGCTCATGGAAGAGATCGAGAATGTCCTGGGCATCAATACGTATCCTATGAATTGGCCGATCGGCAGCGGCCGCAACTTCCGCGGCGTGTTCGATCGTCAGACCCGTCGCGTTATCGCCTTTGAGGGCGACGGCCACGCCAACGCCACCAAGAAGGTCGCCGAGGTCGAGGCCGAGTTGGGCGATCCTTCCATGGATGAGCTTATTGGCGAGGAAAACCATAAGAACCTGATGGACGACATCGAGCTGCTCGATGGCGCCGGCGATGAGCTCGACTTGGGTGCTGTGGCCTGCGGCAAGCTGAGCCCGGCGTTCTTTGGCTCGGCACTTACCAACTTTGGCGTTGAGCCCTTCCTGAAGGAGTTCCTGCGCCTGGCTCCGACGCCGCGCGCCTATACCGATACGCTCACCAGCGAGCCGGTCGATCCCTGCCGCGATGACTTTAGCGGTTTTGTGTTTAAGATCCAGGCAAACATGGACAAGAACCACCGTGACCGCATCGCCTTCGTGCGCATTTGCTCGGGCAAGTTCGAGCGCGGCATGGACGCCTTCCACGTGCAGGGCAACCGCAAGCTCAAGCTTGCCACGGGCACGTCGATGATGGCCGATGACCGCGCCATCGTGGATGAGGCGTACGCGGGCGATATCGTGGGCCTGTTCGACCCGGGTATCTTTAGCATCGGCGACACCGTGTGCTCCGGCAAGCGCCACGTGCAGTATCCGCAGATCCCGACGTTTGCCCCCGAGATGTTCGCTCGCATTACGCAGGTCGATACGCTCAAGCGCAAGCAGTTCGTCAAGGGTATGGAGGAGCTTGCCCAGGAGGGCGCCATCCAGATCTTCCGCGAGCTGGGCGCCGGCATGGAGAGCGTCATCGTGGGCGTGGTCGGCGTGCTGCAGTTTGAGGTGCTCGAGCGCCGCCTCAAGGCCGAGTACCGTGTTGAGGTTCGTCGCCAGCCGCTGCCCTATACGGACATCCGCTGGATCCAGAACGACCCCGACACCATCGATATCCCGGGCCTTTCGCTCACGCGCGACACGTTGCGCGTCGAGGACATGCGCGGCGGTAAGCTGCTGTTGTTCACGAGCCCGTGGAACGTGGATTGGGCAACCGACCACAACCCCGACCTTATCCTGTCGGAGTTTGGCAACGTGGCCTTTTAACGCATCGGCTCGGTGGCCCTGCGGGGCTGCTGCGCCGTTTGCTTGCCTGATGCCGTGTGAGCGGCTATCATACCCACCGTCGTCTCAAGACCGGGGCGTCCGAGCAGTTCGGGTCCGATATCCTGCTCGTTAAACCTAAAACCAAAGGAGTACATAATGATCAAGAAGGTCATGGAGGACTACAAGGTCCTGTTGCGGAGCATTCCCGCGGCAACGGTTTCGCTGTTTTTCGTGAGCGTCATCATGATGAACCTGCTGGCCAACAAAGAACTCATCAGCCTACCGTATCTGGCGCTCGACTGTGGCTTTGTGGTGAGCTGGGTTTCGTTTTTGTGCCAGGACATGATTTGCAAGCGCTTTGGCGCCAAGGCATCCATCAAAATCTCTATCCTCGCGCTGCTGGTCAACCTGGCCGTGAGCCTGTGTTTTTGGGCATGCTCGCTCACGCCCGGCATGTGGGGCGCTTACTACGACACGGGTATGATCGAGGTCAATACTGCCCTTAACGCCACCATCGGTGGCACCTGGTACGTGGTGCTTGGCTCGTCGCTTGCCATGCTCGTTTCTGCCGTGGTTAACTCCACGCTCAACCAGTCGCTTGGCCGTATGCTCAAAAAGAATAACTTTGCGAGCTTTGCCTTCCGCTCCTATGTGTCTACGGGTGTTGGCCAGTTTATCGACAACCTGGTCTTTGCCATTGTAGTGAGCCACACGTTCTTTGGTTGGACCTGGGTGCAGGTCCTTATGTGCTCGCTGACGGGTGCTGTTGCCGAGCTGCTATGCGAGGTCTTCCTGAGCCCTGTGGGCTACAAGGTCGTGCGCGGCTGGGAGCGCGAGAATGTGGGCTCCGAGTACCTCGAGCGCCACGCAACCGCCTAAGGAGCAAGTATGCGGGTTTTGATCACGGGCGCTTCGGGCGGTATCGGAGCCGCATGCGTGCAGCGCTTTTTGGACGAGGGCCACGAGGTTGTGGGCTTTGATCTGCTGCCGGCGGCGGTCGAACACGAGCGCTACCGCCATCTGATCGTTGATGTCCGCGAGCCGGGCTCGTTTCCAGGCGACCTTGAACCCCAGGTGATCGTGAACGTTGCCGGTACGCAGGATTCGGCCGATGACATCGCCGCCAACCTGTATGGCACCATCAACGTGACCGAGCGCTACGCCTTTGCGGGGGAGGGGCTTGCCGCCAAGCCGGTGCCGGCTATCCAATCCGTGGTCAATGTGGGGTCGGCGAGCGGGCATACGGGATCGGAGTTTCCTGCCTATGCTGCCAGCAAGGGCGGCGTTATCGCGTACACCAAGAACCTTGCAAACCGCCTGGCGCCGCAGGCCATCGCCAACAGTGTGGACCCGGGCGGCGTTATCACGCCGCTCAACCGTTGCGTGATGGAAGACGAGCGCCTGTGGAATCAGATTATGGAGCTCACGCCGCTTAAACGCTGGGCCACCGCCCAAGAGATCGCCGAGTGGATCTACTTTGTGGGCGTGACCAACCGGTTTATGACCGGACAGAGTCTGTTGATCGATGGCGGCGAGGCCGGCCGCACGCAATTTATTTGGCCCGAATAGGAAACGCGCCCGATGGAAAGCCGTCGGGCGCGTTTTTGATGTATCGATTTTTAGCCGAGGCAAGTCCAGTTGACGGGGGTCGAGCCGTGCTGTTCGAGTAGCCGATTGGCTGCCGAGAAGGGACGCGACCCCATAAAGGCGGGGAGTTCTGCCGTGGCACGATTGGCCGAAAGCGGCGAGGGGTGCGTGGAGGCCAGACAGAACTTGTCGGTTGCCTTGCCCGCGTCAGTTGCGACGAGCTTGCCCTCGACCATCTGCTGGGCAAAGCGGCCCCATGCCAAAAAGACTACCGGCTGGGGCAGCTGACAGCAGCGTTCGATAACGTAGTCGGTGAGCGTGCTCCAGCCCAGTTTGGCGTGCGAGTTGGCGGCATGCTCGCGCACGGTGAGCGTGGTGTTGAGAAGCAGGACGCCCTGCTGTGCCCATGGGGTTAGGTCTCCCGTGGCGGGAATGGGGCAACCCAGATCGGCTTTGAGTTCTTTATAGATGTTGCGCAGGCTCGGCGGCAACTTGGTTTGCGTCGCGGGGACCGAGAACGACAGTCCCATGGCCTGGTTGGGTCCGTGAAAGGGGTCTTGACCCAAGATGACAACTTTGACCTGGTCGGCCGGGGTGTAGGCGAGGGCATTGAGGATGTCGTCTTGTGCCGGGTAGATAGTCTGCTCGGCACGCAAAAGGGCGATGCGCTCGAGCAGCTGGTTCGTAGTGTCACGTACCGGCTGCGGCGCATTGCCCAACCAAGTTGCTATGTTGCGGTCGCGGGTTGCGGTGTCCATGGGGCTCCTTTATGGCAGATGCTCTGTTGGCATCTATTGTAAAGGCGCACCGGTTGCCTTTATGCCGCGGCTGCCTGAAGAGCGGGGTCTACGAGGCGCGCTCGGGCGCTCCTGCCATACGAGCGCGTCCATGTGCGCGGAGGCGCGGAAGCTCGACGGTTGCCGCCATGACGCCGGTGAGGATGAGAGCTGCACCCAGGAAGGCGATGGGGCTCAGGACCTCGCCGACTAGGAAGAACGAGAAGACAGCGGAGCAGACCGGCTCGAGCGAGAAGGCAAAGCCGGTGGTCTCGGCGGGCACGTTGGGCTGCACGAGCGTCTGGGTGATAAAGCCGTAGGCAGAGCAGATGAGTGCGAGCGCGACGACAACGACGATCTCGCTGGGCGTGCTGGGAAGCGTGAAGCCGCCAAAGGTGAATGCCGCGACGCCCGAGAACAAACCGCCAAAGCCCAGCTGCCAAACGCCCAGAGCCAGCGGATCGACTTCTTCGACAAACCGCTTGGCGACAATGATGTGTCCGGCGTAGACAAAGGCGGAGAGCAGCATGATGAGCGCGCCCGGGTTCAGGCTGGTGAAGTCAGCGCCCGAGAGCAGCAACATACCGCAGGTGACGATGGCGGTGCCGACGAGCACTTTGCGCTCGGGGGCGCGGCGCAGCAGAGCTGCGTTGGCAAACGGCACGATCACGACCGTCAGGCTCTGCAAAAAGCCGGCAGTGGAGGCAGAGGTGAGGCTGGAGCCCAGGCACATGCAGGTGAGCTCGGTTGCCATAATGGCGCCAATGATGGCGGCACGGACCATAAGGTCGCGGTTAATGCGCAACGCGTGCTTGTGGAAGAGCAGCAGGCAGACCACAAAGGCGATGATGCAGCGTAGCGCGACGATGCTCGTGGCGTTCATGCTGTCCATGCCGATCTTCATGAGGGGATACGAAAAGCCCCATGCGACGGGAACGGAAAATGAGAGCGCGATTGCTTTTTTGCGATCCATGGGACTCCTTTTGTTACAGAACGGTTACGCAAAAAGGATTCTGCTCCCAGATGTTGATGTAGTAAAGCGAATGTATCTTCAGTATGATTAAGAAATACTAATGTAGGCAGAAAAAGCGCTGGCAAAACGTTTTACGGCTGCATTGATGTGGAGGCACGATGGCATCGCGGTATCAGATTGTATGTATGGTGGTCGATTACGGCAGCCTGAAACGTGCGGCCGACGAGCTGGGCTATACGCAAAGCGCGGTGAGCCAGGCCGTCAAGGCGCTCGAGCGCGAGCTGGGCACCACGCTTATCGAGCGCGGTAAGCAGGGTGTTTCGCTTACGCGCGACGGTAAACAATATCTGCCGTACCTGCGCCAGATTGTGACCGCCGAGGCCGAGCTCGAGGGCAAGCGCCAGGAGCTGCTGGGACTTTCGTCGACTGATATTCGCATCGCGACGTTTACCAACGTGAGTCGAACCGTATTGCCGCGCGTGATCCGCGATTTTGGAGCCCTGCACCCGGGCGTACGCTTTACCCTTAAGCAGGGCGACTACACGCGCAACGCCCAATGGGTGCACGATGGCGTGGTCGATTTTTGCTTTACGGCACGCGGGTTTACCGCTGGCCTCGAGAAGCGCGTGGTCTATCACGACGAGTTGGTGGCATTGTTGCCGGCCGCGCATCCGCTGACGGCAAAGGAAAAGGTGACACTCGCCGACCTGGCGTCCGAGCCGTTTGTACTGCTGGATGAGGGCGAACAGAGCCTGGTGCTCGATGCATTTGCGGCGCATGGGCTGTCGCCGCACGTGACGAGCGAGGTGACCGACGACTACACCATCATGGCGATGGTGGAGGAGGGCCTAGGCGTGAGTATGCTATATCGCCGTACCGTTGAGGGCATGCGAGCCGATATTCGCGTGCGGCCCATCGTGCACGCTCCTTCGCGCGACGTGGTGGCAGCCTGGCGCAGTTGGGACACCATGCCTATCGCCACGAGGCGCTTTATCGACTACATGAGCTCACATATTGTCAATTAATGACTGGCGTGGCGTTGAGTGCGGTGTTTAGCGGGCTGTCGCTTTGGCTTGGGTGGCGCGATAGGTGCGTGCCGGGTGGCAGAGCAATACCGCTACGACCATAAAGAACGCCGTGGTGCCCAGGCTGATGGGGTAGACCATCATGATGTTCGCAAAGGTGCGGAAGTGCGGGAACACGCAGAACACCCAGTAGAAGCGGATGCCGCAGACGCAGATCATGGTGATGAGGGCGGGCGTGAGCGAGATACCAAAGCCGCGCAGGTAGCCGGACATGTTTTCGTAGAACATGCTAAAGGCGTACGCCGGGAATATCGAGCACACGCGGATATAGCCGATCGAGACGATGTTGGGATCACTGTTGAACAGCGACAAGATCTCGCGCCCCAGGCCAACAATAACGATAATTGTGGTGAGCGCGACGATACCGCCTTCGACTAGGCAGACCTTGAGCGTCTTGGTGCAACGGTCGATCTGGCGGGCACCGTGGTTTTGTCCCACAAAGGTGGTGCAAGCCTGACTAAAGCTGTTGAGCAGGTTGTAGCACACGTACTCCAGGCTCATAGCGGCGCTCGATGCCGCCATGACCTCGGTGCCCAGGCTGTTGATAGCAGACTGGATGATGATGTTGGCGACGGCAAAGACGGCGCTCTGGATGCCGGCGGGCAGGCCGATCTTGACGATGCGCTTGAGGGCGACGGGGTCGATAGCCAGGTCGCGCGGGGTGACGCGGACGACGGAGTCGGTCTTGAGCAGGCGGATAAAGAGCGTAGCGGCGCTGACGGTGTAGGCGATGGCGGTGGCGATGGCGACGCCCGCGACGCCCCAGTGGAGTACGGGGACAAAGATGAGGTCCAGGCCAATGTTGAGGACGGTGGACACGGCAAGCGCCTGCAGCGGCATGCGGGTGATGCCGACGGAGCGGAAGATCGCGGCCTCAAAGTTGTAAAGCAAGATCGAGGGCATGCTGAGCAAAAAGACGCGTAGGTAGAGCGAAGCGAGCGGCATGGTTTCGGCGGGAACGTTGAGCGCGGCGAGCATGGGCTCGGCAAAGATCTCGCCCAGTGCGATGACGACAAAGCCCACAAGTGCCATAAGAATCGAGGTATGGACGGCGCGTTTGACCATGTTCTGATCGTTGCGGCCGATAGCGTTGGCGATGACCACGTTGGAGCCAAGCGACATGCCAATAAACAGGTTGAGCATAAGACTGGTAAGCGGAACATTGGAGCCGACCGCTGCCATGGCGAGGGTTCCCTGGTCGCCCGAGAAGTTACCGATGATGACCGTGGCGATGAGGTTCGACAGCTGCTCCAAGATGCTCGTGGCGGCCACGGGGAAGGCGAACAGGGGAATATTGCGCCACAGCGAGCCGGTGGTCATGTCAATGTGCTTAGATACGGTATCAGCCATGCGCTCTCAATCTCTAACATGCTATATCGTGCTTATTTGCGCAGACGATGATACTCCTAATTGGCTAGTCGTTGGGGACGTTCTTAAACGACTAGTCATTCAAGAACGTCCCCAATGACTAGGTGGGGAAGGCGTGCGACAATGGTGTGCGTTGTGTTGTTCGCGCTAAGGAGTTGCCATGTTGTTGTGTCCCGTTTGCCATGAGCCGTTGGTGGACAATGAACGCGGTGCTGCATGCGCGAGCGGACACCGGTTTGACCGTGCGCGCGAGGGCTATCTATATCTGCTGCGCTCGTCCAAGAGCGGCGACTCCATGGGCGATCCCAAGTCGCAGGCACGCAGCCGTCGTGACTTTCTGAACCGCGGATACTACGCACCGTTGCGCGATGCGATGGTCGAGCTGGTGCGCGAGCGGGTGTCTGGACGTGCCGCGTCTACGAACTGCCCCATGACGTTGCTCGATATTTGCTGTGGCGAGGGCTATTACACCAGCGCCATGGGTGCGGTGCCGGGCGTGGATGCTTACGGCTTTGACCTGGGCAAAGAGATGGTGCGCCTTGCCGCCAAGCGCGGCGATGCGACCTACTTCGTGGCCAACATGAAGGACATCCCCGTGGCCGATGGCACCTTCGATATGGTGACCGAGCTCTTTGCTCCCTTTAACGAGCGTGAGTTTTCTCGCGTGCTGGCGCCAGAGGGCTCGCTCTACACCGTGGTGCCGGGTGCCCGTCATCTGTTTGGGCTCAAGGAGGTACTCTACGACACGCCGTACCTTAACGATGAGAAGCTGCCGAAGACCACCGAGCTCGAGTTGGTCGGAACGCGGCGGGTGTCTGCGAACATTACGCTCCAAACCCAGGCCGACATCGAGGCGGCGTTCCAGATGACGCCGTACTACTACCGCACGCGCCCTGCCGATAAAGAGCGCCTGGCAAACTTGGACACCCTTCAAACCGACATCGACTTCATCATCGCCGAGTACCGCCACAGCTAACAACCTGCCAAAAAGGGACAGATTTATTGTGGCAGGTTTTATCTGGGCAAACGTAAAGGGCCGACCGCGGAGATGCGCGATTGGCCCTTTTTAGTTGCTTGGCTGCAGAGGTTATGAGAAGCGAGCGCTTACAGGCGGTCCTTGTTCTCGGCCTTAACGGCGTGTGCCTGCTGAACAAAGAACAGGTCGTAGACCACGATGACAAAGGCGACGATATTGACGGAGCTGCCGCCGAGCGCGGGAAGCGTGAGCGCGGCCTGCGCAATCGTGGCGATTGCGGCAACGATGCCGAGCTTAAACGCACCATCCACCTGCGAAGGCTTGTTGGCGCCCTTGATGCCCGCAACGCCCGCGGCGAGATCGATGAGGCCCTTGGCGACCAGCACGACCGCGGCGAGCATGGCGTTCGACCCGTACGTGGAATCGAGGTTGCCGGTCGCGATGCCGACGCCGGCGATGACGAGGCTGGCGATGCCCAAAACAAAGTAGACGAGGGCAAGGATTTTGAGAGTCTTGCGAGCGGAACTCATGGCTGGTCCTTTCGATACGAGTACGTCAATCTGACGTACCCCATGTGCTGCACATATGGTGAAGCACATTGTAGTTCAACGCGGCGATGCATGCGCCTGAAAGCGCTTTGACCCCGCGCAGCCCACCCCAACCTTTCAAAAAGGAAAGCTGGACGTAAGCCAAATCGATGGCAGCCCATGTGCGGCGCTGCGATGATGAGGCCGTAACAAGGAGCTGGTCTCAAGGAGGAGTCATGATGTACGGAGCAGGGCAAGTGCGTGAGCCGCGGTCGTTGGGAAGGCGCATGGGTGATTCTGTGATCGCTGCCGTGTGCACGGGATTGATGGCGGTGCTTTGCATTGGGATGCTGTGGGCCATGTCGCATGTGGGACAATAGCGGACGGTTGGGTGCTGGCATGAACGGCGCTCACGTATTCGTTTTGCTTGTTAAGGAGTACCCATGGGTGTCGTCGATCCCTTTTCTGTTGCTCGGGCCGCGGGGCTTGAGCTGACCGGGAAGTCCGAGGGCCTCACGCTCACCGACGGCACGATGGAGCTGCGTGCCGATTTTGGCCGCATGCTGCCGCGACTCAAGCAGGGCCGTCTGCAGCAAGAGCTGTTGGTGAAGGCTGCGCGCACAAAGGGCATCGAGCGACCATGGGCGATTGACGCTACGGCAGGCTTTGGCGAGGATTCGCTGCTGCTGGCGGCCGCGGGCTTTACCGTCGATCTGTATGAGCAGGATTGCGTGATCGCGGCACTCCTCAAGGATGCCTTGGATCGCGCGGCAGATGATCCGGCGCTTGCGGTTGCCGTGTCGCGTATGCGCTTACATGCGGGCGAGGACAGCATTGCCGGCCTTCGCCATACAGCTGAGCTGATCGGGCAGGGCGAGCTTGCCGCTCCCGACGTGGTGTATCTGGACCCCATGTTTCCCGGGCGCACCAAGAGCGCGGCGGTTAAAAAGAAGTTCCAACTCTTGCACCATCTGGAACAGCCGTGCGCCGATGAGGAGACGCTGGTCGAAGCTGCGCTTGCGGTGCATCCGCGCAAGGTGGTTATCAAGCGACCGGTGAAGGGGCCGCTGCTTGCCGGCGTTAAGCCGAGCTATCAACTTGCGGGCAAGGCCGTTCGTTACGATGTTTTGGTGCCGCCGCGTCCGTAGCTTGCGTGCGATGGCTGGCACTCCGTCAGTGCCGTGCCGATGCGGTGCCTATTTCCAAGGGTGCGACGTCAGGTGCCAGCCGCCGCAGTATTCGCATTTGTAGCAGGCCAAACCACGCCGCCCGCGGTTTTCGCAGTCGGCCATAACGGCCTCGGCCTCGGCGCGTGTGTCGTAACGGTTTTTGCGTTCGCACGACTTGTAGCGCCAGGCTTCATCGCGCTCGGCGTCCAGGGCGTCGCGGCGCTCGTCCTCGCGTGCAAACAGGTCGCTCATATCGCCGCCGGTGGCAGCGCCCAAAAACTCGCTTTTGGCTTTTGACCAGGCGGCTCGCTTTTTGCTTCCCATCTGCTTCGCGCCCTTCTCAAAACGTTGGTATCATTGCTCAATCAAAGTGATACCAATAAACGTGAGGTCGCCGCGTGATGATCAGAAAAACCCTCGATACCGACACTCCCGCCGTCATGGCTATCTATGACGCCGCCCGCGCCTTTATGCGCGCGCATGGCAACGCCACGCAGTGGCCCGAGGGCACGCCTTCGGCCGAGCAACTGGCTGCCGATATTGCCGCTGGCGGCAGTTACGTGTGCGAAGTCGACGGTCGCGTGGTGGCGACGTTTGCCTTTTTACCGGGCCCGGACGAGTGCTATGACGTCATTGAGGACGGTCAATGGCGTAGCGACACTCCGTACGCCGTGCTGCACCGTGTGGCATCCGACGGCACCGCGCACGGTATCGCGGCTGCGATGTTTGCCTTTGCCAAGGAACGCGCCGATCACCTGCGTATCGACACGCATCAGGACAACCTGCCCATGCAGGGAGCCATCGCCAAGGCCGGGTTTAAGCGCGCCGGTATCGTATATGTGTCGGACGGTACGCCGCGCGTCGCGTTTGATTGGCTGCGCGAGGCATAAAGGCCGAGCCACATACCAGCGTTTTACCAAAAATGGCCCCGAGTGGGGCCATTTTTGGTAAAACGCGTTGTTGTGGGGCTCGCGTTGTTATCGCCCCAGATGAGCCCAGGCAGACAAAAAGGGAAGGTGCCGGCTTTCGCAAGGCGCGAACCTACGAAAATCGCTGCGCGGCAACGCGGGGCGATGAGCTCGGTCGGGGGATAGGGCTCGCTTCGCCCGCCGGCCCGTACATTGTATCATCCAGTGTGGAACGAGGATGCCCGTTGCCGCGTGCGATGGGCTTGCAATAAGAGGAGAGCCATGTCGAAGCAAGCGGTCGTTGGAATCTTGGCGCATGTCGATGCCGGCAAGACCACGCTGGCCGAGGCCATGCTGTTCAACGCGGGCCGCATTCGCAAGCGCGGGCGCGTGGACGATGGCGATTCGCATCTGGACACTAATGCGATCGAGCGCGAGCGCGGCATCACGATTTTCTCGTCGCAGGCCGTGCTCGACCATGGCGATACCCACGTCATGCTCGTGGATGCGCCGGGGCATGTCGATTTTTCTGCCGAGGCGGAGCGCACGCTGCGCGCACTCGACTACGCGATTTTGGTTGTGGGCGCCAACGACGGCGTGCAAGGGCACACCGAAACCCTGTGGCGCCTGCTTGCGCGCTATGACATCCCGACGTTCATCTTCATCAACAAAATCGATTTGGAGAATCCCGGCCGCGATGTTTTGCTGGCACAACTTAGGCAACGTCTTTCCGAGGGCTGCCTGGATGCCAACGAACTGCTGGCGGGCGGCGCCGTTCAGGAGGACGCTGCTGCGTTGGACGAGGCGGCGCTCGAGGAGTTTTTTGAAGCGGGCGAGCTTTCTGTCGCAACGCTGTCGCGCATGGTTGCCGAGCGCAAGCTCTTTCCCTGCTTTGCCGGCTCGGCGCTCAAGGACCAAGGCGTGGACGAGCTGCTGGATGGCATATGCGCACTGATGCGCGAACAGGCGTGGCTCCCGGAGTTTGCCGCGCGCGTCTATCGTGTCAGCCGCGGGGATCACGGCGAGCGTTTGGCTTGGGTTAAAGTGACCGGCGGCACGCTGCATGCCAAACAGATGATTGACGGACGTTCCGGTGCCGAGGCATGGGAGCAAAAGGTCGATCAAGTACGCATCTATAACGGCGAGAAGTATGAGCTTGCCCAAGAAGTTGCTGCTGGCGGTATTTGCGCCGTGACGGGTCTTGCGCACGTTCGCCCAGGGGACGCCCTGGGCGCGGAGCCCGCGGGCGATGCGCCCGTCATCGCTCCGGTCCTCACCTATACGGTGCTTCCGGGCGAACACGATGTCCATGCGGTGTTCAAAGCGCTGACTGAGTTGGCGGATGAAGATCCCATGCTCGGCGTAAGCTGGAATACGCATCTAGAGCAGATTCATTTGCAGTTGATGGGCGCTGTGCAACTTGAGGTCGTGCAGCGGGTATTGGCCGATCGCTTTGGCCTTTCGGTTGCGTTTGAGTCTGGCGGCATTCTCTATAAGGAGACTATTTCGCAGCCGGTCGAGGGCGTGGGCCACTTTGAGCCACTGCGCCACTATGCCGAGGTGCATTTGCGCCTGGAGCCGTTGCCAGCGGGTTCGGGCGTGCAGTTTGGCACCGTGACCTCGACCGACGAGCTCGATCTTAACTGGCAGCGTTTGGCACTCACCAACGCCATGGAGCGCGATCATCTGGGCGTGCTGACCGGCTCGCCCATCACCGATGTGCGCATTACACTCACGGGTGGCCGCGCGCATGCCAAACACACCGAGGGCGGCGATTTTCGCCAGGCCACGTACCGCGCGATTCGCCAGGGACTCATGCAGGCGCGTGAGGCCGGCGCGGCGGTGCTGTTGGAGCCGTGGTATCGCTTTGAGCTCGAGGTACCGGGGGAGTGCGTGGGCCGGGCGCTCTCGGATGCCACGCGCATGGGTGCCGAGTACGAGCCACCGGCGATGGCGGGAGACCGGGCAAAGCTTGTGGGTCGCGTGCCGGCATCCGAAGTGCAGGATTATGCGCTGGAGGTGGCTGCCTACACGAGCGGTCGCGGGCATCTGTACCTGGAGTTCGCCGGTTATGCGGCTTGCCATGATGCCGAGCGCGTAATCGAGACGGCCGCCTATGAGCCCGAGGCCGATCTGCCCAACACGCCCGATTCGGTCTTTTGCTCTCACGGCGCCGGTTACACGGTCAAATGGTACGACGTACCCGCCGCGGCGCACGTAAAGATCGATCCCGACACCTTTCGCCCCTGGCGAGCAGCAGACGCCGAGTTTTTCGGCCATAGGTGATAGAGGGTCAGTTCCTTTGTCGTATGCTATTGGTGTAACTCGGTGCAAGTTGGTATAACTATTACCAGGGTTTGCCAATCCGAGGAGGCCGACATGAATCCAAATCCCTTTAAGCCCACGGCTGGTAAGCGGCCTCCGATACTCATCGGTCGCGAGTCGGTCATCGAAGATTTCGAGGAAGGGCTCGATAACGGCGCTGGAGCGCCGGGCAGGCTCATGCTTATTACGGGAAACCGCGGCTGCGGCAAGACGGTTCTCCTGCGGGAGCTGCAACGTCTGGCCAGCGAGCGCGGATGGGCGGTTGTCTCCGATTCCGCTTCGCTTGGCTTATGCGACCGCTTGGCCGACGCGCTTCGCTCGAATAGGCCCGTTGTGACGTCAATGGAATTCGGTCCGTCGTTTGGCCGGATGTCGGTCGAGGCGGCGCGAGCAAAGGGCGAAACGTTACGAGGGCTGGTCAACGAGCGCCTCAAGAAGCTCGGTCCAGGCAAGGGCATACTGTTTGCGATTGACGAGGCACAGTCTGCGTCAATCGAGGAACTGGCGGCTCTTGCCGTTCTCTATCAGCAGGTGCTCGGAGACCAGGATGCCACGGGCTTGTCCGATAGCGACCAGCGCGGTCTTGCGCTTGTTTTTGCCGGCTTACCCAGTATGGTTGACGATCTGCTCGAAGAGCCGAGCGTGACGTTTTTGCGGCGTGCCCAGCAGCGTACATTGGGGGCGATCTCTTTGCCCAGGGTGCGCGATTCATATATCCAGACGGTCGAGAGTGCCGGTCTTTGCATCGATGTGGAGACGGCGGACCTTGCGGCGCATAAGAGTATGGGTCACCCTTATATGATCCAGCTGGTGGGCTATTACATGTGGCGGTCTGCTGTCCGGCGTAGCTCGCAGGTCATTGAAGTGTGCGATGTCGAGGCTGGCTACGCCGATGCCGTCTCCGAGTTCTATGAAGCGGTTGACGCGCCCCTGTATTACGGGCTGCGCAGTCCGCAGCGCCTTTTTATCGAGGCCATGGCGGCTGACGGGGGCAAGCCGGCGCGCATGGCGGACATCATTGAGCGTTGCGACCGCACCCAAAGCTGGGCGAGTAAATATCGCACAAGCCTGATTCGCGAGCGCGTTATCGAGGCTGCCGGATACGGTCTCGTCCGGTTTACCGTGCCCATGCTGGGCGAGTACATCCGCGATCGAGTTTTATGGCATGAGTAGGGTGATAAAGGTGACGGAACAGAAGATGAGCCCGCAGGCTATCGAGGTACGTGGCGCACGTGTCCATAACCTTAAGGACATCGATATTGATATCCCGCTGGGAAAGCTCGTGGGTATTGCCGGCGTGTCGGGTTCGGGCAAGAGTTCGCTGGCGCTGGGGGTTCTTTATGCCGAGGGTTCGCGTCGCTACTTGGAAGCACTCAGCACCTATACTCGACGTCGCCTGACACAGGCCGAACACGCCCAGGTGGATGAGGTCTTGCACGTGCCGGCGGCGCTCGCATTGCATCAGCGCCCCAGCGTGCCGGGCGTGCGTTCCACTTTTGGCACCATGACCGAGCTCAACAACAGCCTGCGTCTGCTCTTTAGCCGCTGCGCCCATCACGTGTGCCCGCACTGCGGGGCGCGCGTGGAGCCGAGCCTTAACGTGGCTGCGGGCCTGTCGCTCACGTGTCCGATATGCGGCCGCGAGTTCTACGCGCCGAGTGCCGAGGATTTGGCTTTCAATAGCGGTGGTGCGTGCCCTACCTGCGGCGGCACCGGTGTCATGCGCGAGGTGGACGAAGCGAGCCTGGTGCCCGACGAGTCAAAGACTATCAACGAGGGTGCGGTGCTTCCCTGGGGAACGCTCATGTGGGATCTGATGAAGCAGGTGGCAGGCGAGATGGGCGTACGCACCGACGTACCGTTTAACCGGCTCACGCCTCAAGAGCGCGATATCGTGTTCCACGGCCCGGCGGTCAAGAAGCACATTCTCTACGTTCCCAAAAACGGCGAGGGCGCCACGCCGCTCGACTTCACCTATTACAACGCCGTCTATACCGTCGAGAATGCGCTCGCCAAGGTTAAGGACGACAAGGGCCTCAAACGCGTTGCGCGCTTTTTGCGCGAGGGCCCATGCCGCGACTGTAGCGGCACGCGTCTCTCCGAGGCGGCACGCCAGCCCCAGGTGCGCGGTATCAATCTGGCGCAGGCGGCGGCCATGACGCTGGGCGAGGCGATTGAGTGGGTGCGCGGGGTGCCCGCATCCTTGCCGCCCGAGATGCGGCCCATGGCGACGGATATCTGCGATTCGTTTTTGAGCACGGCCCGTCGTCTGGTCGACCTGGGTCTCGATTACCTTTCACTCGATCGCGCCGGTGCCACGCTTTCCACGGGTGAGCGCCAGCGCGTGCAGCTTGCTCGCGTGGTGCGCAATCGATCGACGGGCGTGCTCTATGTGCTGGACGAGCCCTCGATCGGCTTGCATCCTGCCAATGTCGACGGCTTGGTGGGTGTGATGCGCGATCTGGTGGATGACGGCAACACCGTGGTTGTTGTCGACCACGATACGCGCGTACTGGCGGAAGCCGACTATCTGGTCGAGATGGGCCCCGTTGCCGGAGCAGGCGGCGGTAATGTGATCGCTGCCGGTACGGTAGACGAGCTCGAACAATCGCAGGGCAGCCGCATCGCTCCGTTTTTGCGCGCAGAGTCCAAGCGCTTGCGTCCGCAGGTGACTGACGAGGAAATGTTCGACCAGGGGCATATTCGCATGGCAACCGATGCCATCCATACCGTCAAGCCGCTCGAAGTTGATATCCCGCGCGGCCGCCTTGTTGCGGTTACGGGCGTTTCGGGTTCGGGCAAGACGACGTTGGTGCTCGAGACGCTCATCCCGGCGCTTAAGGCGCAGGCAGCCGGCGAGCGCCTGCCAAAACATGTGCGCTGGGTCGATGCCGAAGGCATTGCCCGCGCAAACCTGATTGACGCTACGCCTATCGGCGCCAACGTGCGCTCGACAGTGGCGACTTATGCCGACATTCATGACGAGCTGCGTCGCGCCTTCGCCCGTACGTCCGAGGCCAAAGCAGCCGGCTACAAGGCGGGTGCCTTTAGCTACAACACTGGCGCCTTGCGCTGCCCTACGTGCGATGGCACGGGCTCGATATCGCTCGACGTGCAGTTTTTGCCCGACGTCGAGATCGTCTGCCCGGCATGTCGTGGATCACGTTATGCAGACGCGGCTTCGCATATCCATCGCGAGGGCAAGGACGGGAGTCTGCTTACGTTGCCGCAGCTTATGGACATGAGTGTTGACGAGGCCATCGACGCCACACTGGGGCTCAAGAAAGTCCAGACGCGCTTGCAGACCTTGCACGACCTGGGATTGGGTTATCTCACGCTCGGTGAGCCCACGCCGGCGCTTTCGGGCGGCGAGGCGCAGCGTCTTAAGCTCGCGAGCGAGATGGGACGCGTGCAGGATGATGCCGTATTCGTGTTCGACGAGCCCACGATCGGACTGCATCCGCTCGATGTTCAGGTGTTGCTGAGCGTGTTTGACGGCCTCGTTGCCAAGGGCGCCACGGTTATCGTGATCGAACACGATCTTGACCTTATCCGTAACGCCGATTACGTGATCGACATGGGCCCGGGCGGTGGCGACGCGGGCGGGCAAATCGTCTGCGCCGGCACGCCGGGCGACATCGCGGCCTGCTCCAAGAGCATTACCGGCCGCTATCTATAGGCGATGCGACAAAGGGGCACCCCTTTGTCGCATTGACTTCTATTTCACGCATTGAGCTGCGAGATAGTCGCGGAAGAATGGCAATTCAAATGCGACGAGCCCTCGTCCTCGCTCCCCGATGATGCCGGCGTCTATCATGCGGCGTCGGTAGCGGGAGACCTGCTGCGGCGAACGCTTAAGGCGCTCGACAAGGTCAGCGGTGGTGGACTCTTCCTCGTCATCGAGCATGGCGATGAGGAATCGCTTGTCCTCTGCCGTGAGTTCCCGATAGGTTGCCGCGAGGATTCGGTCGTCCATCTCGTCGCGCGCGATTTTGATTCCCAGGTCAAAGTCGCGTGACGAGATTTCCTTCGAATCGCTTGTGAGGTCCCAGGCACGGTAGCCTACGAGTTGCAATAGGAAGGGAAAACCAGAGATCGAGCGAACGGCTCGATCGATTCCCTCAGCATCTGCCAGGCGATCGTTTTCCTGGATTGTGCGAATCAAGGCCTCGCGCACGTCATAGTCGGCAATGCGGCCCAGATGATATTGTTGGGCGCGGCGAAGGAACGAGACCGTCTTGTGGTTCAGTAGCGTCGATACGTTGTTGGGAAGTCCCGCCATGAGCAGGGCGACGCGTTTCCCATCGGTCACAAAGTGCTGATACGTCGCTGCGAGCTGAATCATCTCGTTGAGTGTCGGGTCCACCTCGTCAACCGTGACGAGCAGACCGGTGCCCGCCTCGTTGAGCTGGTCGATGATGTCGCTCATGCGATAACGCCAGGTTGAGGCATCGTGAACGCGATTGACCTCGATGCTGCCGAGCGGTGCAATTCCGAGACCGGTGACTTCGAAGTGGTTGGACGGGTCGATAAGATGGCCGGCAGCACGTTTCGCCCCGAGCTCGATTTCCTCAAGCATTCCTGGGAGCGCGGTCGTCTTTACGGCAATCCAGCCGTGGGATTCCGCCCTTGTCGCGAGCGACGACATGAGAGCGGTTTTACCGGTTCCACGCGCGCCTGAGAAGATCGATGTTAATTCTGGGCGCCTGCGCTGGCTCAAGAAGGCACGGTCCAAATCCCGAATAATCTGTTGTCTGCCAGCGAGATGGGCAGGAACCTCACCAAAACTGGGGGTAAACGGGTTCTCGAGATATTTCACAAGGCTCTCCTTTCACACCGCCGTTTAACTTCATTTTACTTTAGTTAATTCTGATTAAAAGTGATGCTCTTTATCTAGAGCATCAATTAGGCGTGTGTGCCGTCGGCGTGGCGCTTGAATGTGACAAAGGGTCAGTCCCTTTGTCACATTCCCGGAAAGCCTGTTTGGCGTAGGGCTTCGTAGAGGACGATGGCGGCACTGTTGGAGAGGTTGAGTGCGCTGATGCGGTAGTCGTCCGGATTGACGAAGTTGCCGCAGATATCCTGCCGAAGGATGGCCTCATGGCCGTCCTCGATATGCCCCAGCGACACCTCGTGGGCTTCCCAAGTCTCGGCGTTATCAAGCGAGTCGCAATCGCGCAGCATCGGGATGCGCTCGCAGCGCTCGGGCGTCGCGGCAAGCAGTGGCTCGGGAATGCCCGAGCTCTCGCTGCCAAAGACCAAGTAGTCGCCATCGCGGTAGGTACTCTGCGCATAGGTGCGGCGTGCCTTTTTGGTCAGCAGATGCAGGCGTTCGTCGGCAGGGGAGAGACCATTGCGTGCAAGGAAATCCTCCCAGCCGGCATAGGTGGTCACGTCCAAGTTTTGCCAGTAGCCCAGGCCGGCGCGACGTACTGTCTTGTCGTCGAGCGAAAAGCCCAGTGGCTCCACCAGATGTAGACGGGCGCCGGTAACCACGCAGGTGCGGCCGATATTGCCCGTATTGGCCGGGATTTCGGGCGCATACAGCACAATGTTGAACATGAATCTCCTTGGCTCAGAACGAAAAACCACCACGAAGGGGACAGGCACCTTCGTGGTGGTTTGGCGGTTACGTAGGCGGACAAATGTCCGCTTGGATAAACCTAGGCGCGGTGCCAGTCGGTCAGGCAGGCATCGAGGGAGGCGATGAGCGCATCCTTGTCCATGTGACGGCCGATGATGCACAGGCTCGTCATGCGGTCGCCCGTCTCGTCGTCCCAAATCTGCATGATCTCGGGGTTCTCGTCGATGATCTTCTGCTTCTCGCCCTCGGGCGCCGAGTCGACAAACAGGCCGTTCTCCATCAGGCGCATTTGGTGACCGGCCTGCTCAAACATGTAGCACATGTCCGGATCGCCGGTCTGCCACAGCGGGCCCTTGACGCGAATGACCTCGTCGGGCCACTCCTGCTCAACAAAATCGGTGAACTTCTGCAGGTCAAACGGCTTGCGGCGCGAGTATACAAAGGTCTCGATGTCGTACTCGAGCACCTCGGGGTCGTCGTGCTCCTCGGGATGCTCCATGGCCTCGATCCAGGCGGCGGAGTTGTAGGCGCGCATAAAGTCGAAGCGGTCAGTATCGAGCAACTCCTCCATGGGGACCTCACCGTTTTGGGCCTCGACGATCACGGCGTCCTTCTGCAGGCTGCGCACGATGGCCTTGAGCTCGGCGATCTGCTCGGGCGTCACGGTATCGGTCTTGTTAAGGATCAGCGTGGAGCAGAACTCGATTTGCTGGATGAGCAGGCTTTCGATGTCGTCCTCGTCGATATCCTCAGCCAGCAGGTCGCGACCGCCGTTGAACTCGTCGTACATGCGGGCGCAGTCGACCACGGCCACGATGTTGTCGAGCGCGAGCTTGGGCTCGCCGCCCACCTTGGCCTCGTCGCAGAAGCTCGAGATGGTGTAGGCGATGGGGATAGGCTCGCAAATACCCGATGCCTCGATGATGATGTAGTCGAACTTGCCCGAATCGGCAATGCCCTGCAGCTGGTTGGCCAGGTCGTCCGAAAGCGTGCAGCAGATGCAGCCGTTGGTGAGCGGGATGAGGTCGTCGGTCTCGGAAAGGCCGCCGTCGGCGATAAGACTGGCGTCGACATTGATCTCGCCGATATCGTTGACGATCACGGCGGCGCGGATGCCGCCGTCGTTAGCGAGGATGTGGTTGAGCAGCGTGGTCTTGCCGGCACCGAGGTATCCGGTAAGCATGATGATCTTCACGGGTTTGTTGGGCATGTGCCCTCCTTTGTTAGACATGGCTTACAGTTGAATCTTATGCCAAACGCCTGCTCTTATACCCACGCGCCGGCAAATAACACAGGCTACTCCCAGGCTCCCCATACATCGGGGCAATAACCGACGGTGGCCTTTTTGCCGTTGCGCACGATGGGTTCGGCTAGAACCTGCTGGTTTTCGAGCAGTTTGTCGAAGCGCTGGCTAGGGGTAAGGTGCTGGATGAGCGCGAGCGTCTCCTCGTCCTTGGCCTTGGGGTTGAGCAGCTTGTCGATGCCGCCGACCGCCTGCATCACGCTCGTGAGCTCGCCCTTGCTCATCTCCTTTTCCCTAAGGTCAATAAACTGCACCTTAATGCGGCGCTCCTTAAAATAGCGCTGGGCCTTCTTGGTATCGAAAGACTTTTTGGTTCCAAAAATCTGGATATTCATGCTCCGCCGCTCTATCGAATGAAGTTGGTCGTTGCTCGATCTGCCTCGGGTGCGTTGATACCGGCGGCCTGTCCTGCCTCGATACAGCGCAGGAGCCAGGCCATGTTTTTGCCGATGTTTCGCATGGTGGCAAGGCCCTCGGCATCCCCATCGGCGTCGCCGGGCACGCGGCCAAACACGTTGTTCCAGTAGGTGGAGGCAACCACAGGCATTTGCTTAATGGTGAAGTACTTGTTGAGCACATCGAACGTGGTCGACGTGCCGCCGCGACGGGCGACGGCGACCGCGGCGCCGGGCTTGTGCTCAAAGGCATGCCCGCCTGCATAGAAGGCGCGATCGAGGGCTGAGAGGATGCGTCCGCTGGGATGCGCATAGTAGACGGGGGAGCCAAAGACAAAGCCATCTGCCTGCTCGGCGGCAGCGATGAGCTCGTTCACCACGTCGTCGTCAAAGGTGCAGCGACCGCCAAGCTTGCCGCACTGGCCGCAACCGATGCAGTCGCGAATGGGCTTGGCGCCCAGCTGGAACACCTCGGTATCGATGCCCTCGGCGTTGAGTTGCTCGGAGACCTCGGCGAGTGCGCGGGCGGTATTGCCGTTTGCCTTGGGACTGCCATTGACCAAAAGAACCTTCATCACAAACTCCCTCTGCTGTTGGTGACTTCTGCAGAGGATTATCGCACGATGGGGGAGGCGGTGCGGGCGCGGTGCTAATCCAGTTTGGTACCTGGCACCTGCACGGCTTTACCGAGCAACGCTTTGAGCTCGTTCAAAATGGAAACGGGCTGTCGATTGACAGCGTCCAGATGAAGCGTCGCCACACGAATGGGCGGCTGATATTCAAGCGAGCCGATGAGCACGGGAGAACCCAGGAACCGCTCGATTTCGTCTGCGATCGCATCGGTCTCTTCGGGATCAAAGTCATCGAAAAGCGCCACGAACATTGGTCCCGTCGAGCGGAACAAGCGACCCTTGCCGCGCGAACAGTCCATGAGGCAGGCGGCGCTTTCGGCGAGCACGCGGTCGCCTGCATCGAATCCAAAGCGGGCATTGACTTCGGCGATATCGTCGACCTTAATGGCAATAAAGCCTGCCTCGCGCGCCACGCGGCGCATCTCTCCAATAGCGTTGACCAGCGCGTGGACATCGCCCAGGCCCGTTACCGAGTCGGTCGTATCTGCCAAGCTTCGGTTGATGATAATGCCCACATACATGCTGGGCTCGGTATCGGTGCCGTCCAAACGGTAGCCCGTGCAGTCGCAAAGCACGTATTTTCCGGTGGCATCCATTACGCGATACTGCATGTAATGGAAGTGCCACGTGCCGTTTATCGCCATGTCGAGCTCGGCGCGTACGTTGTCGCGGTCCTCGGGATGAACGCGGGCGAGCCACATGTCGAGTGAGTTAAAGGGGTGCTGGGAGGGCAGGTCAAAATCGCGCACGGCGTTAACCGACCATTGCGATTCTCCCGTATCGAGGTTAAGGATGAACGGATAGCGTGTCTCGGAGCTCATGGAGATCGCTTGGAACACCCGGTCGTTGCAGGGAAGCTGATCGACGATTGGGCGTTGCGGCGCGTCATTGTCTTTCGGTTGCTGCACACGATGCATAAGCTTATAGCGATACATCTTGCGATCGGCATCCATCGTCATCTGGCGACGCGTGTCGCCGGCAAGTGGATCGACGCGCGAGCAGCCAAAGCTAAAGCTGGCGATCATGGGCGCCTTGCCACCTGAGCTCGCCTCGATCAGCCCGGCACGTACCCGCTCCAAGCGCTGCTCGAGTTCGGTCTCGTTTGCGGAGAGCGAGATGAGCACAAACTCGTCTCCACCGATACGGAACAGCATCTCATCGTGCTCCATGGTTTCGGAGAGCGTGCGGCAGATGCTCAGAATATAGCGATTGCCTTCGGCGTGGCCAAACCTATCATTGCAATGTTTGAGATGGTCGATGTCAATATAGGCGCAGGTGAAGGGGTCACCTTTGTGCCAGAGTTGCTCGACGTGACGGTCGAGTCCGCCGCGGTTGCCCAAGTTGGTGAGCGGGTCGATATAGGCGTTGCTCTCAAGCAGCCGGCGCTCTTGTTGCAGGATGGCATGCGTCTTTTGCAGTTGCTCGCCAACGGCGCGCAGCTCAGCAGGCAGCGCGGCAACATCGAGTTCGGCGGTCGAGATGCCATTCGCAAGTCGCTGAAGATAGGCAATAATCGATTGCTCGCCCAGGCGATATGACTCGTTCATGATGGATAACCTCCTTGGGCGGAACAACGGTTTGTATCATATCCCCAATTCGGTTTGAACTGGGGATATAAGTTAGCTAATGGAGACAAATGCCCCCTTCGGCGGTGGCGTTTTGCGCGCGAGCGTATCAGTTGTTATTGCCGCCATCGAGCAATGCCTCAAAATCCTTCGCCGGCATGGGGCGGTAGTAGAGGAAGCCCTGAGCGTAGCGGGCACCCATGTGGCGTAGCATGTTTGCCTGCTCATCTGTCTCGACGCCTTCGATTACAATGGGCAGATGGAGCGACTGCGCCATCTCGAGCATCGATGACACGATCTGCGCGCTGCGGCCTTGATCGCGGTCGGTGGGCACAAAGGTGCGGTCGAGCTTGATGACGTCGACATTGACGTTCTTGAGCATCGCGAGCGTGGACTGACCGGTGCCAAAATCGTCCATATAGGTCGAGAAGCCGCGGGTGTGCAAGTCGGCTGTCAGTTTGTCCACGGCTTCGGACTCTCCCGTATAAGCCGTCTCGGTGATCTCGATGCGCATGAGCTCGGGCGGCAGGTTGTATTGGGCGGCGAGCGATCCCATATGCTCGGCAACGTCGCAGGCAAGAATGTCCACGCGAGACACATTAAGCGAGACCGGAACCACGCGAAGACCGCGATCGAGACGCTCGCGAAGCCATATGGCGACACCCTGCCAAATGTACTTGTCGAGCGTCACCACAAAGCCGCTTTCCTCGAGTGCAGGGATAAACGTTGCGGGCGAAATGAGAGAGCCGTCCTTGTCAATCCAGCGCGTAAGTGCCTCGGCGCCAATGATCTCGCCGGTTTCCATATCGACCTGGGGCTGCAGGTAGTACGTGATGCGGCCATTTGAGAGCGCGTACTGGAACTCGGTCAGCGTGCGGTGGAACGCAATCTCGTGTTCATATTCTTCGGGGCGGAAAATAGCAATGCGCTCCTTGAAGTCGTTTTTGGCGCGTCGATTGGTAAACATGGCCTTTGCCTGCGCATCGATGGTGATCTCCTCATTGGAGTCGATGGGGTAAATGCCCATGGACGGCCAAAAACCTACGCCGTCATCATGCCTGGCTACTGCCTCGCGAACGCGGTTGTAGATTTGATGGACGGTGATGTGCTTAAAGGGGATGAGTACGCAAAAGTCATCTTGGCCCCAGTACCCTGCGACGCCCATATCGGCATTCTCGATGTCCTTGAGGACCGTGCCCACATCGGCGAGTACGCGGTCGCCCTCGGCCTGGCCGTGCCATTCATTAAACAGGCGCATGTGACCCATGTCGACGGTGGCGATGCACCAGGTGTCGTCGCGCCTTGCCTCGAGAAATGCGTTGGCGCGCCGCATAAACTCGCTGGGTCGATAGAGGCCCGTGAGCGAGTCGATACGTTCGGCGATGGCGCTTTTGCGCTCCGCCTCGGGTATGGGGAGGCTGTCGTTGGGAACAAGCCCGCCGGCCGTGCGAAGGCGACGGTCGAGTTCGCCTAAAACGGCGGTCGCTTGATGGGCTAAGTGCTCGTAAAAGGCCGGGACGACAAGGCAGACGGGAGTAATGGTGTCGCCTGCGATTTGAACAGGAGCGAAAACGGCCTCTTTAAGGTGGCGGGTCAGTTGCTCGAATGCCTCGTGGTCCAAATCGTTGCTGAGCACGACGAACTGGACGCTTCGTGAACGGAAGACCCGGCTTCTGCCGCGGGTGATCGACAGCATGCGGCCTGCGTATTCGGCAAGCATGTTGTCGACAGCCTCGGCCCCGTAGAGCTCGTTGAGATTCGCCGTGCCACGAATGCGCACCGCTATAAGCCCCGTCTCGCAGCGGTCGCGACGGCAGGCATCGATAGCGTTGACCAGCATGCGCTGCGTTCCGAGGCCTGTGGCGGCATCGACGGTTTCGGCAAGCGAGTGGTTGACGAGTTCGCCGACATAGAGCGAGGGGACATTTCCGTCGCCGTCGATGCGAAACCCGCGAGCACGGCAGAGAACGTAGTCACCCGCGGCATTGCGCATGCGGTACTGCATGACGCGGCGGTGTTTGGAGCCGTTAAAGATCTGGTTGATGTCGTTGGCGTAGGCCTCGAGGTCATCGGGATGGACGCGCGTCTTCCAGAAATCGCGGCAGCTGTCTATGTGCTCCGAAGGAAGACCGAGATCGCGCAAGGCACCTTGCGACCAAAGGGTGCGGTCCTTGTCCAAGTTCTCGATAAAGAAATAACGGCCCTCGTTGAGCATCGAAAAAGCGTCGAAAATACGATCGCTTATTTCGAAGTTGTCGGCGTGGACTTGCGTAATATTGCGCCGATCGAGGTGCATGGCATGACGTAGCTTGTAGTCGTACATGCGATGGTCGGCATCGAGTGTCATGCGATTGGAGGCTTCGCCCAGGGCGGGGTCGGCGTGTGCCACTCCGTAGCTAAACGAGTGGGGCATCTCGGAATCGTTGTTTTTGAGCAGGATCGTTCGGCAGTGTTCCAGACGTTCGGCGAGGTCGTCCTCGGTCGCAATCGTAGATAGGATGGCAAACTCGTCGCCGCCTATGCGAAACGCCGCCTCGTCCACTTTCATATACAGTTTGAGATAGAGGCTTACCTGCAAGATATAGCGGTTGCCCTCGTCATGCCCAAAGACGTCGTTGCAGTGCTTGAGATTGTCGATATCGATGAACGCCATGGTAACGGGGGTGTCCTGCTCCCAGAGCTCCTCGAGGGAACGGGCAAAGCCGCCACGGTTGCCAAGTCCGGTAAGCTGGTCGGTAAAGGCGGTCCTGATCAGATCCTCCTGACGCTCGAGAAGGTCACGGACGGTCTTTTCGAGCGTTTCGGTGTAATTGCTGACAGTATCCATGTTCTAAGCGGCTTTCTGAAGTCGGAGCGGATTGCCTCGGGCGAGCTCGTTGTGTACACGCATCGTTGCTCAGCGTTTTGCGTGTATCCAGGCCCCCGCCTTGCTGCGTTGTTGGGTTACTTTGCCGGCTAATGTTCGCTGTTGATAACTGCTGAGTAGTATAAACAACAGTGCAAAATTATATAGGGGTGCACATGCTGTGGGTGGCTATTATTCGACAAACGGCAGCGCGATGATGCGATGTTCGATAAAAATGCGACTGGGGCGGTATATGTTGATGGGTATACTTGTTCCGTTTAAATTTGCGGGGACGGAGATGGTCGCATGGCACAGCCAACTATGACGCGCACGGTGGGGCTGGCACTCGAGGGAGGCGGCTACCGCGGTATGTATACGGCGGGCGTGCTCGACGTTTGGATGGAGCACGGTTTGACCTGCGACCATATGGTGGGTGTCTCGGCGGGCGCGGCGTTTGGCTACAACTTTAAATCGCGGCAGATTGGACGCGCCATTCGCTACAACAAGGCATATTGTGCCGATAAGCGCTATGCGGGTGTAGCAAGCTGGCTGCGGACTGGAGACATGTTCAATGCCGATTTTGCCTATCATGAGGTGCCCATCGAGCGCGATCCCATCGACCTGGAGGCATATCGCGCCTGCCCCATGCGGTTTACGTGCGTGTGTACCGATATCGAGACGGGCAAGGCCGTCTATCACGACCTGCCTTATGGCGATGAGCGCGATATCGAGTGGATCCGGGCGTCGTCGGCTATTCCTGTGGCGACGCGTCCCGTTGCTATTGACGGACATAAGTATCTGGATGGTGGCGTGGCTGATTCTATTCCCAGCGCATGGCTGTTTGCGCAGGGGTATGACCGAAACATCGTGGTACTCACGCAGCCGGCGGGCTTTGTGAAGCAGCCCAACAGCGTGATGCCCATGCTGCGGCGCGTGTTCCGTCACTACCCGGAGTTTGTCGCAGCGCTTGAGCATCGGCATGAGGTCTACAATGCCACGCTCGATGACTTAGCACGTCGCGAGGCTGCCGGCGAAATCTTTGTGGTGCGGCCGAGCGAATCGGTGAAGGTACCGTCGCTGTGCCGTGAACCGGATGAGCTCGAGCGTATCTATCAGATCGGTCGGCGCGATGCGGAGGCGACCTTGCCGGCGTTGGAAGCGTATCTGGCGGGGTAAGGGTCGCATGCGGAAAGCGCATCACGGAATGGAGGTCCAAACTGGGATGCGCTTTCTATTGCTAAAGATGTGAGGCTGCGGATCAGCTACTCGGCTTAGACTTACGCCTGCTGCCAGGTGTCGACGAGCTCCTTGGCGGCGGCGCAGGGGTCGTCGGCACTGCAGACGGCGCTCACCACAAAGAAGCCATCGACGCCGGTGGCCTTGAGCTGCGGCAGGTCGGCCGTCTTGACGCCGCCGCCCACCACGATGGGCACGGGGCTTGCCGCGTGGAGCGCGGCCAGGTCCTCAAAGCTCTTGGTGATGATAGAGCCGTCGGCCGCGCGTCCGCAGTCGCGCTTGGTCTCGGTCTCGTGGAGCGGGCCGATGCCTAGGTAGTCGACTAGGCTCATGTCGGCGGTCTTGACGTACTCGAGCATCTCCTCGCAACGGGCCGAAAGGCCCACGATGGCATCGGGGCCCAGAAGCTTGCGGCAGACCTCGACGGGAATATCGCTCTGACCCACGTGCACGCCGTCGACAGCGATGCCCTGCTCGCGCGCGGCAAGTACGCAGTCCAGGCGGTCGTCGATGAGCAAGGCGACCTGACCGGTCTTGCCAGCCTGTGCGATTGCCTGCGCGGCGTCGCCGGTCAGCGCGATGATCTCGCGGGCGCTTGCCACCTTGGAGCGCACCTGGATGCAGGTAAAGCCGGCATCGAGCGCCTGGACCACTACATCGCCCACGGGGCGCCCCAGCGTGTTTTCGGGGCCGAGTACCAGATAGGCCGAGATATCAAGGTTGTCGCGGATGCTCATTGTGCTTCCTCCTGCTTTTTGATCTGCGCTTCCATGCGCTCGAGCTTGCCGGTCATGGTGTCGGTAAATCCGGGTCGAATATCGGCTTTGAGCACGACTTCGGTGCGGATGCCTTTGCTCGCCAACACAAAGGTTGCGTCGCGCACGACCTGCATGACCTCGTCCCAGTCGCCCTCGATCTCGGTGAACATCGAGGTGGTGCGGTTGGGAAGGCCGCTCTCGCGAATGCCGCGCACGACCTCAGCGACCTCGGCGGACAGCTCGTCGCCGGTGCCGCACGGGGCGATGGCCACGGCGACGAGCGTGTTCATGCTGGCATTGGTTACGGGCTCGGACATGGCCTATGCCTCCTCGAGCTCGAGTCGGTTATCGGCGATGTCTTGGGCGGTTGCGCGGTAGAGCTCGTCGATAAAGGCGACCTTAAAGCTTGCCGGGGCGTCGGCGACGGCGGCGGCACGCGTGCCGGCCACGTTGTAGACGGCGGTGCCGCAGACGGCTGCCGTAAACGGGTCGGCGGCGCAGGCGTACACGGCCAGCACGCCGCCCTGCGAGCAGCCGCAGCCGGTGATCTTGGACATGAGCGGGCTGCCGCCGTGGGACTTGGCCACGGTCGTGCCGTCGGTAATCAGGTCGACTTCGCCCGAGACGACCACGGCGCCGCCGGTGTAGCGGGCGAGCGCCACGGCGGCACCACGGGCGGCGTCGACCGTGTCGGTGGTATCGACACCGCGCACGCGGCTCAGATCGGCCGTCTCGCCCTCAAGACCCCACAGGCCGGCGAGCGCGATAATCTCGGAGGCGTTGCCGCGCACGATGGCGGGCTTGTACTGCTTGAGCTCGTTTACCAACTGGGTGCGCAGGCTACCGATGCCCAGGCCCACCGGATCGAGCACCCAGGGCTTGCCGGCGTCGTGTGCCGCCTTGGCCGCGCGGGGAATCGTCTGCTCGTAGATGGGGAAGAGCGTGCCCATGTTGAGATAGATGGCGCCGCCGCCGGCAACGAGCGCCTCGCCCTCGTCGGGCAGATAGACCATGGCGGCCGATCCGCCCACGGCGAGTTGTGCGTTGGCGACAAAGTCGATCGTCACCGTGTTGGTGATGGAGCCGGCCATCGGATTGGTGGCGCGAATCTCCTCTACGGCCTTGACCATATGTTGCTTAAGCTGTTCCGAATCAATCACTGCACATGCCTCCTTGGCATAGAAAAGGGGCGCTGTGCATAGACAGCGCCCCTGTAAAGGCGGCATGCTCCCTACGCCAGCATTAACTGACAGGTTCAAAGGATTGGGCCCCATGCCCTCTCAGCCTTGTGGTTTGCACCGCCGGCACTCCCGCATCGAATCTGTTGTTCCCTATACTAGCGCACCTACCAAAAAGGGACAGGTTTATTTTGGCAGGTCGTTACAATAGGTAGGACCGATACGAATGGGGGCCTTATGATTAAACTTGTGCTGACCGATATGGACGATACGCTGATTCCAGCCGGGCATGACGGCGCCAGCGACTACGCCATCGAGGGCATTCATGCCATGCAGGCGGCGGGTCTGCACTTTGGTCCGGTTTCGGGCCGTCAGCCGTCCGCGATGGGCTGGATGTTCCGCAATTGCGTCGAGTGCTTCTCGACCGGCGCGTTCTGCAACGGCCAGGTAATGTTTGTCGACGGTCAGGCGGTCGCTTCGCGCGCGACCGACAACGCCGCCCTTATGCGCTTGGCTGACTATTTGGAGCAAGAGACCGACGATACGTACCTGAAGGTCTACAGCCTGGGCGATGACTTTTGGGGTAACGATGCCTACTGCGTGACGAGCGACCCCGAGCGCGTACGCCGCGCCATGGAGTCGGGCGGCAACGCGTGGCTCAAGGGCGAAGAGGCCCCGTGCCGTCCTGTTGTCGATGATGCCCCGGTGTTCAAGGCGAATATCTGGAGTGCCCGTTCACGTGAGGAGCTCGTGGAGCTACGCGAGCGCGTTGCCGCCGAGGTGCCGGAGCTCTCGCTTGTGTTTCCCAACAACCGCGTGCGCCTGTTTGACATCCTTCCGGCCGGTTGGGACAAGGGCCGCGCTGCGCTGGAGCTTGCGCGCGCTTTGGACCTGACGCTCGACGAGGTGGCCGTGTTCGGTGATTCCGATAACGATCTGCCCATGATCGATGCCGTTCCCAACTCCGTTGCAGTCGCCAATGCCAACGAGGCTGTCACGGCTGCCGCGCGCTGGCATATCGGCGCTGCGGCAGACGATGCGGTTGCCGGGGCTCTGCATCAGATTGCCGCCTGTGCCGCGACGGGGGAGATGCCGCCGTTTATGCGTCAGATGGATGCGACGGGTTTCGACGTCACGAACGTCTAGGGAGAAAGCTATGAAGCTTCAGCAGCTCAGGTATGTCGTCAAGGTTGCCGAATGCGGCAGTATCACCGAGGCCTCGCGCCGGCTCTTTGTGTCGCAGCCTTCGATTACCGCATCGATCCGCGATCTCGAAAACGAGATGGGTGTGCACATCTTTGAGCGCACCAACAAGGGCGTCATTGTGTCCGAAGAGGGCGAGACCTTCTTGGGCTACGCGCGACAGGTGCTTGACCAGGCCGATCTGCTCGAAGGTAAGTACAAGGGCGCGTCCGAGCAGGTGCCGCACTTTAGTGTGAGTTGCCAGCATTATTCCTTTGCCGTTAATGCGTTTGTCGATGTGATTCGTGAGTTTGATGCCGCGCGCTACGACTTTACCCTGCGCGAGGAGCAGACTCACGAGATTATTGAGGACGTCGCGCACATGAAAAGCGAGCTCGGCATCCTGTATCTGTCGGAGCACAATCGCGAGGTCATCGAGCGCATGCTGGCGGCCAACGAGCTCGTGTTCGAAGGGCTCTTCTGCGCCACGCCGCACGTTTTTGTGTGTGCTGACCATCCGCTGGCGGGCCGCTCCAGCGTGACGCTCGAAGACCTCGAGGACTACCCATTTTTGTCCTATGAGCAGGGTAGCTACAATTCGTTTTACTATTCCGAGGAGCTGACCTCGACCTTTGAGCGCCGCAAGAATATCCGCGTGCGTGACCGTGCGACGTTGTTCAACCTGGTCATGGGCCTCAACGGCTACACGGTGTGTTCGGGCGTGATCAGCCATGAACTTAACGGCCCCGGTATTATCTCCATTCCGCTCGATGTAGACGAGTACATGGAGATCGGCATTATCACACGCAAAAATACGACGCTCACGCGCTATGGACAGGCCTATATCGACGCGATTCGTCAACATATTTAGCCGCTGCGTTCTGCACGGGTCAAATCTCTTTATGGCAGTCCCAACTGATATAGGAAGCATCTATATCAAACTGTTATAAACGTATATTTTGCGATGGCTATATGAGCGCTCATACTTTGTCCCAGTAAAGCAACCAATGCAAAGGGAGATATCTATGAGTGCTTTAACCACGCTGAACGCGCCGTTTCGCGCCGATATCGTCGGCAGTTTTCTTCGTCCTCAGGCCGTGAAGGACGCCCGTGCCGCCTACGCCGCGGGCACGCTTGATGACGACGGCCTTAAGGCCGTCGAGGACGATGCCATTCGCGATTTGGTGGCAAAGCAGAAGGCCGCCGGCCTGCAGGTCATCACCGATGGTGAGTTTCGCCGCAGCTACTGGCACCTCGATTTTATGTGGGGCCTTAACGGCATTGAACGCCGTACCTCGCGTACGGGTTATATGTTCCACGACGAGGAGACCACAGCCGACACCGCAGTGGTAACCGGCCCCATTAGCGGCGAGAACCATCCGTTCGTCGAGCACTTTAAATTTGTCAAGGTGCTCGAGGGGGAGGGCCAGGTCGCGCGGCAAACCATTCCGGCGCCGATCCAGACGTTCTCCGAAGTCACGCTCGACCGCTGCGACGGCCAGCAGGAGAGCCTGCGCGCTGTCTATAAGACCGATGAGGAACTTGCCGATGCCATCGCCGCAGCATACCGCACCGTGATCGCCGACCTGTACGCTGCAGGCTGCCGCAACATCCAGTTTGATGACTGCACCTGGGGCATCTACTGCGATACCGATTTTGTCGCCAAAACCGGCATGAGCCCGGTCGACCTGCAAAAGGTAAGCGAGCTGGGCGTGGCGCTCAACAACGCAGCCATCGAGGGCAAGCCCGATGACCTTGTCATTAACACGCACGTGTGCCGTGGTAACTACCACTCTACCTATGCCTTCGAGGGCGGCTATGACCCCATCGCGCCATACCTGTTCGCAAACGAGGATGTCGACGCATTTTACCTGGAGTTCGATACGCCGCGCGCCGGTGGCTTTGAGCCGCTCAAGTACGTTGCCCCCGGCAAGAAGGTCGTGTTGGGCCTGGTGACCACCAAGGCCGCTGAGCTTGAGGACGAGGATGCCATCGTCGAGCGTATTCACGAGGCTGCAAAGTATGTTCCGCTCGAGAACCTGTATCTGTCGCCCCAGTGCGGCTTTGCCAGCTGCGAGATTGGTAACAAGCTGACCGAGGACGAGCAATGGGCAAAGATCGCGCTGGTCAAGCGCGTTGCCGAGCGCGTTTGGAAATAGCGGTAACGTTCGCAGGTGACGGCGCGTGCGAGACATGGCGTATCGCGTACAATGGTTCGGATTGTATCGTTCGGGCAGGTTATCCGATATGCCCGATCGCCCTTCCATTCGAAAGGACATCCATGTCCCAGTCTTCGACGCCCGTCGTCACCGATGCCATCTACGACGCATCGTCGCTCGGCCGCCCGCGCATGTTTTTGCTCGGCCTACAGCACCTGTTTGCCATGTTTGGTGCCACGGTACTGGTGCCCGTGCTCACCGGCCTCTCGGTATCGGCAACGCTTTTGTTTGCCGGCTTGGGCACGCTGCTGTTCCACTTCCTGTCGCGCGGTAAGGTGCCCGCATTCCTGGGGTCTTCGTTTGCCTTTATTGCGGGTTATGCCGCCATCGCGCCCAACGGCGAGACCGAGCTTTTGCCCTACGCCTGCCTGGGTGTAGCTTGTGCCGGCCTGCTCTATCCGGTGCTTGCGGCACTCTTCCGCGCGTTTGGCGCCAAGCGCGTCATGCGCTTCTTCCCGCCGGTGGTGACTGGCCCCATCGTCATTTCGATCGGTCTGATCCTGGCAAGCTCCGCCATTACCAACTGCCAGGCCAATTGGCTCGTCGCCGTTATCGCCGTGGCAGTGATCGTCATCTGCAACATCTGGGGCCGTGGCATGGTCAAGATCGTGCCGATCTTGCTGGGCGTCGTGGTGAGCTATGCCGTTGCGGCTGCGCTGGGCGAGGTCGACTTTTCTGGCGTCGCAGCCGCTCCCTGGGTCGGTTTGCCCATCGTGTGGGATAACACCGTGTTTGCGCTCTTTGGGCCGCAGTTCGATAGCGGTCTTGCCACGACGGCCATCATCACCATCATGCCGCTGGCCTTTGCGACCATGATCGAGCATATCGGTGACATCTCGGCTATCGGCTCCACTTGCGAGCGTAACTACATTGCCGACCCCGGCCTGCACCGCACGCTGCTCGGCGATGGTCTCGCCACGATCCTGGCTTCGCTCTTTGGCGCTCCGGCCAACACCACGTATGGTGAGAACACCGGCGTGCTTGCCCTGACGCGCGTGTTTGACCCGCGCGTGATTCGCATTGCCGCGTGCTGCGCCATCGTGCTTTCGTTCTGCCCCAAGTTCGCCGCGGTCATCGCCGCCATGCCGGCGTGTGTGATCGGCGGTGTGTCGCTCGTGCTCTACGGCATGATCAGCGCTGTGGGTGTTCGCAACCTCATCGAGAACCAGGTCGATTTCCAGAACAACCGCAACGTGCTGGTGGCCGCGCTGGTGCTCGTGCTTTCGCTCGGCATTGCCTATAGCACCGCCGGAGCTATCGTGTTGGAGCTGGGCGGCGTGACCATTTCGCTGTCCGGCATTGCCGTGGGCTCGCTGGTCGGCATCGTGCTCAACGCGATTCTGCCGGGTAACGACTTCGAGTTCGACGTTTCTGAGCTTGAGGAGACTGTCGAGTAGTAGTTGTGTTCAGCTAAATCAAAAATATGGCGCCCATGCGTACGCGTGGGCGCCATTTTTAATGCGTCAGTATCCAGTGTATGCCGCGGGCCATGCGCAAGTCGGTTTGGGCAAAGTGATTGCCGGGGTTGAGCTCCATCGTTGTTGGAATGCCGCGCTCGATGAGTAGCTCTTCCATTGCGCGCGTGTCGTCGAGTACGTGCCTCATCATGCGGTTGGGTGTCTTGGTTTCCTTTTTGCCGAGTGACAGATAGACGGCTTGCGGGCTGCCGGCAAAAGGGGCCGTGCTGGCGCGATCGACAAAGTCGGGAAACCATAGCGACCCCGATGCGCTCGCCGCGCGGCCAAAGACATCGGTTTGCCAGAGGGCCCAAAGCGAAAAGAGGCCCGCCAGCGAATAACCGGCAATGCCACGCCAAACAGGTGGCTGAGGAAGCGACGACTCCACCTGGGGGATTATCTGATTCAGCAGCTCATCAAGAAAACCGGCGGCTTGGCCGCCGAAAGGTTCGGCATCGCGTACGGTCCCGTCGCATGCCCAGGGGCTCAGCTCGCGATTCCAATCGAGCCCGCCAATGGCGACAAGAGTAAAAGGCGGGCAGTCGAGCTCTCGGCAGCGCCCGTAAACCTCGCTGCCGTTGCCCATGACCACGGGAAGGTAGATGACGGGCACACCTTCCGCATGCTCTGAATGAACGGTTATCTGCTTTTGCGATTCCAAGGCAGGCTTCTCTCGGTGGTGTGATATCGGCAGCCCCAATTGTCGCACGCCAGCGTATGCCGGTTGGACAGCATCAAGAACATTCGCGCGCGTCGTGCGGGCGCAAACAGAAAACGCCACCGCCGGAGGGGAGCTCGGCGGTGGCGTTGCTAAACGGTGTACAGGCTAGCACTTCTGTGGGCGCCGTCCCGTGCGTTAAAGGCCAAAGACGTCTATGAGCGCTTGCGGCTCACCACGGCGCCTGCGGCGATGGCGGCTGTTCCCGCAAGGGCGGCTGCCACGATGGCTGCGCTCGAGGCGTCGCCGGTTGCCGCGAGCTTGCCGGTAGTCTTGGCTTTCGTGGTTGAAGCCGCAACGGCCTTGGTCGGCTTTGAGCCCTCAGGCTTGGGGTTCTGCTTGGACTCCGCGGGCTTGCTTTCTGCGGGCTTGGTCTCGTCGGGCTTGGGGTCTTCCGGCTTGGCTACCTCGGGAGGTGCGATGGTCGTACTTTTGGCGATTGCTTTGATATAGAGGGAGTCGACCGTGGCGTCGCCCGTGCCGATGGCTTGGCCTGCCTCGTAGATGCCGTCACGGAGCTTGCGATAGTCAATGACCTTGCCGCCTTCGGGCGTCTGGATGGCGGCGTTCTCAATCTTGATGGTGCCGATTGTCTTGCCGTCAGCGCTCATGGCACGGGCAAAGATTGCCGCTGTATCTCCTTCGGCCGTTACCTTGCTGCGGATGATCGAGATGACTGCGGGTGTGACGCCCTCGCTGGTCTGGGCGATGATGCCGATGTTCTCGCCTTGGGGTTCGCGCCTCGTCTCGCCATCTTGGTTTTCGCTGTAGGGGATGGGGCCGTCGCCGTTCTCGACATAGCGGGCTATGGCCTTGACAA